>NZ_FSRU01000003.1:0-600000 GCF_900142845.1 Paraburkholderia phenazinium
TTAGATGTTTCAGTTCGCCCGCGTTCGCTTCACATGACCTATGGATTCAGTCATGGATACTCCATTCGGAGTGGGTTTCCCCATTCGGACATCTACGGATCAAAGCTCGTTTGCCAGCTCCCCGTAGCTTTTCGCAGGCTACCGCGTCCTTCATCGCCTGTGATCGCCAAGGCATCCACCACATGCACTTGTTCGCTTGACCCTATAACGGGTGTGTCTCCTGTCGCATCCACTGGGAATGCAACGCTTGCCACAACCGCTACAGGTTGAGTATTCGTGTTGCGCCGTATTCCAAAGCAATCTTTCGATCACTTAAAAATACATTGATACAATCACAACCCTGATTCACCTACTCAACCACCCATCTCTAAGTGATCTTTCGTGAATCTCTTTACTACTTCTTCCTGATTGTTAAGAACGACAGCCGATATCGCAGTTGCCATAACCACGTATCACTCTGACTGGCTCAATCGCCAATGCATAAAGCTCGGTTAGCACCGAACGCTAGGCATTGAGGATTGGTGGAGGATGACGGGATCGAACCGACGACCCCCTGCTTGCAAAGCAGGTGCTCTCCCAGCTGAGCTAATCCCCCAGTCATGCACAGATAACTTCATCTGTCTTGATACCCAGGGGTGATCGGTTAGCGCAGCCACCGCAGAAACAGTGGTGGGTCTGGATGGATTCGAACCATCGACCCCGCCTTATCAAGACGGTGCTCTAACCGACTGAGCTACAGACCCCTGAGTCTGTCTTTTTCACAGCCGATAAGCGTGAGCGCTCAACTTGAACACGTGAGCTCGAGAAAGGAGGTGATCCAGCCGCACCTTCCGATACGGCTACCTTGTTACGACTTCACCCCAGTCATGAATCCTACCGTGGTGACCGTCCTCCTTGCGGTTAGACTAGCCACTTCTGGTAAAACCCACTCCCATGGTGTGACGGGCGGTGTGTACAAGACCCGGGAACGTATTCACCGCGGCATGCTGATCCGCGATTACTAGCGATTCCAGCTTCACGCACTCGAGTTGCAGAGTGCGATCCGGACTACGATCGGTTTTCTGGGATTGGCTCCCCCTCGCGGGTTGGCGACCCTCTGTTCCGACCATTGTATGACGTGTGAAGCCCTACCCATAAGGGCCATGAGGACTTGACGTCATCCCCACCTTCCTCCGGTTTGTCACCGGCAGTCTCCCTAGAGTGCTCTTGCGTAGCAACTAGGGACAAGGGTTGCGCTCGTTGCGGGACTTAACCCAACATCTCACGACACGAGCTGACGACAGCCATGCAGCACCTGTGTATCAGTTCTCTTTCGAGCACCCCCACCTTTCAGCAGGGTTCTGACCATGTCAAGGGTAGGTAAGGTTTTTCGCGTTGCATCGAATTAATCCACATCATCCACCGCTTGTGCGGGTCCCCGTCAATTCCTTTGAGTTTTAATCTTGCGACCGTACTCCCCAGGCGGTCAACTTCACGCGTTAGCTACGTTACCAAGTCAATGAAGACCCGACAACTAGTTGACATCGTTTAGGGCGTGGACTACCAGGGTATCTAATCCTGTTTGCTCCCCACGCTTTCGTGCATGAGCGTCAGTATTGGCCCAGGGGGCTGCCTTCGCCATCGGTATTCCTCCACATCTCTACGCATTTCACTGCTACACGTGGAATTCTACCCCCTCTGCCATACTCTAGCCCGCCAGTCACAAATGCAGTTCCCAGGTTAAGCCCGGGGATTTCACATCTGTCTTAGCGAACCGCCTGCGCACGCTTTACGCCCAGTAATTCCGATTAACGCTTGCACCCTACGTATTACCGCGGCTGCTGGCACGTAGTTAGCCGGTGCTTATTCTTCCGGTACCGTCATCCACCCCGGGTATTAACCAGGATGATTTCTTTCCGGACAAAAGTGCTTTACAACCCGAAGGCCTTCTTCACACACGCGGCATTGCTGGATCAGGGTTGCCCCCATTGTCCAAAATTCCCCACTGCTGCCTCCCGTAGGAGTCTGGGCCGTGTCTCAGTCCCAGTGTGGCTGGTCGTCCTCTCAGACCAGCTACAGATCGTCGCCTTGGTAGGCCTTTACCCCACCAACTAGCTAATCTGCCATCGGCCGCCCCTGTAGCGAGAGGTCCTAAGATCCCCCCCTTTCCTCCGTAGAGCGTATGCGGTATTAATCCGGCTTTCGCCGGGCTATCCCCCACTACAGGACACGTTCCGATGTATTACTCACCCGTTCGCCACTCGCCACCAGGGTTGCCCCCGTGCTGCCGTTCGACTTGCATGTGTAAGGCATGCCGCCAGCGTTCAATCTGAGCCAGGATCAAACTCTTCAGTTCAATTCCTGTTACTGTTTTCGGGCTCTTTCGAACCCGGTCGCTCACTCAACGTACTGACGATGATTACGCCTGTCTCTCAACAGGCTAACCTTCCTCTAATACTGTGTGAGACTTGATACTTTCGCTTCATGCCAGATTCCGGAGAACCTGACCCGCGTCGCCATCAAGCGCCCACACTTATCGGCTGTTAATTTTTAAAGATCGAGTCCGCATTCACCACCAAACCGGCACCGCACTTCAACCACCCGGTACCGCTTCGTTCTGCGTCGCTGCATCAGCAGCAGAGAAACGAGATTATGAAGAACTTTCGCTACAGCGTCAACAGGTTTTTTTAACTTCCTGAACCTGCCCACCCCGCCGAAAGCCTTGCCACTGCTGGCTCTCCCGTCCCCGCGCTCCGGTGTCCGGAACGCGAAAGAACGAGATTCTAGCGACCCCACCCGGGCCTGGCAAGCTCTATCGGAAATTTATTTCAAGGGGCCTTTTGAACCGGCCGCGTCTCGTCAATCGGTGCCGGCCCGGACTCCGGCGCCAAGGTCCGAGCCGCAGACGAACCGATCGTCCAGTCGTGCAATACGGTGTAGGCCACGGCCAGCAGCGTCGGTCCAATAAACACGCCCAGGAAGCCGAACGCAAACGCGCCGCCAAGAATGCCCAGCATCACCAGAATCAACGGCATATCGCTGCTTTTGCCGATCAGGATCGGCTTGATGACGTTGTCCGACATACCCACCGCAACCACGCCCCAGATCACGAGGAAAATCGCCCAGCCCGTCGCACCGCCGTGGTAGAGCCAGATTGCAGCAGGCAGCCAGACAATCACCGGCCCGCCAGGGATAACCGACAGGAAGAACGTTGCCAATCCAAGCAACGCTGGGGCCGGCACCCCGGCGATCCAGCAGCCGAAGCCCGCGAGCACACCCTGCACCAGCGCCGTACCCAGAATGCCGTAGACGACGCCGCGCACGGTGTTGCCCGCCAGCGCCAACAGGTAATCGGCGCGTTCACCGGCGACTCGGCGCATCCCCGCATTCAACCAGGCCGCGGCCCCCTCGCCGCCAGTGTAGAAAAAGAACGCCAGCACAATACTGAGCGCGAGCAGCCCTAAACCATGCGTCACCGCAATGGCGGCAGCCAGAATCCACTTGCCGGCAGGCGCCGCAAGGGTTCGCAACTGCGCGATCAACTCGGAATTGCCGCTGGTCAAATGCGCCCAGAAAGCCTCGACATTGGGACCGACGAACGGTATGCGGACAACCCAGTCCGGCAGGTCGGGCAACCCATCTTCGAAAAGCTTTTGCACCAGTGCAACGATCTCGTGAACGTGGGCGCCGAACGCGAATCCCGCATAAACGAACGGTCCGAGAACCACGATCAGAATAATCAGTACGATCAGCAGCGCCGCAAGCTTACGCCGCCCGCCCACCACCGCGGTCAGCTTGCGGTACAAACCCCATGAGCTGTAGCTAAGAATGGCGCCCCACAGCAGCGCCGTCGTAAACGGCGCCAGCACCAGCAACGAACCGCCCACCAGCACAATCAATGCGAACACGGCGGCGAGCCGCTCGATCAGTTGGTCCGATTTCACTATGAATCTCCCTCGTTGTGTCAGACCACGGCGACGCTACGGCGCACGCTCATCGGCGCGACGCCGAACGCCGTCAGTATAAGAGTCCGTCACGCGACGGCCCTTACCTTGTGTCAACTACGTGGCTCAGGTCAACCCGTTCAGTGAACGCGATGTGTGCATTCAAGGCTCCCCTTCGACCACGCCCGCACGCTCTCTCGCGCGGCCCGATTCATCCTGCATTACGCGTAAATGATAGGACGGCACAGAAAAGACTAGAATATACGGTTCTGTGCACCCCACTCCTGGATTTATGCGCTCGCGAATCGCCAAACGTCTCCCCCCCGATGCCGACAAGCTCGTCGGTCTTTCGCTCGCGCTATTCGCGTCGGGCAGCCGCACCGAAGACCGCTTCTGGGAAGCGAAGCTCGATACGCTGCTAGCCAAGATCGTCCGCAACGCCAACCAGACAACGCTGGATGCCGCGCTCGACCATCTTCAGCAGAATCATCCGGACGCCTACGGGGCGCTCGCCGACATGGCCGAAACGCATAGCGAATCGTTCATCGTCGAGCACGAGGGCGTGCCGCATGAAGCCTTGCTGATCGCCGCGCCCGTGCTGGCCTGGACCCGCTACGCGATCCCCTCGGGCCCGCTGAAGAGCGACGCGGCGGATGCGCTGCGTGCGCATCTGCAGGCGCACGTGCTCGCCGCCGGAACCCGTGTCGCGATGGCGCCGTTCCTGTACAGCATCGACCAGTTGCCGCGCCACCACGTCGAAACGTGGCGCATCGCCCAGCAGCTCGCGCAAGCGGCGCTCGGCACCGCCGCCGCCAAGATCAACTTCGGCGAATTGCCGGAGACCTCGCCGATTCTGGCCGATCCGCGCTTCCTGCTGGCCGTGGTCGCAGCGCCCGTCGGCGCGCCGGTGTTCCGCTGGCAGGAAGAGGAGCACGGCAATCGCATCGAGCGCGGCCAATGCCTCGAACAGTGGGCCACGCAAGGCGGCGCCAATCTGTCTCTGGCGTTGCCCGGCTGCGAATTCGAGTGCCTGCTGCCGGATGCCTACTACTCGGCTTGCCGCGACGCCGACGAACGCGTGCGTCCGCACACGGTGCGCACCGCCGTGCGCTATCTGTTCGATACCATCAGCGCAGCGCCGGCCGATCTGCGCGCCGTGGTCGCCGGCTTCGGCGAGCGCCGGATCGACGAATATCGCGTCGGCTTCACGCGCCGCGGCAGCAACGATGTGATCTATGGCGTCGTCTGGCCTTTGTACGGCCGCGAAAACGGCGAATCGGGCATCGACGAGGAACCGCAAGAAGAGCCCACCTCCAACGGCCCGCTCGAAGAAATCGTCGCACTGCTGAAGGAAACCGGCGTGACGGACATCCGCCGTCATGCGGGCCGCTTCGAACCCGAATATTGCGATGACTGCGGGGTGCCGCTGTATGCCGACCCGCTCGGTGAAATCGTGCATGCCGAAATGCCGGAAGACGCCGAACCCGCGCAACCGCACTTCCACTGACGAAAGCCGCTGCCGTCCGCCACCCTCAAGCGGGGCGGCGCGAGTCGGCCAGCCAGAAGAACGAAACGGCCCAATCGGCATATGCCGATTGGGCCGTTTTCTTTTCCGGCGACGCCAACCATGTCACTCATCCTATGCCTTCCGGCCAGGCCGTCAAGACGCAAGGAATTTGTCATCATTAGGCTGGTGGCTCATCGCAATGCAAGCGGCTTCATTTGCCGCTCGCGAGCATCGTGCCACCACGACCGATTCATCTGGAGGCATGGCATGCGTTTTTCGGTTCTCAACTCCGACGCGGAACGACGCGACGGACTCAAGGCGTTGTTGCGGCAAATCGACCGTCAGGCGCGTTTTAACGAAGCCCAGGACTGGCGCCAGGTCGATCGCGCATTGCGTCGGCAACTGCCCGATCTGCTGGTCATCGACTGGCAGGACTGGATGTCCACCATGGAGATCCGTCGGCTGCTGCTCGAACATCCCAGCCTGCGGGTGGCCGTGCTGACCGACGATACCTCGCCCAAATGCGTGCGCAATCTGCTGGATAAGGGCGTGCTCGGAGTGGTGCTGCGCGACACCGATCCGCGCCTGATCGTGCGGGCGCTCGAGATCGTGCTGCTCGGCGGCCACTATGTCCCGGCGGGCGCGCTAGCACTGCCGCCACCACCGCAGCCCGAACCCGCGCCTCGCCAACCCGACGTCGTAGCCAACAAACCGCCGCCTCGGCGCACGCGGCTCGCGAGCGGTCTCTCGCCGCGCCAGGAGCAGATCATGCGGTGTGTCCACATGGGCAGCACCAACAAGATGATTGCCCGCACGCTCGGCATCAGCGAGGGCACCGTCAAGATCCATCTGGCCAGCATCTTCCAGCAACTCGGCGCGCCCAACCGGGCAGCTGCCGTGGCGCTCTACAACGGCTGGCTATCGGCCCAGCTCGAAGTGCTGCGCAGCGACCACGACAGCACTCCGCGGCCGGTCATGGGCCAGCCAGGGGTCATCCCGTTGCGCGCTCGCAACCCGGCGACGTTCAAGTACCCATTGCCTGCGAACGACGCCACGGACACCTTGCCGATGGCGGCCGAACCCACCGTTCCATTTGGCGATCCGGGTTCCGAAGAATCGAGCTGAGCGGGCCGACCCACCCGAGGCACGCCGAGCCGCCTGCCAACGGTGCTTGACCTCCGGCATGAAATCCGCCCTTTCGTCGTAGCTGGCATGGAATCCGCTCACACCTTTTTCCGTCCAACGAGTAATATGAGATGTATGGGTTTCCTCTATACACCGCTTCCGCTATGGGTCGCTGTCGGTGGCTGGATTGCCACCGCGCTGCTGCTCGCGCTCGCGCTGTGGAAAAATCCTTTCAAACGACTGCAAGACGCGACGCTTCAACATGTCTGGCTTGCCATCATCGTTGCTGTGTCGGTACTGTGGGCCAGCAACGCGTGGCTCGACGACGGCACCGTGATGCATCTGCTCGGTGCAACCCTGGTCGTTACGCTGTTCGACTGGGCCCTGGCGCTCGTTGCCATGGCCGCAGTCACCGGGCTCGCGGCGGTCGTCTTCGATGCGCCCTGGCAAGGCATCGCGCTCACGTTCATCATCTACGGTGCATTGCCGGTAGGCATCTCGGCATTGCTGCAACGCGCCTGCATTGCCTGGCTGCCGCGCAACCTGTTCATGTTCATCTTTGGCCAGGGCTTCGTATCGCCTGCCATTGCGGTCGCGTTGACAGCCGGCGCCGCGGTGGGCACCCACATCGCGATCTCCGGCGGCTCAATGACCGTGGTGCCCGTCGGCTACGCGTTCAGCGTCTTTCTGCTCGCGACCGGCGAGGCCTGGTTCACCGGGATGTCCACGGCGCTGATCGCCGTCTACCGGCCTGCGTGGGTTACCACGTACGATGTGCGCCGCTACCGGCTCGGCGGTCCACGCATCTGAAGCGCATCCGGCCTGACCGGGTGCTTCAGCGCTTCGATGCGCGAGCTACGACGCATCGCAATCTGCTCCCTGCAGCGCGGCAATCAGCGACAATCAGCCGCCGTCGCGCATGCTCGATTCGAGACCGCGTACCACGACAAGGCAAAAAATTTGTGTCAGGATTGAACTCCTTCCAGTCGTCAGGCATCTTACGTGCCTGATGTCTCAATAGCGCCTACCGAACTTGATGGATTGCACTAACGTACCGCGCCGATTGCTGCGGGTGGTCGGCCGGTTAGCAGCATGTGCAGCGAGTGTCTCGCTCATATGCTCCGCTCCCGCATTCGCCGATCAGCTCGAACAGCACAACGAACTCGTCAATAAATTCGTCAATGACCTGCACGCCGATCCGCTCGTCGCGGATTGCGCGGCGCATGGCAATTTTGTCGCCAGCACCTCCAGCGCTTTCGACCACGTCGAATTCCCGCCAAGCTCATTCGATAGCGCCCATGCGTCGGTCACGCCATGGAACGATTCGTTCGACGAGGGCAAGCAGCGCGTCAAGGTCGACAACATCGTCACGGTGGAAGGCCTCGGCATCCGCCAGAACGGCGATAGCGACCCGGCCGATCTGAAATTCCGCTGCGGCTACGTGGGCACCCAGATGCTGGCGTTCAGCTGGAACGATCCGGTGCCGCCGGCCCGACCGAGCGTGTCGAAGCCGTCCGGCAAGCACAAAGGTGGCAAGGGCAAGCACTCGACCGGCAACAAGTCGTCGACGAAGAAATCGTCCGGCAAGAATTCGAAGCAAACCGCTTCGAGCAAATCAGGCAGCAAATCGAGCAGCAAGAAAACGTCGGCGAAGAAAACGCAATGACGCCATAGCGCCGCGGCACGCGCCGTTGCAGCACCCGGCCCAAAAACTAAGCGAGGCATGCGCTCAACGCGCATGCCTCGCTTTTTTGTTGCGACGAATCCGGGCGCGACCAGCACTAACAGCAAGCATTCGCCGCGCGCCCCACTCCCGCCTTAAGCGAACGTCTCGACGTGACGCAGAATCGCCTGGAGCATCGCCGCCCCGAGCGATGCACTCCGCTCGCCGTTCCAGCCCACCCGCTCGTCCGGCAGGTTCGCGTTGTCCTTGAACGGCATCTCCAGCGTCAACGACAGGCACCCGAACTGATTGCCGATGTACTTCGACGCGAGCTTCAGCGCATCTTCACGGTACTTGCTCGCCGCGTAGCCGTACTTGTCCTGGAAGTCCGGGCTCGCATGCTTGAACGCTTCGATAAAGGCCCGCTGCTCCTCGCCCTGGCGCTCGGTGAAGCCCGGCAACATCTCCGAGCCCGCCACGAACACATAAGGCAGCGCCTCATCGCCGTGGATGTCGAAGAACAGATCGCAACCGGTTGCATGAATGGCGTCGCGCACCACCAGCACTTCGGGACTGCGCGCCGCGTCCGGCTCCATCCACTCGCGGTTCAGATTCGCACCGGCCGCATTGGTGCGCAGATTGCCATGTACGCTGCCGTCGGGATTCATGTTCGGCACGATATGGAACACGGCGTGATCGTAGAGCTTGCGCGCCACCGGATCGCCCGCCCAATCGCCCCAGCCGGCCAGACGCTTGACCATGCCTTCGACGAACCATTCGGCCATCGTCTCGCCCGGGTGCTGGCGCGCGATGATCCAGATCTTCTTCTTCGGCTTGTCGCCGTTTTGCGGCGTGCCGAGCGTGAGCAAGGACATCGGCCGGCCTTCGACGCTCAGGCCGAGTTCGGTCAGCGTCGCTTGCGGCATTTGCTGCACGGCGCCGAGAAACTCCGAGTGACGCTCTTCACCGTACGGCTCGAAGTACGCGTAGTAGATCCGGTCGAAGTCGGGCGTATGGTCGATGGTCAGCACGCGGCCGTCGTACGAGGTCGGCACGCGGAACCAGTTCACGCGGTCGTAGCTCGCCGCCGCCTGATAGTCGCGCCAGCCTTCGGCAAAGGCGCAGTCGGCGGCATTCTCGAAGGTCATCACGCAGCGCTCGCCCTGCGCACCGGAGAGGCGAAAGTAGAACCACTGCGCAAAGTCGGCGTGACTGTCGCGACGCACGCGCAGCCGGATGTTATCGGCCTGCTCGCAGGACAGGACTTCGATTGCGCCCGCGTCGAAGTTGCTTGTAATGGATAGTGTCATGATCTTTTTCCCGGCGTAGTGGCCCGTTGCAGTCGGTGCAGCGCTCGGCCTGAAGCTTACTCGGCGATGCGGCGGCGGAATACGTAAGTCGAATCGTTCGATGCCTCGGCGTCGAACGCATAGCCTTCGGCATCGAAGCCCTGCAACTGCTCCGGCGCGTCGAGGCGGTTCTCGACCGCGAAGCGCGCCATCAGGCCGCGGGCCCGCTTCGCGTGGAAGCTGATGATCTTGTAGCGGCCGCCCTTCCAGTCTTCGAATACCGGCGTGATCACCGGCGCGTCCAGCAGCTTGGGCTTCACCGACTTGAAGTATTCCCCCGACGCGCAATTGACCAGCACCCGCGCCGCGCCCGTGTTCTTCTTCAACTGCGTGTTCAGCGCCTGCGTGATGCGCTCGCCCCAGAACGCGTACAGGTCCTTGCCGCGGGCGTTGGCAAAGCGCGTCCCCATCTCGAGCCGGTACGGCTGCAGCAGATCGAGCGGGCGCAGCAGTCCATACAGCCCCGACAGCACGCGCACGTGCTTTTGCGCGAAGTCCAGATCCGCCGACGACAGGCTCTTCGCGTCGAAGCCTTCATAGACGTCGCCGTTGAACGCGAGCACCGCCTGCTTCGCATTGACGGTATCGAACTTCGGCGACCACTCGGCGTAGCGCTGGAAGTTGAGCTGCGCGAGCGGATCGGAAATGCTCATGAGCGTGCCGATCTGCTGCGGCGACAAACGGCGCAATCCACCGATCAATTCGGCAGCGTCGTCGACAAAATCGGGGATCGTGTGCTTTTTGACGTGCGGAGGGGTTTCGTAGTCGAGCGATTTCGCCGGCGACAGAACGATTATCATAGAGGCTTGCAGGCACGCCGTGCCTGGCGTTAATGACGAAAGCCAGATTGTAACGAATGCCCGCCTCCCCTGCCGCACGCGCACTGCGCGTGGTCCTCGATTCGAACGTCTGGATCGACATCCTCGTGTTCGACGATCCGCACACGCGCCCTATCCGCGCCGCCCTCGAAAGCGGCGCGCTCGAGGCGTTGATCGACGCCCGCTGTCTCGCGGAACTGACCTACGTGCTCGATTACCCGCAGTTTGCGAGGCGCGAGATCGATAAAACCGCGGCGCTCGCCACCGTGGCGCGCCTCGCGCACCTCGTCGAGCCGGCGCCCGCGTCGACTGCCACTGCCACTGCCACTGCCACTGCCACCGCCGCTGAAGAAGCTCGGCCGTTGCCGAAGTGCAAGGACCGCGACGACCAGAAATTCCTCGAGCTCGCGCATGCCGCGAAGGCCGACTGGCTGGTCTCGAAGGACCGCGCGGTGCTGAAACTCGCGCGCCGCATTGCCCGCGATTTCGGCTTCCAGATCGCCCAGCCGGCACCGTTCGTCACCGCCTGCGCGCTGCCGGCCGACGAGCCCGCGCCGGCCTGACGCACACGCCGCGGCCCAATTCCCTACAATCGAACTTCGCCCCGTATCCCAGACCACCGTCCAAGCACCGACAGCGCCATGAATGCACCGCACGACACGCCGATGATTCCGTCGTTTCCGTCCCGTCTGCCGAACGTCGGCACCACCATTTTCACCGTGATGAGCGCGCTCGCCGCGGAAAAAGGCGCCGTGAACCTGGGCCAGGGCTTCCCGGACTTCGGTTGTGATCCGCGTATCGTCGATGCGGTGGCCAACGCCATGCGCGACGGTCACAACCAGTACCCGCCGATGGCGGGCGCCGCGCCGCTGCGCCAGGCCATCTCCGACAAGATCGCGAATCTCTACGGCCGCCGCTATGACGCGAACAGGGAGATCACGGTCACAGCAGGCGCCACCCAGGCGCTGCTGACGGCGATTCTGTGCACGGTGCACCCGGGCGATGAAGTGATCGTGGTCGAGCCGACCTACGACAGTTATCTGCCGTCCATCGAACTCGCGGGCGGCAAGCCGGTGTTCGTCACGCTGGACGCGCCCGACTACACGATCCCGTTCGACAAGCTCGCCGCCGCGATCACGCCGAAGACCCGCCTGCTGCTGATCAACACGCCGCACAACCCGACCGGCACGGTCTGGCGCGCCGAGGACATGCGCAAGCTCGAGGACATCGTGCGCGGCACCAACGTGCTGATTTTGTCTGACGAAGTGTACGAGCACATGGTATACGACGGCGCGCCGCACGAGAGCATGGCCCGCTATCCGGAACTTGCGCAGCGCAGCTTCGTGGTGTCGAGTTTCGGCAAGACGTATCACGTGACCGGCTGGAAGGTGGGCTATGTCGCCGCGCCCGCGGCCCTCACCGCCGAATTCCGCAAGGTCCACCAGTTCAACGTGTTCACGGTGAACACACCCATGCAGGTCGGCCTCGCCGAGTACATGCGCGACCCGGCGCCCTATCTGGACCTGCCCGCGTTCTATCAGAAGAAGCGCGATTTTTTCCGTTCCGGCCTGGCGAACACCCGCTTCAAGCTGTTGCCCTGCACCGGCACGTACTTTCAGTGCGTCGACTATTCCGCCATCAGCGATCTGCCGGAAGCAGAGTTCGCGCAATGGCTGACGGGGGAGATCGGCGTCGCGGCCATTCCCGTCTCGGCGTTCTATCATGAGTCGCATGAATCGGGCGTGGTGCGCTTCTGCTTCGCCAAGCAGGAGAGCACCCTCGCCACCGCGCTCGACCGGCTGGCGCGCCTCTAGGATGACGCCCGCGATGCCGCGAACGAGTCAATGTTCTGCGCCATCGCATGGGGCTGCGGCGCGTGCGGAGGCGCCGCCGTGCTGCGTCGACCGTTCAAGCTATGCGGGCGGTTGGGGCCTGGGCGGCGTCTCAAGGCTTGCTGGTCGCCGCGATATACGCCTTGCGGTCCGCCGTCACGCGCTGCGCCGCCGGCCGCTCGCCCACGACCTTCACATAGCCCTTCCAGTCCACGCCCGCATCGAGCAGAAAGTCGCGCCCGTAGATGATCTGCGTCGTCATGCCGACGAGCGGCAGGCTCACGAATGCCGCCATATCCGCCGCCCCGAAGTGGGCGCCGCGCAGATACGGGTCGAACTTCGCGAGCCGCCTGAAGCCGGCAATATGACGCGTCAGCAGCTTTTCGACGCGCCCTTTGGTGGCGTCGGTCACCGTGCCGCCGAAGAAGGCTTCCTTGTACAGATCGCGCACCACCAGTTCCAGATGCAGGTCGACGAAGGTGATCAGTTCGCGCTCTTTCGCGGCTTCCCACGGATCAGCGGGAAAGATGCCCTTCTCGGGAAAGCGCGCGTGCAGGTATTCGACGATCGCCTGCGACTCGCACAGGTCGCCGTGTTCGGTGTGGATGTACGGCACCTTGCCGAGCGGCGAGTGCGCGAGCAGCGATTCCTCCTGACTCGTCATCACGAACACTTCCTCGAACGGAATGCCGTGTTCGAGCAGCACGAACTTGACCTTGTTGTAGTAGTTGGACAGCGCAAAGCCGCACAGTTTGATCATGAGGCGTCTCCTTCTGATGGGTGGTCGGCGCCGCTCAACGGAATCGCGCTGGCGGCCTTTGAATCAATCATCCAGTAAATTGCACGATCGTGCTATTCTAAAATAACCATGGAGTCGAGCAACCCAATGACCTCTCGCAATTACAGCATCGAGACTATCGGCATTGTTGGAACAGGCGCAATGGGACGCGGCATTGCGCAGATCGCGGCGCTGGCGGGCCTGACGGTACGTCTGTACGACACCAATCCGGCGGCAGTCGGTGCGGCGCGCGACTACCTCGCGGACACCTTCGCCAAGCTCACCGCCAAAGGCAAGCTCGAACAATCGCGCTCGCTTGCCGCGCTCGCCCTCGTGAGCGGTGCCCAAGCGGTCGGCGACCTCGCGGATTGCGACCTGGTGATCGAAGCGATCGTCGAAAAGCTCGACGTGAAGCGCGCGCTCTTTCGCGAGCTGGAGACGGTCGTCAGCGGCCGTTGCATCCTGGCGTCGAATACGTCGTCGCTGTCGATCACGGCGATTGCCGCAGGTTGCACGGACCCCTCGCGCGTGGTCGGCTATCACTTCTTCAACCCCGTGCCGCTGATGAAAGTCGTCGAAGTGATCGACGGCCTGCGCAGCGATCCCGCCGCCGGCGACGCGCTGATGGAACTCGCGCGCCGCATGGGCCACACGCCGGTGCGCGCGAAGGACATGCCGGGCTTCATCGTCAATCACGCCGGCCGCGGCATGAACACCGAGGGCCTGCGCGTGGCGGGTGAAGGTGTCGCCAGCTTTGTCGAGATCGACCGCATCATGCGCGAGCAGGCCGGCTTTCGGCTAGGGCCGTTCGAACTGCTCGACCTGACCGCGCTCGACGTTTCGCATCCGGTGATGGAATCGATCTATCACCAGTTCTACGAAGAGCCGCGCTTCACGCCGTCGCCAATTACCGGCACGCGCCTCGCGGGCGGCCTGCTCGGACGCAAGACAGACGAAGGCTTTTACCGCTATGACGACGGCAAGCAGCAGGTGCCCGAGGAAGCGCCCGCGCCCACCGGGTTGCCCAAGCGCGTGTGGGTCAGCAAGCGCTACCCCGAAGCACGCGAGGCCGTGCTGCAACTCGTCGCCAAGGCCGGCGTGGCGCTCGACGAAGACGACACGCCCGCAGCGGACTCGCTCATCATCGTGACGCCGTTCGGCCACGACACGACCACCGCCGCGGTCGACGAAGCGCTCGATGCGCGCCGCGTCGTTGCCGTTGATGCGCTGTTCCCGCTCGTCGCCGCAAAACGTCGCACGCTGATGACGACGCCGGCCACGACCCGCGCCGCACGCGACAGCGCGCACGCGCTGTTTGCCGCCGACGGCGTCCCCGTCACCGTGATCCGCGATTCGACCGGCTTCGTGGCGCAACGCGTGGTGGCGACGATCGTCAATATCGGCTGCGAGATCGCACAGAAGCAGATCGCGACACCTGAGGACATCGACCTCGCCGTGACGCTGGGCCTCGGTTATCCGCGCGGCCCGCTGGCGCTCGGCGACGCACTCGGCGCCAAAACGCTGCTCACGATCCTGCGCAATATGTTCAGCGTGCTGGGCGACCCGCGCTACCGTCCGTCGCCGTGGTTGGCGCGGCGTGCGCAACTGGGTTTGTCGCTCACGCAGGGCGACGTCGCCGATGCAGTCGACGCACAAACGGAGCGTCAGTCATGAGCGCCGAACTGCTTACCTCACGCCCGGCCGAAAGCGAATCGACGCTCGTCCTCACGCTCTCGAATCCCGGTGCGCGCAACGCCTTGCATCCGGACATGTACGCGGCGGGCATCGAAGCGCTCGACAGCGCCGAGCGCGACCCGTCCATCCGCGTCATCGTGCTCACCGGCGCGGACCAGTTTTTCTGCGCGGGCGGCAACCTCAACCGTTTGCTCGAGAACCGCGCGAAAGATCCCTCCGTGCAGGCGCAAAGCATCGACATGCTCGGCGAATGGATCGCCGCGCTGCGTTCGTCGTCGAAGCCGGTGATTGCCGCCGTCGAAGGCGCGGCGGCCGGCGCCGGCTTTTCGCTGGCGCTCGCCTGCGACCTGCTGGTCGCGGCCGACGACGCGAAGTTCGTCATGTCGTATGCACGCGTCGGTCTCACGCCGGATGGCGGCGGTTCATGGTTCCTCGCACAGGCCCTGCCCCGCCAGCTCGCCACCGAAGTCCTGCTGGAAGGCAAACCGATCGGCGCTACACGTCTGCACGAACTCGGCGTAGTGAACCGTCTCGCGAAACCGGGCGCGGTGCGCGGTGCTGCGCTCGCCTGGGCGGAAGAACTCGGCAAGATCTCGCCGAACGCCACCGCCCGCATCAAGACGCTGATCGCCGCCGCCGGCACGCAGCCACTCGCCGATCATCTGGTGGCCGAGCGCGACAACTTCGTCGCTTCGCTGCATCACGGCGACGCGTTGGAAGGGATCACCGCGTTCCTCGAAAAGCGCGCCCCGAAATACAAATGAGTCCCAGCGAGCGAGTCCGCCATGCCTGAATTCCAACTGCCGAAGCGCCGCCGCATCTACCTGATGCGGCATGGCGACGTGACGTACTTCGACGCCACCGGCCGCGCCATCGATCCGGAAACGGTGCCGCTGAACGCCGACGGCCGCGAACAGGCCAGCGCCGCCGGGCACGTGTTCGCGCTGCAGCAGATCCGCTTCGACCGCGTGATCGTGAGCGGCCTGCCGCGCACGGTCGAAACCGCGCAGCGCGTGCTGGCCGAGACGCATCAGCATATCGAACTCGAGATCGAACCGGCGCTGCAGGAAATTCGCGGCGGCAAGCTGAGCAACATCCCCGCCGCCGATATCGAGGCCGCGTTCCTGAGCGTGTTCGACGGCGTGGTCCCGGAAAGCACGCGCTTTCTCGGCGGCGAGACGATCGGCGAACTGTTCGACCGCGTGCTGCCCGCCGTCGCGGCATTGCGCGCCGACGACTCGTGGGACACCGTTTTGCTGGTCCTGCATGGCGGCGTGAATCGCGCCATCCTCTCGCACGCCATCACGGCAGGCGGCCGCACGTTCTTCGGCCATCTGTCGCAGGCTACCGGCTGTATCAACGCACTGGACGTCGGCGCCGCGCCGAGCGACTGGGTGCTGCGTACGCTCAACTACTCGCCGCCGTCGCCGTTGCATCGCGACGTGCGGAATACGACGATGGAAATGCTCTACGCCCAATTCATTCAATACAAACACCAGGCGTAGCCAACACTGAACTGGAGGAGACAATGGGCGAAGCCACGAAGACAGGCGAACCTGAACAGAAGCCGGACTACTCCGCATTCGAAGGCACGCGCCCGGTCACCGAGCGGCAACGCTTCGACAGCGACGCGCTCGGCGCCTGGCTGGCGCGGCGCGTCGAAGGTTTCGCCGGGCCGCTCACGATCGAGCAGTTCGCCGGCGGCCAGTCGAATCCCACCTTCAAGCTGATCACGCCGTCACGTACCTATGTGATGCGCGCGAAACCGGGGCCGACGGCGAAACTGCTGCCGTCCGCGCATGCGATCGAGCGCGAGTATCGCGTAATGCACGCCCTCGCCGGCACCGACGTGCCGGTCGCGCAGATGCTCGCGCTGTGCGAGGACGAAAGCGTGATCGGCCGTGCGTTCTATGTGATGGAGTTCGTCGAAGGACGCGTGTTGTGGGATCAGTCGCTGCCCGGCATGACACCCGCTGAGCGCACGGCGATCTACGACGAGATGAACCGCGTAATCGCGGCGCTGCATAGCGTGGATGTCGCCAGCATCGGACTGACCGACTACGGCAAGCCCGGCAACTACTTCGCGCGGCAGATCGGCCGCTGGAGCAAGCAGTATCTCGCCTCCGAAACCGAGCATATCGAGGCGATGCATCGCCTGATCGAATGGCTGCCGCAGCACATGCCGGACGAAACCGGCGAGCGCGTCTCGATCGTGCATGGCGACTACCGGCTCGACAACCTGATCTTCCATCCGCACGAGCCGCGCGTGCTCGCCGTACTCGACTGGGAACTGTCGACGCTCGGCGATCCGCTCGCCGACTTCGCCTATCACTGCATGGCCTGGCACGTCGACCCGGCGCAGTTCCGCGGCATTGCGGGACTCGACTGGGCCGCGCTCGGCATCCCGGATGAAGGGCAATACGTCAAACGCTATTGCGAACGCACCGGCTTCGAAATCCACGGCGACTGGAACTTCTATCTGGCGTACAACATGTTCCGGATTGCCGCGATCCTGCAAGGCATCATGAAACGCGTCGTCGACGGCACCGCGGCAAGCGCGCAAGCGCTCGACGCCGGCCGGCGCGCCAAGCCCATGGCGGAACTCGCCTGGCGCTATGCGCAGAAAGTGCGTTAACCGACACCCCCGTCATTCGCGAGGTCTTAGATGAATTTCGATTACACCCCGAAGGTTCAGGCACTGCGCGAGAAACTGCTCGCCTTCTTCGACGAACACATTTATCCGAACGAACGCGCTTTCGCGGACGAGGTTGCGCGCAACCGCGCCAATGGAAATGCCTGGGTGCCGACCGAACTGATCGAGCAACTCAAGCAGCAGGCGCGCGACGCCGGCTTGTGGAATCTGTTCCTGCCGGACTCCGAACGCGGCGCCGGCCTGACGAACCTCGAATACGCGCCGCTGTGCGAGATCATGGGACGCGTGCCCTGGGCGCCGGAGGTGTTCAATTGCAACGCGCCCGACACCGGCAACATGGAAACCATTGAGCGCTACGGCAGTCCGGAGAACAAGCGCGAGTGGCTCGAGCCGCTCCTGCAAGGACAGATCCGTTCTGCCTTCCTGATGACCGAGCCGGAAGTGGCGTCATCGGATGCGACCAACATCCAGACGCGCATCGAGCGCGTTGGCGACGACTATGTGATCAACGGCCACAAGTGGTGGTCGTCGGGCGCGGGCGATCCGCGTTGCAAGGTCTACATCGTGATGGGCAAGACCGATCCCGACGCACCGCGTCATCAGCAGCAATCGATGATTCTTGTGCCCGCCGACGCCGCCGGCGTCACCGTGCACCGCCCGCTGACCGTATTCGGCTACGACGACGCGCCGCACGGCCACATGGAAATCACGCTCGAAAACGTCCGTGTGCCGGCCTCGAACATGCTGCTTGGCGAAGGCCGCGGCTTTGAGATCGCCCAAGGGCGGCTTGGGCCGGGCCGGATTCATCACTGCATGCGACTGATCGGGCTGGCGGAACGCGCGCTTGAGTTGATGGCAAAGCGCACGCTGCAGCGCGTCGCGTTCGGCAAGCCGGTGGCGGCGCAAGGCGTCACGCAGGAACGTATCGCCGAGGCGCGCTGCATGATCGAGCAGGCGCGGCTGCTGACGCTCAAGACCGCGTACATGATGGACACCGTGGGCAACAAGGGCGCGCGTGGCGAGATCGCCATGATCAAGGTGGTCGCGCCGAATATGGCCTGTCAGGTGATCGACTGGGCGATGCAGGCGCATGGTGCGGCCGGCATCAGTGAAGACTTCCCGCTGGCCTATGCCTACACGTCGGCACGCACGCTGCGTTTTGCCGATGGTCCGGATGAAGTGCATCGTAACGCCATCGCCAAGCTCGAACTGGCGCGGTATATGGATGCCGGCGCGGCTGAGCGAGTCGAGACGCCGATTACGCGCTCGTGATGCGGCGTTGAGGTGGCCGATCGGTGCGACGCAGTGCGCCAGGCACTGACGTTTGCAGCGCTGCCGGTCGCACCGTTGAGGTTCGCACCAGAAAAAATGCGTGGGCGGCCTGGAAGCCGTCCACGCATTTTGTTCATCATCGGCCGCTGTTGTTGTGCCGCTGCCAAGCGGATACGGTGCAGCGACAAAGCTAGTGCGTGTCCCGTGAGCGGCTAGAAGTAATGCCGTGTGATGAATTCCGCCACGCACACCGGCCGCTCACTGCCCTGCCGTTCCAGCGTCACGTTCCACACCACCTGCACGCCGGCATCATCCACATCGTCCACGCTCGCCACGGCGAAACGCCCGCGCACCTGTGAATCGACCGGCACCGGCGCGGTGAAGCGCACGCGGTTCAGACCGTAGTTCACGCCCATCCGCTGCTTGAGCGCCACCGTCTTTCCAAGCAAAGCGGGAATCAGCGATAAGGTCAGAAAACCATGCGCTATCGGGCCGCCAAACGGCGACTCGCGCCGCGCCCGTTCGGGATCGACGTGGATCCACTGATGATCGCCCGTGGCTGCAGCAAAGCCGTTCACGCTTGCCTGATCGACCGTCAGCCATTCGCTGATGAGCGGCTCGCCGCCCACCAGCGAACGCAGCGCCGGAGCGTCGAGCTCTACCCCATCGCGCTTCACGCTGCCGCTCCCGGATGACGCAAGCCGAACAGCACCTTCGAGCGCACGATGATGACCGTCTCGCCGTGCTGGTTGATGCCCGCCCATTCGGTTGAGACGATGCCGCGGTCCGGCTTGCTCGACGACAAACGCTTGTCGAGAATCGAGTTCATCAGCCGGATCGTGTCGCCGACCCGCACCGGCTTGAGCCAGCGGATTTCGTCGATACCGGGCGAGCCCATTGAAGTCGACCCCGCCAGCGAGTGGCGCACCAGCAGTCCCATCAACACCGAACAGGTATGCCAGCCGCTCGCGATCAGGCCGCCGAACGGCGAAGCAGCCGCCGCGGCGTCGTCCACATGAAACGGCTGTGGATCGAACCGCTCGGCAAACTCGACGATCTCGTCATGCGTGAACGTATGCTCGCCGCATTCCGTGACCGAACCGACTTCCATATCTTCGAAACTCAATCCCATCGTGACACCTCACTGGTTCGTGGCAGCCGTACGATCAGACTTCGGCGGTAGCAAAAGCGGGCAGCGCGGCAAAGCGCTCGAGATGATGATCGACATCGCCCAGCGTCGTCTCGATGATCGCGAGACGCTTGAACAGATGCGCCGCCGCCACTTCGTTCGTCACGCCCATGCCGCCGTGCAACTGCACGGCCTGCTGACCGACGAAACGCGCAGCCTGGCCCACCCGCACCTTCGCGGCCGAGACAGCGTGGCGCCGTTCGTCCGCATTGGCGCTAGCGTAGCGCACCGCGGCCAGATACGTCAGCGAGCGTGCCTGTTCCGCGTGAATCAGCATCTCGACCATGCGGTGCTGCAAGGCCTGAAAACGGGCGATAGGTTGACCGAACTGCTGACGTGTCTTCGTGTACTCGGCGGTGGCGCGATTCAACGCGTCGAGTGCGCCGACGGCTTCGGCGCACAACAGCACGGTGCCGTAATCGGCGATCTGCTCGAGCGCTGCCGCACCGGCATGCTGACCGCCGAGAAGCCGCGCCGCCGTTGCGTCAAACGAGAGCGAAGCGGCGCGTTGGCCGTCGATTGTGCGGTAATCCGTGACCTGCGTGCCCGCTGCGTCGCGCGCCACGATAAACAAGGCGATCTCGCCGTTCAAACGTGCCGGCACGATCCAGTGATCGGCCTGCGCCCCATGCAACACCACCGATTTCTTGCCGCTCAGCGCGTAATGCTCACCTTGCTGCGTCGCCGTGGTTTCTACGGAGAACAGATCGTAACGGGCATGCGGCTCATGAAACGCGACCGCGAGCTTGATCTCGCCTTGCGCCGCGCGTTCGAGCAAGGCTGCGTCTTCGGCATGGCCCGAGTCTGTCGTGCCAGCCGCACCTGCAATACGCAAAGCCTCGATGCCCACCGCCGTCGCCCAGTAAGGCTCAACCACCAGCGCGCGACCCAGTTCCTGCATCACCACCAGCATGTCGATCGGGCTGCCGTTAAAACCGCCCTGCTCTTCCGGCACCGGCAACGCGGTCAAGCCAAGCTCGGCAAACGCCGCCCAGTGAGTAGCCGATACCCCCGCGTCCGAATACACGATGGCCTGCCGCGCCTCGAAACCGTAGCTCTTGTCCAGGTAACGGCGCAATGCGTCCGCGAATTGCTGTTGTTCGTCGGTAAAAGTGAAGTCCATGCGCCGCTCCTCAGAGTCCGAGAATCATCTGCGCGATGATGTTCTTTTGAATTTCGTTCGAGCCGCCGTAGATCGACGTCTTACGGAAGTTGAAGTAGTACGCGGCCAGCGGCGCGGCGTCATCGTCGCCTGCAATGCTGTGGGCGCGTTCGCCTTCGAGGAACGGCACGTCGAACGGTGCCGCCATCGGACCAATCGCTTCGACCATCAGTTCGGTCAAGCCTTGCTGAACTTCGGTGCCCTTGATCTTCAGCATCGACGCTTCCGGTCCCGGCCCGCGTCCGCCCGTCTCGTTGGCCACCACGCGCTGCACCGTCACTTCAAGCGCCATCAATTCGATTTCGAGGCTCGCGACCTTCGCGGCGAAAACCGGGTCGTGCAGCAAGGGCTTGCCGTGCTTCTTCTGTTCGAGCGCAAGGCGCTTCAGGAACACGAGTTCGCGCTTCGACTGCCCGACGCGCGCAATACCCGTACGTTCGTGGCCGAGCAGATACTTGGCGTAAGTCCAGCCGCGATTTTCCTCGCCGACCCGATTCTCCACCGGCACCTTCACGTCCTCGAAGAACACTTCGTTGACTTCGTGATCTTCGTCGAGCGTGATGATTGGGCGCACGGTGATGCCCGGCGTCTTCATGTCGATCAGCAGGAACGAGATACCCTCCTGCTTTTTCGCACCGCTGTCGGTACGCACGAGACAGAACATCATGTCGGCGTACTGGCCGAGCGTCGTCCAGGTCTTCTGGCCGTTGACGACGTAGTGATCGCCCACCCGCTCGGCGCGCGTGCGCAGCGATGCCAGATCCGAGCCCGAGCCCGGTTCCGAATAGCCTTGGCACCACCAGTCCGTGCCGTCCAGAATGCGCGGCAAGTAGTGGCGTTTCTGCGCTTCGTTGCCGTATTTCATCAGCACGGGTGCGACCATCGACACGCCGAACGGCAACACCGAAGGCGCACCGACGCGCGCGCATTCTTCGTCCCAGATGTGCCGTTGCGTGGCGTTCCAGCCCGGGCCGCCGTATTCGGTGGGCCAGGCGATCACCGACCAGCCGCGCGTGCCGAGCAGCTTGTGCCAGTTCGCGAAGTCTTCGCGATTCAGACGTTTGTGATTGAGGACTTTGTCGCTCAGCTCGCGAGGCAAATTCGCTTCGAGCCAGGCGCGGATATCGGCGCGGAACGCGTCGTCAGCGGGGGAATAATCCAGATTCATGCGCAGTGTCTCCTGGCCGCGGCTGCCCCGCCGCCAGTGAGCCGCTGCGCTATTGCAGCGGTTCCTTCAGAGCGGCCGGGATCGGCAACGGCATCACTTCAATGCCTTCTTCGACCAAGGCTTTCGCATCTTCGGGTGTGGTGACACCGCGAATGTTGCGTGCAGGCGCTTCGTTGTAGTGAATGCGCCGTGCTTCCTCGGCGAAGCGGTCACCCACGTTCTCAGTCTTTTCCAGTACCTCGCGCAGCGCGCGCATGACGCGCGCCTGCATCTCACCGGCGCCCGCAGGGGCTTGCGCCTCGGTCGCGCCGGACAGATTCAGCCGGGGCGCCGACGGCAAACGGCTCACTTCGGTCGCGCTGCAAACCGGACATTCGACCAGCTTGCGGGACAACTGCGACTCAAATTCTTCGGCGGAAGCGAACCAGCCTTCGAACCGATGGCCGTGCGGGCACTGTAAATCGAGGACCTTCATGTGGAATCAGGGCTTGCGTATGAGTTTAGCGCAAAATGGAAATTTGTGAACGGTCGTTCGTAATTTTGCTTGGGGCGACTTTGGCACGCGCATGGGCACATTTCCGTGACCAGGAACAATCGAGCGTGCGTGCGCGATTCTAACCCGGCGCGCCGATACCCGCCGAAGCGTCATAAAGAGCCCCACCGGGCCGCGAAGCGCCTCGTTGAGGCCAAGACATCCCTATCAACGACAACGGCAGCCGAATGGGCTGCCGTTGCGGGTTCGTTGTCATGAGGTGGCACGCTATCTATGCACTGTGCCACGCATTGAGCCGTATCAGCTCGGTTCGGGCTCGGCGCTCGGCCACGTACCGGACAACACCTTCTCCAGCCAGAACGTGCCGATGATGGTCTTCACGTCAGAGATCTTGCCGGTGCGCACCCACTCCGACACCTCGGGAACGGTTGCCGTGAACAGTTCGAGGAACTCGCCTTCGTCGAGCTTGCGCTCGCCGGCGGTCAGGCCGCGCGCGAGGTAGATGTCGATGAATTCGGTCGAGTAGGAAATGATCGGATGGATACGCGTCAGGTAGACGTATTCGCGCGCCGTATAACCGGTCTCTTCGTGCAGTTCGCGCTTCGCGCAGACGAGCGGGTCTTCGTTCGCATCGAGCTTGCCGGCCGGATACTCGTACATCACCTTGCCGATCGGATAGCGGTACTGGCATTCGAGCAACACGCGGCCGTCGTCGAACAGCGGGATCACCATCACGGCGCCCGGATGCTTGACGTACTCGCGCGTCGCGCTCTTGCCGTCCGGCAGGCGCACGGTATCGCACTTGAGCGTCAGGAACGGGCCCTGGTGGAGCGTTTTGCTTTCGAGGCAGGTCTCGGTGAGCGCCGCGTCGTGATCGGGAAGTTCAGCCATGTGCAACCTCAGGACAGCGTGGTGCGCGACGGCTCGAGCCGTCAGCGCCGTTTGACGAGATACTGGAAGGTGAAACCGGGAAACGCGAACACCAGAAACAGACTGAAGGTGATCGCGTAGAACTGCCAACCTTGCTCGAAGCGGTTACCCGCGCGAGCCTCAAGCATGAAGCCGAATGCGCCCACCACGAAATACAGCGCAATCAGCTCGGCGATCCGCAGCCAGACGCTCTTCTTCACCGCCTTGAGCGGCATGACGGCGAAGAGGCGTTGATTCAGGAACGGCAGGTTGGCGCCAGCTAGCGCCAACAACACAATAAACCAGCCAGCAGCGGACATCAGAGCGTGAGCGTATGGGTGATTGCCTGCAGGCAAGCCGTCAACAGATGTCCCGGCACCAGGCCGAGCACCAGCACGGCCACGCCGTTGAACGCCAGCAGCGCACGGTTGCACACGTCCGCCTTGATCGGATTGGTGTCGAGCGGTTCGTCGAAGTACATCAGCTTGACGATACGCAGGTAGTAGAACGCGCCGAACAGCGAGGTGATCACCGCCAGCACGGCCAGCCACGTGAGACCGGCGTTCATGGTGGCTTGCAGCACCGCGAGCTTGGCGTAGAAACCGACCGCCGGCGGAACGCCTGCGAGCGAGAACATCATGATCATCATGACGAACGCAAACACCGGGCTGCGTTGATTCAGGCCCTTGAAGTCGTCGAGCGTCTCGGCTTCGAAATCGCGGCGGGCCAGCAGCATGACGATGCCGAACGTGCCGAGCGTCGTGATCAGGTAGACGATGCTGTAGAACATGGCCGAACCGTAGGCGCTCGCCGCCATGCTGGTCTTGCCGTCAACCACGCCGGAGACCAGACCGAGCAGCACGAAACCCATGTTGGAGATCGCCGAATAAGCGAGCATCCGCTTGACGTTGCGTTGCACGATACCGGTGATGTTGCCGACGATCAGCGACAGCGCCGCGAAGATCACCAGCATCTCCTGCCAGTCGACCGCCAGCGGCAGCAAGCCCATCACGAGGAAGCGCAGGCCCCATGCGAACGCCGCAACCTTCGGGCCGCCGCCCGTAAGCAGCGTCATCGCGGTCGGCGCGCCCTGGTACACGTCAGGCACCCACATGTGGAACGGCACCGCGCCCATCTTGAAGGCCACGCCCGCGACGATGAAGATCACGCCGAACAGCAGCACGACGTCGTTGATACGACCCGAGGCCACGGCCTTGAACACTTCGTTCAGGTCCAGCGAGCCGGTTGCGCCGTAGAGCATCGAAATGCCGTACAGCAGGAAACCGGACGCCAGTGCACCTAGCACGTAGTACTTCATGGCGGCTTCGTTCGACTGGGCGACATCGCGACGCAGTGCGATCACCGCATACAGCGACAGCGACATCAGTTCCAGACCGAGGTACAGCGTCAGGAAGTTGTTGCCGGAAATCATCACCAGCTGGCCGAGCAGCGAGAACATCCCGAGCAGGAAGAAGTCGCCGCGGAACAGGTCGCGATCTTCCAGATACTTGCGCGAGTAGACAATCGACACGGCGTAACCGAGCGACACCACCGCCTTCATCATGCTGCCGAAGGCGTCGACCACGTACATGTGCCCGAAGAAGTAATGCGCTTGCGGGTCGAACGCGTTCACGGCGAACCAGACGCCGGCAACCAGCGTCGAGAGCAGCGCGATCAGATACGTGGTGCGTCGACCAGCCTGGCCGAGGAACGTGTCGTTGAGCCACGCCACAACCACAGCGAGCATCAACAGGGCGTCGGGCGCCAGGGCAGTCATAGGTGCGTTTTGCATGGTCTTTTAATTCCTCCGCTCTGCGTTACTGTGGCAACGGCAGTTTCGATTGCGCAACGTGGGAGAGGAGGTTTTCCACGGATACGTGCATCACATCGGTAAAGGGCTTCGGATACAGGCCCATGAACAACGTCAATGCGGCCAGCACGATCAGCATGAAGAACTCGCGATTGTTGATGTCGAGCAGTTTCTTCACGTGGTCGTTTGCTACCGCGCCAAAATACACGCGCTTGTACATCCACAGCGTGTAGGCCGCGCCAAGAATCAGCGTGACCGCGGCGCCGCCTGCAATCCAGAAGTTGTACTGGACCGCAGCCAGAATCACCATAAATTCGCCGACGAACCCGGAGGTGCCCGGCAGGCCGCAGTTGGCCATCGCAAACAGCATCACCAGCGCCGCGAACTTCGGCATCGTGTTGACGACGCCGCCGTAATCGGCGATCTGGCGCGAGTGCATACGGTCGTACAGCACGCCGATACACAGGAACATGGCGCCCGAAACGAAACCGTGCGAGATCATCTGCACGATCGCACCTTCCGCGCCGAGCTGGTTGAAGATGAAGAAGCCGAGCGTCACAAAACCCATGTGCGCGATCGACGAATACGCGACCAGCTTCTTCATGTCGGCCTGCACCATCGCAACCAGACCGATATAGATGACAGCGATCAGCGACAGCGTGATGACGACCGGTGCCAGGAAATGGCTCGCGTCCGGCGTGACCGGCAGCGAGAAGCGCAGGAAACCGTACGCACCGAGCTTCAGCATGATCGCCGCCAGCACCACCGAGCCGCCGGTCGGCGCTTCCACGTGGGCGTCAGGCAACCAGGTGTGGACCGGCCACATCGGCACCTTCACCGCGAACGCGAGGAAGAACGCTATAAAGAGCAACACCTGCGGCGTCATGCCGATCTTCGTGGTCTGCCAGACCGCCAGGTCGAAGGAGCCCGTCTGCGTGTACAGATAGAGCAGCGCGACCAGCATCAGCAGCGAACCCATCAGCGTGTACAGGAAGAACTTGAACGCCGCATATACGCGGTTCGGTCCACCCCATACGCCGATGATGATGTACATCGGGATCAGCGTCGCTTCGAAGAACACGTAAAACAGCATCCCGTCCGCTGCGCTGAACACGCCGACCATGATGCCGGAGAGGATCAGGAAAGAGGCGAAATACTGGGCCACGTTCTTCGTAATGACCTGCCATCCGGCAATCACCACGATCACCGTGATCAGCGCCGTCAACACCACGAACCACATCGAGATGCCGTCGACCCCGAGGTGATACGAGATATTGAAGCGCTCAATCCAACGCACATTTTCAACAAACTGCAGATCCGCCGTGCTCGAGTCGAAGCTGGTGAACAACGGAATCGTGACGATGAAGCTGAGAACCGAACCAACCAGCGCCAGCCAGCGCGCCGGACCCGGATTCTTGTCAGAACCGATAGCAAGGACCAGGAGGCCGAACAGAACCGGCAGCCAGATCGCGATACTTAAAATCGGATACGTGTGCATTGTGTGGTGTCCCCTCGCCTTCTCTTATTTGCCGCCAAGCGTTACAAACAGGGTCAGGAGCCCCAGCATGCCGATGATCATGGCAAACGCGTAGTGGTAGATGTAGCCCGACTGGAGGAAGCGGATCACGCCGGCAAACCAGCCGATAAAGCGCGCGCTGCCATTGACGATCCCGTCGATGACCACCACGTCGCCTTCCTTCCACAGACCGCGGCCGATCGCGACCGCACCGCGTGCGAACACGACCTCGTTGATCTTGTCGAGGTAGTACTTGTTGTCCAGCAGCGTGTAGATCGGGCCGAACGCACGGCGGATCACCGGCGGCAGGTCCGGACGCTTCAGGTACAGGAACCACGAGACGACGACACCAGCCAGCGCCAGCCAGACCGGCACGCCCGACACCGAGTGCAGGCCCATCAGCGCCCAACCCTGGAATTCTTCGGCCATTTCGGACACGGCCGGGTGGTTCGCACCGATGTAGATCACCTTGTCGAACACCACACCATGCGCGAAGAAGTCGCCGAACAGCAGCGGGCCGACCGCGATCGCGCCGATGACGACCGACGGAATCGCCAGCAGCACCAGCGGCAGCCACACCACCCACGGGCTTTCATGCGGCTCGTGCGCGTGGCCGTGATCGTCATGACCGTGTGCATCGTGGCCGTGACCATGGTCGTCGTGCGCGTGACCGTGCGCGGCTTGCGCCGCGGCTTCGATCGCCATCGGCGATTCCGGATGCTTCGGCTTGCGGAAGCGCTCCTCGCCGTGGAACACCAGGAAGTACATGCGGAACGAATACAGCGCCGTGACGAACACGCTCGCCACCACCGCGAAGTACGCGAAACCCGAACCCGGCAGGTGCGACAGCTTCACTGCGTCGATGATCGAGTCTTTCGAGTAGAAGCCCGAGAAGAACGGCGTACCGATCAGCGCCAGCGAACCGATCAGCGACGTGATCCACGTGATCGGCATGTACTTGCGCAGGCCGCCCATGTTGCGCATGTCCTGATCGTGGTGCATGCCGATGATCACCGAACCCGCGCCGAGGAACAGCAGCGCCTTGAAGAACGCGTGCGTCATCAGGTGGAACATGGCGACCGGATAAGCCGACACGCCCAGCGCCACCGTCATGTAACCGAGCTGCGACAGCGTGGAATACGCCACCACCCGCTTGATGTCGTTCTGGACAATCCCGAGGAAACCCATAAACAGCGCGGTAATCGCACCGATGATGGTCACGAACGACAACGCCGTATCCGACAGTTCGAACAGCGGCGACATACGTGTGACCATGAAGATACCGGCCGTCACCATGGTGGCCGCGTGGATCAGTGCGGAGATCGGCGTCGGGCCTTCCATCGAATCCGGCAACCAGACATGCAGCGGGAACTGCGCCGACTTACCCATGGCGCCGATAAAGAGGCAAATACAGGCCACCGTCAGCAGGCCCCAGCTGGTGCCCGGGAAGTTCAGCGCGGCGAGCTCGTGGCTCTTCGCGAACACGTCGCCGTAGTTCAGCGAGCCGGCAAACGCCAGCAGCAGGCCGATACCGAGCAGGAAGCCGAAGTCGCCCACGCGGTTCACGATGAACGCCTTCATGTTCGCGTAGATCGCGCTTTCGCGAGTGAAGTAGAAGCCGATCAGCAGGTACGACACCAGACCCACCGCTTCCCAGCCGAAGAACAGCTGCAGCAGGTTGTTGCTCATCACGAGCATCAGCATCGAGAACGTGAACAGCGCGATGTACGAGAAGAAGCGCTGGTAGCCGTCGTCGTCGGCCATGTAGCCGATCGTGTAGATGTGCACCATCAGCGACACGAAGGTCACAACGCACATCATCATGGCCGTGAGCGAGTCGACGAGGAAGCCGATTTCGAATTTCAGCTTGCCGACCGACATCCATTCGTAGATCGTCGCGTTGAAGCTCGCGCCGTTCATCACGTCGAAGAAGACGATGGCCGAAAGAATGAAGGAAATCGCGACGCCGAGGATCGTGACCGTATGGGCGCCTGCGCGCCCGACCGCCTTGCCGAACAGCCCGGCAATCAGAGAGCCGGCCAGCGGTGCAAGCGGTACCGCCAGCAACAGGTTTTCGTTGAGTGTGCTTGACATGTCTTGCCCCATTAACCTTTGAGCTGATCGAGATCCTCGACATTGATCGTGTCGAGACTACGGAACAGGGTCACCAGAATCGCCAGCCCGATTGCCGCTTCCGCTGCTGCAACCGTCAGCACGAAGAAGACGAAGATCTGGCCATGGACGTCGCCGAGATAGTGCGAGAACGCGACGAAATTGGTGTTCACCGCCAGCAGCATCAGCTCGATCGCCATCAGGATAATGATGACGTTGCGGCGGTTCAGGAAAATGCCCACAACGCTGATCGCAAACAGGATCGCGCCGAGCACAAGGTAATGAGCAAGGGTCAGCATAATTTCTCTCCTGTCTCCTCTCAGCTATTTTTAGCAGTGGCCGGATCCGCAGCGGCGGCCGCCGCTGCAGCAACCGCTGCTGCTTCTTCCGCCGCGATCGTAGCCGCGGTCTTTTCCGAAGGCATCTTCACAACGCGCACGCGGTCTTGCGCGCGCACTTTCACCTGATCGCTCACGTTCTGGCGCTTGCTGTCCTTCGCGTGGCGCGTGGTCAGCGCGATGGCGGCGATGATCGCCACCAGCAGCACCAGACCCGCCACTTCGAAGGCGAAGATGTAGTCCGTGTAGATCACTTTACCGATCACGCGCGTATTCGACCAGCCCGCCATGGCACTACCCGTCGCCACCGTGGTGTCGCGCAGCGGCGTGAGCGTCGCGCCGAAGCCGTGCCACAGGATCAGCGCGGTTTCGATCACGATGATCGCGCCGACGATCGTGGCCATCGGCACGAAGCGTTTGAAGTCGCGTCGCAGCACGTCGATGTTGATGTCCAGCATCATCACCACGAACAGGAACAGCACCATCACCGCGCCGACGTAGACCAGCACCAGCAGGATCGCGAGGAACTCGGCCTGCAGCAGCATCCAGATGGCGGCCGCGTTGAAGAACGCGAGCACCAGGAACAGCGCGGACGCCACCGGGTTTCGGGAGGTGATCACCTTCAGCCCTGACACCACCAGCAGCAGAGCAAAGATGTAGAACAGTACGGTCGTGAATTCCATGATTACCGGTTCATCGTTAGGCCATCGTCAGGCATTGTTCTTTGGCACAAGCGTGCCACGCTACAGCGGTGAAGCAGCAGCCTACGGCCTGACTGCAGGCCGGTACAACGTGATACGTCAAACAAAAGCGCTTCAACCCGCGTCTCAACGATACGGCGCATCCGCTGCCTTGTTTGCAGCGATCTCCGTTTCGTAGCGATCGCCCACGGCCAGCAGCATTTCCTTCGTGAAATACAGGTCGCCGCGCTTTTCGCCGTGATATTCGAGAATGTGCGTCTCGACGATCGAATCGACGGGGCAGCTTTCTTCGCAGAAACCGCAGAAAATGCACTTGGTCAGATCGATGTCGTAACGCGTCGTGCGACGGGTGTTGTCCGCGCGCGTTTCGGATTCGATCGTGATGGCCAGTGCCGGGCACACGGCTTCGCACAGCTTGCAGGCAATGCAGCGCTCTTCGCCGTTTTCATAGCGGCGCAGCGCGTGCAGGCCGCGGAAACGCGGCGAAATCGGGGTCTTCTCTTCCGGAAACTGCACCGTGATCTTGCGCTGGAACGTATACCGTCCGGTCAGCGCGAGGCCCTTGAGCAACTCCGTCAGGAAGAAGGTCTTGAAGAAGTTTTGGATTGCGGTCATAGGTTCATCCGCCCTTTATTTCCAGATGTTCAACGGCGACATGATCCAGAAGCCGACCACCACCAGCCACACCACGCTGACCGGAATAAACACCTTCCAGCCCAGACGCATGATCTGGTCATAGCGGTAGCGCGGGAACGTGGCACGCGCCCAGATGAACACCGACAACAACAAGAACACTTTCAGCACCAGCCAGAAAATGCCCGGAATAAACGACAGGAAGCCGAACGGTGCGCTCCAGCCGCCGAGGAACAGCGTGGAGGCGAGCGCCGAGATCACGATCATGTTGATGTACTCGGCGAGGAAGAACAGCGCGAACGCCATACCCGAGTAATCGATCATGTGACCCGCGACGATTTCCGACTCCCCTTCCACCACGTCGAACGGGTGGCGGTTCGTTTCGGCGATGCCCGAGATGAAGTACACCACGAACATCGGCAGCAGCGGCAGCCAGTTCCACGACAGAAAGGTCAGGCCGTAGCCGGCGAAGATGCCGCGCTCTTGCGAGGTCACGATATCCGACAGGTTCAGGCTGCCCGAGGTCATCAGCACCACGACGAGCGCGAAGCCCATCGAGATTTCGTACGAGACCATCTGCGCCGCGGCGCGCATGGCGCCGAGGAACGCGTACTTCGAGTTCGACGCCCAGCCGGCCAGAATCACGCCGTACACACCGATCGACGAAATCGCCATGGCGTACAGCAGGCCCGCGTTGATGTCGCCGAGCACCGCGCCCGCCTGGAACGGAATCACCGCCCAGACCGCGAAGGCCGGCACCACCACCATGATCGGCGCGATCAGGTAGATCCAGCGGCTGGCTTGCGCCGGTTGAATCACTTCCTTGAGCAGGAGCTTGAGCACGTCGGCGATCGGCTGCAGCAAACCGGCAGGACCGACGCGGTTCGGACCGAGACGCACGTGCATCCAGCCGATCAGCTTACGTTCCCAGAGGATCAGGTAAGCCACGCACAGCAGGATCACGACGGCTACCACCAGGATGCGCACCAGTGCCCACACCGTGGGCCATGCCGCACCGAGAAGTTGAGTGCCGCCCGAGTTGATCGATTCGAACATTTACGCCTTCTCCACCAGCAGTTCACCGAACAGGCTGCCCAGCGCTGCACCGGCAGGCGTGGCCGCCGATACGCGGACGACTGTCTCCGCAAGATTTGCATCGCGCACGGCCGGCAACTGGACCGAGCGCTCACCCTGGCGCACGCGCACCGCGTCGCCGTCTTTCAGACCCAGCTTGTCGAACAGCGCAGCCGGCAGGCCGACGGTGTTCGCCACCCGTGCAGCCGCCGTCAGATGCAGCGATTCCGCGCGGCGCACCAGCGGGTCGGCGTGGTAGATCGGCACATCGGCAATGCGCTCGAACGCGCCGTCGGCCGCTTTGGCTGCCGTACCGCGTGCCACTGCGACGCCGGTCTTGTTCGACAGACGCGCGCTCAGGTCGCCGTCGCCGAGCGCGGCCTTGCGCACTTCTTCCGAAGTATCGAATTCGAAGCCCGGCAGGCCGAGCAGGCTGCCCAGCACGCGCAACACCTTCCATGCCGGACGCGTGTCGCCCAGCGGACGCACTACGCCGTTGAAGGTCTGCACCGTGCCTTCCGCGCTGACGAAGGTGCCGGCCGTTTCCGTGAACGGCGCGATCGGCAGCAGCACGTCGGCGTATTCGGCGCCGGTCTGGAACGGCGACAGCACCACCACCATTTCAGCCTGGTTCAACGCGGCCAGGGCTTGCGCCGGGTTGGCCGTGTCGAACTCCGGCTCGACGTTGAGCAGCACGTAACCCTTGCGCGGCTGTTCGAACACTTCGCGAGCGTTCAGACCGCCTGCGCCCGGCAGCGCGCCGACGAGGTGAGCACCCACCGTGTTCGCCGCTTCCGTGAGGAAGCCGAGCGTGGCGCCGGTGGTGTCCGCGATCCATTGGGCCGCGGCGTGAATACGGGCAAAGTCCGGGTGACGCACTGCGGCGTTGCCGAGCAGCACGAGGCGCAGTTCGCCCGCTGCGAGCGACGCTGCCACTTGCTTGTGCGCATCGCTCGGCTGCGTGCCGGCGAAGACTTCCGGCAAAGCCGCACCGCGCGCTTCGGAGACCGCAGCGGCGACACCGGCGAGTTCGCCGAGCCATGCGGACGGCGCGGCCACCACGCGTTTTGCTTCCGGGATCAGCGCGTTGTCGTTGGTGGCTTGCACGAGCGTCAGTTGCGCGCCGCCCTTGGCGGCCTGGCGCAGACGCGCGGCCAGCAGCGGGTGATCGCGGCGCAGGTCCGAGCCGATGATGAACGCCGCGTCGACGTTCGACAGGTCGGCAACCTTCGCGCCAAGCCAAGGCGTACCGTTGACCGGTGCCGAGAAATCCGCCTGACGCAGGCGGAAGTCGACGTTAGGCGTGCCGACTGCTTGCGCGAGTTGCTTCAGCAGGAACAGTTCTTCGACGGTGCTGTGGGCGCTGCCGAGAGCGGCCAGCGCGTCTGCGCCATGGTCGTCCTTGATGCCCTTCAGGCCCTTCACGACGTAGTCGAGCGCTGTCTGCCAGTCGGTTTCGACCCACTTGCCGCCTTGCTTCAGCATCGGCTGCGTGAGGCGTTCCGGGCTGTTCAGGCCTTCGTACGAGAAGCGGTCCTTGTCCGAGATCCAGCATTCGTTGATGGCTTCGTTCTCGAACGGCAGCACGCGCATCACGCGGTTGTTCTTGACCTGCACCACCAGATTTGCGCCGACGGAATCGTGCGGGCTCACCGACTTGCGGCGCGACAGTTCCCACGTGCGGGCGCTGTAGCGGAACGGCTTGCTGGTGAGCGCGCCGACCGGGCACAGATCGATCATGTTGCCCGACAGTTCGGAGTCGACCGTCTTGCCGACGAACGAGGTGATTTCCGAATGCTCGCCGCGGCCCAGCATGCCCAGCTCCATCACGCCGGCAATTTCCTGGCCGAAGCGGACGCAACGCGTGCAGTGAATGCAACGCGTCATTTCTTCCATCGAGATCAGCGGGCCGACGTTCTTGTGGAACACCACGCGCTTCTCTTCGCTATAGCGCGAGGACGACTTGCCGTAGCCCACCGCCAGATCCTGCAACTGGCATTCGCCGCCCTGGTCGCAGATCGGGCAGTCGAGAGGGTGGTTGATCAGCAGGAATTCCATCACGGCTTGCTGACCCTGCACGGCCTTGTCGGACTTGGTGCGCACGATCATGCCCGCCGACACCGGCGTGGCACAGGCGGGCACGGCCTTCGGCATCTTTTCGACGTCGACCAGGCACATCCGGCAGTTGGCCGCAATCGACAGCTTCTTGTGATAGCAGAAGTGAGGAATGTACGTGTCGACCTTATGCGCAGCCTGGATCACCATGCTGCCTTCAGGCACCTCTACTTTCTTGCCGTCTATTTCAAGTTCAACCATGATGGTCAATCTTCCTTAACCTGTTACCGCTCAATCGTTCGCCCGTTCATCGCCACACAGCGAAGAACCCCGCGGTTGACGCTTCTGGTGGATGGGCCGCTTGTTGCCGACCCGTCGTTCGCTGTTTGTTTAAGCCGCCACCGTTTCCGAAGCATGCGCTGCGCCGGCATGACCGCCCACGAGGCAGTGCTTGTGCTCGACGTGATATTCGAACTCGTCCCAGTAGTGCTTGAGCATGCCGCGCACCGGCATGGCCGCTGCATCGCCGAGCGCGCAAATCGTGCGGCCCATGATGTTGCCGGCCACGGAATTCAGCAGGTCCAGATCTTCCTTGCGGCCGAGGCCGTGCTCGATACGATGCACGACGCGATACAGCCAGCCCGTGCCTTCGCGGCAAGGTGTGCACTGACCGCAGGACTCTTCGTAATAGAAGTACGACAGACGCAGCAGCGAACGGACCATGCAGCGGGTCTCGTCCATCACGATCACCGCGCCCGAACCGAGCATCGATCCCGCCTTGGCGATCGAGTCGTAGTCCATGTCCGTATGCATCATCATCTCGCCCGGAATCACCGGCGCGGACGAGCCGCCAGGAATCACGGCCTTGATCTTCTTGCCGCCGCGCATGCCGCCGGCAAGATCCAGCAGCGTCGCGAACGGCGTGCCGAGCGGAACTTCATAGTTGCCCGGACGTTCGACGTCGCCCGACACCGAGAAAATCTTCGTGCCGCCGTTGTTCGGCTTACCCAGTTCCAGGTAAGTCTGCGGACCGACCGTCAGCAGGAACGGCACGGCTGCGAATGTTTCGGTGTTGTTGATCGTGGTCGGCTTGCCGTACACGCCGAAGCTCGCCGGGAACGGCGGCTTGAAGCGCGGCTGGCCCTTCTTGCCTTCCAGCGACTCGAGCAGCGCGGTTTCTTCGCCGCAGATATAGGCGCCGTAACCGTGGTGCGCATGGAGCTGGAACGAGAAGCCCGAGCCCATGATGTTGTCGCCGAGGAAACCGGCGCGGCGCGCTTCTTCCAGCGCCTCTTCGAAGCGGCGGTACTCCGCGAAAATCTCGCCGTGGATATAGTTGTAGCCCACGGTGATGCCCATCGCGTACGCGCCGATAGCCATGCCTTCGATCAGCGCATGCGGGTTATAGCGCAGGATGTCGCGATCCTTGAACGTGCCCGGCTCGCCTTCGTCCGAATTGCAGACGAGATACTTTTGCCCCGGGAACTGACGCGGCATGAAGCTCCACTTCAGACCGGTCGGGAAGCCTGCACCCCCACGGCCACGCAGGCCCGACGCCTTGACGTCGGCAATCACCTGCTCGGGCGGAATCTTCTCTTCCAGAATACGGCGCAGCTGGGCGTAACCGCCGCGCGACACGTAGTCTTCGAGATGCCAGTTGTCGCCGTTCAGGCCGGCGAGAATCAGCGGTTTGATGTGACGATCGTGAAGTGACGTCATTTCGAGAGCTCCTCGAGCAGCTGGTCGATCTTCGCGCGGCTCATGAAGCTGCACATGCGATGGTTGTTCACCAGCATCACCGGCGCATCGCCGCACGAACCCATGCACTCGCCTTCTTTCAAGGTGAACTTGCCGTCCGCGGTGGTTTCGCCGAAGTCGATGCCGAGCTTCTGCTTCAGGTATTCGGCCGCGCTTTCCGAGCCGCCGTCCGGACCGAGCTGGCACGGCAGATTCGTGCAGAGCGTGATCTTGTGCTTGCCGACCGGCGACGTCTCGTACATCGTGTAGAAGGTCGCAACCTCCTGCACGGCGACTGCGGGCATGCCGAGATAGTCCGCGACGAACTGCATCAGTTCGGGCGACAGCCAGCCATGCTCTTCCTGAGCAACGGCCAACGCCGCCATGACGGCGGACTGTTGCTGACCGGCGGGATACTTCGCGATCGCACGATCGATTTCTTTCAGGCCTTCAGCTGAGATCATTTTCAGACACGACTCTTTCAATTCCTACCGAACGAAAACCCGTCGCGCGCTGCATGTTGCGACAGACCCGGCGTTCCTTTGCTTGACACGCGCACGCTACGGCTGCGACGCGCGCGCCACGATGAAAACCGCTCTTAACGATCGATTTCGCCGAACACGATGTCCTGTGTGCCGATAATCGTCACGGCATCCGCAATCATGTGACCGCGCGCCATTTCGTCGAGCGCGGACAGATGCGCATAACCCGGCGCGCGAATCTTCAGACGGTACGGCTTGTTCGCGCCGTCCGAGATCAGATAGATGCCGAACTCGCCCTTCGGATGTTCGACTGCCGCGTATGCTTCGCCTTCCGGCACGTGGAAGCCTTCCGTGAAGAGCTTGAAATGGTGAATCAGCTCTTCCATGTTCGACTTCATGCCGACGCGCGACGGCGGCGCAATCTTATGATTGTCGATCATTACGGGGCCCGGATTGTTGCGCAACCACTCAATGCATTGTTTCGCAATCCGAGTTGATTGACGCATTTCTTCGACGCGAACCAAGTAGCGGTCGTAACAATCGCCGTTCACGCCCACCGGAATGTCGAAGTCCAGCTTGTCATACACTTCATACGGCTGCTTCTTGCGCAGATCCCACTCGACGCCCGAGCCGCGCAGCATCGCGCCGGTCATGCCCAACTGCAACGCACGCTCCGGGCTCACCACGCCAATGCCGACCAGACGCTGCTTCCAGATCCGGTTGTCGGTGAGGAGCGTTTCGTATTCGTCGACACAATGCGGGAAGCGGGTGAAGAAGTCGTCAATGAAGTCGAGCAACGAACCCTGGCGGGTCTCGTTCATCTTCGACAGCGCCTTCGCGTTGCGAATCTTCGATGCCTTGTACTGCGGCATGGCTTCCGGCAGATCGCGATACACACCGCCCGGACGATAGTAAGCCGCGTGCATCCGGGCGCCGGACACCGCTTCGTACACGTCCATCAGGTCTTCGCGCTCGCGGAACGCATACAGAAACACCGCCATGGCGCCAACGTCGAGCGCGTGCGAGCCGATCCACATCAGGTGGTTCAGCACACGCGTGATTTCGTCGAACAGCACGCGGATGTACTTGGCACGCACCGGCACGTCGATGCCGAGCAGCTTTTCGATGGCCATCACGTAGCCGTGCTCGTTGACCATCATCGACACATAGTCGAGGCGGTCCATGTACGGCACGGACTGGATGAACGTCTTGGTTTCCGCGAGCTTTTCGGTGGCGCGGTGCAGGAGGCCGATATGCGGGTCGGCGCGCTGGATCACTTCGCCGTCGAGTTCGAGCACAAGGCGCAGCACACCGTGCGCGGCCGGGTGCTGCGGGCCGAAGTTAAGCGTGTAGTTTTTGATCTCTGCCATGGCGTTCCCTTAGTGTTTCAGACCGCCATAGCGATCCTCGCGGATCACGCGCGGCGTGATTTCCCGCGGCTCGATCGTCACAGGCTGATAGACGACGCGCTTCTCTTCCGGGTCGTAACGCATTTCAACGTAGCCGGAGACAGGGAAATCCTTGCGGAACGGGTGACCGATGAAGCCGTAGTCGGTCAGAATACGGCGCAGGTCCGGGTGACCTTCGAAGACGATGCCGAACAGGTCGAATGCTTCGCGCTCGTACCAGTTGGCCGAATTCCAGATGTCGACCACGGACGGGATCAGCGGCACGTCGTCGTCCTGCGCGAATACGCGCACACGCAGACGCCAGTTGTTCGCCACCGACAGCAGATGCAACACGGCGGCAAAACGCGGACCGTCGTAAGCGCCGTCGCCGTAGGTCTGGTAGTCGACGCCGCACAGGTCAACCAGCTGCTCGAAGCGCAGCGACAAATCGTCGCGGAGGCGCGTCGCAATATCTTGATATTCTCTTGCACTCACGACGATTGTGAGCTCGCCGATTGCTTCGGTGATGCTCAGCAGGCGGCCGCCAAAGGCCGCCTCGAGGTTCGCTTTCAGGGTCTCGAGTTTGCTTGCCATATTGTGGGGGTGGCTCTGGCCTTATTGACGTGCGATGGTGTTGGTGCGACGGATCTTCGCCTGTAGCTGGATCACGCCGTAGACCAGCGCTTCTGCAGTGGGCGGACAACCCGGCACATAGACGTCGACCGGCACGATCCGATCGCAACCACGTACCACTGAATACGAATAGTGATAGTAGCCGCCGCCGTTCGCGCACGAACCCATCGAGATCACCCAGCGCGGTTCGGCCATCTGGTCGTAGACCTTGCGCAGAGCGGGCGCCATCTTGTTGCACAGCGTGCCGGCGACGATCATCACGTCCGACTGACGCGGACTCGGACGAAACACCACGCCGAAACGGTCAAGGTCATAACGGGCGGCGCCCGCATGCATCATCTCGACCGCGCAACACGCAAGACCGAACGTCATCGGCCACAGGGAGCCGGTGCGCGTCCAGTTGATCAGCTTGTCAGCCGTGGTGGTGACAAACCCTTCCTTCAAGACCCCTTCGATACTCATTTGCTTTCCACTCCAGACGGGGCGGCTAGCACTCGCCACCCACGCAAACCGGCGATTAATCCATCATTCCCAGTCCAGCCCGCCCTTCTTCCAGATGTAGGCGAAGCCCAACAGGAACTCGAGCAGGAAAATCATCATTGCCATGAAGCCGGGCCAGCCGATGTCGCGCAGGGCTACGCCCCACGGGAACAGGAACGCGGTTTCAAGATCGAAAATGATGAAGAGAATGGCGACGAGATAGTAGCGCACATCGAATTTCATGCGCGCATCTTCGAATGCTTCGAAGCCGCACTCGTATGGTGCGTTCTTCTCGGTATCGGGCCTGTTCGGACCGAGGATCTTGCCAATACTGACCAGTGCTACGCCTAAACCAGTGCCCACCAGGAGGAACAACAAGACGGGGTAATAGGCTGCGAGGTTCAAGACTATCCTCAATCGGTTGGTTCTGAGTGCCGCCAGGGACTAGATCACCCGGCACGAAATTACTTCGGCGCGCTTGACGCTGCAACTTTAACGCAAACACCAGCCAGAAGCGAAAATGCCAGCCGAAGCGAAGCAAGCGGCTGGCATTTAGATAACATTGGTGCCGACGGCGAGACTCGAACTCGCACAGCTTTCGCCACTACCCCCTCAAGATAGCGTGTCTACCAATTTCACCACGTCGGCACTACTGCAATCCGGGAAATCAACTTGTAAAACCCGCGAATCGCTTCAAGACTTAGATTGTAACTGGTTCAAACAGTTTGTTCAACGCACCACGGCCACTTTTCCCGAAAATTTATTTCGGCACGTCCTGGCCCGGCGTCGATGCGGCCACTGCCGGCGCCGCACCCGATGCACCAGCCGGCACGGCTGCGGACGACGCCGCAACCGGAGCGGTCGCTACCGCGCCAAGCAAGCCTGCAGAAGGCTTGGCGTGATATGAGCCGAGGTACGTGAGGGTCAGCGTGCTGATAAAAAAGACCGCTGCAAGCACCGCGGTGGTACGCGACAGGAAGTTAGCCGAACCCGTCGCACCGAACAGACTGCCCGATGCGCCGCTGCCGAAAGCAGCACCCATGTCGGCGCCCTTACCGTGCTGCAGCAACACGAGGCCGATGACCCCAAGCGCCGACAACAACTGAACGACGATAATCAATGTTTTCAAAACCAGCATCACACTCACCTGAGTCTTTATTTAATCGCGCGGCACAAGGCGCACCGCACGCAATGGGTCTTCCTCACCCGGGCAACCTGCTTACTGCGTGACGCTCACCGCGCCGGCCGCCTTGCAGATTGCCAGGAAATCCTGGTCCTTCAACGACGCGCCGCCAATCAGGCCACCGTCGATATCCGGCTGACGGAACAACTCTTCCGCATTCTCCGGCTTCACGCTACCGCCATACAACAGTGCTACGTCAGGCGCACCCTTCGCAACGAGACGCGCACGCAAGAACGCGTGAACCTGCTGGGCCTGTTGCGCCGTGGCGCTCTTGCCGGTGCCGATCGCCCAAACAGGCTCGTACGCGACGACAATGCGCGCCGCCTCTTCGGACGACAACTTCGCCAGCACTTCGTCCAGCTGCACACCGACCACCTGCTCGGTCTTGCCTGCCTCGCGCTCTTCGAGCGTTTCGCCGACACAGACAATGGGCGTCAACCCCGCTTCGAGCACACGCTGCGTCTTGACGGCCACCAGCTCCGCACTCTCGCGGTGATAAGCCCGGCGCTCCGAGTGCCCGACGATGGCCAGCGACGCACCGAAGTCAACGGCCATCGGCGCGGCCACTTCGCCCGTGTAGGCGCCCTCGGTGTAGGCCGAGACGTCCTGCACGCCCCACACGACGCGACTGCCGTCCAGCAGCGCCTGCGCCTGCGCGAGATACGGGCACGGTACACAGACCCCAACCCGGACGTCGTCCGGCAGCGCTCCGGCGCCCTGCGCGACGGCCTGGAGCAGAGCCGTGTTGCCGGCCAGCCGCCCGTGCATCTTCCAGTTACCGACTACCAGCTTCGCTCGTTGTTTCGACATCGTCTCGTCTTGTCGTTTCGTCCTGCAGTGGCAGGCAGGTGCGGTTTGCGCAGAATGTGCAGCCTCATTTGCAACCCGGCTGCCCACCTTTCGGAATCATGCAGCGCACGCAAAACACGCAATTTTACTGTGACCAGGCGGATCGGGTCAAACCGGGTGTGTCAAGCCGGCTGTGTCAGCCCGGCCCAATCCAGCATGATCTTGCCCACATGCGTACTGCTTTCCATCAGCGCGTGCGCTTCGGCGGCTTGCGCAGCCGGGAACACCTTGTAGATCACCGGCTTGATCCGGCCGTCCTCGAGGTGCGGCCACACCCGGGCCTTGAGCTGCGCCGCGATCTTCGCCTTGAATTCGACGGGCCGCGGACGCAAGGTCGAACCGGTTATCGTCAGACGACGGCGCAGGATCTCGTGCAGGTTCAGCTCCGCTTTCGCGCCGCCCAACGTCGCGATCAGCACGATCCGGCCGCCGTCGGCCAGCGCGGTCAACTCGCGCGGCACGTAGTTGCCCGCCACCATGTCGAGAATCACGTCGACACCGCGATCGTTCGTCAGCGACTTGAGGACTTCGACGAAGTCCTCAGTTTTATAGTTGATCGCACGCTCGGCGCCCAACTGTTCGCAAGCGCGGCACTTGTCGTCGGACCCCGCCGTAGCAAACACGCGAAAACCCAGGGCATGGGCGATCTGGATGGCCGTCACGCCAATGCCGCTCGAGCCGCCCTGCACCAGCAAGGTTTCGTTGGGGCCGCCCTCGCCCGCGCCCAGTTGCGCGCGCTCGAACACGTTGCTCCAGACGGTAAAGAAGGTTTCCGGCAACGAAGCCGCTTCGATATCCGAGAGCCCCTTGGGCACCGGCAGACACTGCGCGAGCGGCGCGGCGGCATATTCGGCGTAACCGCCGCCTGCCAGCAATGCGCAGACGCGATCGCCGATTTTCAGTCCGAACGGGTTGTGCTTCTCGTCGATCGTCCCGCCGACGATCTCCCCCGCCACTTCCAGCCCCGGCAGATCCGACGCGCCCGGCGGCGGTGCGTAGCCGCCCTTGCGCTGGAACACGTCCGGACGATTCACGCCCGAGGCCGCCACCTTGATCAGCACCTCACCCGCTTTCGGCTGCGGCGTGGGCCGCTCCGCGAGCTTCAAGACGTCCGGCGCACCGAATTCGGTAATTTCGATCGCTTTCATCTGCGTCACCTCCAAGGTTTGGATTGGACTGCCAACCTGGCTTTGGCCCGGTTGGCAGTGCGATCCACCCTGCATGAAAAACGGCCGGCGCGCCTTCACGCTGCCGGCCGTTCCCTACCTTACTGCATTACTGCGGAGTCGGTTCGCTTTGCGGTGCGCCCGACGCGCCGTCGTTCAGCAACGCCTTCGCCGACAAACGCACGCGGCCCTTCTCGTCCGTCTGGATGACCTTGACCTTCACCTGCTGACCATCCTTCAGGTAGTCGTTGATGTCCTTGATGCGCTCGTTGGCGATCTCGGAAATGTGCAGCAGACCATCCTTGCCCGGCAGGATGTTCACGATCGCGCCGAAATCGAGCAGCTTGAGCACGGTGCCTTCGTAGACCTGGCCCACTTCGACTTCCAGCGTGATGTTCTCGATACGCTTCTTCGCTTCGGCCATGCCTTCGCTGCTGGTGCTGGCGATGGTGACGATGCCGTCGTCCGAAATATCGATCGTCGTGCCGGTTTCTTCGGTCAGCGCGCGGATCACCGAGCCACCCTTGCCGATCACGTCGCGGATCTTTTCCGGATTGATCTTGATGGTGATCATGCGCGGTGCGAATTCCGACAGTTGCGTGTTCGCGCCCGACACAGCCGAGGTCATCTTGCCGAGGATGTGCATACGGCCTTCCTTCGCTTGCGCGAGAGCGACCTGCATGATTTCCTTGGTGATGCCCTGAATCTTGATGTCCATCTGCAGCGCGGTCACGCCTTGCTCGGTACCCGCCACCTTGAAGTCCATGTCGCCGAGGTGATCTTCGTCGCCGAGGATGTCGGTCAGGACGGCAAACTTGTTGCCTTCGAGGATCAGGCCCATGGCGATGCCGGCGACGTGCGCCTTCATCGGCACGCCGGCGTCCATCAGTGCGAGGCAGCCGCCGCACACCGAAGCCATCGACGACGAACCGTTCGATTCGGTGATTTCCGACACGACACGAATCGAGTAGCCGAATTCGTCGGCGCTCGGCAGGCAAGCTGCCAGTGCGCGCTTGGCCAGACGGCCGTGACCGATTTCACGGCGCTTCGGCGAACCGACGCGGCCGGTTTCGCCGGTCGCGAACGGCGGCATGTTGTAGTGGAGCATGAAGCGCTCGCGGTACTCGCCTTCGAGCGCGTCGATGTTCTGCTCGTCGCCCTTGGTGCCCAGCGTGGCGACGACCAGCGCTTGCGTTTCGCCGCGCGTGAACAGTGCCGAGCCGTGCGTACGCGGCAGCACGCCGGTACGGATTTCGATCGGGCGCACGGTGCGCGTGTCGCGGCCGTCGATACGCGGTTCACCGTCGAGGATCTGCGTACGGACGATCTTCGCTTCGATGTCGAACAGCACGTTGCCGACCGTCGCCTTGTCTGCTGCAACCGTGCCGGCGGCAGCGGCTTCTTCTTCCAGCTTCGCCGACGTCGCTGCGTAGACTTCCTTCAGCTTGGTCGAACGGGCTTGCTTGTCGCGGATCTGGTACGCGGCGAGCAGGTCGGCTTGCGCCAGTTCCGTCACGCGGGCGATCAGCGGCTCGTTCTTGGCGGCCGGCTTCCAGTCCCATTCCGGCTTGCCGCCTTCGCGCACGAGTTCATGGATCGCGTCGATCGCGATCTGCATTTGCTCGTGACCGAACACCACTGCGCCGAGCATCACTTCTTCGGTCAGTTGTTGCGCTTCCGATTCCACCATCAGCACCGCGCGTTCCGTACCGGCGACGATCAGGTCGAGCGCCGATTCCTTCATTTGCGGACGCGTCGGGTTCAACACGTATTCGTTGTTGATGTAGGCCACGCGTGCTGCCCCGACCGGGCCGTTGAACGGCAGGCCGGATACGGCGAGCGCCGCCGACGCGCCGATCAGCGCGGGGATGTCGGCGGGGATTTCCGGGTTCAGCGACAGGACGTGGATCACGACCTGCACTTCGTTGTAGAAGCCTTCCGGGAACAGCGGGCGCAGCGGACGGTCGATCAGGCGCGAGATCAGCGTTTCGCCTTCCGACGGACGGCCTTCGCGACGGAAGAAGCCGCCGGGGATCTTGCCGGCAGCGTAGGTCTTTTCGAGGTAGTCGACGGTCAGCGGGAAGAAATCCTGACCCGGCTTGGCGGTCTTGGCGCCGACCACGGTAGCCAGCACGACGGTATCTTCGACGTCGACAATCACAGCACCGCTTGCCTGACGGGCGACTTCGCCCGTTTCGAGGCGAACGTTATGTTGGCCCCACTTAAATTCTTTGACGATTTTATTGAACATAGTCATTTTTTCACTCCATCGTTATGCCGCGCGGACCAGAAGCGGCGCGGCAACGCCAGGACCGTGCCCCATGGGAAGAGGAGTGTTATTTATGCCATTCCAGAGAACCGCGCTGCCGCGCGAACCGCTGGAATGACACAAAGCTCTGCCCTGAAGCCCGGCTGTGTTGGGTGTTGCCCGCTGCATGAACCGTCACGCTACTGCGGACAACCATCGGTGCACCTCACATGAAGCGCACCGTTCAAAAACAAAATGCCTGTATCAGTGAAACTGACACAGGCATCTTGCTGAGAGCGCCTTACTGCGCGCCCAATTACTTACGCAGACCCAGCTTCTCGATCAGTGCGCGGTAACGGTCCGCGTCCTTACCCTTCAGGTAGTCGAGCAGCTTACGACGACGGCTCACCATGCGCAGCAGACCGCGGCGGCTGTGGTGATCTTTCGTGTGGGCCTTGAAGTGAACGGTCAGTTCGTTGATACGGGTCGTCAGCAGAGCGACCTGAACTTCGGGGGAGCCGGTGTCGTTAGCAGCGCGTGCAAATTGCGCAACGACGTCGGACTTCTTGCTTGTTTCAACTGCGGTCATATCGATTTCCTTAAGTACTAGACAGGCGGTCACGGAAGAAAGGCCGTGCCGTGGGTTACAACGAGGGGCGTATTGTAGCACAGCCTGTACGTCAGGGCCGCGTCATGCGACAGGTGGCCGGCGCGACAGTGCGCCCGGGCGGCAGCGCCAGCACCGTGCGAAAGCCGTAGCCGGAACCCTCGTTGTCGAAGCGCACGCCCGGCGTCCCGGCCTTGTCCATCTCCATCACGTAAAGGGGCTGGATCATTTGATGATCCTCGGCGCGCATCCACGACGGGTGGAAGCCGTTGTCGAACTTCATCCCCTCCAGCGCCTTCGCAACCGCCTCCGGCTCGGCGCTGCCGGCCTTGTTCATGGCCGCGGCGAGCATTTCGACCATCAGTTCCATGCGCAGCACGGGGTAGTCGTCCTGGGCGGCCGGGTAGCGGGCGCGGAACGCCTTGTACCAGGCGTCCGAGGCGGCGCCGCCCGCGTTCGGGTGCCAGTCGGCCACCGCGATCACGCGCTTGACGCCGGCGTCGCCGAGTGCGGCCGGCGCACCGAGGCTATTGCCGTAGAACGTGTAGAACTTGGTGTCGAGGCCCTGCTCGCGCGCGGCCTTGACCAGCAGCGTCAGATCGTTGCCCCAGTTGCCCGTCACCACCGCATCCGCGCCGCTGGCGCGGATCTTCGCGATGTAGGGTGCGAAATCCTTCACGCGGCCAATGGGATGAAACTCGTCGCCGACAATCGCAATGTCCGGACGCTTCGCCGCCAGCGCCGAGCGCGCAAGCGCACTAACGTCGTGACCGAAGCTGTAGTCCTGATTCAGCAGATACACCTTCCTGACCGACGGATCGTGCTGGATCACATCGGCCAGCGCGTCCATGCGCATGCCCGCGTGCGCGTCGAAGCGGAAGTGCCAGAAGCTGCACGCGGCATTGGTGAGCGCGGGATCGTCGGCGGAATAGTTGAGGAACAGCTCGCGGTTGTCCGGCTCGCGGGAGTTCTGCTTGTCGATCGCGCCGATCAGCGCCGCCGCCACAGCTGAGCTATTGCCCTGCAGGACGTAGCCGATATGGCGGTCCGCCGCCGCCCGCAGTTGCAGCAGCGCCTCTTCGGGGCTGCCCTTGCTGTCCAGCACGACGAGTTCGAGCGGATGTGCGCCGTCGGCCAGCTTGACGCCACCATGCGCATTCACCGCTTCCACACCGAAGCGCAGATTGCGCTCCACCGCCGCGCCGGCGTTCGCGAACGGACCCGACATGCCCTCGATCAGCGCGAGCTGGATCGGCTTGCCGCCCGGCGCCGCACTCGACGAAGGCACACCCGTCTCGCCCGCGGCATAGGCTGCCGTCATCACCATCGCCGCCAGCGCCGCCGCCACGACGCGCCCCCACTTCGCCGCCATGCGCAGCTCCTCTGAATCGTCTGAAGCGCGGATCATAGGACGCACGACGCGGAATAAGCAAGCGGCCCGCAGCGTTAAGTTAACCGTGGTTGCACAATCTTTTGCCGCCCCGCGTGTCAAAATATTGCGTCTCGATGATAAAAACCACCATCAAACGCCATCGGAGGAAGTCATGTTCACCCGCCTCACATCCGCGTTCGCCTCGAGCGTTGCCTCGGCACGGCGGCGCGGGAATCTGCGGCGCACCGCGCTCGCCGGCCTCGGCGCGCTGCTGCTCGCGGGCTGCGTACAGCCGTGGCAGCAGTTCCAGCAGGGCGAGGACGAGTCCACCATCGTCGCGAAGCTCGGCACGCCGCGCGAAGTCTACGATCTGCCCAACGGCGGCAAACGTCTGATGTGGCCCACCCAGCCCATGGGCGAAACCACCACGGCAGCCGATATCGACGGCGCCGGCAAGATCCTCAACGTGCGCCAGGTGCTGCAGCCCAACGAGTTCTACAAGGCGCAAATCGGCACGTGGACCAAGAGCGATGTGCTGGTCAATTTCGGCCGTCCGGTGGAGACCTCCTACTTCCCGCTGATGAAGCGCGAGGTCTGGACCTATCGCTACCTGGAAGACAACGTCTGGTACATGATGTACAGCTTCTATTTCGACGATCAGGGCGTGCTGCGCACCACCCAGAAAACGCCTGATCCGCTGCACGATCCGGACCGCCGCAACTTCTTCTAGATCTAGACGCTGCGCGCACATCGCGCACGTTCAGGCCAGATGTGACAAGGCCCTCGCCATGGTGTGGCGAGGGCCTTTTTTGTGGGCCGCGGCGCGGGTCGCGCCGCCGGCTTACACGCCTTCCGAACGCTGCGGATTGACCTTTTCCACGTTCGAATACAGTTTGTTGAGCGCCGAGATATACGCCTTCGCGGAGGCCGCGACGATATCCGGATCGGTGCCCACGCCGTTGACGATGCGCCCGCTCTTCGACAGCCGCACGGTCACTTCGCCCTGTGCCTGAGTGCCGGTGGTAATCGCGTTCACCGAGTACAGCAGCAGTTCGGAGCCGCTGCCCACTTCCGTTTCGATCGCGTTCAGCGTGGCATCCACTGGGCCATTGCCGCGCGCTTCGCCGGTCACTTCCTTGCCTTCGACCGTGAACACCACGCGGGCATGCGGCTGTTCGCCCGTTTCCGAGTGCTGCGCGAGCGACAGGAACTGGTAGTGCTCCTTTTGCTGCGCTTCCGCGGACTCTTCGGTGACGATCGCGATGATGTCTTCGTCGAAAATTTCCGACTTGCGATCGGCCAGTTCCTTGAAGCGGGCAAACGCCGTGTTCAACTCCGCTTCGCTTTCCAGCGACACGCCAAGTTCCTGCAGGCGCTGCTTGAACGCATTGCGGCCCGAGAGCTTGCCGAGCACGATCTTGTTGGCGCTCCAGCCCACATCTTCGGCGCGCATGATTTCGTAGGTGTCGCGCGCCTTCAGCACGCCGTCCTGATGGATGCCCGAGGCGTGCGCAAACGCGTTCGCGCCGACTACCGCCTTGTTCGGCTGCACCACGAAACCGGTGATCTGCGAGACGAGCTTCGAGGCCGGCACGATCTGCGTGGTGTCGATGCCGAGATCGAGGCCGAAGTAGTCCTTGCGAGTCTTCACGGCCATCACGATTTCTTCGAGCGAGGTATTGCCCGCGCGCTCGCCGAGACCGTTGATCGTGCACTCCACCTGACGCGCGCCGCCAATCTGCACGCCGGCGAGCGAATTCGCCACTGCCATGCCGAGGTCGTTATGGCAGTGCACGGAGAACACCGCTTTGTCCGAATTCGGAATCCGTTCGCGCAGCGTCTTGACGAGCTGGCCGTACAGTTCCGGCACGCCGTAGCCGACCGTATCCGCGATGTTGATGGTGGTCGCGCCTTCGGCGATCACCGCTTCCAGCACGCGGCACAGGAAATCCATGTCCGAGCGGCTGCCGTCTTCCGGCGAGAATTCCACGTCGTTGGTGAACTTGCGCGCGAAGCGCACGGCGAGCTTCGCCTGCTCGAACACCTGGTCCGGCGTCATGCGCAACTTCTTTTCCATGTGCAACGGCGACGTTGCAATGAACGTGTGGATGCGGAAGTGATCGGCCGGCTTCAGCGCGTCGGCGGCGCGCTGGATGTCCTTGTCGTTGGCGCGGGCGAGCGAACAGACCGTGCTGTCCTTGATCATCGAGGCGATGGTGTGGATCGCGTCGAAATCGCCGTTCGAGCTGGCCGCAAAGCCGGCTTCGATGATGTCCACCTTCATCCGCTCCAATTGTTTGGCAATGCGGATTTTCTCTTCCTTCGTCATCGACGCGCCGGGCGATTGCTCGCCATCGCGCAACGTCGTGTCGAAAATAATCAGTTTGTCTGCCATCTCGGGTCTCCTGGGAGGATTCGGTCAAATACGGGGATCGAAAAACGGAATTCGGGTGTTTGCGCCACCGCAGGTGACGCCAAACAACGAACGAGGCAGACGGAGGGCGGAAACGATCAGCGCGTTAGGCGCGCTAGTGCTGGCACGCATAGCGGCGCGCCGGCTTGAAGAGGCTGGAAGGGGCACTGGAAAGTCACCATCCGGCGACTATAGCGGCATTCGGAAAATCCCGCAATTGGCTCTGCACCCGGCGCTGAGTAAGCCGCCGCACAGGTTTCCAGCAGGTTCCCAAGCGGAGCATTTCACTCGGCGCAGTATGAAAAACGGCAGCCCGCAGGCTGCCGTTTGAACCACGCCAAACGGTCGAGGCGAAGCCGCTCAGCGCTCGCGCTGCACCGAGCGGGCCGGATTGGCCCTGCCCCGCAGCGCCTGGTAGCCCCAGAACACATAGCCCGACAGGCCATAGAGGACGAACAGGCCGAACAGCATCAACGGCGGATCGGACGACACCAGCACGAACGCCACCACCACCAGCAGGATCACGCCGAACGGCACGCGATGCCGCACGTCGAGCGCCTTGCCGCTGTAGAACGGGGCATTCGACACCATGGTCACGCCGGCATAGATGGTCAGCACGAACGCCACCCACGGCAGCCAGACGAGCTTGACGGGCACACGGTTGTCGGTGGCAAGCCACACGAAACCGGCGATCAGCGCAGCCGCCGCCGGGCTCGGCATGCCTTGGAAGAAGCGCTTGTCGACCACGCCGATGTTGGTATTGAAGCGCGCAAGGCGCAGCGCCGCCCCGGAGCAATAGACGAACGCGGCAAGCCAGCCCCAGCGGCCGAGGTCTTTCAGCACCCATTCGTACATGACGAGCGCCGGCGCCACACCGAACGACACCATGTCAGAAAGACTGTCGAACTGCTCGCCGAACGCGCTTTGGGTATGCGTCATACGTGCGACGCGGCCGTCCATGCCGTCGAGCACCATGGCGACGAAAATCGCAATCGCGGCGACCTCGAAACGCACGTTCATGGCCTGCACCACCGCGAAGAAGCCGCAGAAGAGCGCGGCGGTGGTAAACGCGTTGGGCAGCAGATAAATGCCGCGCTTTCTCAGAAACTGCTGGCGCGCAGCGCGGCGGCTGTCGATCGGCCCCGCTTCCTGCACCATCGGCTTGTTGCGGCGAAACGGCCGCGGCTGCGCTGCAGCGGTGTTACGGGGACGACGCTTGAATGCGGCCATCGGAACAACCTCCCTTGTGCCGCTTTATAGTTCGAGTTCAGCCAGAATGGTCGACGACGCCGAAACCTTCTCGCCGATCGACACGCGCGGACGGCTGCCCACCGGCAGATACACGTCGACGCGCGAGCCGAAGCGAATAAAGCCATAACGCTGGCCGCGCGTGAGCGGCTCGCCCGAACGCACGTAGCAAAGAATGCGGCGCGCGATCAGACCGGCGATCTGCACCGAGGTCACGGTATGGCCGCTGGCCGTTTCGATCACCAGCGCATTGCGTTCGTTTTCGAGCGAAGCCTTGTCCACGGCGGCGTTCAGGTACGCGCCCGGGAAATATTCGACCTTCGAAATCGCGCCATCCACCGGCGAGCGCTGCGAGTGGACGTTGAACACGTTCATGAACACGCTGATTTTCAGCGCTTCACGGTTGGCGTACGGGTCATGCGTGGTTTCGACGGCGACGATGCGGCCGTCGGCCGGGCACAGCACGGCATTGGGCTGGGTGGGGATGGGACGCGCCGGATCGCGGAAGAACTGCACGACGAAGATGAGCAGCAGCCAGAACGGCCATGCAAAGCCGAACCCCGCGAAGGCATGGATCAACAACGCAACGACGGCCGCGATGGCGATAAACGGCCAGCCTTCGCGCGCGATGATCGGATGAGGGTAATTCATGGATGGATGAGCTTCTGTATTTTTGTAAAACCGTAGGATAGCAAAAGCCGCCCAGGGTTCAGCACCCTTGGGCGGCTTTTTGCATTACCGGCGCCTGCGCCGAAGCGCCGCGACGGTCAAAAGCGACGCAACCCGCTTAGTTCTTCGACTGGTCGACCAGCTTGTTCTTGGCGATCCACGGCATCATCGCGCGCAGCTTCGCACCGACCGTTTCGATCTGGTGTTCAGCCGTCAGGCGGCGGCGCGACTGCAGCGTCGGTGCGCCAGCCTTGTTTTCGATGATGAAGCTCTTGGCGTACTCACCGGTCTGGATGTCGGTCAGCACCTGCTTCATCGCCTTCTTCGTTTCGGCCGTCACGATCTTCGGACCCGTCACGTACTCGCCGTATTCGGCGTTGTTCGAGATCGAGTAGTTCATGTTGGCGATGCCGCCTTCATAGATCAGGTCGACGATCAGCTTCAGTTCGTGCAGGCACTCGAAGTACGCCATTTCCGGTGCGTAGCCCGCTTCCACCAGCGTTTCGAAGCCGGCCTTGATCAGGTCGACCGTACCGCCGCACAGCACGGCTTGTTCGCCGAACAGGTCGGTTTCGGTTTCTTCGCGGAAGTTGGTTTCGATGATGCCGGCACGGCCGCCGCCGTTCGCTGCCGCGTACGACAGGGCGATGTCGCGCGCTGCGCCCGACTTGTCTTGCGCAACGGCGATCAGGTGGGGCACGCCGCCACCTTGCGAGTAGGTGCCGCGCACCGTGTGGCCCGGCGCCTTCGGCGCGATCATGATGACGTCGAGGTCGGCACGCGGAATGACCTGGCCGTAGTGCACGTTGAAACCGTGCGCGAAGGCGAGAGCCGCGCCCTCCTTGGCGTTGGCGTGCACTTCCTTGGCATAGACTTCGGCGATCTGCTCGTCCGGCAGCAGCATCATGACGACGTCCGCGCCCTTCACGGCTTCAGCCACTTCCTTGACTTGCAGGCCGGCGTTCTCAGCCTTGCTCCACGAAGCGCCGCCCTTACGCAGGCCGACCGTCACGTTCACGCCGCTTTCCTTCAGGTTCAGCGCGTGAGCATGGCCTTGCGAGCCATAGCCGATGATGGTGACTTGCTTGCCCTTGATGAGGGAGAGGTCGGCGTCCTTGTCGTAGAAAACTTTCATGTCTGTTCCTTGGCTAAATTCAATGAAATCGGTGAAATTCAAATAATGCGTGGGTGTTGCATGGCCGGGTGGGTGCAGGCACTGCCCGGCCTCGATCGATGGCGTCAAACCTTCAGAATGCGTTCGCCGCGGCCGATCCCCGAGCTGCCCGTGCGGACCGTTTCGAGAATCGCGGTGGCGTCGAGCCCTTCAATGAAGGCATCGAGCTTGTCGCTCGCGCCGGTCAGTTCGATCGTATAGGTCTTTTCGGTGACGTCGATGATGCGGCCGCGGAAGATATCCGACATCCGTTTCATTTCCTCACGCTCCTTGCCGACCGCCCTTACCTTGATCAACATCAGCTCGCGCTCGATATGGGCGCCCTCGGTAAGGTCGACCACTTTCACCACCTCGATCAGGCGGTTCAAATGCTTCGTGATCTGTTCGATCACGTCGTCCGAGCCAATGGAAACGATGGTCATGCGCGACAGCGAATGGTCTTCGGTCGGGGCCACCGTCAAGGTTTCAATGTTGTACCCGCGAGCGGAGAACAGACCGACCACGCGCGAGAGCGCGCCCGGTTCGTTTTCCAGCAGGACGGAAATAATGTGTCTCATGTTTCGCTTCTTCCAGATGTGTGATGTATGCGAGCCGGCCGGCGCCGCTTCGTCTGCCTACGCTTTTTTTGAAAGCGCGCATGACGAAGTCAACGCAAAACCGTCGTTATAGATCTTCCGAACCGAGCAGCATCTCCGTGATGCCCTTGCCGGCCTGAACCATCGGCCAGACGTTTTCGGTCGGATCGGTCTGAAAGTCGAGAAACACCGTGCGATCCTTCAGGCGCAGCGCTTCTTTCAGCGCCGGCTCGACATCCGCCGTCTTCTCGATGCGCATGCCGACGTGGCCGTAAGCCTCGGCGAGCTTCACGAAATCCGGCAGCGCATCCATGTACGAATGCGAATAGCGCTTGCTGTATTCGATCTGCTGCCACTGGCGCACCATGCCCAGATAGCGGTTGTTCAGCGAAATGATCTTGATCGGCGTTTCGTACTGCTTGCAGGTCGAGAGCTCCTGGATGCACATCTGGATCGAGCCTTCGCCCGTGATGCAGAGCACGTCGTCGTCCGGGTGCGCCATCTTCACGCCCATCGCCGCCGGCAGGCCGAAGCCCATCGTGCCGAGACCGCCGGAGTTGATCCAGCGGCGCGGCTTGTTGAAGCGATAGAACTGCGCCGCCCACATCTGGTGCTGGCCGACGTCCGAACACACGAAGGCATTGCCGTCGGTCAGTTCATACGCCTTTTCCACCACGTACTGCGGCTTGATGATGTCGCTCTTGCGGTCGAACTTCAGGCAGTCTTTGGCGCGCCAGGCTTCGATGTCCTTCCACCAGTCGGCGAGCGCCGCGGTGTCCGGGCCATGCTCGGCCGTCTGCAACTGCTCGATCAGCTCCTTCAGCACTTCCTTGACGTCGCCGACGATCGGAATGTCGACCTTGACGCGCTTGGAAATGGAGGAGGGATCGATGTCGATGTGGATGATCTTGCGCGGCACCGACGAGAAATGCGCCGGGTCGCCGATCACGCGGTCGTCAAAGCGCGCACCGATGGCGATCAGCACGTCGCAGTGCTGCATGGCCATGTTGGCTTCGTACGTACCGTGCATGCCGAGCATGCCGAGGAATTTCCTGTCGCTCGCGCGATAGCCGCCCAGCCCCATCAGCGTATTCGTGACGGGGTAGCCGAGCAGATCGGCGAACTGGTTCAGCTCGCGCGCCGCATCTGCGAGGATGATGCCGCCGCCGGTGTAGATATACGGACGCTTCGCGCCGAGCAGCAAGGACACAGCCTTGCGGATCTGGCCGGAGTGACCCTTCGTGACCGGGTTATACGAACGCAGCGAAACGCTCTTCAGCGGTTCGTACTGGCAAGGCGTCTTCGACACGTCTTTCGGAATGTCGATCAGCACTGGGCCGGGCCGGCCGGTACGGGCGATGTAGAACGCTTTTTTAACGGTAGCGGCGAGGTCGCGCACGTCCTTCACGAGGAAGTTGTGCTTCACGCAGGGACGCGTGATGCCGACCGTATCGCACTCCTGGAACGCATCCTGGCCGATGGCGGCCGTCGGCACCTGGCCGCTGATCACCACCAGAGGAATTGAATCCATATAGGCGGTGGCGATGCCGGTCACCGCATTGGTGACGCCGGGGCCGGAGGTCACGAGACACACGCCGACCTTGCCCGTTGAGCGCGCATAGGCGTCAGCGGCATGGACTGCGGCTTGTTCGTGGCGCACGAGGATGTGCTGGAATTTGTCCTGCTTGTACAGCTCGTCGTAGATGTAGAGTACCGAGCCGCCGGGATAGCCCCACACAAACTCGACGTCTTCGTCAGCCAATGCGCGCATGAGCACGGTGGCGCCGATAGAGTCAGTTTCGCGATGGGAAGTCGTATCCGACGTGGAGAATTCCGCGCTGGGCATATTCATTCATTCACCTTTCGAATTTTCGGCAAAAAATTGATCGGGTGCTCTCTGCCGGGCTTGTGGCTCGGGTTCAAGCGGCGCGTCCACTTTGACAGGTGAGCTTCTTGGGCCACACCTCAAATGAGACAAGTCACTTATGTTGCGAACCGTCGAAGATATCTGCTGTCGGCTCGACGGTCAAGAAAATATTTCCGCGCCATCCGCAACAACCCCACCCAACCCTGAGAAAAGTTGTCTTAAGTATCGATGCGGCATCGTGTTTTTCCCCAGCGAGGCGAAAGTTTGTTAGCATCCGCCAGTTTTACGACAATTTCGATCGATTACGCGCACGCTCGCTGCGCCGACCCCCAACGGATGGCATCAGACAAGGAACTCGCCGATTTTCTGGCGGGCGTCGAAAGGCGCGCGTTCAAGCAGACGGTCTACGCCGTGCGGGACGACGACGCCTCGCTCGACATCGTGCAGGACGCGATGATCAAGCTCGCCGAAAAATATGGCGACCGTCCAGCAGCCGAACTGCCGCTGCTGTTTCAGCGTATTCTGCAGAATGCGATGCACGACTATTTTCGTCGGCAGAAAGTACGCAATACCTGGGTTAGTCTGTTCTCCTCGCTCGGCAACGCCGACGACGACGAATTCGACCCTTTGGAGACATTCGAGGCACAAGAAGGCTCGGTAGGCGCCGAGAGTAGCGAGCAGAAGCTGGAGCGCGAACAAGTCTTACAGTTGATTGACGACGAGATCCAAAAATTACCGGCACGTCAACGGGAGGCGTTTCTCATGCGTTATTGGGAAGATATGGATGTCGCCGAGACTGCTGCCGCAATGGGCTGCTCCGAAGGCAGTGTGAAGACGCACTGCTCGCGAGCCACTCATACGCTGGCGCAAGCGCTCAAGGCCAAAGGAATCACGCTATGAGCTCCTCTCTCGATACGAAAGAACTTGAGTTCGCGAGGCAAGTCCGCCGCGCGCTCGACGAAAATGCCGCCAGTCTTTCTCCCGCCACCGTCGACCGGCTCGCCGTGGCACGCCGCGCCGCGCTGGCCCGCAAAAAGCCCGAGCCGGTGACTGCGCCCGTGTTCGTGCCGGCCTTTGCCGGCGCCGCCGGGGCGCTGTCCGGCATGCCGCAAGCCGAGGTCCCGCACCGCCGCCGTTCGCCGCTGCGCCGCTTTGCGCTCGCCTGGCCGCTGGCCGCGCTGGTGATCAGCCTGGTGGCGATCGCCTACTGGGAAGACCAGCAACGCACTGCCGAACTCGCCGATATTGACGCCGCCATGCTGAGCGACGATCTGCCGCTCAACGCATATCTCGATCACGGCTTCAACGCGTATCTTTCGCGCGCGCATTGAGCGGGAGGCTCTTCGGGTGAGTTACAAGCGCGGCCTCGCCGTTGTTTTCGGATGCGCAATCGCGGCCCTCGTGTCGTTTGCCGCGACGTATCCGCGCTTCTACCCGAGCGCCTCGTCCGTTGCGGTCCCTGCCGGCGGCGCGCCTGCCAAGGCCGCCGTGCCGGCGCTCGGCGTCGAACTGCCGGGCCTGCCCAGCACCAGCCCCCTCTCCTGGTCGCACCTCACTGACGCCGAGCACATCGCGCTCGCGCCGTTTGCCGGCGTCTGGGATACCTTCAGCGACGAACGTAAGCGAAAATGGATCAAGATCGCCTCACGTTACTCGAAGTTGACGACTGAACAGCAAAAGGGCCTGCACGACCGCATGACCGAATGGGTCCGCCTGACGCCGGATCAGCGCCGGGTCGCCCGCGAGAATTACCAGGTCTCGAAGGAACTGCCGCGCGAAGCGCGCCAGAAGGCCTGGAAAGCCTATCAGCAGCTACCGGAAGAGCAGAAAGAGAAGCTGGCCGCGAGCGAGCGCAAGCACCGGCCCACGGTCGTCAGCGCGCCGCCGTCCGGCAGAACCGAGCTGAAGGATATCGAACGTCTCGTCAGTGGGCGCGAGCGCGCAGCCAGCGGCGCGGTCACCACGGCCAACGCGTCGGGCACCGGCGCCGCGCTGCCGGGCGGGCCGGCGACGCCCTCCTCCGGCAGCGTTGCACCCGCCACGCCGACGCCGGCCGCGCCGCCGGCAACCGAATCGATCTACAACGGCTCCTGAGCCCGGCGCGCCCGGCCCACCTTCCCCATGAACGTGCCCACCGCGCCCAACGTGCCCGATCCGCTCGCCACACCCCAACCTCCCGCTAATGCACTGCCTGCTACGCCGTCGATACGCCGCCGGCTGGCGACGATGCTCTACGAAGGCGTGATCCTGTTCGGCGTGGTGTTCCTTGCCGGCTACCTGTTCAGCACGCTGACGCAGCAGCGCAATGGGTTGACCCACCACAATCTGCTGGCCGCATGGATCGGTTTCGTGGTCGGCCTGTATTTTGTGTGGTTCTGGACCCACAGTGGCCAGACCCTGCCCATGAAAACCTGGCGGCTGCGCGTGGTCGCCGCAAACGGCACGCCGCTCTCCACGCCGCGCGCAATTGCGCGCTACGTGCTGGCGTGGCTATGGTTTCTGCCGCCGCTCGCGCTGCATCCGCTGCTTGGACTTTCGGTGCCGCACACGCTCCTGATTGCCGCCGCCTGGTTCGTGCTGTGGGCCGCGACAGGCCGACTGGACGCCAACCGGCAGTTCCTGCACGACCGGCTGGCCGGCACCCGGATCATCGCCGTAGCCGGCTGAAACGCCCCACGTGGCGAAGCGTTCCCGCTTCGCTTCCCGCACGACATGCCGCGTTGACCCGGCTCCCGCCGGCGCCGCCACGCGTCCTCACGCCCCCTCCCCGTAATAAGAACTTCTCGTGACTGTCACGGCACAGTCATGTGCGGATGGCGCAATACGGGCACTGCAACTCGACGCGTGAGCCATGGACCCCAACACGTCCGCGACTTCCTTGTTCCGCCAGACTGGCCCGAGCGTCGACCCCGTCGCTTTCCGGCCGGACTCCGCCTCCTTCGGCGCCGGCCTGCCGCTGCCCCTGCCGCCGCTCTCCTCGGACCCGCAACCCGGCCGTCACGACGACGATCACGAGGAGCCGCATCGCTACCGCACGATCTGGCTGTCCGACATCCACCTCGGCTCGAGCGGCTGCCAGGCGCCGTACCTGCTCGACTTCCTGCGCCACAACGACTCGGAGTATCTGTACCTGGTCGGCGACATCATCGACGGCTGGCAGTTGAAGAAGGGCTGGTACTGGCCGCAGGCGCACAACGACGTGGTGCAGAAGATCCTGCGCAAGGCCCGCAAGGGCACCCAGGTCGTCTACATCCCCGGCAATCACGACGAAGCGGCGCGCCAGTTCTGCGATCTCGCCTTCGGCGACATCCATGTGCGCGGCGAAGCCTTCCACACCACGCTCGCCGGCAAGCGCCTGTGGATCGTGCACGGCGACCTGTTCGACGGCGTGATCCAGCATGCCAAGTGGCTCGCCTACCTCGGCGACAGCCTCTACACGCTGATTCTCGTGCTGAACCGCTGGTTCAACCGGATCCGCAGCCGCCTCGGCTTCCAGTACTGGTCGCTGTCGCAGTACCTCAAGCATCAGGTGAAGAACGCGGTGAATTTCATCTCCTCGTTCGAACGCGTGATGACCGACGAAGCCCGCCGCCGCGGTTGCGACGGCGTGGTCTGCGGCCACATCCACAAAGCCGAGATTCGCGATATCGACGGCGTGCTGTACTGCAACGACGGCGACTGGGTCGAAAGCCTGTCGGCGCTCGTCGAAACCTTCGAAGGTGAACTCAAGGTGATCTACTGGACCGTGATGCGCTCGCCTGAAGTCAGCGCGCAAAAGGCCCGGGCGACCACCGCCTGACAATCGCCTGGTGGCCGCTGATTGGTCATTGAATACCCGCGTCATCCCTTTTAACTTCTATTGGGCCAAAACCGATGAAGATCATGATCGTCACCGATGCATGGGAGCCGCAGGTCAACGGCGTGGTCCGCACGCTGAAGAACACGACCCGCGAACTCACCGCGCTTGGCCACCGTGTCGACCTGTTGACGCCGCTCGAATTCAAGACGATTCCGTGCCCGACCTACCCTGAGATCCGCCTGTCGCTGTTCCCGAAGCGCAAGCTGCACGAGCGCATCGACGGCTTCGCGCCGGACGCGCTGCACATCGCCACCGAAGGCCCGCTCGGCATGGCCGCGCGCGCTTACGCGATCAAGCACAAGCTGCCGTTCACGACCGCCTATCACACGCGCTTTCCGGAATACGTGCAGGCGCGCTTCGGCATTCCGCTCGCCGCCACCTACAAATTCCTGCACTGGTTCCACAAGGCCTCGCTCGCCGTGATGGCGCCGACGCCGGTCGTCAAGACCGATCTCGAGAAGTTCGGCTTCACGAATGTGGTGCTGTGGACGCGCGGCGTCGACCTTGATATCTTCCACCAGATGGACTCCAAGGTGCTCAACACGGCGCGGCCCATCTTCCTCTACGTCGGACGTGTGGCGGTGGAGAAGAACGTCGAAGCCTTTCTCAAGCTGGACCTGCCCGGCTCCAAGTGGGTCGCCGGCGAAGGCCCGGCGCTCGCCGAGCTGAAGTCGCGCTATCCGCAGGCGAACTATCTGGGCGTGCTGACGCAAGCGGAACTGGCCAAGGTGTACGCCGCCGCTGACGTATTCGTGTTCCCGAGCCGCACCGACACCTTCGGCCTCGTGCTGCTCGAGGCGCTCGCCTGCGGCACGCCGGTCGCCGCCTACCCGGTCACCGGCCCGATCGACGTGCTGGGTGACGGCGGCGCCGGCGCCATGCACGAAGACCTGCGCGAAGCCTGCCTCGAAGCGCTGAAAATCGACCGCAACCACGCTCGCGCGTGGGCCGAGCGCTTCTCGTGGACGGCCGCCTCCGAGCAGTTCGCCGCCCATCTGAAGCCGCTGCCGCGGCCCACCTTCAGCGAGGAAAGCGCGGCCGCGTGACGCGCCCCGCCAAGCCGCCCATGCGAGCAAGAACTTCCAGCGTTCGACGCGCACCGCACGGCGCGCTGCGTTCGGTCGAAACGGACGCCAGCAGCATCGAGCCGTTCGACGACGTGCACGAATCCGGTGCAGCGCAGCCGGCAGCCGGCACGTCGGAGGGCCTGGCGTCGCCGGCGCCGGTCGTGCATACCGGGCAGGCACGGCAGCCGCAAGCCGTGCCGGCTTCGCGCCACGGTGCGGCCGCCGACTCGCACGCCGACGCCCATGAGCCGCTCGGCCCCGACGACCCCCTCGCGCCGCTGCCGTTCAATCCCTACAAGGGCAATCGCGGCATCACGCGCGCCTGGCACGCGCTGAAAAATTCGCTGGCGGGCTTTCAGGTCGCGATTCGCGAAGAAAGCGCGTTTCGCCAGGAGTTGACGCTCGCGGCCATCCTCGTGCCCTGCGGCGTGATCGTGCCGGTCGATCCCGTCAGCCGCGTGCTGCTGCTCGGCTCGGTGCTGCTGGTGTTGATCGTCGAACTGCTGAATTCGAGCGTGGAAGCGGCGATCGACCGTATCTCGCTCGAACGCCATGAATTGTCGCGGCGCGCCAAGGATCTCGGCAGCGCGGCAGTGATGGTCGCCCTGGGGATGTGCCTGATGACGTGGGGGCTGATCGTCGGCCCGCTGGTGCTGCATTGGGTCAGAGGCTGGCTGTAGCCGTCCTGGCCGCCTGACGGAATAGTTGCACGCCGTCGCGGCGTGAAAACCCTGAATCGGGCCTGGGTATGAGAACGGTCGGTTTATAATCGTCCGATAGTCTCTCAAAAATACTAACCGCCAGGGTGGATCACGCAGCAGCGGCACGCAGCCGCGCGGCCAGCCCGGCGTTACCAGGGCCGGACGACATGGAAGCCAAACCTCCCCGCCGCACCCGCGAACGGATTCTCGAACTGTCGTTGAAGCTTTTCAACGAAATCGGCGAACCGAACGTCACGACGACGACGATCGCCGAGGAAATGGAAATCAGTCCGGGCAATCTGTACTACCACTTCCGCAACAAAGACGACATCATCAACAGCATCTTCAGCCAGTTCGAGCAGGAGATCGAAAAGCGTCTGCGTTTCCCGGACGATCATCGCGCGACGATCGACGAAATGTGGTCCTACCTGCAGTACATGGTCGATTTCACGTGGCGGTACCGCTTCCTGTATCGCGACCTGAACGATCTGCTGGCGCGCAATCGCACGCTCGAGACGCACTTCAAGCAGATCATCAGCCACAAAGTGCGCTTTGCCAGCCAGTTCTGCGAGCAACTCGTCGCGGACGGCGAAATGGTGGCGACGCCGGACGAACTGCACGTGATCGCCACCAACGTGGGCGTGATCGGCACCTACTGGCTGTCGTACCAGTTCGTCATGAATCCGCGCAAGTACAACGAGCAGGAAGCGATCCGCGCCGAACTGCATCAGGTCAGCGTGCAGATCGTCTCGCTGATGGCGCCGTACCTGCGTGGCCGCTCGCGGGAACTGTTCGACGACCTGATCTCCGGCAAGCTGCCCAAGCGCGAGTTCTACGACTACCTGCCGCCCAAGGAAGGCGCTGCGCCGCGTAACGAACCGAAGGACGTCTGAACATGAAGTCGGTGTGCGTGTACTGCGGCTCCTCCTACGGGGCCAAGCCCATTTATGCCGAAGCCGCTCGCGGCTTCGGACAGGCGCTGGTCGAGGCCGGCATCGCCCTCGTCTACGGCGGCGGCAAGGTCGGCCTGATGGGCGCGATCGCCGACGCAGTGATGGCGGCCGGCGGCCGTGCCATCGGCGTGATTCCCGAGCTGCTCGTCAACAAGGAAGTCGGCCATAACGGCCTGACCGAATTGCACGTGGTGCCCGACATGCATCAGCGCAAGAAGATGATGGCGGATCTCTCGGACGCGTTCGTCGCGATGCCGGGCGGCGCCGGCACCTTCGAGGAGCTGTTCGAGGTCTATACGTGGGCGCAGCTCGGTTATCACCAGAAGCCGGTGGCGCTGCTCAACATTGACGGCTACTACGATCCGCTGATTGCGATGCTCGCCCATACGGTCGAGGAAGGCTTCATGCGCCAGACCTACTTCGACATCCTGCAGGTCGATGCCAATCCCGCAAGCTTGATCGCAAGACTCAAGGCTTACCAGCCGCCGCAGCAAGACAAGTGGGCCGATAACCGCGAAGCGGTTTGAACGGCATGACGAGGCAGCCATGACGAAAGTCGTTCTGATCACGGGCGCGAGCCGCGGCATCGGCCGCGCGACGGCGCGTTTGCTGGGCGCACGCGGCTGGTCGGTCGGCGTGAACTACGCGCACAATGAAGCCGCCGCGCAGGAAACCGCGGCTGAAGTCGGCCGCGCCGGCGGTCATGCGCGCGTGATCAAAGGCGACGTTGCGAACGAAGCGGACGTGATCGGTATGTTCGACGCGGTCGTCAAGGCGTTTGGCCGGCTCGATGCGCTGGTGAACAACGCGGGCATTGTGGCCGCTGGGATGCCGCTCGCCGATATGGATCTGGCACGTCTGCAGCGCGTGTTCGACGTCAACGTACTGGGCGCCTATCTGTGCGCCCGCGAAGCCGCCCGCCGAATGTCGAAAGACCGCGGCGGCGATGGTGGCGCGATCGTCAATGTGTCGTCGGCGGCCGCGCGCCTCGGCTCGCCAAACGAATATGTCGACTACGCCGGCTCGAAAGGCGCCGTCGACACGCTGACCATTGGTCTCGCCAAGGAACTCGGCCCGCAGGGCGTGCGCGTGAATGCGGTACGGCCCGGGTTGATCGACACTGAGATCCACGCAAGCGGCGGCCGTCCCGACCGCGCTGCGGTGCTCGGTTCGCAGACGCCGCTGGGGCGACCGGGTAGCGCGGATGAAGTCGCTGAGACCATTGTCTGGCTGCTGAGCGATGCCGCGTCGTATGTGACTGGGGCGTTGCTTGATGTGGCCGGCGGGCGCTAAGGTACCGCTGCGCTTCATCCGGACCTCGTGGCGCCATGCAGCCGTAGGCGGCGCGAGCGCCCCAGGCGCTCTGCATTTCGCACCGGCGCGCTAAAGCGCCACACACTCTCAGAACGACGAACCCGGCTTGCGCAGGAACACCACTTCTTCCTCAGTAGACGTTCGCCCAAGCAGCGCATTGCGATGCGGAAACCGCCCAAAGCGCTCGATGATCGCCGCATGCCGGAGCGCCGAGCGGTAGTAACTCGCGCCACCCGGCTGCGCTTCGAACGGTTTGAACAACCGCAACGCTTCATGCTGGCTGGCGAGCGATTCGTCGTGTTCGAACGGCAGATACGCGAAGGCTCGATGAAACAGGCCGGGTAAGCGCTGATCGAAGCCGTTTGCCACCATTTGCCTGGCAATCCTCAGCGCATGGCCGTCGGTCGCAAATGCGTGCGCCGTGCCGCGATGAATGTTGCGCGAGACCTGATCGAGCAGGATCACCAGCGCCAACGCGCCGAGTGGCGTCTGCGCCCACCCATCCAGCGCACCCTGCCCTGCCGCTTCGAGCCACACGCCGAAGCGTTCGCGCAACAGGGCGTCAAACGCCGCGTCGCGCGCAAACCAGAGCTTTCTGTCCCGTCCGAAGGTCGCAGAATCCGGCTCGCCGAACCAGCAGTCGAGCACCGCTCGCGCAGGTTCGGCGAGCGCGGTGTAATCTGCCGCGGCGTCATAGTCGGGAGAACCGGACGATCCGGCCGTAGCGCTCATGCGAACTCAAGCACCAGCCGCCGCGTGCGCGCACTCTTCTTCTCGAGCTTGCCGACGCGAACCGCGCCGATTTCCCGCGTGTTGCGCACGTGCGTGCCGCCGCACGGCTGCAAATCGACGCCTTCAATCCGCAGCAGACGCACGCGGCCGAGGCCCATCGGCGGTTTCACGCTCATCGTGCGCACGAGTTCGGGACGCTCGGCCATCTGCTCGTCCGTGATCCATTCGGTGACGACGCCGTGCGCGCCGCCGACCAGCTCCGCAAGCCGCGCATCGACCAGTTCGCGCTCGATCGGCTCCACCGTCGCGAAGTCGAGACGCGCGTAGTCGCTGGTGATGCTGCAGCCGTCGACCGCATACGGCAGCACCGCGCACATCAGGTGGCTCGCCGTGTGCAGGCGCATGTGACGGTAGCGGCGCGCCCAGTCGATCTCCGCCGTGACACGCGTGCCGGGCGCAAGACGCGCCAGCAGCGTCTCCTGTCCGGGTGCGGGCAAATGCACCGCGTCGTCGGGGGTCGCGCCTTCGAATTTGGCCTTACGGGTGTCCGCAATCTCAAGGCGGGTGCCGTCGGCCAGGGTCAGCACGCCGGCATCGCCCGCCTGGCCGCCGCCGAGCGGATAGAACACGGTCTGGTCGAGATGGACGCCCTGCTCGTCAATGGCGGTAATCGTGGCTTCGCAGTGCGTCAGGTAAGCGTCGTCGCGAAACAGTGCGCGCGTGGTCATCGTGAGGGCCTCTATCCAGTGCTGTAGAGGCTCATTATGCCGACCCGCACCGCCGCCAGGAAGCTGGCCGAACGGCCAATCCAGCAGACGGCGCGCGTCACCGTATCGGCCGCAGCGCCGGGCCAGTTGACGCCTTCAACCCGGCCGGTTGCGCATCCAGTCGGCCGTTTCGAAGAACGAATGCAGCAGCCGTTCGCGCAGCGGCTCGGACAGCCCGACGTCTTCCATCGCCCACGCCATGCAGCGCAGCCACTGGTCACGCTCGCTCGAAGCAATCGTAAACGGCAAATGCCGCGCACGCAGACGCGGATGGCCGAAGCGGCTGATGTAATGATCCGGGCCGCCCAGCCAGCCGCACAGGAACCAGAAGAACTTGTCCCGCGAGCCTTCGAGGGTCGGCGGATGCAGCGCGCGGATGCCCGCGAATTCGGGCTCGAGGTCCATCAGGTCATAAAAACGGTCGATGAGTTCGCGCACGCGCGCCTCGCCGCCCACCAGTTCGAAGGCCGTCGGTTGGGCCGGCGCTTCGTCGTTTGGATCGGTCATACGGTCAACTGCAATCTGCAAAAATGGAAAGGAATCAAAGAGAGGAACGGCCGCTCAGCTCAGGCGTCGCGCAACGACTGCAACGCCGGCCGCGACAGCACGTGGCGCAGGCTGATCCAGCCGCCCACTCCCGCGCAGGCAATGCCGACCACGATGCCGGCAGGCAGCAGCCACGGGTCGAAGTTCAGATAGAAGAAGAACACCCGTGTGGCGAGTTGCCAGCCCACCACCTGGGCCCCGACCGCAGCCATCAGCCCGGCGAGAGCGCCCACGGCCACGAACTCCGCGACCTGCACCGCACGTACCTGCTGGTGCGACGCGCCGAGCGCGCGCAGCAGCGCGGATTCTCGCATACGCTCGTCACGCGTGCCGGCGAGCGCCGCGTACAGCACCAGCACGCCCGCCGCCAGCGTGAAGGCGAACAGGAACTGCACCGCGCCGATCACCTGCTCCAGCATGCGTTGCATCTGCGCGAGAATCGGACCGACATCGATCACCGTCAGGCTCGGATAAGCGGCAATCAGGCCGTCGATCGTCGCGCTTTTCTCGGCCGGCAAATGGAAACTCGTGATGAAGCTCGCCGGGAAATCCTGCAGCGCGGCAGGCGGCATCAGCACAAAGAAGTTGACCTTGAACGAACCCCAGTCGAGCTTGCGCACGCTCGTCACCGGCGCGTCGATCTGCAGGCCGGTCACGTCGAAGCGCAGCGTGTCGCCCGTCTTCACGTGGATCGTTTTCGCCAGTCCTTCTTCGATGGAAATCTGCGGCTGCTTCGTTTCGCCGTACCAGTCGCCGGCGACGATCCGGTTGTCGTCGGGCAGGCTCGTCGTGTACGACAGGTTGAATTCGCGGTCGACGAGGCGCCTGGCGTCGTCGCTCTTGAACTGGTCCGGATTGACCGGCTTGCCGTTGATCGAAATCAGGCGTCCGCGCACCATCGGCGAGAGCACGGCGTCGGGCACGCCGTGGCTCGTGAGGTACTGCGTGACGCCCGCGCGCTGATCGGGCTGGATGTCGATGATGAACTGGTTCGGCGCGTCGGGCGGCGTCGATTTGCGCCAGCCGTCCACGAGGTCGTTGCGCGTCATCGCAATCAGCAGCAGGCACATCAGGCCGATCCCCAGCGCCGTGATCTGCAACGCACTGGCGCTGCTGCGCCGTTCGAGCGAGGCCAGCGCGTAGCGCCAGCCAATGCCCACATTGAAGCGCTCGCTACGCACGACGCGCGCGGCGCCCCACAGCGCAAGCCGGGCAATCGCGGCGAACACCAGCAAGCCGGCGGCAAAACCGCCGGCGACGATGCCGCCCAGCTTCACTTCGCCCGCCGCCACGATCAGCAACGCAGCGAACAGCACGATCCCCAGCGCATACGCGGCCCAGGCGGTGCGCGCTTCCTCGCCCCACTCGCGGCGCAGCACGCGCACCGGTGGCACCTGGGTCAGCGGCAACAGCGGCGGCAACGCAAAGCCGAGCAGCAGCACGAGACCGGCGGCGATGCCTTCGAGCGCGGGCCATGCGGTGGGATACGGCAGCACCACGTCGATCAGGCTGCCGAGCCAGCTCAGCAAGGCCAGATGCCCCGCATAGCCGAGCAGCACGCCGACCACCCCGCCGAGCAGGCCCAGCCCAAGAAACTCCAGCAGGAACAGCGAGCGCAGTGTGCGCTGGCTGACGCCGAGACAACGCATCGCCGCGCAGCCGTCGAGATGGCGGCGCATGTAGCGGTGCGCGGCCATGGCGATTGCCACCGCCGCCAGCATCGCCGTCAGCAACGATACGAGAGTCAGAAAATGACCCGCGCGATCGAGCGTTTCGCGGACCTGCGGCTGGCCGTCCTTCAGCGATTCGAGCGCGACGCCGCGCATCTTGCCGTCGTCGACACGGGCGTGAGCAAACGCGGCGAACTTCTCGACCGGCGTGCGCGGACCCGCCACCAGCAAGCGGTAGGTGACGCGGCTGCCGAACACGATCAGGCCGGTGGACGCGACTTCGTCCTCGCGCAGCATCAGACGCGGTGAAAAATTGACGAAGCCAAAGCCGCGATCCAGTTCGCGCGTGATGATGGCGCCGACCTTGAACGTGCGGCTGCCGACCTTCACCGGATCGCCGACATGGAGTTTCAGCGCGTCGAGCAGCGCCTGATCGACCCACACCGTGCCGGGCGCCGGAATCCCCTGCGCCGGTTGGTCGGGCGCGCCTGGCGCCGTCGCGATACGCAGTGCGCCGCGCAGCGGATACGCCGCCGACACGGCCTTGAGCGCCGCGAGCCGCGACACCGGCTCGGCGCTCATCGAACTGATCATACTGGGGAAAATGGCGGTGGTCGCCATCTGCAGGCCAAGTGCCTTGGCCTCGTTGCTGAACTGGGGATCGACGGGGTGATCGGCCCGCACGATGAAGTCGGCGCCGATCATGCGCCGCGCATCGCGCTCAAGCCCTTGATGCAGGCGATCGGCAAGGAAACCGACGCTCGACAGCGCCGCCACGGCCAGCACCAGCGCGAGCAGCAGCATCGTCAGCTCGCCGGCGCGCCAGTCGCGGGCCGCCATCCGCACCGACTGGCGCAACAGATCGGCCCCGCTAAAACGACGCCCCGGCGCCTTATGCGCGGCTCGAGCAGCCGACGCCGATGAAGCCCGTGCCGAATCGCTCAATCGTGCCGACTCCTGGCAAGACGCGACACCATATGGGTCGCCATGCCGCGAAAGCCGCCCTGCACACCGCGCCACAGACGCGGCAAGGCCCACGCCGCCAGCATCAGAAAGCCGATCATCAGCACCAGGAACAGCACCGGCACGAACAGCGCCAGCAACAGGCCGCCGAACACGAGCCCGTCCTCGGCGATCGAGGTCACGACATTGGACACGGGCTCAGGAGACAGATTGATCAGCGCGCGCGTGCCGGCCTTCGCCAGATGCGCGGTGCCGGCCAGGGTGCCGCCCGCCAGCGCGGCCACGGTAAGGAGGGCCGGATCGGCATGGCCGAGCGCGCCGGCAGCCAGCACGGCGCCGGCCGGAATGCGGATAAAGGTGTGAATGGCGTCCCAGAGCGAATCGAAAGCAGGGATCTTGTCGGCCAGAAACTCGGTGAGCGTGAGGAGCGCCGCCACCCCGATCACCCATGGCGAAGCCAGCGCGGACAAGGTATCGGGCAGGTGGACAAGGCCGAGGCGCGCGAACACGCCGGCTAGCAGCACCGTGAGATAGAGGCGCAGGCCACTGCCCCAGGACAGGCCCGCTGCGAGCGAAAGGGGTTCAAGCATGGCCGCCTCCAGGCGCGCTGCGCGTGCCGGGCGCTTCGTTCTGCAGAGGACGCCCCCTACACCGAAGCCGCCAGACCCGCGCCAAGCCGGACGCGGGACACGTTCAAATTGAGATCGACTTCATTATAGCCACGTTAATTCGCAGGCCGCAGAGCGGAGTGCAATTTTGAGGCTCAAATGGCGTCGGACCGTTGCGGACCGGTTGCCCGCAACGTCAATGGCCGGAGGAGAGTTTGAGCCCGATCAGGCCGACCACGATCAGCGCCGCGCTCGCCACCCGGGCCGCCGTCAGCGCTTCGCCCATTATGACGATGCCAAAAATAAACGCGCCCACAGCGCCGATGCCGGTCCACACGGCATACGCGGTGCCGAGCGGCAACTGGCGCATCGCCATGGCGAGCAGCACGAAGCTGCCGAGCGCCGTCACCACCGTGAATACCGAGGGCCACAGCCGGGTGAAGCCTTCGGAGGTCTTGAGACCGGCCGCCCACGCGACTTCGAGCAAACCGGCAATCAGCAGAAGAATCCAGGACATGAGACGACTCCATTGTTGAGATGGGGCCGTCCCCGTTCGATGCGAATGCGTAAGGCCGTCCTTACGAACTGTAATTATATCAAAATTGACCTCGAGGCGGCTCAGACCGCTCCGACCAGCCGGTAGCCGACCCCCGTCTCCGTCACGATATGCTCGGGCTGCGCCGGATCGCGCTCCAGCTTCTGCCGCAAATGCGCCATGTAGATGCGCAGGTAGTGATGGCTTTCCACATGCGAGGGCCCCCACACGTCGCGCAGCAACTGGCGGTGCGTCAGCACGCGGCCGGCGTGCCGCACGAGGGTGGCGAGCAGGCGGTATTCGATCGGCGTCAGATGGATCGCCGCGCCCTCGCGCGTCACCTGGCGCAACGCCAGATCGACCGTCACCGCGCCGAAATGCACCTGCGGCGATTCGTTGGCGCCGCCCTGATTGCGCCGGCGCATATGGGCGCGGATCCGCGCCAGCAATTCGGAGACGCCAAACGGCTTGGTCAGGTAATCGTCGGCGCCGGCGTCGAGCGCGGCCACCTTCTCGGCCTCCTGGGTGCGCGCCGACAGCACGATCACCGGCAGGTCGCTCCAGCCGCGCAGTTCGCGGATCACGTCGAGACCGTCGGTGTCGGGCAGGCCCAGATCGACGATCACGAGGTCGGGTTTGCGGGTCGCGGCTTCGACAAGCCCCTGCTTGCCGGTCTCGGCGTCGTGGACGACGATGCCCTCGCCTTCCAGCGAGGCGCGCACGAAGCGGCGAATCTGTTTTTCGTCTTCAATCAGGACGACGGTAATGCTCGGGTCACTCATGGGTGGGCTTCGAAGTCTGCTTAGGGTAAGACTCGGGGGACAGCTCAGGGGTCAAGTGCGGCGACGGCTCCGAGGGTAACGCCGGGGTCAGTTGAGGAGACAACTCAGGCGAACGTTCACCGCCCTCGTCGAGCTCCGATTCGTCCTCGAGCGCTTCCGGCGCGGGCGGCGGCGTTTCGACCGGCAAGGTGAACCAGAAGCGCGCGCCCTCGATGTGCCCATCGCGGTCTATCCGGTTGACCGCGCCTATGGTACCGCCATGGGCGTCGACAATCGCACGGCAAATCGCCAGACCCAGACCGATGCCGGGCTTGGCCGACTCTTTCTCGCCGCGGGTGAATTTCTCGAACACCCGCGCTTCCATGCCGACCGGCAGTCCCGGGCCGGTATCGTCCACGGTCACGCGCACCACCGGCTTGCCGTCCTCGTCGATCTCTTCCGCGCCGATCACGAGCGGCGTGTCGGCCGGCGTGTACTTGGCGGCGTTCTCGAACAGGTTCGAGAACAGCCGCTCCATCAGCACCGCGTCGAGCTGCAACAACGGCAGATCGACCGGCAGCTTCACCTGCACCGGATGCCGGGCAAGCACGCGCCTGCACGCGCGCAACGCCGCGCCGACCGTCTCTTCGAGCAGCGACCATTGGCGATTCAGTTGCAAGCCGCCGGCCTGCAGGCGCGCCATGTCGAGCAGGTTGGTGACGATGCCGGTCATGCGCAGCGCCTCTTCGTGGATCGCTTCCACGAGATCGTCGCCGGGTTGCTTGACCGCCTGTCCTTCGCGGGTCTGGGCGAGCATCGACGAAAAGCCGACGATCGTCGTGAGCGGTGTGCGCAGGTCGTGCGAAATGGCCGACAGCAGCGAATTGCGCAAGCGCTCCGATTCCATGTTGACGAGCGCATCGCGAGCAATGTCGACGTAGTGCACGCGTTCCACGGCGAGCGCAATCTGCGCGGCGAACGCGTCGAGCATGCGCTGCTGCTCCGGCACGGCGAGTTCGCTCTGGTCGCGCATCACCACCGCCAGCACGCCGCGGGTGCGCATCGGCGCCTTCAGCGGCAGATACAGCGCGGCGGCGGCGGGCAGCGTGTCGGTGCCGTGGCCGGCCGGCTTTTGCTGGTCGTACACCCACTGGCCCACGTCGATATCGAGCGCCGCGCCTTCGAGGGTCACCGCGGCATCGGGGTCTTCGATCTTCTGTTTCACCTGGTCCGCGCTGTCCGGCAGCAGGATCGCCACGCGCGCGCCGAACACTTCGCTCACATGCCGGCTGCCGATGCCGACGATCTGCTCCATCGTCAGCGCCGCGGCCAGCTCGCGCGCCATGGCGTACATCGCGCCGGTGCGTTGTTCACGGCGGCGCGCGACGCTCGCTTCACGGCGCAGGCTCGACGTCAGATGGCTGATCACCAGCGAGGTCAGCAGCATGCTGAAGAAGGTCAACAGGTACTGCGTGTCGGACACGGAGAACGACATGCGCGGCGGCACGAAGAAGTAATCGAACGCCGCCACGCTCACGAAGGACTGCACCACCCCCGGCCCGCGCCCCAGCCGCACCGCGGTGAAAATCACCCCGAGCAGGTACAGCATGACGAGGTTGGTCAGATCGATATGGGCGAACAACTGGCTGGCGACCACTGTGATGCCGATGCAGATCGTCAGCGCCCAGCCATACGCACCCGGCGGCGAGCGGCGTTCGCGCGCGGCCTGCAGTGCCTCGCGCCACGCGTTCACGCCCTCGTCGAGCGTCGTGCGGCGCTCCACGCCGTCGCGCTCCGAGGAGGCGCGAATCAAGGTGAGGTCGAGGTCGCCCGCGCGCTCCGCGATGCGGTCGCCCAGCGGCCGGCGCAGCCAGCGCGCGAGGCCGGTGCGCGGCGAGGCGCCCGCCACCAGCTTGGAGACGTTGCGCACCCGCGCATAGCCGATCAGCGCCGCGACGGCGTCCGTACCCGCCAGCGTGGCCGTTTCCGCGCCGAGTTCGGCGGCGAGTTTCAAGGCGTTCAGCGTGCGCTCGCGGCGCGCGTCCGGCAGGCGTTGCAGCTTCGGCGTCTCGACATACACCGCGAGCCAGTCGGCCTTCAGGGCCGCCGCGAGCCGCGCCGCTGCGCGCACCAGAAGCGGCGCCTCCGGGCCTGGACCCACGCAGACCAGCAACCGCTCGCGCGCTTGCCAAATGCGCTGGATCGAACGGTCGGCGCGATACTCGCGCATCTGCGCATCGACGCGATCCGCCGTGCGGCGCAGCGCCAGCTCGCGCAGCGCGATCAGGTTGCCCTTGCGGAAGAAGTTGCGCACGGCGCGCTCGGCCTGCTGCGCCATGTAGACCTTGCCGTCGCGCATGCGGTCGAGCAGTTCCTCGGCCGGCAAGTCGACCAGCGTGACTTCATCGGCGCGATCGAACACACGGTCGGGCACCGTCTCCCACACGCGGATGCCCGTGATCTGTCCGACCACGTCGTTGAGACTTTCGAGGTGCTGAACGTTGACCGTCGTGTAGACGTCGATGCCCGCGTCGAGCAGTTCGTACACGTCCTGCCAGCGCTTCAGATGGCGCGCGCCCTGCACATTCGAATGCGCGAGTTCGTCGACGAGGATCAGTTGCGGCTTGCGCGCGAGCGCCGCGTCGAGATCGAACTCGGCGAGCTTGCGGCCGCGGTATTCGATATGCGCGAGCGGCAGCACCTCGAGGCCTTCGAGCAGCGCCGCCGTTTCGCCGCGGCCGTGCGTCTCGGCGATGCCGACCACCACATCCACACCGTCGTCACCGCGCCGTTTGGCGGCCTGCAACATTGCATACGTCTTGCCCACCCCGGCCGACGCGCCGAAGAATACCTTCAGCTTGCCCCGCTGGCGTTTTTCTTCGTCGCGTTGCAGCTTGTCGAGCAACTCGTCTGGATCGGGTCGGTTCATGCTTTCTGTTTATGGTTCTGTTCGGTACCAGGGGCCGTGGGTTCACGAGGGCCGCATCCGGTACATGGTGGCACGGCAGCGGCTGCGCCGCAAATGGCGGCCACCAAACGCAAAGACGGCGCCACAGCGGGCGCCGTCCTTGGCATCCCTGCGACTTAGCCTTGATGCGCGGCGTCGAGTGCGAGATTCAGTTGCAGCACGTTGACGCGTGCTTCACCCAGCACACCGAACTGGCGGCCGGTCGTGTAGCGCTCGACCAGCGCCTGCACGTCGTTCGGCGACATCTTGCGCGCCGCGGCGACGCGGGCGACCTGGTAAGCCGCCGCAGCCGGGCTGATTTCCGGATCGAGGCCACTACCCGAGGACGTCACGAGGTCGATCGGCACCGGCTTCGACATGTCGGTACCCGCCGCCTTCAACGCGTCGAGACGGCCTTTGACCTCGTCCGACAGCGCCGGATTGGTCGGCCCGAGGTTCGAGCCGCCCGAGCTGGTCGGATCGTACGGTTTCGGGCTGATGGCCGACAGACGGCCCCAGAAGTACTGCGGCGCATCGAACTGCTGGCCGATCAGCTTCGAGCCGACCACCTTGCCGTTCTGTTCGATCATGCTGCCATTGGCCTGATCGTGGAACGCTGTCTGGCCGATGGCCGTCATCACAGCCGGGTAAGCGAGTCCCGTGATCGCCGACAGCACGACAAAGATCACGATAAGCGGACGAAAAAGTTTCATGATTGGCAATCCTTTTAGACGCAGCCGGCAGCCAACGCCGCCGGCCGCAGCCTGTTAAACCCAGCCAAACGCGGCCAGCACCATGTCGATCAGCTTGATGCCGATAAACGGCACGATGATCCCGCCAAGGCCATACACCAGCAGATTGCGGCGCAGCAGAATCGAAGCGCCGAGCGGCCGGTACTTCACGCCCTTCAACGCCAGCGGAATCAGCGCGATGATAATCAGCGCGTTGAAGATCACCGCCGACATGATCGCCGAAGTCGGCGTGGTCAGATGCATCACGTTCAGCTTGTTCAGCGCCGGATAGGTACTCGCAAACGCCGCCGGGATGATGGCGAAGTACTTGGAGACGTCGTTGGCGATCGAGAACGTCGTCAGCGAGCCGCGCGTCATCAGCATCTGCTTGCCGATTTCAACGATCTCGATCAGCTTGGTCGGGTTCGAGTCGAGGTCGACCATGTTGCCGGCTTCCTTCGCCGCCTGCGTGCCGGTATTCATCGCCACGGCCACGTCGGCTTGCGCCAGCGCGGGAGCGTCGTTGGTACCGTCGCCGGTCATCGCCACCAGCTTGCCCTCGGCCTGGTGCGCACGGATCGTCGTCAGCTTGGCTTCCGGGGTGGCTTCCGCGAGGAAGTCGTCCACGCCTGCTTCAGCCGCAATCGCGGCAGCGGTAAGACGGTTGTCGCCCGTCACCATGATGGTCTTGATACCCATCTTGCGCAGTTCGGCAAAGCGTTCCTTGATGCCGCCCTTGACGATGTCCTTGAGCTCGATCACACCGAGCACGCGGGCACCCTGCTCGCCCTTCTCGGCCACCACCAGCGGCGTGCTGCCGCGGCGCGCCACTTCGGCGACGGCGTTGTTCACTTCAGCCGGATAACGGCCGCCGTTCGCCTCGACGTAGTTCTTGACGGCATCGGCTGCGCCCTTGCGGATCTCGCGGCCCGGAAGGTCCACACCGCTCATCCGCGTTTGCGCGGTGAAGGCGAGGAACACGGCATGCAAGGACGCCATGTCGCGAGCGCGGATGTTGAAGCGCTGCTTGGCGAGCACCACGATACTGCGGCCTTCCGGCGTTTCGTCCGACAGCGACGACAGTTGTGCCGCATCGGCGAGCATTTCTTCGGTCACGCCCGGCGCCGGCACGAAGGTCGAAGCCTGACGGTTGCCGAGCGTGATCGTGCCGGTCTTGTCGAGCAGCAGCACGTCGACGTCGCCTGCGGCTTCCACGGCACGGCCCGACGTGGCGATCACGTTGGCCTGCATCATGCGGCTCATACCGGCCACGCCAATCGCGGACAGCAGGCCGCCGATGGTGGTCGGAATCAGACACACCAGTAGTGCCACCAGTGCGGTGACGCTTACCACCTGGCCAGCCTTGGCGGCTTCCACGGAGAAGATCGAAAACGGCAGCAGCGTCGCGGTTGCGAGCAGCATCACGATCGTCAGCGCGACCAGCAGAATCGTCAGGGCGATTTCGTTCGGCGTCTTTTGACGCTTCGCGCCTTCGACCATCGCAATCATGCGGTCGAGGAAGGCCTCGCCCGGATTCGCCGTGACACGCACGACGATCCAGTCCGACAGCACACGCGTGCCGCCCGTCACCGACGAGAAGTCGCCGCCCGATTCGCGGATCACCGGTGCGGATTCGCCGGTAATCGCCGACTCGTCCACCGACGCGACACCTTCGATCACTTCGCCGTCAGCCGGGATCACGTCGCCGGTTTCCACCAGCACGACGTCGCCCTTGCGCAGATCGGAGGCCGTCGTGATGCGGATCGGCGCCTTCGGATGCGGCTCGTTGAGCTTCTTGGCCATCACGTCTTTCTTCGCGCTGCGCAGCGACGCGGCCTGGGCCTTCGAACGGCCTTCGGCGAGCGCTTCCGCGAAGTTGGCGAACAGCACCGTGAACCACAGCCACAGCGACACGGCGAGGATGAACCCCGCAGGCGCTTCGGCCTGGCCGCCCAGCGCGGCGATCCAGAGGATCGTCGTCAGGATGCTGCCGACGTACACGCAGAACATCACCGGGTTACGGAACTGCGTGCGTGGCGTAAGTTTCTTGAATGAGTCCACGATCGCCGGACGCACTAGCGCCGGATCGAACATGGACCGCGTTGCATTATGTTCAGTCATTGAAGCCTCGTTTTTCCCTATTTGCCCGTATCAATGGCCGGCGATCATCATCAGATGTTCGACGCCGGGGCCGAGAGCGAGCGCAGGCACGTAAGTCAGTGCGCCGACGAGCACCACGGTGCCAAGCAGCAGTACGACAAAGAGCGGTCCATGCGTGGGCAGCGTGCCACCGGTAAAAGCCAGGCGTTTCTTGGCTGCCAGCGAGCCGGCAATCGCCAGCACCGGCACGATCGTGCCGAAGCGGCCAAACCACATCGCGATGGCCGTCAGTACGTTGTAGAACGGCGTATTTACCGACAGACCCGCGAACGCGCTACCGTTGTTGTTCCCCGCCGAGCTGAACGCGTAGAGAATTTCCGAGAAACCATGCGGTCCGGGGTTGGCGATACCTGCCTTACCCGCATCGGTCAGCACCGCAATCGAAGTCCCCACGAGCACCAGCAGCGGCGTGAGCAGCACGACGATCGACACCATCTTCATCTCATACGCTTCAATCTTCTTGCCGACATATTCAGGCGTACGGCCAATCATGAGGCCTGCCACGAAGACGGCGAGCAGCGCGAACACGAGCATCCCGTACATACCGGAGCCCACACCGCCGAAGATCACTTCGCCCAGCTGGATCAGCAGCATCGGATAGAGGCCACCGAGCGGGGTCAGCGAGTCGTGCGTGTTGTCGACTGCACCGCACGACGCCGCCGTCGTCGCGACCGTGAAGATGCCCGACTGCGCGATACCGAAACGCGTTTCCTTGCCTTCCATGTTGCCGCCCGACTGCAGGTCGCTAGCGGACTGGTCGACGTGCAGCGCGGTGAAGGCGGGATTGCCTGCCTGCTCGGCGCTGATTTCCCCAACCACGCAGGCGGTGAACGCAATCGTCATCACGGCAAGTACGGCGATACCCTGCCTGCGGTCCGCGATCATCCGTCCGAACACCAGGGCCAGTGCCGCGGGAATAATCAGGATCGCGACGATCTGCAGGAAGTTGCTGAACGGAGTCGGGTTTTCGTACGGGTGCGCCGAATTGGCGTTGAAGAAGCCGCCACCGTTGGTGCCGAGCATCTTGATCGCTTCCTGCGACGCCACCGGGCCCATCGCGATGGTCTGCGTCGTCACCTTGGTGTCGACCGTCACCGCGTTACCCTTCGCATCCTTCACCGGGTTGCCTTGCGCATCGAGCTTCGGTGCGGCGTAGGTGGTGGTCTGCAGGGTCGGCACGTCCTGATACGCCTTGAAGTTCTGGATCACGCCCTGGCTCATCAGCAATGCAGCGATGATGGCGGCCATCGGCATCAGCACGTACAGCGTCGAGCGCGTGATGTCGACCCAGAAGTTGCCGATGGTTTGCGCTGAATGGCGCGCAAAGCCGCGGATCAGCGCAATCACCACGGCGATGGCGGTGGCTGCGGACAGGAAGTTCTGTACCGTGAAGCCGAGCATCTGCGTCAGATAGCCGGTGGTCTGCTCAGGCGTGTAATCCTGCCAGTTCGTGTTGGTCACGAAGCTCACCGCCGTATTGAAGGCGCTGTCCACTGACATCGGACCGAACTGCTGCGGATTGCCCGGCAGCCAGCCTTGGATACGCAAAATCAGGTACAGGAACAGCGTGCCAAGCACGTTCAACGCGATCGTAGCGATGGCGTAGTGCTTCCAGCCCATCTCGGCCGACGAATCTACGCCCGCGATGCGATACAGCAAACGTTCGAGCGGGCCGCCGAAGCGAACCACACGAGAGGTGCCATCCATCACGCGCGTGATATAGCGCGAGACCGGCACGGCAAGCGCAAGCAGCACGACCAGGTAAATGACCGTTTGCAGGACATTGTTGGAGTTCATTCAATGTCCTCCGCGCGCACGAGCGCATAGACCAGGTAAATGAAAAGCAGCGCGGTGGCTGCTCCCGATAACCACAGGATCCAGGTCATGAGCGTGCTCCCTGGCCACGCCGGAACTGCATCAACTTCTCGCAGCCGGCAATCAAAGCAAAGGTCAGCGCCGCAAAAAGCACCATCCCCCCGACGTACAGCACATCCATTTGTGTTCTCCAGTAGCGGACTTTGGATGGGTAGAACGTTATGCCGATCCGCGTAAAGGCCTGGTCAAAGATGGCAGAGGCGGTGTAAAAAACGTGTAAACGAAAAAGGCCGTTCTGCGCGGTGCAGAACGGCCCGAGGCCCGTGGGGGCGGTGTTGCGGGAAAAGACGGCGGCTACGGCAACAGCACCGTCGAACCGGTGGTGCGGCGGCTTTCGAGTTCGATATGCGCCTTCGCGACTTCGGACAAGGGGTAGCGCTGGTTGACGCTGGTCTTGACCTTGCCCGACACCAGTACGCCGAACAGCTCCGCCGACATCGCTTCATAGTCGCTGCGCTTGCCGATGTACGTAAACAAGGTGGGCCGCGTGAAGAAGAGCGAACCGCGTCCGGCGAACTCGGAGGAATCGATCGGCGGCAGCGGACCCGATGCGTTGCCGAAGCTGATGAACATGCCGAGCGGCGCGAGGCAATCCAGCGAGGCCGTAAACGTGTCCTTGCCGATCGAATCGTAGACCACCGGCACGCCCGCGCCGTTGGTGATCTCGCGCACACGCCTGGTGAAATTCTCGCGCGTATAGACGATCGCATGGTCGCAGCCGTGCGCTCGCGCGATCTCCGCCTTCTCGTCCGAACCGACCGTGCCGATCACCGTCGCTCCCAGCGCCTTGGCCCATTGGCACACGAGCAAACCGACACCGCCCGCGGCCGCCTGGATCAGGATCGTGTCGCCCGCCTTCACCGGCCAGGTCCGGCGCAGCAGGTACTGCGCGGTCAAGCCCTGCAGCATCACCGAAGCGGCCTGCTCGTAGCTCAGCGCATCCGGCAGCTTGACCACCTGAAGCGCCGGCAATACGCGCTCCTGGGTGTAGGCGCCAGGCGGGCGCGCCACATACGCGACGCGGTCGCCCACCTTCAGGTCCGTGACGCCGGGGCCCACCACCGTGACCTCGCCGGCCGCTTCCATGCCGAGACCGCCCGGCAACGGCAGCGGATAGAGACCCGTGCGGAAATACACGTCGATGTAGTTGAGACCGACCGCGTGCTGCCGGATGCGGACCTCGCCGTTGCCCGGCTCGCCCACCTCGACGTCGACCCACTTCATGACTTCGGGGCCGCCTGCCTTATCGAAACGAATTGCCTTGACCATCATGTCTCCGGTCTCATGTAAGTGACTTGCGATTGCTGGATTGCTGGCTAGGTGGTTCGCGTAGTTTGACTGTCAGACCTTCTCCGCGAGCCGCAAGGTGAGCACGTCGAGAATCATCCGTGCGGTCGAAATATTGGTGGCGCACGGCACGTTATGTACGTCGCACGCGCGCACCAGCGCGTTGATGTCCGGTTCGTGCGGCTGCGGCGTCATCGGGTCGCGCAGGAAAATCACCATATCGACGTGCCCTTCCGCGAGTTGCGAGCCGATCTGCAGGTCGCCGCCGTGCGGGCCCGACAGCATTCTCTCGACGGTCAGTCCGTGCGCGTCGGCAATCCGCGCGCCGGTCGTGCCGGTGGCGACGATGTCGCAACGCCGCAGCGTGTCGACATATTCGCCGGCGAGTTCGACGATGGCGTCTTTCTTGTGATCGTGCGCGATCAGCGCGATGCGGGTGGTCATGACGTTAAGAACTCCAGTACCGGTTGTGTTGTTGTGGTTATGGTGACGCGACGGGTGATGCAACGACGCCCGCTCAGAACGTGCCCGGATAGGCGCCGCCGTCGAGCAGCCAGTTCTGCCCGGTGATATAGCCCGCATGCACGCTGCACAGGAACGCACACGCCCGGCCGAATTCGTCGCGCGTGCCGAAGCGGCCCGCCGGAATCGTCGCCATGCGCTGCTTGCGTGCTTCGTCGACGGAGATGTGTTGCGCCTTGGCCTGGGCGTCGAAGGTGGTGGCGATGCGATCCGTATCGAACAGGCCAGGCAGCAGGTTGTTGATCGTCACGCCCTCGCGCGCCACCTTGCGCGCCACGCCCGCCACGAAGCCGGTCAGCCCGGAGCGCGCGCCGTTGGACAGGCCCAGCACGTCGATCGGCGCCTTCACCGAGGAGCTCGTGATATTGACGATCCGGCCGAAACCGCGCGCGCTCATGTGATCGATGGTGGCACGGATCAGTTCGATCGGCGTCAGCATGTTGGCTTCGAGGGCGCGGATCCAGTCGTCGTGGGTGAACTTGCGGAAGTCGCCCGGCGGCGGCCCGCCCGCGTTGTTGACGAGGATGTCCGGCTGCGGACAGGCGGCCAGCGCCGCCGCGCGGCCTTCCGGCGTGGTGATGTCGCAGGCGACCGTCTTGACCTCGACGCCGCTTTGCGCGCGGATTTCGGCGGCGGTTGCCTCGAGCGTCTCGACCGTACGGGCGAGGATCACCAGATTCACACCCTCGGCGGCAAGCGCTTCGGCGCAACCGCGCCCCAGGCCCTTGCTAGCCGCGCACACCAGCGCGGTACGTCCTGCGATTCCCATGTCCATATCCTGCTCCTCCTGTGATGGCGAATGGCCGCCTGCGCGGGCCGTTTCCCCCGATTCTAGAAGAATCGGTGCCCGACTGCCGCCGCACGCACCACAATCTCCGGTATCTTCGGGCGGCACTTTCGGTAAACTTGCAGCCGTGGCGAGCCCGCCCGCCGGTTCTTCCGGTGATTCCGGCCGCCGACCGATTCCTCTTGCCGCCGCTAGCGCCCTCGCCATGACACAGGACAGCCGTTTCCCGAACCTTTTCATCCTCGATCACCCGCTGATCCAGCACAAGCTCTCGCACATGCGCGACCGCGATACCTCGACGCGCACGTTCCGCGAACTGCTGCGCGAGATCACGCTGCTGATGGGCTATGAGATCACCCGCAACCTGCCGATGACCACGCGCCGCGTCACCACCCCGCTCGTCGAGCTCGACGCGCCGGTGATCGCCGGCAAGAAACTGGCGATCGTGCCGGTGCTGCGGGCCGGCGTCGGCATGTCGGACGGCCTGCTGGAGCTGATTCCGTCGGCGCGCGTCGGCCATATCGGCGTGTACCGGGCGGACGACCACCGGCCGGTCGAGTACCTGGTGCGGCTGCCGGATCTGGAAGACCGGATCTTCATCCTCTGCGACCCGATGGTGGCGACCGGCTATTCGGCCGTGCACGCGGTGGACGTGTTGAAGCGCCGCGGCGTGCCGGGCGAAAGCATCATGTTCCTCGCCTTGGTGGCAGCGCCGGAAGGCGTCCAGGTGTTCCAGGACGCACATGCGGACGTGAAACTGTACGTGGCGTCGCTCGATTCGCACCTGAACGAGCATGCGTATATCGTTCCCGGTCTCGGCGACGCCGGCGACCGGCTGTTTGGGACCAAGAACTGAGGTGGGTGCGGGCGGGTAGCGAGTCCATGCTGCCCGCCCCGCGATGCCGTCCGGCAGCGTCCCCCGCCTGCCTTTACCCTTGGCTCAGGCAGGCACGATCGAGAGCTCGAGGCGCTTGCCCAGCGCAGCCAGGGCGGACGCAATCGTGTCGATCTTGGTCACGTGACCCAGGTTGATAACACGTTGAATCTCTTGCGGACGCGTGTGCAGACGCCTTGCCAACTCGGAAGGCGAGACTTTCTGAGCCAGCATCTCGTTGAGCAGCAGCACCTTGGCCGCAAGGCTGGCGGGTAATTCGACCAACGCTTCGCCGCGCCGCGCTCTGGACGGCAACGGCACCGGACGTTTGTCTTCAAAGTAAAAATCCATCGCCGTGGCCAATGCGTCGGCGGCCATGTCGCGCGCTTCTTCGAGCGTCGCGCCGGACGTCAACGCCTCGGGAATGTCGCGAAACGACACCGTAAATCCGGCTTCGTCTGCTTCGATGCGGGCGGGATAGCGAAACATAGATAACTCTCCGTGGTCCCTTGACGGGAAAAACTCGGGGTAGCGAGGAAGCCCCGGTTGGGGCTTGCCTTCAGTTGCAGTTCAATTGTTTGAGAATTGCTCTTCGAAGCGGCTCCGATATCTCGTGAGACGGATGCCTCGGCAGCGTGGTCTGCCGACCGTTCAGATACACCTTCAAATGCTTACTGCCTTGCTCGAAAGTCGCTCCCTGGTCAGCGAGCCAACGTTTGAACTCGCTTTGCTTCACCTTACCCCCGTGTCCGTGAACACACCGTCAATATAAACATAAATGTTTATATTTTCAATAGGCCACGCCGGCTCCGGCGAGAAGCAGTTGAACGACGGACACGCCGGATCGCCGCCCCGGCGCGCCCATTGACATGCCGCTTCCCGTCTTTTAGCGACCTGTCCCCCACTGCCGCAGCCCCGCGGCATGATAAAATTCGGATCCGCTCATCGAGCGGCCCAACTTGCACAATCGCCCGGCGCATCGCGCCTTTGCGGGGAGTGGGACCGGTCTGACATCGAGGCGCGCCTTCGCAAGCGCCCGACATCGCAACGACAATGGCACTATGCGTGCGCCCCGCTGGCGCGCGCGATGGAGAAAGGTATGGCGGGTCATTCGAAATGGGCCAACATCAAGCATAAGAAAGCAGCGGCAGACGCCAAGCGCGGCAAGGTCTGGACGCGGCTCATCAAGGAAATTCAGGTCGCCGCCCGCATGGGCGGGGGCGACATCGACTCGAACCCGCGTCTGCGGCTCGCCGTCGAAAAGGCGTATGACGCCAACATGCCGAAGGACAACGTCAACCGTGCCATCCAGCGTGGCGTCGGCGGCGTCGATGGCGCAAGCTACGAAGAAATCCGCTACGAAGGCTACGGCATCGGCGGCGCGGCGGTGATCGTCGACACCATGACGGACAACCGCATCCGCACCGTGGCGGAAGTGCGTCACGCGTTCTCGAAGAACGGCGGCAACATGGGCACGGACGGCTCGGTGGCGTTCATGTTCGATCACGTCGGCCAGTTCCTGTTCGCGCCCGGCACGGCCGAAGACAAGCTGATGGAAGCCGCCCTCGAAGCCGGCGCCGACGACGTGGTGACGAACGAGGACGGCAGTATCGAAGTGCTCTGCCCGCCGAACGATTTCCCGAAGGTGAAGACCGCGCTGGAAGCCGCCGGTTTCAAGGCGGAACTGGCCGAGGTGACGATGAAACCTCAGACGGAAGTGGAGTTCACCGGCGACGACGCGGTGAAGATGCAAAAGCTGCTCGACGCACTCGAAAATCTGGACGACGTGCAGGAAGTCTATACAAACGCTGCAATCGCCGACGAATAAGCCCCGCACGGGCGCCGGCAGCGGCGCCCGCGGGCGGTTCGCGGCGGATGGCACAGGTTTGGGGTGCCGTCTTTTGCGATCGCTTTTTGCAAACCCTTTTTTGCAAACCAGGTGCCTGACCACCGTTTTCTATGGTCGGCACTCCAGGTTAGCTGTTCGCCTTGGGCGAACCTTGCGGATATCCACGGCTCGCGCCAACGCGTCAGCCGTTCATGGTTTTTAAGTCTTCGGGGAATCACATGAAGTTACTCGTCGTCGGGTCCGGCGGTCGCGAACACGCGCTCGCATGGAAGCTCGCGCAATCGCCGCGGGTCCAGCTCGTCTACGTGGCTCCTGGCAACGGCGGCACCGCCCAGGACGAGCGTCTGCGCAACGTCGACATCACCGAGCCGGCTGCGCTCGCCGATTTCGTCGAGAAGGAACAGATCGCCTTCACGCTGGTCGGCCCGGAAGGTCCGCTCGCCGCCGGCATCGTCAATCTGTTCCGCTCGCGTGGCCTGAAGATTTTCGGACCCACGAAGGAAGCCGCGCAGCTCGAAAGCTCGAAAGACTTCGCCAAGGCGTTCATGAAACGTCATGCGATCCCCACGGCGGAATACGAAACCTTCTCCGACGTCGCCGCCGCCCACGCGTACCTCGACACCAAGGGTGCGCCGATCGTGATCAAGGCCGACGGCCTCGCCGCCGGCAAGGGCGTGGTGGTTGCGCAGTCGCTCGAAGAAGCGCACGCCGCGGTCGACATGATGCTGTCGGACAACAAGCTGGGCGACGCCGGCGCGCGCGTCGTGATCGAAGAATTCCTCGCCGGCGAAGAAGCGAGCTTCATCGTGATGGTGGACGGCAAGCACGTGCTGCCGCTCGCCTCGAGCCAGGATCACAAGCGGCTGCTCGACGGCGACCAGGGCCCGAACACGGGCGGCATGGGCGCCTACTCGCCCGCGCCCATTGTCACGCCGCAACTGCATGCCCGCGTGATGCGCGAAATCATCCTGCCCACCGTGCACGGCATGGAGAAGGAAGGCATCCGCTTCACCGGCTTCCTGTATGCGGGCCTGATGATCGACGCGCAAGGCAACCCGAAGACGCTCGAGTTCAACTGCCGCATGGGCGACCCCGAAACGCAGCCGATCATGGCGCGTCTGAAGGGCGACTACTCGAAGGTGGTGGAGCAGGCCATCGCCGGCACGCTCGACACGGTCGAACTGGAATGGGACCGCCGCACCGCGCTAGGCGTGGTGCTGGCCGCGCACAACTATCCGGACAGCCCGCGCAAGGGCGACCGGATCAGCGATATTCCGGCCGAGACCGTCGATTCGGTGACGTTCCATGCCGGCACCACGCTGGCCGACGACAAGCTGACCACCTCGGGCGGCCGCGTCCTGTGCGTGGTAGGGTTGGCGGATTCGGTGCGCAGCGCGCAGTCGGTGGCGTATGAGACCATCAACCAGATCTCGTTCGACGGCATGCAGTATCGCCACGACATCGGCTATCGCGCGCTGAACCGCAAGCATAGCTAAGCGCAGTCCAGACCGATCAACCCGCGGCGCGACCGGCGCGCCGCCCCGCTACCCTCGCATTCATGACCGATTCGAACTACGACGTACAGGCTGTACGTAGCTGGCTGCAAGGCCTGCAGACGCACATTGCCGAGACGCTCGGCGCGTTCGACGGCACGCCGTTCGCCACCGACGCATGGCAACGCGCGCCCGGCGAGAAGCTGCGCGGCGGCGGCACGACGCGGATTCTGGAAGGCGGCCAGTTCTTCGAGCGCGCGGGAATCGGTTTTTCGGACGTCGCCGGCGACGCGCTGCCGGGTTCGGCTAGCGCCGCGCGCCCGCAGCTCGCCGGCCGCGGTTTCGAGGCAATGGGCGTGTCGCTCGTGCTGCACCCGCACAATCCGTACTGCCCGACCGTGCATATGAACGTGCGGCTGCTGATTGCCACCAAGGCGGGCGAAGCCCCGGTGTTCTGGTTCGGCGGCGGCATGGATCTGACGCCGTACTATGGCTTCGAGGAAGACGCGCAGCATTTCCACCGCGTCTGCCGCGACGCGCTGGCGCCTTATGGCGCCGACCTGTATCCGCGCTTCAAGCGCTGGTGCGACGAGTATTTCTTCCTCAAGCACCGCAACGAAGCGCGCGGCATTGGCGGGATTTTCTTCGACGATTTCTCGGAGCCCGGCTTCGAACAGTCGTTCGCGATGGTCAAGAGCGTCGGCGACGCGTTCCTCAATGCGTACTTGCCGATCATCGAAAAGCGCCGCAATCTGCCGTACGGCGAAGCTGAACGCGATTTCCAGACGTACCGGCGCGGCCGTTACGTCGAGTTCAACCTGGTGTTCGACCGTGGCACACTGTTTGGACTGCAGAGCGGCGGACGCACCGAGTCGATTCTGATGTCGATGCCGCCTGTGGTGAACTGGCGCTACAACTGGCAGCCGGAACCCGGCACGCCGGAAGCGCGCCTTTACAGCGACTTCCTCGTGCCGCGCGAGTGGGTCTGACGGGTTGGGCCAACCGCCAGCCCCCGGACGCGCCCGCGCCGTCACGACAAAGGACTCTCACCTGAAGCCGAACGCTCACCCCGCTGCCCTGCCCCGCCGGATTGGCCTTCTTGGCGGCACCTTCGATCCGATCCACGACGGCCACCTCGCGCTTGCGCAACGGTTCGCCGAGGTGCTGCAACTGACCGAACTGGTGCTGCTGCCGGCCGGCCAGCCATGGCAAAAACCGGACGTCTCGTCAGCGGCCGACCGGCTCGCCATGACCCGCGCCGCCGCCAGTTCGCTGGTGCTGCCGGGGGTCAAGGTGAGCGTCGCCACCGACGAGATCGAACACGACGGCCCCACGTACACGGTCGAGACGCTGCAGCGCTGGCGCGAACGCGAAGGGCCGCAGGCTTCGCTGGCCATGTTGATCGGCGCCGACCAGCTGGTACGGCTCGATACGTGGCGCGACTGGCGCCGTCTGTTCGAGTTCGCGCATATCTGCGCGTCGACCCGCCCCGGCTTCGAGCTCGCCTCGATTCCGCAGGCCGTCGCCGCCGAGATCGCCGCACGTCAGGCGAGCGCGGACGTATTGCAAGCAACACCCTGTGGTCATCTGCTGATCGATACCACGCTGGCCTACGACGTTTCGGCCACCGACATCCGCGCGCATCTGCGCGAACGTCTTGTCCAGCATGCCGGCGGCCAGCAACAGAACGAGGCCGCGAGCCATGTCCCCACCGCGGTGTGGGACTATATTCTTCAACATCATCTGTACCACCGGTAACCCTATGGATATTCGAAAACTGCAACGCGCGATCGTCGACGCCCTCGAAGACGTGAAAGCGCAAGACATCAAGGTGTTCAACACCAGCCACCTGACCGGACTGTTCGACCGCGTGATCGTCGCCTCGGGCACCTCCAACCGTCAGACCAAGGCGCTCGCTTCCAGCGTGCGCGAGAAGGTCAAGGAGAACGGCGGCGAGGTCATCAGCACGGAAGGTGAAGACGTCGGCGAATGGGTGCTGGTGGATTGCGGCGACGCCGTGGTGCACATCCTGCAACCGGCCCTGCGCCAGTACTACAACCTCGAAGAAATCTGGGGCGACAAGCCGGTGCGCATCAAGCTGACGAGCTCCAGCCCGTTCGGCGGCGCCCGCGCCAGCGAGCCGCTCGACGAAGACGAAGAGGACGACGAACCGGCCGCCAAGCCCGCACGCAAGACACCGGCACGCCGTCGTTAAGCAGGTCGATCAGCGCGTCGTTAAGCGCGCCGATCCGCAGGTGACAGGTTTGCCGTACGCGACGCCGACTCAACGCTCACGATTCCATCCGCGATTTCATCCGTCATGAAGCTGCACATCCTCGCCGTCGGCCACAAGATGCCCGACTGGATCGCCACCGGCTTCGACGAGTACGCGAAACGCATGCCGCCCGAGCTGCGTATCGAGCTGCGCGAGATCAAGCCCGAGCAGCGTTCCTCGGGACGCTCGGCGGAGAGCGTGATGGCAGCGGAGCGGCAAAGGATCGAAGCCGCGTTGCCGAAGAACGCGCGCATCGTCGCGCTCGACGAACGCGGCAAGGACTGGACCACGATGCAGCTCGCCGCCGCGCTGCCCCGCTGGCAACAGGACGGACGCGACGTCGCGTTCCTGATCGGCGGCGCGGACGGGCTCGATCCCGATCTCAAGGCGCGTGCCGACATGCTGCTGCGCGTCTCCAGCCTGACGCTGCCGCACGCCATGGTGCGCGTGCTGCTCGCCGAACAGCTTTACCGCGCGTGGACCATCACGCAAAATCACCCCTATCACCGCGTGTGAGCGCACGACGACGCTGAAGGCCGAGCCGGGCTGAGGGTGAGGGTGAGGCTGAGGTCAGGCCAAGCGCCAGCGGCCGCTGGATGCAGCAACGCCTGCGACGTGTGCAGGCACCCTGCCGGCACCCGGGTACGCGTTGCGTTCAGCGCCTCGCGTCTTGCGTAGACGGTGTCTGCGATCGTTGCGCTCGCACGCGATTTTCCCAATGTGCCCCTTGCTGTGCGCTTGATGTGCGTTTTTCGCGCGCATCGTTCGCACGCCTCCCTTCATGCAACACGCCTTACTGAGACCCTATATGGCTACGTCCGCTGCCGCGCTGCATCCGTTCGTCTACCTTGCGTCCCAAAGTCCGCGCCGTCAGGAACTGCTGCAGCAGTTAGGCGTGCGTCACGAGCTGCTGCTGCCGCGCCCGGATGAAGACGCCGAGGCGCTCGAAGCCGAGTTGCCCGGCGAACGGGCGCACGACTATGTGGTGCGCGTGTGTCAGGCCAAGGCCGTGGCCGCGCACGCACGGCTCACTGCGGGCGGCCATGCGCACGCGCCGATCCTCGTTGCGGACACAACCGTTACGATCGACGACGCGATTCTCGGCAAGCCCGTCGACGCCGACGATGCCGTGGCCATGCTCGCGCGTCTCGCCGGACGCGAGCATGAGGTGCTGACCGCGCTCGCCGTCGTCGACGCCGACGGCACGCTGCTGCCCGCGGCTTTGTCGGCCTCACGCGTGCGTTTTGCTGCAGTGCAAGCCGACGCGCTGCGACGCTACGTAGCAAGCGGCGAGCCGTTCGGCAAGGCGGGCGCCTACGGCGTACAAGGGCGTGCGGCGGAGTTTATCGAGCGTATCGAGGGGTCCTATTCAGGTATCATGGGTTTGCCTCTTTTTGAAACCGCTGCACTCCTGCGTGCGGCGCGCATCGACTTCTAGAACAACACCATGAATGAAGAAATCCTGATCAATGTCACGCCGCAGGAAACGCGCGTCGCGCTGGTCCAGCAAGGCGCCGTCCAGGAACTTCACGTTGAACGCACCCTGTCGCGCGGACGCGTCGGCAACGTCTATCTCGGCAAAGTGGTTCGCGTGTTGCCCGGGATGCAATCCGCTTTCATCGATATCGGCCTCGAGCGCGCAGCGTTTCTGCATGTGGCCGACATCTGGCATCCGCGCATCGCGGGCGAGCCGCAGCATCAGGTCGCGCATCAGCCGATCGAGAAGATCGTCTTCGAAGGCCAGACGCTGATGGTCCAGGTGGTCAAGGATCCGATCGGCACCAAGGGCGCGCGCCTGTCCACCCAGGTCAGCATCGCCGGCCGCACGCTGGTCTATCTGCCGCAGGAACCGCACATCGGCATTTCGCAAAAGATCGAAAGCGAGGCCGAGCGCGAAGCGATTCGCGCGCGTCTGACTGCCGTGCTGCCCGCTGACGAGAAAGGCGGCTACATCGTGCGCACGATTGCCGAGGACGCCACCAGCGAGGAGCTGGCCGGCGACGTGGCGTATCTGCGCAAGACGTGGGCGACGATCCTCTCGCAAGGCCAGCGCATGCCGCCCACGAGCCTGCTGTATCAGGACCTGAATCTTGCCCAGCGCGTGCTGCGCGACTTCGTCAACGACGAGACTTCGCGCATCCAGGTCGACTCACGCGAGACCTTCCAGATGCTGTCCGATTTCGCGGCGGAGTTCACGCCGGCGGTGTCGTCGAAGCTGCATCACTATACGGGCGAACGACCGCTCTTCGACCTGTACAACATCGAAGCGGAAATTCAGCGAGCCTTGTCGCGGCGCGTCGATCTGAAGTCGGGCGGTTATCTCGTGATCGACCAGACCGAAGCCATGACGACCATCGACGTGAACACCGGCGGCTACGTCGGCGCACGCAACTTCGACGATACGATCTTCAAGACCAACCTCGAAGCCGCGCATACGATCGCGCGGCAATTGCGGCTGCGCAATCTGGGCGGCGTGATCATCATCGACTTCATCGACATGGAGAACACCGAGCATCGCGACCAGGTGCTCGGCGAGTTGAAGAAGGCGCTGTCGCGCGATCGCACGCGGGTTACCGTCAATGGCTTCTCGCAGCTTGGGCTGGTGGAGATGACACGCAAGCGCACCCGCGAGTCGCTCGCGCACGTGCTGTGCGAGCCTTGCCCGGTGTGCCAGGGTAAGGGGCAGGTGAAGACGCCGCGTACGGTGTGCTACGACGTGCTGCGCGAGATTTTGCGCGAGTCGCGCCAGTTCAATCCGCGCGAGTTCCGGGTGGTGGCCTCGCAGCAGGTGATCGATCTGTTTCTCGAGGAAGAATCGCAGCATTTGGCTATGCTGATCGATTTTATCGGCAAGCCGGTGTCGTTGCAGGTGGAGTCGAATCTGAGCCAGGAGCAGTACGATATCGTGCTGATGTGAGTCTGCAAGCTCATTCATCAAGGTTTTACGCATCTACCATACCTCCGATTCTCTCCTGGCTAATTATCGCGGCAGGGTGATCTCAGTCATCGCCTGTGCCGCCGATCACACCGAGCCCAGAAATAACGATTGGAAAGACTTGCATCGTCAGACGCCACGTTTCGGTTTAGCATTCGATGATGGCTCACGACAAAGACAATGCTTTCTTCGCACGACTTATTACTCCGATGCTCGAGCAGTTGCGGCGCATTGCGCGTGGCACTCGTGGTGAGCACTCGATTGATGATCTAAAAGCCGAAGCATGGATAGCGGCTCACGACATTCAACACGAGGAAGGCATCGAGTTCGAGCCAGAGGACGATGGTTTTCAGCAAGCCATCCTATCGAAGTTACGAAAGACGTTCGGCAAGTTCGCAAACCGAAAAATGCGATTTGCATTGCAACTCGATCATGAGCAACCAGGCAATGACGGGGAGTTTCTTCCGAACAGCGTCGCAGCGAGCTTGGCAGGGCCGCAGAGCTATGAGCCGGAAGTTGCCTTGGAATTGGCAGAAGAGCGGGCTGTGCACGAACTCTGCTTGATCGAGCGATTTACCGAGGCTGTCGCCTACCTCCGCACATTCAGCCACTTTGATCACGACAAGCGCGCCATCGCGACGTATCTCGCAATCCCGATGAGCACCCTTGAGACTCGGCTCCGGTGCGCCGAGCGCATTGCAGCCAGTCAGCGGTCCATATTTGACCGTGTCGAGGTCGTGCCACTGGACTTTATGCCACGCCGCGGTCGTTTTCGGTCTGTGCCACGCCGGGTACCCACCAGTTGGCGGCTCGCATGTATCGCCCGTCGACCATTGCAGTTGCGCTTGCTCTCGCAATGGCCGGCCCTGTTCCACGGTCGTGACTGATCAATGAAAAGCCCCGCTCGGGGCAGGGCTATGAGGGATCATCTCCCAAAGCGATTAGGGCGAGAATGTCGGCAAACGCCTGAACGTCCAGGACGCCTTCTGCGACGGCAACCATATCGTCTTCGAGTCGGGCGTTGCGCTCCACCGTGATGTCCTGCAGCTTTAGATAAGTCAGTGCAGCGACAAGAGCGGTGCGCTTATTGGCATCATTGAAGATATGGCCGCGAGCTATGGCCACCGCGTACATCGCAGCCGTCCCGAACACATCGTTCAAATGTGCATAGAGAGCCCAGTTGTCGACTCGTACGAGTGCACTTTCGAGTCCAGCGAATCCCGGACCCGCGAATCCACCCAGACCGGGTTCTTCCCGTAAGATTTCTTCGTGGATTTGAAGGACGAAAGCCGCGTCCAGCACAAGTTATCGCTTGGCGAGCGCTTTGATGACGTCTCGGTGCTCGCTGATGACTGCTCGAGCGGCTGCGATAACCGTGCGACGATCCGCTTCGGTGATGACGCGGACGACATTCTTCGGAACAATCATCGGACGAGCGGAACCCGACACGGACTTCTTTGTGTCTTTGGTATTCACTGTGACTCTCCGGTGGTGGGTTTGGGGGTGTTGAGGCTACGTGTTTGACGGCATTGCGGCTCGAAAGTTGAGCCGCAAATTAGTCACAATTGCAAGTATTCTACCGTCCTTGTCGGCCTTGTGTGCAGCGCGTCACTTTTCGACACTAAATTTCTACACCAATTTTAGCTATCAAAATCCACGACCCGTTTCGGTGTTGTAAGTCAGATGCCATCTTCCGGGACGATTTCAAGGCGTACCGTGCGACCGACCACCCAGTCTGGCAAAGGCTTCCGTTGCAACTGATTGCACCGCGGGTGGTCGAGGAGCATTTGACACAAAAGTCTATAAATAGACTTTTTGGCAGAAAGATCCGCGCAGCAGCCGATCATCGCCGCCGCCACTCACCTCACCCCACCCGCCCCACCGGTGGAAAACGCTTCGCACTCCGGCCAAACGACACGCGCCGAAACCGCTCCTTCTTATGCTCGTCTTCAAAGTGCGCGAGAGACGGCTTGACCAGATCGCTACGCGAGACGATACCGATCAGACGCAAGCTCTCCCGGTCCGCGACGACCGGCAGCCGTTCGAGACCATGGACCGCCAGCCGGGTGGCGACCAACCGGCACGTTTCCCCGGGTAACGCCACCACCGGCGCGCTGCCGCGCAACACATCCACAATGCGCGCGCCGGAGAACCGGCTGCCCTCATCGTCACGAACCCGTTCGAGCGCGGCGCGGTCCACCATACCGGCCACCGCCCCATCCGCCACCGCCGGATAAGCACGATGCGTCTGCGTAGCGCCAAAGAAAGTCGCCAGCGCATCGCGCACAGACAGATCAGCGTCGATGGTCTCCACAGAAGACGACATCACCTCGTCAACGTAGTGACGCTCGAGCGGATCGACACCGTACTCGCGGTAAATGTGATATCCACGCCGTGCGATCTTCTCCGTCATGATGGAGCGCCGCATGACGACGGTCGCGAAGCCATGCGCCACCAGCGTGGCGGCAAGCAGCGGCAACAAGGCGTTGCTATCGTGCGTCAGTCCAAAAGCAAAGACGATGGCCGTGAGCGGCGCGCCGAGGGTCGCGCCAAGCGTTGCGGCCATGCAGACAAGCGGCCACAGCGCCGGTTCGCCGCCGGGCAGCACGTGGCCCAGCACGGTTCCAAGCCCTGCGCCCAGCATGAGCAACGGCGCGAGCACGCCGCCCGAGGTCCCGGAGCCTAGCGCAACCACCCAGATAATCGCCTTCACAACCAGGATGGCGACGGCGATCTGCAACACGATGTGCTGGTGCAGCAGGTCGCCAATGACGTCGTAGCCCACTCCGAGCGCACGCGGCTCGATAAATCCGCCAATCCCAACGACAAGACCGCCAATGGCGGGCCACCACATCCAGTGAATCGGCAGTTTGCCGAACAGATCTTCCGTCTTGTACAACGCAGCCGATAGCCCCGAAGCTAGCGCTCCGCTCAACAGACCGGCAATCACGCAGGAGACAAGCGACAGCGCATCGGGAGGCGCCGTTTCGAGCGGAAACAGCGGGCCTGTGCCGAAGAAGGCCGCACGCGCAAAACCGGCGACCGCGCAGGCCAACGCGACCGGCAGAAAACTGCGCGGCCGCCATTCGAACAGCAACAACTCCACGGCCAGCAGCACGGCGGCCACGGGCGTACCGAACACGGCCGTCATGCCCGCTGCCGCCCCGGCGACCAGCAGCGTCTTGCGCTCAGCCGAGGTCACCTTCACGCACTGCGCAATCAACGAACCCAGCGCACCGCCGGTCATGATGATCGGGCCTTCTGCGCCGAACGGGCCGCCACTGCCAATCACGATGCCGGACGACAGCGGTTTGAGGATCGCAACTTTCGGCGACATGCGGCTCTTGCCGAACAGGATGGCTTCGATCGCTTCCGGAATGCCGTGTCCGCGGATTTTCTCCGAACCGTAGCGCGCCATGAGTCCCACGATCAGACCGCCCGCGACCGGTATCAGGATCACCCAGGCGCCGAGCGTGTTCTGCGCCGGCGACCGGTCCGCGAAAGACAGGATGCCGAAGAAAAACAGATTGGTGAACAGGTGAATCAGACCGAGCAGCACGAACGCCGCAAGCGTGCTGAGTGCGCCGATTCCGGCTGCGAGCACGGCAATCCCGGGAAGCCGCGCGTTGGACGAGAAGTCACGCTTGTGAGTGTCGTGCGTCATGATCAATCCACACCGATCTGGGGAACGTTGAAGGTGCCCTTGAGCGATTTCAATTCGGCACGATGCATTTCAGCGAGGCGGGAGAGCACCTGCTCGCCCGCCTTCAACAGATGAACCTCAACCTGACGGCGATCCGTCTCGCTGATCCTGCGCTCGACGAGATCGAGCGCCTCGCAGCGGGACACGAGTGCGACGACACCGTGGTGCTGCGCCTGAAGCCGTTCGGCAAGCTCGCCGACGGTCGCCCAATCACGCTCCGGATAACCCTTGATGTGCAGCAGCAACAGATACTGCAACGGCGTAATGCCTTCACCCTGGGCGGCCTGTTCGGAGAAGCGCTCAAAACGGCGCATCTGATAGCGAAACTCGGATAGCTGCTCAAAGTCCGCCTTTTTCAGGCCGCGAGCTAGGGTCTTCATCGGGATTCCGTCGAAAGGGGTACGGACGAACTATATCACGTTGTGATACTTATGTCCATATTCAGACGCGGTGGCAAGAGGCTGCAACTAGGCACCGTGCCCGTGACTCCCCTTCTCGCTATCCAGATGCGCCATCTGCGCAGCCGCATAGCGCTCACCCGCCGCAGCGCCCTCCGGCACCGCCTCAGCAATCGCAGCGAGGTCATCCTTGCTCAGTTGCACATCCGCCGCACCCAGCGCCTCCACCAAACGGTCGCGCCGGCGCGCGCCAACCAGCGGCACGATATCGCTGCCTTGCGCGGCGACCCAAGCTATCGCGATCTGTGCGACCGTCACGCCCTTCGCTTGCGCCACCTTGCGAAGCGCCTCGACCAGCGCGAGATTGTGGTCGACGTTCTCGCCCTGAAAGCGCGGGCTCACTGAACGGAAGTCGCCCTTCCCTGCAGACTCTTTAGTCCAGTGCCCCGAGATCAAACCGCGCGACAACACGCCATACGCCGTCACACCAATCCCCAGCTCGCGGCACGTCGGCAAGATCTCCGCTTCGATGCCTCGCGAAATCAGCGAATATTCGATCTGCAGATCGCTCACCGGATGCACCGCTGCCGCACGGCGGATCGTTGCCGCGCCCATCTCGGACAGGCCCACGTGCCGCACATAGCCGGCCTTGATCATGTCGGCGATCGCGCCTACGGTGTCTTCGATCGGTACGTTGGGATCCAGCCGCGCGGGACGGTAGATGTCGATATGATCGACGCCCAGGCGCTGCAACGAATACGCCAGAAAATTTTTCACCGCCGCCGGACGCGCATCGTTGAGCGACCAGCCACCGGCGGGATCGCGCATCGCGCCGAATTTCACGCTGATGATGGCCGAGTCGCGCCGCGACGGCGGCGCGCTTTTCAGCGCCTCGCCGATCAGTATTTCGTTGTGACCCGAGCCGTAGAAATCGCCGGTATCGAGCAGCGTCACGCCCGCTTCGAGCGCGGCGTGAATCGTGGCGATACTCTCGGCGCGGTCGGACGGACCATACATGCCCGACATGCCCATACAGCCCAGCCCCAGCGCCGAACTCTGCGGGCCAGTCTTACCCAGTTGAAGTTGCTTCATGCTAGTCCTCGGTAGGTGCGCCACATGGGCGGCGCTTGACCCGAAGTATCAGCCGATTTTCGGCGTGCGATAATCCCTCCCAATTCGAATGGCCTGTGCGGAAACTCGAACAATGCAGGAACCCGACCTCTCCGACCTGAAAGCCTTCGTCGCCGTGACGCAGGCGCGCGGCTTCCGCCATGCCGCCTCGACCCGCGGCGTCTCCGCCTCGTCGCTCAGCGAAGCGATTCGCCGGCTGGAACAGCAACTGGGCGTCAGGCTGCTCAACCGCACGACGCGCAGCGTCACGCCTACCGAAGCCGGCCAACGGCTTTACGAACGACTTGCGCCCGCGTTCGGCGAAATCGCCACCGCGCTCGACGCAGTCAACCTGTTCCGCGAGAGTCCCACCGGCACGCTGCGACTGAACGTGCCGTCGATTGCGGCACGCGAGATCCTGCCTGCCCTTATCTCGCGCTTCCTCGCCGCGCATCCGGGCATCACCGTGGATATCGGCAGTAACGACACCTTCATCGATATCCTCGCGGCGGGTTTCGACGCCGGCATCCGCTACGACGAGCGCCTCGAGCGGGACATGATCGCCGTGCCGATCGGCCCGCGCGTACAACGCTTCGTCGCCGCGGCCGCGCCGTCATACCTGGCGACACGCGGCACGCCGCGGCATCCGAGCGAACTGGTGAACCATGCATGCATCGGACACCGCTTCGACAGCGGCGTGCTGGCAACATGGGAATTCAGGCGCGGCGCTGAAGTGGTGCGAATCGAGGCGAACGGACCGCTAATCGCCTCGGTGATCGAACTGGAACGGGGCGCGGCAATCGCCGGACTCGGCATCATCTATTCGTTCGACGAGTTTCTGCGGCCCGCAATCGACAGCGGCCAACTCGTGCCGGTGCTCGAAGCATGGTGGCAATCGTTCAGCGGACCGTTCCTCTACTATCCCAGCCGCACGCATATGCCCGGCCCGCTGCGCGCCTTTGTGGACTTCATCCTGGAGAAGAACGGTTCGGAGTCCAAAGATACGGCCTGAAGGCGCATGCAGTGCCATCGCGTCGGGCGGTGCAACTGCACGATCTTCCATCAAGCGGCAGACGTCCGCAGCTTTGCGGCCAGCGCGAGAACCTTCCCGTACCTAACCAGACAGGCAAGGGAAAGCGTTTTGTCAGGAAATCTTCCCAAGACCCTGAGACGCCTCGTTAAAAAAATTCTTCCCCGAGCGACGGATTCCGCTCTGCGATGCCGTTAAAGGCAACAAAGGCGCGCGTGCGACTCAACGAGTCGGCGAGGCTTGCATTTCGCCGACATCCAGCCGGCTCGCCCGTCTGCATTCGCAACCTGTTCTCCGCATGAATCTGGAAGCCATGACTACTCGAATCCTTCTCGTTGACGACGACCTGGAACTACGCACGCTCCTGTGCGACTATCTGGGACGCCAGGGCATCGAGGTCTCGACGTTGCATGATGCAGGCACGCTGCAACAGCGGCTCGAACATGCGCGTCCGGACGTGGTCGTCCTCGACGTCCTGATGCCGGGCGTGGACGGACTCACCGCGCTGGGGCGCTTGCGCACCTCGGGCGACGACATTCCCGTCATTCTGCTGACCGGCCGCTCCGACGACGTGGACCGGATCATCGGGCTCGAAATGGGCGCGGACGACTACATCAGCAAGCCATTCAATCCGCGCGAACTGGTCGCACGCGTCGAGGCCATTCTGCGGCGCCGGCGCGCGGTGCCGTCGCCCGCTGCACCGGAACAGCGCAAGCCGTTCGCGTTCGGCCGCTTCAAGCTGGACTTCCAGTCGCGCACGCTAAGCGTCGACAACCGCACGCTGATCTTGTCCGCAACGGAATTCGCGTTGCTCAAGGTCTTCATCAATCATTCGATGCGCACATTGACCCGCGATCGCCTGATCGAACTCCTGTACGGCCCGGAGGGCGATCGCACCGATCGCGGCGTCGACGTGCAGGTCTGGCGTTTGCGGCAAGTACTCGAGGTCAATCCGTCCACGCCGCGACTGATCCAGACGGTGCGTGGCCGCGGCTACGTCTTCGTTCCGGACGGCGAACAACATGCCACGCAACAACCCGCCGTTTTCAGCTAAAGGTCTCGCAAGGCTTGCCGATACCCTAACTAGGGGACGCTAGCCAACCTTGCGATTGCTTCCCGAGAAAGCGCACGCCGTTGTGCCGCTTGATGGAAAGTCACCGCAACGCCAACCCAAACGCACGTACAGGCGCAGGCGCATCAATGAAGCCGGTCGCCCGGCACACTGCGTTGCGGCGCGCCGCGATAATGGTTTTCGAAGGTTTCGTGCATGCGCCTGAGCAGCGTGAGGTACGGCCGGCCCCGTTCGGTGCCGACCAGTTGCGCGGCTAAAGAATTCGTCTCGTCCCAGAGCCGTTCGAATTTTTCGCGTGCTACGGTAACGGGTAGCCGCGAGGCCATCAGGTCCGTGAAGTCCTTGTCGATTGCCTCAGGCGTACGAGCTGGCTTTGCCGTGGTATCGGGCATGGTGGGGTCACCGAACACGTTTCAGGTTGTCCGCGCCGTGGCTTCAACCACTGCGCTCGCGGAAGACGTTCGAACTTGCTGCAAGATCGGAAGAGCGGGACAACGCTTCGATTGAACGACGGTCAGAAGCGCATCCGGGCACCCAGACATTGTACTGTCACGGCAGTGCAAGACTGGCTCGGCAGAATCCCGGTCACAATGAAAATACAGGCAACGGGGCAAGAGCGTGACCAGTAAATATAAGGTGCTGTTTCTCTGTCGAGAGAACTCAGCACGCAGCATCATTGCGGAGGCGCTTTTGCGCGAGCTCGCGGGCCACCGCTTCGACGTCTTCAGCGCGGGCTCCGATCCGGCCGCACGGGTTCATGCGCTTGCCATCGCGCAACTGCGTCCCGGCATCTCCGACCTCGGCCTGCTCACGCCCAAAAGCTGGCTCGAATTCACGGGTCAATGGGCGCCGCACATGGACCTGATCGTCGCGCTCGATGAGCGCGTCGCCGAATACCATGCGCCGGAGTTCCCGGGCAAGCCGCTGTTCGTCCAATGGGATTTCGCCGATCCGCTCGCCGAAGGGATGACACTGGAAGAGCGCACCCGTTCGTTCGAAAAGGTCTTCTGGCAAATCGTGCGCCGGGTCACGCTATTCATGGAGCTGCCCCGCTACACGTCGCCTGTGGTCTTGAGCGCACCCAGCGCCGAGCCCGTCGCGCACGAGCGCGATATCGTCTGTCCAGGCTGAAGAACCGCGCGCACTGCACAAATTCAATCGTTTCATCCACTTGCGGTGTTTGCCCGCGAGTTGTCCACAGCCTTACAAACAAATTATGTGGACAACTCCGAGCGCGGAACGGCGGGATGGTACGGTCCATGCAGTAAGCGGGCGCTGCTCGAACGGCGCCAAACCGCCTGACCTGAACACACTCATGATGGTAGAAAATCAGCAAGCTCTGCACCGCCCTCGCGCGGCGGACGGACTATGCTACGGCCATCATGAAAGCCAATACCGAACGCGACTACCATCGACGGATCGCCCGTGTCATCGAGGCGATTCTCGCAGACCCAGGTGCGCCACATACGGTGGATAGCCTCGCCTCGCTCGCGCATCTCTCGCCGTATCACTTTCATCGCATCTACCGAGCCATCACGGGCGAAAGCATTGCCGAGACCGTGCAGCGCGTACGGCTCGCCCAGGCCGCCTATCGCCTGACGGTTGCAGGCGATTCGGTCACCACGATCGCAGGCAATGTGGGCTACGAGAGTCCACAAGCCTTCTCAAGAGCGTTTCGCGGCTTTACCGGTGTCAGTCCAAGCGCATTCCAGACTCGCCAGAAACAACTCACCGCGCCGTTCGTCGAACTCGTCGAACTCGCGCCGCACGACGTTCTGTGCCTTCGCCACAACGGACCCACCGCCACCATCAGCCAGACCTTCAGGACGCTCTGGCAGACACTCGGTTCCGGTATGAAGTCCACCCAGGTCCAGGGCAAGATCGGCATCGTTTCAGGGGATCCCGAGGACGAACGGGGCGATTTCCGCTACCTCGCCGGCGTCGTTCTGGATGCGCCAGTCGAAGCAACGGGTTCGCTTGAGGCGGTGCGGGTCGAAGGCGGGCTATACGCGGTCCACCGGCTCGTCGGTCCCTACGCGTTGATCGGATCCACGTTTGCGGCACTGTTCGGCGGCTGGCTGCCGCAAAGCGGCTACGAACCCGACGACCGGCCCGCACTCGAGTTTTATCGGAACCAGCCTGCCCCCGACGGGCAACACGAATGCATCACCGACCTCATGATTCCCATTCGAAAGGAGTGAGTATGCTGCGTCGTTACCTCGTTGCGGTTGCGGTCCTGGCTAGCTGTTACGCAGGCGCGGCGCTGGCCGCGGACGGCGACAGCGTGGCGCCCTATCACGTCGGCGCCGCCATGCGCGTCATTCATCCGCCCATCGCCCGCGATTGGCGCGGTGCGCAGACCAAAGCGCTCGTGACCAACATCTGGTATCCGGTCGACCCCACTGTTCCAGAGACGGCACATGATATCGGCGACCCCGCTCACGCCGTGTTTGAAGGACATCCGCGCGCAGTCGACGCGCCGCTCTCGCCCGCACACGCAACCTACCCGCTGCTTCTGCTGTCGCATGGAACCGGCGGCAGCGCCGCCAGTCTCGACTGGTTGGGCGCCGCGCTCGCCGCGCACGGCTATATCGTGGCCGGCGTGAATCATCCGGGCAATAACGCGCTGGAACCGGTGACCATCGACGGCTTCATCCTCTGGTGGGAGCGCGCCACCGACGTCAGTGAAGTGCTCGATAGCGTGCTCGCCGATCCGACGCTCGGCGCCCATATCGACACGAGCCGCATCGGTGCAGTGGGCTACTCGCTCGGCGGTTATACGGTGCTTGAGCTGGCAGGCGCGCGAACCGATCAGAAGCACTTCCTCGACTTCTGCGCCTCGTCCGCCGCCGACGCGATCTGCCACCCACCGGAGATGAAGCGTCTCCCAGACGGCCCGCGTGTACCGGACCATTTGTCGGCGGAGACGACTGCCTCGATGGCGCGCTCGAGCGAGTCCTATCGCGACGAACGCATCAAGGCGGTGTTCGCCATCGCTCCCGCATTGGGCGAGGCATTCAATCAAGACTCCTTCATTGACGTTCACATTCCCGTGTCGCTGATGGCCGGCACGGAAGACAAGATCGCCCCCGTGCAAACCAACATCCACCGTATAGCCGGCTTGCTGCCCAATGCCACGGTTCAGATGGTTCCGGGCGCCGGGCATGAGACCTACCTCGATACCTGCTTGCCCGGCATGGGCGATCGCCTTCCCGCGACCTGTAACGACGGCCCCGGCGTCGACCGCGATGCCGTTCATGCACAGGCCGTCGAAGAGGCGCTCGCGTTCTTCAAGGACACGTTGCCGGTACAGACACAATAGCCCGGCTCCGTTTGAGCGAGCATTCGATCCGATCCTTCGCATGCCGAATGAACGATATGCCCCACGCGAGGCCTATCGTTCGGCGCGTGGTCAAGGCACGAGGCGGTCCGGGTCGCGTGGGACAAACGCCGCCTCCTTCACGTTCGAAAGCCCCAGCAACTTCGCGATCACCCGCTCGACACCCAGTCCGAATCCACCGTGCGGCGGACAGCCGTAGCGGAAGTTGTCGAGGTAGTGCGTGATGGAGTCCAGTTCGACACCCTTCTCGACCGCCTGCCGACACAGCGCACCGTAACGATGCTCACGTACCGCACCGGTCGTGATCTCGATGCCCTTGAAGATCAGATCGAAGCTCTTCGTCACGCCCCGTTCCCGATCCCACGCGTGATAAAAGGGACGCTTGCCGATCGGGTAGTCGCTCACGAAGATCAGGTCGCAACCGAGCACCTTGTACAGCAGGCTTTCGCCCTCGTCCGGCAGGTCTTGCGCCGGCCCGAGACTCATGCCGTGGGCCGACAGAATCTCCTTGGCCTCGTTCAGGCTCAAGTGTCTGACGCTGGGGTCGAGCGGCAAGTCGACACCGAATAGCGCCTTGACCTCTCCCGCAAACGCTTCGAGTCCGGCAAAGGCATAACGCAGCATCTGCTCCTCGAATGCCATGACCTGTGCGGTTTCGAAGACCCAGGCGAATTCGACGTCGAGACCGGTGAACTCGGTCAAATGCCGGCTGCTCCGGCTCTCTTCCGCGCGAAACACGGGGCCGATCTCGAAGACGCCCTCCAGCCCGGAAGCAATCCCCATCTGCTTGTAGAACTGCGGCGATTGCGCAAGGAAGGCCTGCGTGTCGAAGTAGCTCACTCGAAACACCTGGGCGCCGCTTTCGCTGGCGTTGCCCATCAGCTTCGGCGTGTGCAGTTCCGTAAAGCCTCGCCCCAACGCAAACTCGCGGCACGCGAATTCAAACGCGCTTCGCAAGCGCAGCATCAGTTGCCATTTGGGCGCCTTCAGGTCCACGACGCGATAGTTGAAGCGAAGATCGACGCCGCTCGCCTCGGTGACCGGATACGGCTGCGCCTTGGAGAAGATCTCCACGGATTGCACCTGAACCTCCACGCCGAACGTCTTGCTCTGCGCGGCGGCGACAACCGTGCCGGTGACTGCAAAGGTCGAACCCGCGAGCAGTTGTCCCACTTGCGCATGCTCCGCGACCGAGATCTTGTCGACGACCAGTTGAAGCTTGCCGGTCGCGTCGTGCGCAAGCAGGAACTGGAGATTCTTCTGATCCCGCAGCACGTCCAGCGTCAGATACAGGGTGACCACTTCACCGATGTGCTGCTTCACGTCTTCGACTAACGTCCTCATGGTTTTCTGCCTTGATGAAAAGCGTGCGGAAATAAAAAAAGGCACTCAGTTCATGAGTGCCTTTGGCTTGACGGTGCTTATTTTTCAACAGACAAATAATCTCCTGTCACCCAAAGGCGACATATTATTATTGCGGTCGAGACGGCTAAAACGACACATGGTCTGGAGAAAAATAGTCAACGTACGGATCGGTTATCAGCATGCCGGCATGCGTTGCAGATGCACCGGTCAAACTAACGAGCGTCTAAGGTAACAAAGTTCCGGCGAAAGCGCAAAACTCCTGTTTGTCCTGACGATGGCTTCGGCGACGGCCTGGCGTCGTCGGGTCACAGCAGCGCACACCCAACACAATGCATCACCAAGCAGGGGCAACACTCATGAGCGATCCCACCCGCGCCATTCACCACGCGGCCGCTGAAGGCTACACCACCACCGCCGACAACTATGTGCGAGGACGGCCCGACTATCCGCCTGGCGTCGCCGACTGGCTGCGCGATGCGCTGGGTTTGCGGGCCGGGCGCACGGCACTCGATCTCGGCGCGGGCACCGGCAAGTTCACGCCGCGTCTCGTGGCAACCGGCGCAAGCGTGATCGCCGTCGAACCGGTCGCACAGATGCGCGCCAAGCTGTCCGCCGCCTTACCGCAGGTTCGGGCACTCGCCGGCACGGCCGAGGCCATTCCCCTGCCCGACGCGTCCGTCGACGCCGTCGTCTGCGCCCAAGCCTTCCACTGGTTCGCCACGGCGAACGCGCTCGCCGAGATTCATCGTGTGCTGAAGCCGGGTGGCAAGCTCGGGCTCGTCTGGAACATGCGGGACGCGCGAGTGGGCTGGGTTGCGCAACTCGATCAGATCGTCAACCGTGTAGAAGGCGACACGCCGCGCTATTACACGGGGGCATGGAGAAAGGCGTTTCCGTTCGACGGTCTGGGGCCGTTGCACGAGCAACATTTCTCGCACGGCCATACCGGCTCGCCTGAGGACGTGATCGTCATGCGGGTGCGTTCGACCAGTTTTGTCGCGGCGTTGCCCGAGGCGGAACGCGCGGAAATCGACGCACAGGTACGCGCCTTGATTGCGGCGACGCCCGAGCTCAGCGGCAAGGAAGTAGTGACGGTTCCGTATGAAACCGCCGCGTTCTATACGGTGAAAGAGAACTGATCCATATCAGGAATCCGAAGCGTATGCGGTGGCGCGCACTGCGTGCGCGGCCACCTTGCCGCTGCCCGTGATCCGCGCGGTTCGCCACCTGGTTCGCCGCTCAGTTCGCCGCTCAGTTCGCCGCCGTACGCATGGCCCGGTATTCGCGACGCACGATATCCATCAACTCCGCCACCGACGTGCTGGCCGCTTCCTTCTCATAGGTGACGCGGCCGCGCTGCATCAGCATGACGCGGTCCGCAATATCGAGCGTCTGTGCGTAGTTGTGCATGATCATGACGATCGACAAACCGCCCTTCTCTTTCAGACGCAGCACCAGGTCGATGATCAGGCCGGCTTCGCGCGCCCCCATGGCGGCCAACGGTTCGTCGAGCAGCAGGATCTTCGCATTCGAATTGACCGCGCGCGCCACGGCAATCGCCTGGCGTTGCCCGCCGGAAAGCTGCTCGACCGGCAGATCGACCGAAGGCACTCGCACCCCGATCTCTTCGAGGCATTCCGCAGCACGGGCGCGCATCGCCCGGTTATTCAGCAGGCGGAACGGACCCGGATGAATGATCTCGCGGTTCAAAAACATGTTGTGATAGATGCTCAGCGAATTCGCCAGCGCCAGGTCCTGATAGACGCATTCGATGCCAAGCGAGCGCGCGTGATCGACCGAGCGCAGCAGCGTCTCCTCGCCGCCTATAAAGAGCTTGCCGCTGGTCTGCTGATGAAAGCCGGTGAGGATCTTGATCAGCGTCGATTTGCCCGCGCCGTTATCGCCCAGCACGCCGAGAATTTCTCCCTGCTTGAGCGTCAACGACACGCCATCGAGCGCGGTCACCGCACCGAAGCGTTTGACGATCTCTTCGCCGCGCAGCGCATACGCCACCTCGGACATCACGACTCTCCCTTACTTGCGCGCGAGACGCACGACGTGGATGTTGAAGATCATCGCCGCCAGAATCGCCGCGCCGAGAATCATGTTGAAGGTGAACGCGTTAATGCCGATCAGCGTAAAACCGTCGTTCAGAATGCCCAGCACCGCTGCGCCGATCAGGCCGCCGATGATCGTGCCCGACCCGCCCGCGAGCGGCGTCCCGCCGATCACGGCTGCCGCCACCGCGAGAAACATGATCTGGTTGCCGCCGGCTTGCGGATCGATCGACGTAATGCGAAAGCCTTCGAGAATTCCGGTAAAACCCGCCAGCACTGCCGCAATGATGAAGTTGCCGAGCTTCAGCCGCCTCACGTTGATACCCGCTTCGCTCGAACCCAAAGGATTCGCCCCGGACGCGATCGTATGCAGGCCCCAACGCGTGTTCCGCAACAGCACGTGCATGACCACGGCGATCGCGATGGTCCAGATGATCTCGCTATACCCCCAGGCGCCCATGAAGGCGGCGAAAGCATTGTCCCCCGGCGTGGATACCGGAGTGCCGCGCGAGATGGTCAACGTGAGCCCGTTGATGAAGAACAGCGTGCCAAGCGTCGTCACGAACGAGGGAATTCGCAGGTAGACCGTCACTGCGCCATTGATCAACCCCACCACGCCCGCCGCCGCCACGCCCGCGATCAGCGCGATCCAGGTCGGCGCGCCCGCCTCGTTCGCAAAGTGCATGATGAACGGCGCAAACGCGAACACCATGCCGGCGGAGAGATCGATCTCGCCGCCGATCATCAGCATGATTTCGCCGCACGCGATGATCGCCACCGGTGCGATGAACTGCGAGAGGTTTTCGAGGCTGGCGCTGGTCAGCAGAAAGTCGTGATTGGCGATTTCGAAGTAGGCGGCCAGAATCAGCGCGACCGCCAGAATGCGAATCTCACTGGAACGTCCGATCGCGCCAGGCCAGCGCCTGACGCGATCGCTGGATTTCGTCGTATCCGTCACCGATGACATTACGACTTGATCCCACCGCTACGCGGCACGATCTGCGACTTCGTGCTCTTGCCTTCGTAACGCGTTTCGGTGTTCAGGTACGGATCGACCGTGCCCTTGGTGACGAACTTCAGGCCGGAGTTGACGTTGGCCGGTCCCACCAGGCCGCCCGAGGCGAGGAACGTGAACGCTTCCACCACGGTATAAAAGCCTTGCACGTAGGGCTGCTGATCGATCGTGAAGTCGAGGAAGCCGTCGTGAATCAATTGAACCGTGCGCGGCAACAAGTCGAAGCCGCCGCCATGCACACCCTTGGCCGGCAGGTTCGATTCCTTCATCACCTCGGCCACGCCTTGCGTGCTGCCCGCGTCGACCGCGAACATGCCTTTCACATCCTGATGCCCGAGATAGAACGACTTGATCTTCGAGAGCTCTTCGTTGACGGTAGCGCCCGTTGCAATCGTCTGGATATCGATCTTCTTGCCGGACTTCTTGATCGCATCCGACGCGCCGTCCAGCCGCGGCTGGATGTTGAGCTGCCCCGGCGTGGCGATAAAGAGTGCGACGGTCCCGCTGTCGACCAGACTGACAATGCGCTCGCCCATCTGATAGCCCGACAGGTACAGGTCCTGGCCGATGTACGCGAGCCGCGGGTTGCTGCTGCCGCGCGGCGCATCGGCGTTATAGGCGAACACCGGAATGCCGGCGTCCAGCGCTTTCTGGATCGGCCCATCGAATGCCTTGGGATCGACGATCGGCACGGCAATCGCATCGGCCTTGGCGGCAATCGCGGCGTTCAGCGCGTTGACCATCTCGCCGACGTCGGCGTTCGCGGAACCCGTCCACTGGTAATCCATGCCCAGCAATGCACAGGCATCCTCAATACCGTATTGGGTCGGCACAAAGAAGGGATTGGTCGTCACGTGGTTGACGAAAACGATCTTCCACTTCTTGTGCGAGGGGAACGGCGCTGCATCGGCTGCGAATGCCGGCGTCGATACACCGCCTAGCATGGCCATCGCCGCAGCGAGGCCCACGCCTTGCAGCAAACCGCGCCGCATGCCCTGCACTTCACCCCGTCCTTCGTCCTGCTTGTCTTCCCGTTCCTCGGCCATGTCACTCTCCCGTCGCTCAGTTGTTCGAACTCACTGCTCATGACGGCACAGGCCGGGAAAGCGCCGTTGCCGGGCATTACCGCGTCGACGGAGGCGCCTGCTCACATGCACGCGCCTCCGCATGACAATCCACCAAAAATGCTATATCAGGCACCTACGCCGAATAATCGATGTATACCCTTAACTAGTCGGACTATTTCTTGCGCTATGACTTTGAAGTCAGCGGGATTGTTCAGTTGACCTTGCAGATTGGGCGCGCCGCGTGGCGAACACATGACAGGTCGTAAGCATTTCGCGCGCACCATCCACCGTCTTGCAATGCAACAAAGTGACGAAGCGCGGGTGGCCCGCTGGCGGAGCGCTTGAACCTGCCGCACTCCCTTGTCTATATCGGCGCTCCACCTGGCGCGAATAGTATTACTATCGTCAAAGTCTAAGGAGACAGCCCCATGAAGGACGCCAAACGCCCGCTACGCTCGGCCCAATGGTTCGGCACCGCCGACAAGAACGGCTTCATGTACCGCAGCTGGATGAAGAATCAGGGCATTCCTGATCACGAGTTCCAGGGCAAGCCGATCATCGGCATCTGCAATACCTGGTCGGAGCTGACGCCGTGCAATGCGCACTTCCGCAAGATCGCGGAGCACGTCAAGCGCGGGGTGTTCGAAGCGGGTGGCTTCCCCGTCGAATTCCCGGTGTTTTCCAGCGGCGAATCGAACCTGCGCCCCACCGCCATGTTCACGCGCAATCTCGCGAGCATGGATGTGGAGGAGTCGATCCGCGGCAATCCGATCGACGCGGTGGTCCTGCTCGTCGGTTGCGACAAGACGACGCCGGCGCTTCTGATGGGTGCGGCGAGCTGCGACGTACCCGCCATCGCGGTGAGCGGCGGCCCCATGCTCAACGGCAAGCATCAAGGCCGCGACATCGGCTCGGGCACCGTTGTCTGGCAGCTCAGCGAGCAGGTGAAGGCGGGCAAGATCTCGCTGCATGAATTCATGTCCGCTGAAGCAGGCATGTCGCGCTCCGCGGGTACTTGCAACACCATGGGCACCGCCTCGACGATGGCGTGCATGGCCGAAGCGCTCGGCGTCACGCTGCCGCATAACGCAGCGATTCCCGCGGTCGATTCGCGCCGCTACGTCCTCGCGCATATGTCGGGCATGCGCATCGTCGAGATGGCGCTTGAAGACCTGCGACTGTCGAAGCTGCTGACGCGCGAAGCCTTCGAAAACGCGATCCGCGTTAACGCGGCAATCGGCGGCTCGACGAATGCCGCGATCCATCTGAAGGCGATCGCCGGACGCATTGGCGTGAACCTCGAACTCGACGACTGGACGCGCATAGGCCGCGGCACGCCCACGTTGGTCGATCTGCAGCCGTCGGGCCGTTTCCTGATGGAAGAGTTCTATTACGCGGGCGGCTTGCCGGCCGTCATCCGGCGCCTCGGCGAGGCCGCGCTGCTGCCGCACCCCGCAGCACTGACCGCTAACGGCAACACGCTCTGGGACAACTGCAAGGACGCACCGCTCTTTAACGACGAAGTGATTCGTCCGCTCGACAAACCGCTCGTCGCCGACGGTGGACTCTGCGTGCTGCGCGGCAATCTCGCGCCGAACGGCGCGGTGCTCAAGCCATCCGCATCGACGCCTGAATTGCTCAAGCATCGCGGCCGCGCCGTCGTGTTCGAAAGCTTCGAAGACTACAAGGCACGCATCGCCGACCCCGATCTCGACGTGACAGCCAACTCCATCCTCGTGCTAAAGAACTGCGGTCCCAAGGGTTACCCCGGCATGGCCGAAGTCGGCAACATGGGGCTGCCGCCCAAACTGCTGGCGCAAGGCGTCACGGATATGGTGCGCCTGTCCGATGCGCGCATGAGCGGCACGGCTTACGGCACGGTGGTATTGCACATCGCGCCCGAGGCACGCGCCGGCGGTCCGCTCGCGGTGGTCCGCGACGGCGACTGGATCGAGATGGACTGCCACGGCGGACGACTGCATCTGGACATCAGCGAAGCCGAACTGGCCGCGCGGCTCGCCGCATGGAAGCAGACGCGGCAACCGGTGCCGGCCGATGCGAGCGGCTACCGCAACCTGTATGTCGAACACGTGTTGCAGGCGGACCAGGGCTGCGATTTCGACTTCCTGGTGGGCTGCCGCGGTGCAGAGGTGCCGCGTCATTCGCACTGACTGGCGCGCACCTTCGCGAAGGCGCCGCCGCCCGCTCAACTCAGGCCGGATGACTGCGCACGACTTCGAGAATGCTCTCGGCGTCGGCGCTCGCGTTTTCGAGCTGAACGAGGCTGGCCTGGCGCGCACCGAGCGCGTCGCGACTCTGGATCGCCGTGAGAATGGCCTTGTGACGCGGTAAAGACAGCGCATGCGTGTCCGGATGACGGCTCGTCAGCTTGATCGACTCCGACAGCGCGAGGGACAGCATATTGCCGATATGCGCGAGCAGATCGTTGTGCGTGGCCGCCATGATGGCGCGATGAAACTCGAGGTCCGGTTCGAGCAGCGCGCTGGCGGTGGGCGCGTGTGCCATGCGCTCGTAAGCGGAGGCGATGCGAGCCAGATCTTCGCTGGTCGCCGCAGTCGCGGCGAGCGCGGCCGCGGCAGGCTCGATCACGCGGCGCACCGTCAGCAGCGAGCGGAAAAATTCGCCTTCCGGCACGCTGCTGAGCGTCCAGTACAGCACGTCGGGGTCGAGCATGTGCCAATCTTCGCGTGGCTTCACGACGCTGCCCACGCGCGGCTTCGACACCACCAGCCCCTTCGCGACCAGTACGCGCGTCGCTTCGCGCAGCACCGGGCGGCTCACGCCATAGCGTTCGCACAGATCGGTTTCGGCAGGCAGGCGCTGGCCTGGCTGAACCTTGCCGCTGACGATATCCATGCCGAGTTCCTGCACGATACGTCCATGCAGGCTCTTGCGTTGTTGCAGATGACGATAATCCATATGAAGAGATCGCGGACTGTGCACGCTTCAGTCGTGACGCGACCGATTGAGCGCTTGAGAAAACTCCTGCCCCGTTGCCGCCACGCATCCAGCTCGCCTCGTTTTAGCTTGTGGGGGCTCAGTCAAGCATAACACGCGCTCCGCTTACAAAATCGGCTTGCCCATTGGCCGGCGACAAACGCGCGTCATTTGATCAGCGCACCGCGCTCGCTGAGCAGTTGGCGCAGAACGCTGCGATGGCAACGGCTTTCGTCTTCGCAATAGCAGCCGACCGAGAAATCCGTACCCTGCGACAAGGCGGCGAGCAGATCCAGCACCTTGCTGGTGTCGCTCTCGTTCATCTCCGCGCGGAAGCTGCGCACGAACCGGCCCCACTCCGCCTGACTGACGGCTTGTTTGGCTTGCGTCACCAACTGCGCGCTCGGCGAGAGGTTGGGCAGCCAGACATCGTAGTAATCGCGCGTGCCGAACTCCGCCTTCGGCACGCCGCGCGGCGGCCGCCGCACCGTGCCGATGCGCAGCCCCTCTCCTTCTGCTCGCTTCGTTCCAAGCTGCACGATGCGAATGGCCATGTCTTTCTCCTCAGTTGGGTTTGGCCGCGAGTGCGATGCTCGCGACGTGTTGCTTCTTGCCTGGCGCCGTCAATGGCATCGATGCGCACGGCTTATTCCGCGGGACGGGATGTCGTGGAGAACACAAGGCAATCCCTTGCCTCGTCGCCAAACGCGGGAAGCACCAGCCACTTCTTCAAGGTACCTTCGCACTGCAAGCCGAGTTTTTCCAGCACGCGTCTTGAGCCGATGTTCTCGGGATCGCACACCGTCCAGATGCGTTGCGTGGCAGGGTTGCGCCACAGCGCGGACAACGCCGCCAACCCCGCCTCGGCGACCAGTCCTTGCCCCCAGAAGCGCTCGGCGACGCCATAGTGAATTTCGGTCTTGTGGCCGTGCGGGATGACAAGAAAAATGCCGATCGCCTCACCGGCCGCGCGTGTGCTGATCACCCATGCGAAGGGGGCGTCGTCGTCCAGATCCCAGGCGGTGTCACACCACTTCGTCAACATGGCCTGCGTGCGCGTGGCGTCCGGATCGGCGCGGCGCTGCAGGAAGCGCGAGCAGGTCTCACTGCCCGTGTAGTTCTCGAACAGCACCGCAGCATCGCCTTTTTTAGCGCGGCGCAGATGCAGGCGTTCGGTCAACAGTTCGATTCGATGTCCCATCGAAACTCCGTTCATTCAGCATGTGACGGGGGCCCACCACGTAGCGCTTGCGCCAGGTCAGGTCAGGTTGAGTCCGCCGTCGGAGAGCAGTATCTCGCCCGCGAGGTAGTCCGAGGCCACCAGCAGCGCCACCGCCTGAGCAATGTCTTCTGGGCTCGCCGCGCGGCGCATCGGCGAGCGTTCGCGCCAAAGCGTCTGGGCCTGGGTCCACTCGGCGGTCAGCGGCGTATCGACGAGGCCCGGCGCGACCGCGTTGACGCGGATATCCGGCGCCAGCGATAGCGCGAGCAAGCGGGTGACATGATTCAATGCCGCCTTGCTGGCGGCGTAGGGAATCGACGCGCCCTTGGGACGCACGCCGGCATGCGAGCTGACGTTGACGACGCAACCAGGGCGGCCGCGTCGTGCGGCCTCGCGCAGTGCAGGCGCCGCTTGCGCGACCAGATGGAACGGCGCGACGACGTTCAGCTCATGCAGTTCGTGCCACACCTCGGACGTGGCCGCGCCGAGGTCCGCATGCGGGATCACGCGGCTGATGCCGGCATTGTTGACCAGTACATCGAGCCGTCCCCATGCGGCGACGGCTTGCTGGATCAGCGCCACGCGCTCGGCATCGTGCGCGAGGTCGGCTTGCACATAGGTGGCGCAGGCCAGTTCGGCGGCCAGCGCCTCGCCGGCTTCCACCGAACTGCGCGAATGCACGACCACTGCGAAGCCTTCGTGCGAAAGCCGTCGCGCAATCGCTGCGCCAATGCCGCTGGTCGAACCCGTGACGAGGGCGACAGGTAAGGAATCGATCATGAAGGCGGATCAAGTAGACAGTGGGACCGCTAGAATAAAGCCTACTCAAACCGCGAGAAAGAGAAATGCTCAACGGCAAGCGCATTGCCATGGTGGCTGCGATGGCAAGGAACCGGGTGATCGGCGCGTCCAACGATATCCCATGGAAAGCGCCTGGCGAGCAGCGGCGCTTTCGCGAACTCACGGAAGGACATCTGGTGGTGATGGGCCGGCGCACGTATGAGTCGATCGGCCGGCCACTGCCCAACCGCGACGTGCTGGTGATCGGCACGCAGGCGGTCGCCGCCGAGCGTGTCGCTACATGCCGCTCGCTGGAGGAAGCGATCCAGGTCATCACGGACGATGCGCGCGAGGCAATTTTTATCGCAGGCGGCGAACAGATCTACCGGCTGTTCTTGCCCTATGCGGACACGATCTACTTGACCGAGGTTGACGTGGAACCGGCGGGCGACGCCGTGTTTCCAGAACTGCCGGTGGACTTCGAATGCATCGAACGGACCGAGGTTAGCGGCCAGCCGGCTTACACCTTCCTGACCTATGTGCGGAGCGCGAATTCCAGTTCGCGCCCGCAACGCATTCACCCTTGAGCCAAAGCGAATCGCTCAAACGTGGTGCCCCACCTCGCCCCCCGGCCCCACCGCCGGCCCCGCGACCGTATCGGGTGCGTTCTCCAGCGCCGTGTCGTGATGCAGCAGCAACACCGCGGCGACACCCACCAGCCCGGCCCCGGAGAGACACAGCAGGCCGGCGCCGAAACCGCCGGTACTATCCTTGATCCAGCCCATCGCGTAGGGGCCGAAGAACCCGGCCAGATTGCCGAGCGAATTCACCACCGCAATGCCGCACGCGGCCGCCGCGCCGGACAGGAACGCCGCCGGCAAGGTCCAGATAATCGGCAGACAGCCGAAGATACCGAAGCCCGCAATCGACAGCGCCGCCATCTTCAACACAGGGTTATCCAACCCGGCCGCCGCGCCGATCCCACCTGCTGCGACCAGCAGCGCAATCGCCACATGCCACTTGCGTTCGAGCTTGCGATCCGAATGCCGCCCCCAGATCACCATGCTGATCACGCCCACGACATAGGGCAGTGAAGTCACGAAACCGGTCTGCAGATTGGTGAGGCCAAAGGCCTTGACGATCTGCGGCAAGAAAAAACTCAACCCGTAGTTGGTTGCGTTCGCACCAAAATAGATCAGTGCGATAGCCAGCACGCGCGGATTGAACAAGGCCTCGCGCACGCTGAAGTTGCGCACAGCTTCACGCTTGGCACGCTCCTGGGCGAGCCGGCCCACGAGCCATTCGCGCTCGTCGGTCCTCAGCCAGGTGGCGTGGGCGGGCTGGTCGGTGAGATAGAACAGCACCGCGATCGACAACAACAATGCAGGCGCTGCCTCGAGCAGATAGACCCACTGCCAACCCGCCATGCCGCCCAGTCCGTTCAAACCGAGCAAGGCGCCGGAGACCGGTGCGCCGATCACCGTGGAAAGCGGAATGGCGGCCATGAAATAGCCGACCACGCGAGCGCGATACATGGCGGGAAACCAGAGCGTCAGCAGGAAGATGATGCCTGGGAAAAACCCGGCCTCGGCGATGCCCAGCAGCACCCGCAAAGTGTAGAACACATGGGCGGCCGACATGCCGGTGTATCTGGCGATGTCGGGAATGAACGCCATCGCGCCGGCGAGCAGTCCCCACGTGAACATGATCCGGGCAATCCAGCGCCGCGCGCCGAATTTTTCCAGCAGCAGATTGGACGGCACCTCGAAGAAAAAATACGCAATGAAAAATATCCCGGCGCCGAAGCCGAATGCGCTCGCGGAAAGCCCAAGATCCTTGTTCATTTGCAACGCGGCAAAACCCACGTTGACGCGGTCCAGATACGCTACGAAATAACAGACAACCAGGAACGGGACGAGCCGGGTCGTCACACGCGCCAGAGTACGGGTCTCAATCTCCATGAACGCTCCCCTTAACGAGAAACCCTAAGCGGGCCAATGTGGGTCATCGATGCATGAGCGGCGATTCGCTCAGGTAGCCACAGAGTAGTCGTCCGAACGCCGGCGGCAAAGCGTTTTCTGTGTACGGTTTATTCGTCGCAGGCCGCGCTGCCGTACCCCACTAGCGAGCCGTGCGTAGAAACCCCAATGACGCGCCATGCTCGTTATCCGATCAGACTCAGCCGTACCGTTCGCGCCAGTTCGTCGAGCTGGAACGGCTTGCGCAGAATGCTGCAACGCCGCACCGCGAGACGTGAAATATCGACGTCGGCGTAACCTGTCGCGAGGATGACCGGCAGGTCATCTCGCACCTCGCGCGCCGCGGCAATCACGTCGATGCCGTTCATGCCCGGCATCGCGAAGTCGACCATCAAAAGATCGGGCCGGTCACCCACGAGCCGTCCCAAACCCGTCTTGCCGTCGTGCGCTTCGGTCACCACGTAGCCGAGCATCTTGAGCGAGTCGACCAGCATGCCGCGCACTTCGTTGTCGTCCTCGACGACCAGAATCCGCTTGATGCCTTCGACCTTCTGCTCAACCGCCGAAACCGATTCGGACTCCGATGCGACAGGTTCGCGCATCGGCAACCACAGGCGCACCGTGGTGCCGTGCCCCTCTTCGCTTTCGACGCGCGCCGTGCCGCCGGCCTGGCGCGCGATGCCGTACACCTGACTCAAGCCGAGGCCGGTGCCCTTGCCGATCGGCTTGGTGGTGAAGAACGGATCGAACACGCGCGAGATCACGTCGGCGGGAATGCCCGAACCGGTATCGCTGAATTCGGCCACCACGTATTGACCGTCGGCGAGCGTGGGATCCGGCGCCATGCGCCGGCTGACGTGCACCGTGAGCGTGCCGCCGCCGGGCATTGCGTCGCGCGCATTGATGGCGAGATTGAGAATGGCAAGCTCGAGCTGGTTGGCGTCCGCCTCGGTCCACAGCGCTTCGGCGTCGAAGTTCGTGATGAACTGGATGGTCGAGCCGAGCGAGACGGTGATGATGTCGCGCATGCCCTGCAGCAGCGCCACCACGTCCACCGCTTTCAGATCGAAGTTGCTGGTGCGCGAGAAGGTCAGCAACTGGCCGGTCAGTTTCGCACCCCGCTCCGTGGCGCGCTTGGCGGTGGCGGCCATGGTGCGCACGCGGTCGTCGTCGCTGACGCGCGCAATCAGCTCCGCGTTGACCATGATGACGTTGAGCAGGTTATTGAAGTCGTGCGCAATGCCGCCGGTCAACTGGCCGAGCGCCTCCATCTTTTGCGACTGCACCAGCACCGCCTGAACCTTGGCCCGCTCGTGAATCTCTTTCATCAGGCGGTCATTGGCGGAAGCGAGTTCATGCGTGCGCTCGGCGATCCGGCTTTCGAGCGAATCGTTCAGTTGCACGAGCGCCTCCTGGGCCTCGATGCGTTGCGCGAGATGCTGGCGCGAGACGTCCAGATGTTGCCGCGAATCGTACTGGCGGATGCGCGCGCGCAGCGACGACATCACAGCGCGGCGCAGCGTTTCGGAACTGAGCGGCCGTTCGAGCACGACGACGTTGCCGAGCCGCTCGAGTACCTCGAGGCTGCTTGCCGAACGCCGCGCGGCGCGCTCGCCCGCCAGCAGGATGATCGGGAAATCGGACCACGCGGGCTGGGCATCGAGCCAGCCGAACAACGGTGCGGCCAGATCGGCCGCCAGCGCCTCTTCCGTGATCAGCGCGGCGCCTGCCCCGTTGTTGAGCTCCGCGGTCAAGGCGTGCGTATCGGCGCAGCGCTCGCAATCGCGGCCGTCCTTGTTGAGCACTTCGGCAATCACGTCGGCATCGCGGCCGAACGGCGCGAGGACCAGAATGCGGCGCTCCATGGATCGATTAGCCTGCACGGGCAATCACACCCTCCGCAGGAGAGAGCATCGCGGTCCTGCCCCTGTACGACGGCAAACCGGTTAGCACACCTTCGAAGTCGCGCAAGGCTTCGCCCACTTCCACGCCGTCGTTGCCGAGGCGGAACTGGCGAATCGAGCGCTCGTGGGCGATTGCCCGGCTCTTGACGGTGGCAATCGCGGTCAGCACTTCGCCGTCGTGCTCGAAGTAGCGGAACAGCACCACGACATCGCTCAGGTAACTGATGTCAATATCGTTCTGCACTTCGCCGATGATGCCGTGCTGACCGAGCACCAGCATCGTGATGGCGCCCTGCTGGTTCAGATAGCCCAGCAGTTCGTGCATTTGCAGCAGCAGATAGCGTTCGCCGGGCATCGCCTGCAGGTAGGCGTTCAAGCTGTCGATGGCGACATACTTCATGCCGCGCTTCTCGACCGCATTCCGGACGTCGCTGGCGAACTCGCCCGGCGACATTTCCGCCGGATCGATCTGCCGCACCGTTAGCAGTCCTGCTTCAATATGCGGCGTCAGATCCATGCCGAGATTCACCGAGCGCAGCAACAGCGTATTGAGCGTCTCGTCGAACAGGTAGTAGATGCAGCGCTCGCCGCGCCTGAGCGCAGCCAGGAGGCACGACACCACCGTGGTGGTCTTGCCGACGCCCGAAGGTCCGATCATCAGCGCGCTGGTGCCCGGAATCAGCCCGCCGCCGAGGAGCGCATCGAGGCGCGCCGTACCCGTGCTGCGCGGCTGCGAATCGAACTCCGCATGATGTTCGGCCGCCACCAGACGCGGATAGACGTGAATGCCGCCGGTATCCAGGGTGAAGTCGTGAAAGCCTTCGCGAAACTTGATCCCGCGCATCTTGGCGATGCGCATGCGGCGCCGGTTGCCACCGTAATCGTGGGCAAGGCTGTCGAGGCTGATCACCCCGTGCGCAATGCTATGCAGTTGCAGGTCGCCCGGTTCCGACGAGTTGTCGTCGAGCAGCAGCACGGTGCATTCGCGCGTCGCCAGGTAGCGCTTCAAGGCGAGAATCTGCCGCCGATAGCGCAGCGGATTCTGCGAGAGCAGCCGCAATTCGGACAGACTGTCGAGGACGATGCGCACCGGCTTGAGTTCGTCGACCTGCTGGATCACAACCCGCACGGTCTCGCCGAGTTCGACTTCGGCGGGCTGCAAAACGGTTTGCTCGTAGCGCGGATCGAGGCCCTCGTCCGACAGCAGTTCGACGATCGTGAACTTGCTGACGTCCCAGCCGTGGCTCGCCGCCACCGAAATCAATTCAGCCTTGGTTTCGGAGAGCGTGATGTACAGGCCCGCCTGTCCTTCGGCAGCCCCCCTCAGTAAAAACTGCAAGGCCAAGGTCGTTTTGCCCGTGCCTGGCGCACCCTCGACGAGGTACATGCGGTGCGGCGTCAAACCGCCGCCCAGTATGTCGTCGATCCCATCAATCCCCGAGGAAAGGCGCTCCGCACGCTGCTTCGCTATGTTGTCTACCATGATGTGGCGTCACGATCTGACGTAAATAGTGGAAATGGTCCGGCCGCGACGAGTCAAAATTTCCACTCGCCTACCCGGCCAGCGTCACTCTTCGAGCAAATTGCGGGCCAAGCCGGTTCATGGGCATGCGCGGCAGCTCGCCTTCGCTTGCGTCGAAAAGCCCGAACTCGGTCTTGCAAATCGCGCCTGTCCGCTAGCGGTTTTATTCAGGATTGACGACATCGGCGATTGGGCTTTCAATCCGTTTGCGTGGCAACTTATGTTCGTACTCGCCTTCGCGGTGGCCAAACGCTTCGTGTCGACGCAGCCACTGCCCGGCACGTTTAAACCCAATCTCCCGGTGGACCGTGTGATCGATTTCCTCGCCATTCTCTGCGTCGCGGCCTGGCTGATGCGCGCCGCCATGCAAGGCGCCAGGTGCGGATGACTACGAGGGCGGCAAGAGGCGTGACACTAGCGCGCCGCGCAGCATGGCGGCGCGCGCGCGTGAGCCTCGCGCTGCTCGGCCCGACGCTGCTATTCGCGCCCCCGGCAGCCATGGCGCTGTCGATGGAGGCCGCGCCGCTCGCCGCGCAATGCGCGCCGCTGGCCGGCGCGATGCTGCCCGCCCGGCTCATCGCCTTGCCAACCCGCGGCGTGCATATCGACAGCGCGACGATGATTCCCGCCACCGCCAGCGGCAACCAGAGCGGCGAGTTTTGCCGCATCACCGGCAGCATCAAGGCCGTCGAAACCAGCACGCCCGATATCCACTTCGACCTGAACCTGCCGGTGCGCTGGAACGGCCGGGCGCTGCAACTGGGTGGCGGCGGCTATGACGGTGTAGTGGTGAGCGGCCTCGGCGTGATGCCGTTCTCGCCGGTCCACGCACCGCTCGCCGAGGGCTATGCGACCTTCGGCGACGACTCCGGCCATACCGGCAACTCCGCGTTCGCCGAGTTCGGTCTCGTCAACGAGGCGGTGATCAATTTCGGCTACGCGCATCTGAAGAAGACCCACGACGCCGTGCTTGCCTTGATCGAGCGCGTGTACGGGCGGCCACCGGAGAAGATGTACTTCGCCGGCGGCTCGACCGGTGGCCGCGAAGGCTACACGGTGATACAGCGCTTTGCTGACGACTACGACGGCGTGATCGCGAACTCGCCCGCGCTCAACTTCTCGGGCGTGCGTCTGCTTGGCGTCGCGCTCGGCCACGCCGAGTACGGCGTGCCGGGCGGCTACGTGCCGCCCGCGTTGCTCGAGCGGGTCTATCAACGCACGCTGGAAATGTGCGACAAGCTGGACGGCGTGGCCGACGGCATCGTCAGCGACGTGGAAGGCTGCCGCCGGCACGAGCAGGAGATCATCGATTCGCTGCGCTGCCCGGCGGACGCGGCAACCGCGCCGTTGGCCAATGACGACGCGTGCCTCACGGAGCCGCAGATCGCGACGCTGCTGGTCCTGCGCGACGGCCTCGCGCTACCCTACCCGCTCGCATGGAACGCGAACCGCTACACCGGCTACAACGTGCTGGAGGGCACGCGCCTGACCGGTGTGCTCGGCCTTGCGCACGATCCGGTGCGGCTGCCGTCGCCGACCTTCCGGGCGAACGGCTACCTGTTCACCCAGGGCGACAGCTACCTGCGCTACTTCATCACTCAGGACGCGACGTTCAATTCCATCAACTTCGACCTGCTGCATCCGGGCCACTACCAGCGGCAACTGTTCGCGCTGTCGCAGACGATCGGCGCGCTGGACACCAACCTCGCCCGCTACATCGCGCGCGGCGGCAAGCTGATTACGCTGCAGGGACTCGCAGACGAAGTCATCAGCCCCAATCAGACCATTGCGTACCACGACGCGTTGATCGCGCGGTACGGCAGCGACAAGGTCGATTCGTTCATGCGGCTCTACATGGTGCCGGGCTATCAGCACGGCAATGGCGTATTCATTCCCTCAGTCGACCTGCTGAGCGCACTCGACAACTGGGTCACGCACGGCGTGTCGCCCGAGACGCTGACCGCGACCGATATCGCCGCGCCGACGAACGGACGCACGCGACCGTTATGCAGGTATCCGATGTTTCCGCGCTATCTCGGCAAGGGCAACGTCAACCATGCGAGCAGTTTTACCTGCGTGGAACCGTAGCCTGCCGTCGCTCGCTTACCCTTACCCGCTGCGCCTTGACTTCATTGAATTTGGGCGTACCGTAAACAGAACCACCGCACGTTTTGCCGAGCCGGGACTCGCAAGGAAAGACCATGGGCAATCGCTATGACCGCTCACGCCTGTCGCGTTCGTTCACTTACAAAGGCATTCAGTACCATCCCGGCATGCTCGTCGTTCTAGCCGCCCAGGTCGTCTGCCTCGCCGCCTTCTCGTTCGCCGCCAATCTTCTGACTCATGACAAATGGCTGTCCGTGATGCTCGGCTTCAGCCTGCTGTTCGGACTGATTCTGTCACTGGGGTTTTTCGGCACCTGGAGTCAGTTCCGCGACGATATCGACCTATGGACGTTTCTCAACACCAATCCGGTGGAGTCGGCCGTGGCGATTGCCACGGCCGGCGAAGTCATCGCCATCATGATGGTGGCCCCGGTCACCTGAGGCCTTTAACTGCGCGACGGCAGGAGGGCACGCACCGACGGCGTGCATGCGGGTGTGGTCAGTTGAACTGGTGGCTTATGGAATCAGCCACAGCGCCGCACCGTAAATGACCAGCGACACCGCAAAGGTCACGGCCGTGTAGCCCATCACGCGCTGGATGCGAATGCCCGCAATCGCCACCACCGGCACCGCCCAGAACGGCTGCAGCATGTTCGAGACGTTTTCGGCCATCGCCACACCCATGGCGGTGCGCGGCACGGACGCATGCAGGCTCAGCGCCGCCGGCAACACGAACGGCCCCTGCACCGCCCAGTGGCCGCCGGCGCTCGGAATCAGCAAGGTGATGATGAGCGAACTCAGATAGCTCAGCACCGGCAGCGTCACCGGCGTGGCGATTGCCACGAAGGTCTTGGCGATCGTCGATGCCAGCCCGGTCCCCGTCATGATGCCCATGATGCCGCCGTACACCGGATACTGCAGCAGCATCGAACCGGTCTGCCGCGCGGCACGGCGAATCGCATCCGCGTAGGCGATCGGCGTGCGCTGCAGCGCGAGGCCCACCAGCAGGAAGATCAGGATCGTGGTGTTGATGTCCAGCTCGAAACCCTTCGCAGACCAGGTCATCGCAAGATAGCCGATGCCCAGCGCGAGCAGGATCAGCGTGCCCAGCATCGAGCGCTCGGCACGGGCCGCGAACGAGCTCGGCAATGCGCCGCGGGCATGCGGGTCGGCGTCGGCGTTGGACGCGGCGTTGGCATTCGCGCCCGCCTTTGCGTCGCTCCCCGCTTCCGGCGCCGCTTCGCTGAACGCCACGACGTGTTCGGGCTTCGGATGCATGCGGATGAAGATCGCGGTCATCACGACCACCACCAGCACGGTCGGGATGAAGACGAACGGCGCGAACACGGTCTGGCTCAACGGAATCACCTGGCCGGTGGCCTTCTCCACCAGGTTCAGGGCATTGCCGTGCGAGGCCTGGGACAGTGCGATGGAGCTCGACAGGCCACTATTGCAGACCGACCAGGCCGAATAGCTACCCGCGACGAGCCACGCAAAATCCACCTTCACGCGCCTGGCGATTTCACGCGACAGCAGCGCCCCCACGATCAGGCCGAGCCCCCAGTTGAGCCATGCAGCTACCGCGACGATCGGAAACACCAGCAGCGCGGCCCGCGCCGGCGTATGCACGCCCGCGGCCATCGCCCGCAGGCCACGCTGCACGAGCGGTGCTTCGGCGATCGCGTAGCCGGTGGCGAGAATCAGGATCATCTGCAGCGCGAAGCCGAGGATGTTGAAGGTGCCGCCGTACCAGGAAGCGAGGATCACCGGCAACGTGGCGTGCGGCGCAAACGCGAAGGCCAGCAGGATGACCACCAGAGTCAGGCCGATCGACAGGACGAACGGGTCCGGCATAACCTGCTCGAACACGTAGACGAGACCCGCAACGACGCCGCGCCGGCGCTCACTGGGGTGGGGATGGGGGTGGGCTGAACCGGTTTCGTTGTTGTCCATGATGTCTCTTCCTCTGGCCGCGTCCCGTCGGGCGGCATGTCTCACGAGCCGCGCCTCAGACGCGCGCTGAGGGTCGGCAAATGCAGCATACGCGCACGCCGGTGCGCTGTATTCGCGGCACGAACCCTACCTGATTTCCGGATTTGCTGCAGTGGCGCCGGCATAGCGGACAGACGCATGCGAAGCGCGAGCGAAGACCTGCCCGGGCGGGCAAACGCGAGCGAGTTTGTCTGGAGAATGGATGCTGCGAGGAAGGGGAAAAGACTGAGGGCAGCCCATGGCTGCCCTCGTGGCGATGCTTAGAACGCGGTCCCGATCTGGAACTGGAACTTCTGGTACTGGTCGCCGGCGTGCTTGACGAGCGGGAAGCCCAGACTGAGCTTGAGCGGCCCGATCGGCGAGATCCACGCGAGACCCGCACCGTACGCGTAACGCAGACCGTTCGCACCCACGCTGTTGCCTTCCGTACCCCAGACGTTACCGCCGTCGAAGAACGTGAAGACGCGCAGCGTGCGGTCGTAGCCGGTGCCCGGCAGCGGGAACGTCAGTTCGATGTTACCCACCAGCATCTTCGAACCGCCGATCGGATCGCCCGTCGACGCGTCGCGCGGACCCAGCGAGCTCGGCTCATAGCCACGCACCGAACCGATACCGCCTGCGTAGTAGTTCTTGAAAATCGGGTACGGCTTGCCGTCGAGGCCGTTACCGTAACCGCCCTGGAAGTTCAGGCCCAGCACGAAGCCGCGCGCGAACGAGTAGTAATACTGCGCCTGCAGGTCCGCCTTATAGTAAGGCGTACTGCCGATCGGCGAACCCCATTCGGCGTTCGCTTGCGTGAAGTAACCGCGGCTCGGTACCAGCGCGCTATCGCGATTGTCGCGCGACCAGCCTACCGTCAGCGGGACGTTGTTCGACACGCGGCCGAAGTCGTTCACGTAGTCGATATAGCTTTGCGGCGTGGTCGAGTCGACGTCGAGGCGGTTCTGCTCGAAGCCGAGGCCGAAGTACACCATGTCCGATTCGGAGAACGGAATGCCGAACTTCATATCCGCGCCGGCGGTAATGATCCGGAAGCTGGTGTCGGTCGTGTTCGAGTAGTACAGCGGCTCGCTGGTGCGGTAGTAGACGTCGGTAATGCGCTTGATGCCGTCCACCGTGAAGTACGGGTCGACCTGCGTCACCGTCAGCGTACGGAACGTGGTTGCCGTGTTGACGTTGACCGCGAGACTCGTACCCGAGCCGAACACGTTGTCCTGCGAAACGCCCGCCGAAATGATCGGGCCTTCGCCGGAACCGTAGCCCAGACCCAGCGTGACCGAACCGGTCGGCTTTTCCGTGACCTTGACGTCCACGTCCACCTGGTCAGCCGTGCCTTCCACCGGCACCGTCGTCACGTCGACGTCGGTGAAGTAGCCGAGACGGTTGATGCGGTCTTTCGACAGCGCGAGGCGGCTCGAGTCGAACCACGAGCTTTCGAGCTGGCGCATTTCGCGGCGCACCACTTCGTCGCGCGTGCGGGTGTTGCCGACGATGTTGATCCGGCGCACGTAGACGCGGCGGCTCGGATCCACTTGCAGCGTCAGGTCGACCGTGTGATGTTGCTGGTCGATCTGCGGCTGCGCGTTCACCGTGGCGAATGCGTAACCGTACTCGCCGAGCTTGTCGACCACTGCCTTGGTGGCGGCCTTCAGCTTGGCGGCAGAGAAGCGGTCGCCCGGTTTGATCTTGATGAGCTTCTGCAGCTCGGCTTCGCGATCCAGCAGGTTGCCCGCCAGATGGATGCCCGTAATCGTGTACGGCTCGCCCTCGTGCAGGGTGAGCGTCAGGTACATGTCCTTCTTGTCCGGCGACAGCGAAACCTGAGTCGAATCGATGTTGAACTCGAGGTAGCCGCGATCCAGATAGTACGAGCGGATGTTCTCGAGGTCGGTGGTGAGCTTGTCTTTCGAGTACAGGTCGTTCTTCGTGTACCACGAGAACCAGTTCGGCGTGGACTGCTGCATTTCATCGCGCAGCGTGCTGTCGCTGAACACCTTGTTGCCGATGAAGTTGACCTGGCGGATCTTCGCGCTCGGTCCTTCGATCACCGAGAACAGCAGGCCGACGCGGTCGCGGTCGATCGGCGTGATCGTGGTCGTGACTTCGGCGGCGTAGTAGCCGTGCGTCAGGTACTGACGCTTCAGCTCCTGCTGGGCGCGGTCGACCAGCGACTTGTCGTAGTAACGGCCAAGCGAGAGCCCGACCGAGTTCAACGCCTTGGTCAGGTTGTCCTTGTCGAATTCGTGGAGACCCGAGAAGTCGATCGTGCCGATCGCCGGGCGTTCCTGCACCTGCACGATGACGACGTCGCCTTCGGTCGAGATCTTGACGTCGTTGAAGAAGCCGGTCGCGTACAGCGCACGGATCGCTTCAGAAGCCTTGTCGTCGGTGAAGGTGTCGCCCTGCTTGATGGGCAGATACGAGAAAACGGTGTTCGGTTCGACGCGTTGCAAGCCTTCGAGCCGAATGTCGCGAACCACAAATGAGTCGGTGGCAAAAGCCGAGACTGCGGTGACGCTCAGGCCGATAAATGTCAGCGCCCTAGCGCTGCGGGCCGATAGTGTTTGAACCTTCATGCAGGATAAGCGACAAGATTTCAATGCAACATGGGAACCGCCGCCGATTTTTTTCCAATCTCTGGCTCACGGCGCGGATGGGATGTCTCTTGGGTCTACTGCAGTCTGATGCCTGAGATGTCGTCGGCGGGCGCAAGTCCGGTTGCCACAGCCAGCGCTTCCGTCATATGGCGTGCTTGCGAGCGAGCCACCTGGAAAGACAACTCAGCGCCACCGGGCAGGCGGAAGGTCATGACCAGATGCGGCGCAACGCCCGCATCCTCGCCGATTTCCCATGCTTCGCACGGCATCGCAAACTTCACGCTCTGTTTCTTGTGCCGGATACGCTCCGACCAGCCAATCGCATTCGATACAGCCGCCAGCAACTGGTGCATCACCGAGCAATGCAACGCAATCCGGTCCGGCTGATTACTCTGCAGCATCAGATACTGGCCGTCTTCCGTCAGCTCGAATCCGTGCAGCGAGTCGATTGCAAGGGCCACCGTCTGGGACATACAAAGACTCCAGAATAAAGCCAGTTCCGGAGTATAGAACGGTTTGGCCCCCGTGCGACCCACTGGGATTCCATACAGACTACCTCAACCTCATTACAACTTTCATACATTTCCTACGGTCATACTTACCCTCTCCGAGCGAGCCCAGAGAATTTTCATACCATAGCACGAAAAATATCGGACGCAACATCTGAGGTGCGTCGGGCGACGAGCATAGCCTTCTTGACGCCTCTCTTAGCCCGATACTGCGGATAATTCCGCAACCGGCGAGCCTCTCGCCCCGCACAGGTTGCCGGCGCGTGCCGCCAGCCAGCCTCCGAACGTACGGCAAACGTAATATTGATATACGTCTCTTCGTAAGCTATTTTACGCGCCATTCTGGCACAAGGCTGCCAGCCGACTGTATAAATTTATGGGATCGGCATTGCGAGGGTTGCAAGAAACAGACATGGCCGCGCCGGTCCACGGCCGACTTCCCGAGGCCTACAACCGCTCGTTGATGAGCCGTGCGGCGAGAAAATCGATCAGCAGACGCGTGCGCGCCGGCAGCTTGCGCGTGCGCAACCATAAGGCATGCAGCGGCAGTCCGGCGGGTTCGTAATCGGGCAGCACCAGCTCGACGCGTCCCGCCTCCAGCCAGTCGCGGATCTGCCAGAACGCCGCGAGTCCGATGCCCATGCCCGCCAGCACGCCCGCGTTGACCGCCGCCACCTGGTTGCTGTCGAAACGGCCGGCGACGTTGACCGCGATCTCCTCGCCTTGACGCGATCGGAAAGTCCAGCGCGCCGGGTGCGGCAAGCCGGTACGAATCACGCAGGCATGCTGGGCCAGGTCCTGCGGACGCAGCGGCCGACCGTGCTCCGCGAGATAACCGGGAGCCGCGAACGCCACCCGCCGGATCGTGCCGAGGCGCCGCGCGACGAGCCGCGAATCGGGCGTCTCGCCGATGCGGATCGTCACGTCGGCGCCGGTTTCGGTGGGGTCGCGATAATCGTCGGTCAAATCCAGTGAAAGCGTCACCCCGGCATGGCGCTGCAGATACTCGCCGACGAGCGGCGCGACATAGCGCGGGCCGAACAGCGTCGGCGCGTTGACGCGCAAGCGGCCGCTGAGCTGCTGCGCCTCTTCCGCCAATTCCGTGCGCGCCAGTTCGAGTTCGGCGAACGCGCCTTTGACGCGCTGGTAGAACTTCACGCCGGCCGGACTCGGGTGACAGGTGCGCGTGGTGCGTACGATCAGCGTCGCGCCGTGCGACTTCTCGAGCATCTGCAACGAACGGCTTACCGCCTGCAGCGAGCGGCCCAGCCGGCGCGCGGCGCTCGTCAGACTGCCCTCTTCGACGACGGCCACCAGGGTTTCGAGTTCGCGCAATGCGTCCATGCCGGATTCTCCCGCTCAGCGTGATGATGTATCGGTCTGCACGCTAATTGTGTTTGATGAACGTGAGAGTAGCATCGAACACTCCTCCACCCAACCCGCCCATCATGAATGCGCCCCTGTTCGAAACGGAAGTCGCAGCCACACCGGACGCGCCCGACGCGCCCTTCGCGAACGACGTCCCCACCGTGCGCTTCGCGCTCATGGTGGCCGTCGCGGTTCTGCCGCTCTATGCCTCGCAAACCTTGATTCCGTCGCTGAACGCATCGTTGCATCTCGGCGCGGCGATCACGCTCGTCACGGCCTTGACGCTGCTAGGCTATGCCGCGGGCCTGGTGGGTCTCGTGCCGCTTGTCGACCGGCGGCCGAATCGCGCCTTGATCGCCGGCACGCTGTGCGCCCAGGTGGTGTGCCTCGTCGTTGCCGCAGTGGCGCCGACGGCGGCGGTATTTCTCGGCGCGTCGTTTGCGGTGGGCGTCACCGCGAGCGCGGTGCAGATGCTGGTGCCCGCAGCAGCCTCGCTCGCGCCGCCGCACATGCGCGGCAAGGTGGTCGGCAACGTCATGAGCGGGCTGATGCTCGGCATCCTGCTGTCGCGCCCGCTTGCAAGCGTGGTGGGCGGAGCCGTCGGTTGGCGCGGTTTTTTTGCCGTCGACGCCGTGCTGGTCGCCGTCGCGACGCTGCTGGTGGTGCCGCGGCTGCCGGACATCCGCCCAGTAGGCGCGCCGTCGTATCTCGCGCTGATTGCCTCGATGGGCCGGCTGGTTGCGCATGAACCAGTCCTGCGTCGCCGGGCCCTTTACCAGGGATTCCTGATGGCCGGCTTTAACGTCTTCTGGAGCAGCGTGGCCGTGGTGCTCGCCCGCTCGCCGCTCAAACTCGACAGCACGCATATCGCGCTCTTTGCGCTTGCGGGCGGCGGCAGCGTCATCATCGCGCCGCTGGCCGGACGGCTTGGCGACCGAGGGCATACGACGCGCACGACTATGGTCGCGCACGGCGTCGCCATCGTGGCTGCGTTCGTCGCGGCGTGGGCGTTGAGCGATGGCGTGTCGCGCGCGGTGTCGATCGGACTGCTGGCGGTTGCCGCACTTGCGATCGACGGCGGCGTGATCGCGGATCAGGCGCTTGGCCGGCGCGCCATCAACCTGCTGGCGCCGCAGTCGCGCGGTCGTGTCAATGGACTGTACACCGGGCTCTTTTTTATAGGCAGTGCCGGCGGTGCAGCGGTTGCGGGCCCCGCGTTGGCGCGCTGGGGTTGGCCCGGCGTGTGCGCCGTGGCACTCGTGTTCTTCGCCGCGGCGGGGTTGCTGCATCTCTTCGACTGCTTGCGTAGTCGCACCACCGCCAGCTTATGACCCGCTTCGTTTATACGCGCCATCAATCCACGCTTAATCAGGAGGTTTGCGATGCCATCATCCACATCCACTCGCACAGACATGCGTTACCAAAGCGTCCACATCGACGGACTCGAGATCTTTTATCGCGAAGCCGGTCGTGCCGACGCGCCCGTTGTCCTGCTGCTGCATGGCTTTCCGTCGTCGTCGCGCATGTACGAGACGCTGATGCCGCTGCTTGCGCCACACTACCGGCTGATCGCGCCCGACTACCCGGGCTTCGGTCATAGCAGCGCGCCGTCGCCCGCGGAGTTTCGCTACACCTTCGACCAGCTCGCCCAGGTGATGGTGCGTTTCACCGAGAAGCTGGCGCTCACGCGTTATGCGTTGGTCGTGCAGGACTACGGCGGCCCGGTGGGTTTCCGGCTGGCGCTCGCGCATCCCGAACGGGTGGCCGCGCTGATCGTGCAGAACGCCGTCGCGCATGAAGAAGGACTCGGGCCGCTGTGGGATACCCGCAAAGCATTCTGGCGCGACCGGGCGACCCACGAAGCCGCGTTGCGGGCCAATCTGCTGTCGTTCGACGCGACCCGGCTGCGCCACGTCGGCAAAAGCCCGCGTCCCGAGCGCTACGATCCCGATAGCTGGCACGACGAGTTCGCGTTTCTCTCGCGTCCAGGCCAGATCGACATTCAGACCGAGCTGTTTTACGACTACCGGACCAACGTAGAACGTTATCCGCAGTGGCAGCGGTATTTGCGCGAGCAGCAGCCGCCGACGCTGGTGCTATGGGGCAAGTACGATCCGTCGTTTGCTGTGGAAGGCGCGCATGCGTATCAGCGCGATGTGCCGGGCGCAGAGGTTCACTTGCTGGAGGGCGGTCATTTCGTGCTGGACGAAGCGTGCGATGAAGTGGCGTTGCGTATGGAGCGGTTTCTTTCTGGGGTGATGGTGTGAGGTCGTGAGGCTGCTTTCGCGCCGCGCGCGGATCGATGCGCAAAGTCGCACGGGTCGCGGCGGCGCCCCCGTCGCGTCGGCCAATATCAACTACCTACGGCATCACCCTCGCCCGTCGGCATCACCCCCGCCGACTCATGCCCCAGCGGCGCCAGCAAATTGCGCAGCGCCGTAAAGCTAAGCGGCCGCGCGAACCAGAACCCTTGCACCTCATCGCAGCCGAGCTCGCGCAACCGCTCGGCCTGCTCCTCCGTCTCGACACCCTCCGCCGTCACACGCAGCTTCAACGCGTGCGCCATGGCGATGATCGCGCCCACCAGCGCCGCGCATTGCGGATCGACCATCATTCGGATAACGAAAGACCGGTCGATCTTCAACCGGTTCAGCGGAAAGCGCGTCAGGTACGCGAGACTCGAATAGCCGGTGCCGAAATCGTCCACCGCCACTTCGACACCCAGCTTGCGCAGCGCATGCAAGGTCTGCAGCGCCTCCTCGGTATCGCCGAGCAAAACGCCTTCGGTGATTTCCACCTCGAGGTAGGACGGCGCGAGCCCCGCGTCGTGCAGCGCGCTTTCGATCGTCGCCAGCAGATTCTGCCGCTGGAATTGCTGCGGCGACACGTTCACCGCCACCCGCGGCAACGAGCCGGTGAGCCGCAGCAACCGGCCGGCATCGCGACACGCCGTGCGAATCACCCATTCGCCGATCCGCTCGATCAAACCCGCTTCCTCCGCGACCGGCACGAACTCGACCGGGCTGATCAAGCCGCGCTCCGGATGACGCCAGCGCAGCAGGGTCTCGACCTGCGCGATCCGCCCAGTCGCGAGCGTGATCTGCGGTTGATAGACCAGGTGCAGTTGCTGGCGGTCGAGCGCCTCGCGCAACATGGTCTCAAGTTCGAAGCGGCGTGCGGCCTGCCCTTCGAGCGCCGCCGAAAAACGCCGCACCATATTGCCACCCGCCGCGCTCGCCGCCGACAACGCCACATTGGCCCGCCGCATCAGCGTGGACACGTCGGCGCCGTCGTCCGGATAGGTCGCGCAGCCGAGGCTTGCGGTGATCGTGAGCGGTGTGCCCGAACAGTCGATGGACTCCGAGATGCGCGCCAGCGCAGCCGCGGCCAGGGCCTCGGCGGCGGCCCCCGTCTCGTTGACCAGCAGTGCGAATTGCGCGCCGCTCATTGAGGCGATCGTGCCTTCGTACGCAATCAGGCCGCGCAGGCGCTCGCCGACAATCTGCAATACGAGTTCGGCCGCGTACGAACCGAGCGCGTCGCGCAGCTTGCGCAGCGAGTTCAGTTCGACGAGCAGCACCGCGAAGCCCGTGCCGTCGCGTCGGCACCGCGCCACCGTCAGGTCGAGCCGCTCGGCGAAGAGCGTCTGGTTCGGCAGGCGCGTGACGCCGTCATGATGCGAGACATACCAGAGCCTGGCTTCGGATTGCGCGTAGCGGGTCGTCTCGACGGCCATGCCCACGTAGCGTGCGGGGTTGCTGCCGGCGCCACGGTCGCGGTCGAGAGCGATCGGTTCATCGCCGGCGCGTCCGGGTATCCGCGAGAAAGCCGCCTCGCCCGTCAGAGGCGATAGAGCCAGCATGACCGCGATACGGGTGTTATTGCGCCGTACGTAGGTCCACTCGCTTTCGTAGCGGGTGGGACTCATGAGGGATGTCGACGCCGCAGCGCCCGGCGTGTCCAGGCCCCAGCGCCCGACGCCCGGCAATTCCGCGCGGCGCCGCGCGAGCTCCGCCGGGTCGTGCAGCGAATCGAACGTGCGACGGCCGACAAGCTCGTCCGCCCGGTAGCCGGTCAGTTGCTCGTAAGCCGCGTTGACGTAGCAAAAGGTGCCGTCCGCCGCGCACAGGAACACGCCATAGGGTGCAGCGGCAAGTGCGCTTTCGTGGACCTGCGGGTCGGCATGGAGATCGTATTGCATGCGGCCGCCCCTTCAGCGCAAAGACCTGCGTGTGCCGGCCCCTGCGTGCGCACATGGGAACTGCCGCCAATCCAGACGCCTGCTCATAACTCGCCCGCTCTCAGAATGATTCGAATGTGCCGTGCGCAGCCGCAAACGCATCGTCGCGCGGCCGCGAACGGTCCGGCGACGCCCGGCCGCTCCCTTGCCTCAATATCATCATAACGATTTCCGTCTGCCCATCCGCATTTACGCCGTCATGCAGCATTTTTGCGGACGGCGGTGGATGACAGCAGACCGAGGGGGCTGGCCGAGCGACGGCTCGAAATACCGCTTTATAGATTGTCCAGAATGCCCGAAATTAGCACAACGTCGGCGCTCCCATGCCGCCCAAGCTTTCCGTCTGAGGTTTCCATGAGCATCCCCACGCCTCTCCCGCTCGATGGCCTGCGCGTCGTCGAATTCACCCACATGGTCATGGGCCCGACCTGCGGCATGATCCTCGCCGACCTGGGCGCCGAGGTCATCAAGATCGAACCGCCCGGCGGCGACAAGACGCGCAAGCTGCCGGGCCTCGGCATCGGCTTCTTTCGCTCGTTCAACCGCAACAAGAAAAGCGTGGTGCTCGACATCACGACGCCCGAGGGCCACGCCGCCGCGGTCGAACTGATCGGCCAGTGCGACGTCATGCTGGAAAACTTCCGTCCCGGGCTGATGACGCAGTTGGGCCTCGACTACGAGACGCTCTCGAAACGCTATCGGCGTCTGATCTACGTGTCGCACAAAGGCTTTCTGCCCGGCCCCTACGAAAAGCGCCTCGCGCTCGACGAGGTCGTGCAGATGATGGGCGGCCTCGCCTACATGACGGGCCCGGTGGGCCGGCCCTTGCGCGCCGGCACCTCGGTCAACGACATCATGGGCGGCATGTTCGGCGCCATCGGCGTGCTGGCCGCGCTGCGCGAGCGCGACACCACCGGCCGCGGGCAGGAGGTGCAAAGCGCGCTGTTCGAAAACTGCGTGTTCCTGAGCGCCCAGCATATGCAGCAGTACTCGATGACGCACGAAGCACCTCCACCGATGCCCTCGCGCGTCTCCGCATGGAGCGTCTACGACGTGTTCACGCTGGCCGACGGCGAGCAGCTCTTTATCGGCGCGGTCAGCGACAGGCAGTTCGTGACGCTATGCGAGGTGCTGCAATGCCCCGAACTCGTCGCCGAACCGCAATTCGCCAGCAACGCGCTGCGCGTCGCCGCGCGGCCGCAACTGCTCGAGCGGCTCGGCGCGATTCTCAAGGACCATCATGCGGACGCGCTCGCGCTGCAACTGGAAGCCGCTGGGCTTCCGTACGCGCCGATCGTGCGGCCCGATCAGTTGCTCGACGATCCGCACCTGAAAGCGAGCGGCGGACTGGTGCCGATGGAAACAGAGGACGGCGGCACCACCGACGTCGTCCTGCTGCCGCTCCTGATGGGCGGCCGCCGGCCGGGGGTGCGCCAGGCGCTGGCGAAAGTGGGCGAGCACACCCAGGAAATTCTCGCGAGGCTGAAGGCGCGCGTGGTGTGATCCGGGGAAGCAGCGGGCTGAGGCTCGAAGAAGCAACCGCTCATTGACCACTGGCCGGCAGCGCCACCCGTGCCACCCGGGCCGCCTGCCCCGCCGGCGCGATAAATTTTCCCGTAGCCGTGTCGATTTCCTGTCTTCCCGCTCGTCATGTGGATGAAGCCCTGCTGAACCCGGCAAGGCCTCCTGATTCACGAACCCGCTTATACAAGGAGCGACCGCCATGTCCGCACCCGCTGTCAAACCGATTCCGGAAGGAATGCACTCGCTGACGCCGCATCTGATTTGCGCCGGCGCCGCCGCAGCCATCCAGTTCTATAGCGACGCGTTTGGCGCCGTCGAACAGTTCCGCTTGCCCGGTCCGGAAGGCAAATTGATGCATGCCTGTGTGAAGATCGGCGACTCGATGCTGATGCTGGTCGACGAAATGGCCGGCTGCTCGATGCTCGGGCCGAGGGCCCTGAAAGGTTCGCCGGTGGCGATTCACCTGTACGTCCCGAATGTCGATGCCGTGGTCGCGCAGGCCGTCGCGGCCGGCGCCCGCATCACGATGCCCGCCGCCGATATGTTCTGGGGCGACCGCTTCGCGCAGCTCGAAGATCCGTTCGGGCATCGCTGGTCGGTGGCGACGCATCAACGTGATGTGCCGATGGAAGAGATGCAGGCGGCCGTGCGCGCGATGCAGCAATGAGCCGGCGGCGGCGCAGCGCAGGTGGCTGCGCCGCCGCCCAGCCGCTCAGCGCGTCACCGCATCGAACGAAAACGTGCCGAGCGCCGCCCGCACGTCGTCCAGCGTGCCTTGCGTGACCGCTTGCGCGCGCTGTGTGCCGGCACGCAGGACGTCGAACACATAACCCGGCTCGCGCGCGAGCTGTTCGCGCCGCTCGCGGATGGGCGCAATCAGCGCCTGCAACTGCTCTTCGAGGCGGCGCTTGACCACCATGTCGCCGAGGCCGCCCGCGCGGTACTCGGCTTTCAGACGCTCGACGGTGGCGCGATCTTCGTCGAAGGCATCGAGATAGGTGAAGACCATGTTGCCTTCCACCGTGCCCGGGTCGGAAGCGCGCAGATGGTTCGGATCGGTATACATGCTGCGGACCGACTCGCGGATCGCATCGGCCGAGGACGACAGCGGAATCGAGTTGCCTTGCGACTTGCTCATCTTGGCCTTGCCGTCGACGCCGGGCAGACGGCCCGTGGTCGGAATCAGCGCTTGCGCCTCGGGCAGCACGTCGCGGCCCACCTGCCGGTTAATGCGGCGAACGATTTCGTTGGTCTGCTCGATCAGCGGCGCCTGGTCTTCGCCGACCGGCACGACGTGGGCCTTGAAGCCGGTGATGTCGGCCGCCTGGGCGACCGGATAGCAGAGAAAGCCCGCCGGAATATCGCGGCCGAAGCCGCGCGCCTGAATCTCTTCCTTGATGGTCGGATTGCGCTCGAGGCGCGCGACGGTGACGAAGTTCATGTACAGCAGCGTCAACTCGGCGAGCGCCGGCAGCGCCGACTGCACCGCGATGGTGGTCTTGCCCGGATCGATGCCGACCGCCAGGTAGTCGAGCGCGACCTCGAGCACGTTGCGGCGCACCTTGTCGGGGTCGTGCGCGTTGTCGGTCATGGCCTGGGTGTCGGCGACCAGCACGAACTGCTGGTGCGTCTCCTGCAAGGCCAGACGGGTCTTCAACGAGCCGACATAATGGCCAAGGTGCAGCGGACCGGTGGGACGGTCGCCGGTTAGTACGGTACGACGGGGGGAGGCGGTGGGGTTCAGGTTGTCTTGCATGAAACGGGCTCTCTGAAAGCGCCGCCGCAGGACAAGCTAACCGGGGATACAGCACCATGTCAGCCCGACTGCGGCGGTCATGGTCGTAGTAAAGACGTGACGATGCCGCTCCTTCAGGAGCGCCACCAAGTGTAGATCAGGGGGACGTTCATCGTGCACATGGCGTAAGGATGCCATAGGCGCGCGGGCGTTGACAACGACCCCAGCAACGCCCACATCTCAAACCAGCGGCGCCACCGTCGGCTCCACTTCCGGTGCGCAATGCACGTTGAACCCGATCAGCTTGGACGGACCGAAGGTATTGCTCAAGGCCACATCCGCAGCATCGCGCCCGAGCGCCATCAACACCCGCCCCGTGCGGGCCACGTTGTTACGCGGATCGAAGGTTTGCCAGGTGCCGCCCAGATAAGCCTCGAACCACGCCGCAAAATCCATCGCACTGTGCGGCGGCGGCACGCCGACATCGCTGATATACCCCGTGCAATAGCGCGCCGGAATATTCATCGCGCGGCACAGCGCCACCGCCAGATGCGCGAAGTCGCGGCACACGCCGGTGCGCTCGTTCCAGGCCTGCCAAGCGGTTTTGGTCGGCCGCGCGTGGCCGTAGCCGAACACGATATGACGATGCACGTAATCGCAGATCGCCTGGACCCGCGGCCGTCCCATCGGCGTTTTGCCGAACAGGCGCCACGCGAGATCGGAGAGCAGATCGGTTTCGCAATAGCGGCTGCCGAGCAGAAACATCAGCGTTTCATTCGGTAGCTCTTCGACCGGATGCTGGTAGCTGTTCGGCGCGATCGTCTCGGGCTCCGCGGAGATCTCGAGCACCGCCGTGGTCGACAGCGAGATGCGTCCCGCCGGCGCAAAGATGCGGCTGCACAGATTGCCGAAGCCGTCCCGGTACTGCGTAATCGGAACCGGCGGGTCGACCTTCAGCACGTCGGCGCTCAGCACATCCTGCACCCGCGAATAATGCGTGTTCAGCATGAGCATCATCGGAGTGGCTTGCTCACACTCGTAGACCAGATCGTAACCCACGCGCAATTTCATAAAACCGCCCTTGCTTCAGTCAAGACCTTCGGTTGGAACAATCAATCAGGACTCTCAAACATCCTCAGTCACGGATACGTCGACCTGCAGGCCGCGGAACGAATGGGCCGCGCCATGCCAGGTCCCCCACAGCGGCAGCGCCTGGTAGTAGTTCCAGGCCACCGCCACGCGAATCAGATGGCGATTGCCGATAATGCTGTTGGTCGGGTCGAAGTCCACCCAGCCGGCGCCCGGCAGGTAGATCTGCAGCCACGCATGAGTGGCGCCGCCGCCAAGCGTCGTGTCGAAATCGGGCACGAAGATGTAGCCGCTCACGAAGCGCGCGGCGAGCCCCAGCGAGCGCACCGCGTCCATCATCAACACCGCGAAATCGCGGCAACTGCCGCTGCGATGACGCAACGTATCGGCGGGACGGTAGACGCCCTTCTCCGTACGCCGCACATAGCGAAAACCGCTCTTGATCTCCTGCGTCATGGCCCGCAACAGCGTCATCGTGGACGTCGCGCCGCGCGTCGCGAGAAAGCGGCGAGCCCAGAGATCCACCTCGGCGTCGGGGTATTGCCGGCTGCGCGCGTTGACGAGATCCGAGGCTTCCTCGTTGGTGTAGGCGAGCGGCCAGGTGGCGGCGTATCGTTCGAGTGCGTAATCGGGAAGCGGCGATTCGTAGTGCTCGAGGGCCACCTGACTATCGAAGCACAGTTCGGGCGCCTCGCCGGAAAACGCGGCCACGCCCACCGAGTTGTCGAACACGTCGTGCAGCCAGTGCAGCCGCGACGGCGCCGGCGAGATCACCAGCTGGGTGGCGACGACGCGCACGTCGTGCCCCGAGCGCGGCCGGAACATCATCCGGTGCTCGCCGAAGCGCACCGGCTCCGAGTACCGATAGGTACTCACATGCCGCACGGTCAAACGCTGCGGTTCGGTGACCCTGCTGGCCCCCGGGATCAACTCGATGGTCACGTAACCGCCCATGAAAACCTGCTGGAACAGCAGGGACGGCAGCGACCGCCGCCGGCGTTATCTCGCCGCGTCTGACATTCAGGGTGGTGACACTGATTGCGCAGAAAACATCCTCCGGCCCAGCATACACCCGCCAGATTGGTGGAAAGTACTCATTTGGTTGAGGCTGGCGGTCGTGCGTGTGGAGAACCCGATAGTTATCCCCAGTTTCTGTTCGCAAATCTGTTGATAACTATCTGACGAAACCCGTAAGTGGTTGATGCGGTTCGACTTTACTGGACGACGTCGAAACGGGGCAGGCTGCACTGATAGACAGGGCGTTTTTGAACCGCCGCAGCGGTCAGACGCTACGGCCCGCTGTATCCGCCTGCCCGTTCTCATGCAGCTTCGGCGCCGTCTTCTGCTCCTCCGCCCATTGCCGCCGCGAACGGTACATCGTGCCGAGCGCGAGCCGCGCCATCTTCACCCAGCCCGAGCGCCGCGGGTCCGCCAGCATGCTCAGCGCCCGTGCATAGTCGAGCGTGAGACCCGGCGTCCAGGCCATCGTCGCGGCGCGTTTGCGCACCTGGGCGGCCACCCACAACTCGGGCGTGGCGATCACTCTCAGGAACGGCCGCCAGCCGTTGTGACGGCCCCATACGCGCGCCGACGCCCCTTCGATCGCCGCTTCCAGCGCGCGCGAGACGGTGCTCGAGCAATTGCGGTACGTGAGGTTGTAGGTCGTATCCTGCCGGTAGGTCTCCCAGAAGCGCCGCAGCCGCGCAGGATCGTAGTTGCGGATACGCACCTGCACCGTCGACGCGCACCAGGCCGTCGATTCGGTCCCGTAGTCGGGCTGGAACAAACCCGGCACGTCGTTCTCGCGAGTGGCCCGCAAGAGCCGCGTGAACTCGTCCGGCGAGCGGTCGATCTCCACGCCCGGATACAGGCTGATGTAGACGCCCTCGGGCGACTCGAGGGCCGCATGTCCGGTCGAGATCACGCCGTTGCGGTCCACTGCGGCGATATAGCGGTCGATGATCGGCTGCCGGCGCGCCTCGCCCTTCGACGATCCGACCGGCGTCCACACGTGCACGGTCAGCGCGGGTTCGTCCGCGGCCGGCGGACCGTCCCACACGCCCACGGCCGGCCCCGGCTGCGGCGGCTGCGGCGGCTCGACGGTCGCGCTGGCGGCCTGCGCGGCGTCGTCGGCGGCCACCGCGGGGTTCGACGACAGGCGTCGCACGCGCGAGCCCAGCAGGATCATGTTCCAGCCGCCGAACATCAGGCCAAGGCCGAGACAGTACGGAACGGTGCCCACGTAGTGGGTCGGAAACGGCTGGTAGAAGAAAATCGCCAGCGCGATTTCAACGACGCCTCCAGCCACCGCGAAACGCCAGGTGCGAAAGCGCACGACGCGCGCAGAGATGATCTGCAACAGACCATCGGCAAAAAAGAGCGTGCCGAAGATCATCGAGAGGATGAAGTTGCCGTGATGATGGCCGGCGAGGATCAGAAGCGCGGCCACGCAGAACGCCAGGCCTTTCACGTAGCGCAGCGTGCGTTGCCCGCCCATGCCGGTCCAGGCGACCGTGAGCGTGGCGAGACCTTCGAGCAGCAGCAGGCAGGCGAACGGTGTGATCGGGAAGTACAGCGCGCTGTCGAGCGCGTCGATGAAGACCGCGATGCCAAGGATCAGACTGATCCAGCCCGCTGTCGTGAGCGCGCGCCAACGGGTGCGCAGATAGTCGACTCCCAACAGGATCATCACCAGACGAACCATCGTCAGTCTCCGGATGCCGGCGCCGTGTTCGAGCGTCGCCGCACCAGGACCCCGGAAGGCTGCGCGGCAACGTGCCTTTCACGGTTATATCGCAGGCTCGCGGTATGCCGCAATGGCGCCGCACCGAAGCTGCGAGAAAAATGGGGGAGATCGCACCGCCGGTTCATGCGGCGCGGGTACGCCAGCGCGTCGCCTCAGCCGTCGCGCGATCTCGCCGCTATGCTGCTTCACTCAACCGTCGCGCCGCCCCGCTCTCGCGGGCACCGCCGCGCCACGCAGCGGAGCAGGACGCGCTTTCTGCGCCTTCCATTTCTGCGCGACGGCGGCGAGCAACAGCAGTGCGCCGATCGCGACCGCGTCGCCCGCCAGCCCGTTCAGCCAGGCCGGCCCTCTCGCGAGCCGCACGGCGGTATCGACGCCGATCGACACGACCGTGCCGCCGACAAAGCACACGAGGCCCTGCTTGCCGACGGTGACAACGGCCGGCAAGCGCTCTGCTATCCAGCGTACTGCCTGCATGCGCACCGCTTGCGCCACGAGCCACGCAATCGCCACAAAGCTGACAACGCGCACCGCCGCGAGGTTCTGCTTCATATAGCCTGGCGTGGCCTGGGTTTCGAGGCACAGCTTGACGAACGCAAAGGTGAGCGCCACCGCGATAGCCGCCACGGTCAGCGAACGCCCCGCCCTCGACACCTGAAACGCGTTCGATACCGGATGCAGACGGCATAGGATGCCGAGCATGAACATCAGTTGCCAGGCGAACGGATTGAAAGCCCAGCCGCCGGGATCCGCACTCGGCAGCACGCGCGCGAGCCATGCGCCGGCCAGCCACACCGCCAGACTTGCGAACAGCGCCACAGCCGGCCGGCGATTCGCCAGCGGCACCGAGAGCGGCACGCAGAGCGCGAACAGCGTGTACATCGGCAGCACCGCGGAGAGGAACGGTTGATGACGCAACGTGACGATGCCCAGCAACGTGCCGACCGGATGCCGCAGCAGATCGCCCCACCCTGTCTCGCCCACGACCGGGGAATCGACATGCCCGAGCATCAGCGCAGCGCCGGCCAGCAGCATCAGCGCGGCCGTGAACAGATATGCGCGGTAGATCTCCCATGCGCGCACCACAAAGCGTCGCTTGGCGGCGTGCTCGCTGCGATATGTCGCGACATTCATAAAGGCAGCCGCCGATGCATAGCCGCCAAGAAACACGAATACTTCGGCCGCGTCGCAATACGCATAGTTGTGCAGCATGAATCGCGACAGCACGCTGCCCTGGATATGGTCGAGCGCGATCACGATCAGGACGACTCCGCGCAGGAAGTCGACTTCGAGCGATCGGCGGACGGGGGAATTCATCAACGACGACTCCGTTTGCTGTTCGGCCGGAACCTGCTCCAGCCCGCATGACGCATCGGATCGGGCAGGTTTGCGCGACGCCGCCAGGCACTACTGAACGCTAGGCCATGGGGGCCTGCAATTCAATGACGTACGTGTACAGCGATTTTTCAGCGCGTTACGTCACGCGGTCACAGGGTCAAGCGCGCAGGCCGCGTCATGCCAGTCCGACACGAGCGCGCATGCGCGGTTCCCGCCGAGAATGCATCGATATATTTCATGCATTCAGCATGCGATGTGCCCGCGCTGACGTGGGGTCAGGAGAACCACCAGCTCAGGCGATCCGAGCGGCCCAGTTCATGGCTCAGCGGTGAGGTGGAGAGCATCGCGACGAGCAGCATCGCAGCCAGCGTGACGAATACCAGCACGTAACCCACCGGCGTCAGCGGTGCGCCGGCATGCGCGAGTCGCAGCGCCGCGCGCGCGATCCGCTTGCCCATGCCGGCGATGAACCGGACAGGCCCATAGCGCAGCGCCGGCGAGCGCGACGGCGCAAGCGCAGGCACCGCCCTCGGCAGACGCATGGCGCCTTTCAACTGCAACACCAGTGACTCGATGATGAACATGAACCGACTCCCGTCGCACCCGCGCAATGCGGGCGCGTTCTCAAGACGCGACGACGCTTCACATGGCAGCCCTGCCATGTGCGTCAAACTTTGGGAGCGTGCTGAAAACAGGCCTCAAACAGCCTGTTGTTATTGAAGCGCGCTAGCCCGGCCGAAGCGAGCTAGCGGCAAAGGAGGAACCCTGCGTTGCGCTAGCTCGCGGCGGAAAAACCGGTTGATACCGGCATCGATCTTCGACCACTCAAGCAACCATCCACGAGGGACTCCTGTGATGTAACGACCACGATTCTATTCGGCGCACGAGCGCGCCGGCAAGTAAAAAAGTCATAAAGCGAAGGGCGTGACGGGGCGCAAATTCCATCGTCGGGCGTGACACCTGGTTACAAAATAAACCCGGCGAAATCCCCACAATACGCAAAGACTTTCTGCCCGCTTGCGCGCCCCTTTCACGTTGCCGAATGCACTCGCGTCAAGCCGCTGCGGCCTGCAACATCGCATCGCCCTGCTCGCCACCCAATGCCTCGACGATATCGGCGAACATGCGTGCGAGCTCACCTGTCATCAGCGTCATATCCGAGTCGAATACCTCGTCGTCGTTCTGCGCAGTGGGATCGCTGGCGTCCTTGATCACATCGAGCGGCGTGATGCGCTTGATGGTCAGCGACGGCGTGAGAACAAATGAAACGCGGTCGTCCCATGTCATCGCCAGACGCATGCATTGCTTGCCGGCTTCGATGTGGCGACGCATGTCGTCGACATCCAGCGCATGGCCGACGTAGCGCACGGTCGCATTGCCTTGCGCGGGCGAGCGCAACTCGGTGTCCTGATCGAGCGTGAAGCCGGCGGGCGCCTCGCCCGACAACAGCCACTCCGTCATGGCCGCCACCGGCGACTGCGCGACGCGCACGCTCGCGAGCGGCAACTGATCGATCGATTTGACCAGCAAGCCGAGCACCTCGTCAGCGACGGCTTGCGACGCGGCGTCGATGACGAGCCAGCCGTGCACCGTGTCGATCCAGACGCGCGTGTCGCGGCGAATGCTGAAGGCGCGCGGCAGCAGTTCGTCGGTGACCTGCTCCTTGAGTTCGCGCATCTGCTTGCGGCCGAGCTTGAAACCCTGCTGCTCTTCGACTTCGAGCGCACGCGCCTTGGTCACCTGCGTCACCACCGACGCGGGAAGCAGCTTCTTTTCGGTGCGGAACACCAGCAGCATCTGGCGGTTGATCGAATAGACGAGCGCGTCGTTATCGCGCGGCGAGGCCCACCCCTGGGTTTGCATCTCGACGCTGCTACCCGGCTGGAATGCGTGCGGCGCAAGCCACTTTTCCATTTGCTCGGGGGTGACGGTCCACGGAATGGGGAGACGATGAAGCTGAAGGTTTTTGAACCACATGAGCGTACGGGCAAAGCGCACCATTCTATACGACACGACGCCAACCGCTGTCCGCCGTTTTTCGCCCAAATCACCTAGACTTTTGACATGCAGTGGAAATGGATGGAGGCTGCCATGGCGGAATCGATGGTTAGCATCGTAGTGGGACTGGTCGTCATCGTCACCGGTGTCATGATCCTCAGCGCGCACTACCGGCGCGAGCATCACCGAGCGAGGCCCCTGGCGCGGCTGGACGGCCACCGGCTGTGGGACCGGATGCGACACCGGCACTGACGCCCGCGGCGCGCCGGACGCCGCACAGCGCCCTCAGTCCGGCCGCGACGCTGAAGCGGCATCACGTACACCGCGCGCACCCACACCCTGCACGCAAGGCCCGAACGGAGGCCACCATGTCGGAAGAAACCCACGCCTGGCAAATGGTTGAATACGAAGGCTTCGAGATTCACACCTCACCGCGCCCAAAACAGCCCGACGAGAGCCGCTTCACCTACCTCGGCTATGTGTGTCACCCGGGCGCCGATCCGGCGCTGCCGGGTCACATAGTGCCGTTTCACGCAGACGGCGAAGAGTCGTTTGCCAGTCTGGCGGATGCGCTTTACGAAGCCTTGCATGCGGGGCGCAGCATCGTCGACGGCACGCATCCGGACCTGTCGGTGCTCGGGCTTGTGACGGGCGGTGTGTGAGCGGGCTCGGAAGACGGCGCCCGCAGCAATGGGTGGCATGACTCAGGTAGCCGCTTTGGCTGTGGCTGTGGCTGTGGCTGTGGCTGTGGCTGTGGCTGTGGCTGTGGCTGTGGCTGTGGCTGTGGCTGTGGCTGTGGCTGTGGCTGTGGCTGTGGCTGTGGCTGTGGCTGTGGCTGTGGCTGTGGCTGTGGCTTCGGGCTACCACCAGGCCAGCGGCTAAGGCAGACGCCCGGCCACCGCCGAGTCGCGGCCGTGCCACGCCAGCCCGGTCGGACCGTCGCCGCCGGAAATCTGCTGTGCAAGCGTCAACATGCGCTGATTCGCGCTCTCCGGCGCGAAGGTCGCCACCTTCCTGAGCGCGTTCTGCACCACGGTTCGACGCAGCAGCGTATCCGTGTGCAGACGCTCGATGGCGCGCGCCATTTCGTCGACATCGCCGATCGGCACCAGCAAACCGGCTTTGCCGCCCTCGAGCAGATCGCGCGGACCGGTGGGGCAATCGGTCGAAATCACCGGCGTGCCGAGCGCCATCGCCTCACCGAGCACCATGCCGAAACCTTCGTAGCGGCTGCTGAGCACCAGCATTTCCGCCTGACGAATAAAAGGAAACGGGTTCGAGCAGAAGCCGAGGAAATGGACGGACTTGCGAATCCCGAGTTCGACGGCGAGGCGCTCGAGCATCGCCTGGTCGGGCCCCTCGCCGATCACCACGAGGTCGGCCGTACTCAGCCGTTGCGCGCGCACATAGGCAAACGCGCGCAGCAGCGTCGTATGATCCTTTTGCCCTTCGTCGAGACGCGCCACCGAGACGATAAACGTCTGCGCCGGACGCTCGATCGTCGCCCGCGCTTTCAGGCGCAACGACTCGACGTCGATGACGTTCGGCAGTTCGACGAGATTCACCCGGCCCGGTGGGAACAGCGCCTGTCCTTCGCGCAACATGTCGGGCGTCAGCACCGCGATCGCGGCATAGCGGGAATACTGCCTGGTGCGGCGCGCCAGGTAGCGCGCGCTCTTCTCGCCAAGACGCGCGGCGAGACTGAAGTGACTCACGCCGATCCACGGCACGTTGCAGGTGCCGGCCAGATGCCGCAGCGAAAAATCGAAGTCGCAGACAATATCCTGGTCCCGCGCAATCCGCCGAAAACGCAGCGCGGCGAGCGGCCGGATGACACAGTAGGTCAGCACCTTGTGCAGCAGCTTCAGGTGGCCGCCCAGTTTGCCCTGCCGGCGTATTTCGTGCAGCGCGTTCATCCACTTCGCGGACGCCAGCACATGCACGGGCACGTCGTCGGGAATCGAATGGGCGCGCCAGAACAGCAGTTCGTCAGTCGGATAGGTCACGCTGACGCTGGGCGCGAAGAATTGCCGGTCGAGCGTCTTCAACCAGGCCAGCAGGGAGGTTTCCGTGCCGCCCTTGCCGAAATCGTTGATGTGAAACAGGATGCGCCGCGGCGGATCGAACAGTTCGGTGCGGTCGTGTCGACTATCGTATTTCATACTCTCAATGCGTCCAGACCTTGATTTAGAACGGCCCGCGCGAGCCGCGCCGCGACTCGTCCCGAGCAAGCTGCTGCGCGCTGCCCAACAAGAGGCCCGCGAACGCCCAGAAACCCAGCATGGTGGTCTGCCACATGAAATCGTCCGTGGTATTTTTCGCGATCATACCGGCAACCAGCGCAACGCCTGCGGCGCACAGCCACGGATCGGCCCGCCGCACCCGCCAGAACGCAATCACCAGACACAGCAGCAGCACCGTTTCCAGCACCGCGCCGACGAGGCCGGTCTGCAGCCAGGTGTTCAGAAACAGATTGTGCGCGTGGGTCAGCGCCTGCGGCTCGATCGTCAACAGGCTTTGCGGCATCTCCTGCTGATACACCATGCCGGGCAACGGCTTGCCGAAGCCGACGCCAATCCACGCATGCCGCTTCGCTTCGGCCGTATAGAACGCCCACAACTTGGGCCGCGTGTCGGACGACACCGTGTCGCCGATACTGGAAAACGCCTGCGGCACGGGTAACTGGTGACCGTCGATCGCCATGTCGTGCGACGCCGTCGCGGGCGCGGCGGCGCCGAGCCGCATGCGCGCACTGTATTCGAGCGTGCCGACGCCCGCCGCGCCGACTACGGCAAACGCCAGCAAGGCGAGCAGCACGTGCCGTCGATACCACGGAAACAGCGCCACCAGCAGCACCGCGGCGGCGGCCGGCCAGAAAAACCGGTTGAGCGTGGCGAGGCCGATGAACAGGCACAGCACCAGACCGCTCAGGCCGAACGCGCGCCAGCCGCGACGCAACAGCGCGCCGGCAAATAACGCCATGGCAAACACCGCCATGGTGCTGGTGTGGCCGACCCGGTTATAGAAATGCATCGGAAAGGTGTTCGGGGTGGGCGGCTGCAGATGCCCCCAGTAGAGCGCGCTGATCACGGCGAGCAGCACGCATGCCACCCAGCTCACCAGCACGATGGGGGCGAGCCGCTGCGTGCGTGTGCCGAACAGCCAGAAGCCCCAGAACGACACGAGCGGATACAGCACCTCATCGCACCACGCATGCATGCTCACCGCCGGATAGGCGGACCATGCCACGGCGGCGAGACTCCAGAGCGCCCAGCAGGCGATCGGCACGACGAGCGGCCAGTGCAGGAACGATGGGCGCTGCGGCGAAAACAGCCCGCCCAGCGTGCCGAGCGCGAGCAGCGCCAGCGCCATGTACACGACGGCCGTCATGTGACCGAACATCACCGCGAACAGGATGACCGGACACGCAATCCACAGGACGCGCTCGACGCGCGCGAACGTGTTCGTCATTACACTTCCACCAGAACGTTTTGCAATGCGTTGTACACCGACTCGACCGAGATGCGCCCCATGCAGTCGGCATGGTCGCCCTGCCAGGCCACGCAGGTCTTCCAGTTGCGGTCACAACGCCGAACCCAGGCGACTTCGCGCCGGAAAATAAACGGTTGATCGCGGCATGGCATCTGCGCGATCGTCACCGGTGCGAACGGCACTTCACTCCAATAGCGGCCCGCGCCATGAATCTGCGCGTTGCCGGGGCCGAACAGCGCGACCGTCGGCACGCCGACCAGGCGTCCCAGATGCGCGACGCCCGTATCCGGGCAGACCACGGCCTTCGCGCCGGCAAACAGATGCCACAACTCGCCGAGCCCGACCCGCCCCGCCATATTCGGATGATGGGGATCCGGGTCGATGGTGCGGATCAGTTCGACCTCGCCCGGGCCACCGCTCCACACGGGAATATAGCCGAGTGCCTCGACCCGCTGCGCAAGTTCGCGCCAGCGCGCGTCCGGCCAGCGCTTGACTTCGGTGCTCGCGCCGGGATGCAGGACGACGTAAGGCTGCGTCAGCAGATCGGCGTCGGGCAACACCGCATGCGCGGGGGCCGGCCAGTCGGCGGGCCGGTAAGCACGGGGCGGCGGCCCCTCGACCAGGTCGGCGGCCAGATCCGCCCAGGCGGCCGGCGTCTCGGGATACGGCACGCTCTGGTTGACCGGCCAGTTTTTCCACGCCGGCACATCGCCGGCATGCGCCACGATCCAGCGGCAGCCCGCGCCGAGCGCAAGCCAGCTATGCCGGTTGTCGCCGAGCACAAAGCCGAGATCGTACGGTCCGGCATCCAGTACGCCCTTGACGGAGGCGAGGTCGCGCGGGTCGAACGGCAACGCGTTCACGCCGAAGGGCCGCCCCGCGTACAGCGGCACAATCGCCTTCGGACAGGCCAGATCGATCTGCGCCTGTGGATACTGCGCGCGCAGTTTGGCCAGCAAGGGCGTCAACAGCAAGGTGTCGCCGAGCAGCAGATGGTGGGCAAGCAGAATGCGCCGCACCGACGACGGCCGGCGGCGCAAGGGCTTTAAAACGAGGCGCGGAATGGCACGCGCAAAGATGCGAATACGCCCGGAAAGTCGGCTCATTGGGTCATCGGCACGTTGGTCGCGTCCGCGATCTGGCTATGCGCCGGTACCCAGCTTGAGGTCGCGTTCCCCATGCAGAATCTCCAGCGGTCTTCTTGTCGATGACTTTCGCCCTCAGTGCGGCACGAGGCCGCGCACGGCAACGCTGACGCAATGGCTGTGGGCACCCTGCACCCGCCGCCTGACTGCGCCGGCACTGAAAGCGAAGTGAAAAATGGATGGGTCGGCCCGTGGTCGCGCCACGCGCTTTATATTCAAAAATTATAGCATGGGGGCCTGGCTGGAAAGCAGGACGGACGGGGCTGTGCGGGCTTCCACCGAGGGCAGGCAAGCGGTTCCGGCGCCGCTGCTGCATCGGTCAATTCCCGCCGCGGATACGCCTCGCCAACGCCAGCAAGGCGTCGACATGGCCGGCCACGCTGGCGTCGTACAGCACGGCGCCGCGCGCCACCTCGGCCTGGTCCGGCGGCGCGGCGGCGAGCCGCTGCTGCACGGCGCGCTCGAGCGTGGCGCGCAGGTCCGCCTCGTCGTCCGGTGCGAAGACGAACTTCGCGTGCGGCGCGAGCGCATCGCAGCAACCGATGCTCGACGGAAAGATCACCGGCGTGCCGCACATCACCGATTCGACGCCGACCAGCCCGAACGGCTCGTACTTCGACGCGAGCAGGGTGAAATCGGCGGCACGGTAGCCGTCCTCGATCTCTTTCACGTAGCCGATGTAGCGCACCCGCTCCGAGGTGCGCGCGGGCGGCCGTCCGGCCACCGCGAGTACCACCGGCAGGTCGGTGCCGCGCAACGCGGCTTCGATCAGCGGCAAGCCCTTGCGCTCATGGCTGCTGGAGGGAAACAGCAGGACGATTTCGTGATCCGCGAAGCCGAACTTGCGCCGCAGCTCGGCGCGCCGGGCGGCATCCGCGGGCGTGAAGCGCGCGCCGTCGACGGGCGGATACAGCACGCGGATCTTCGCGTCTTCAACACCATAGAGTTCGCGCAGCTCGTCGCGCATCAACTGCGAGTGCGCGACGATCACGCTCGACTGCTCGTACTGGCGGCGCTCGAGCTCGATCTGCCAGCGGTCCGAACGCTTTGCCGGCCGCCCGGTGGCGCGCAGAAAACCGAGGTGGGTGCCACCGCAAATGGCGATCTCGGACGAGTCGACGCGGTTGCAGCCGATCAGCACATCGACCTTGGCGGCGCGGCGCGCGCGGCGCAGCCGCCAGGAAAACCAGAGGTCGCGCAGCTTGCCCGGCAGGAACGACACGTTGATGCGATGCGCCTCGACCATCCCGCTCTCCGGCACCGACGGGTCGAAGCGGCGCGCAAAGAAGGCCAGCTCGATGCCGGCGGCGGCGAAACCGCGCACCAGGTCCATCGCATAGCGCTCGAGGCCGCCACTATGTTTCAGCGCATTACTGGAGAGTCCGATTTTCATTATTCAGACCGGCACGCACACGGCGTCGGGTCAAACGTCAAGGGAAAGGCGGCCGGGCATGACAGCCCGCTGGCCGCGGCAGGCCTGCGCCCGCGGCACGGCACGGCACGGCACGGCACGGCACGGCACGGCACGGCACGGCACGGCACGGCACGGCACGGCACGGCACGGCACGGATTAAAGCACACCTTGAATGCGTTTGACTTTCAACGCGGCTTCTCTGCCTTACGCCGCGTTTTGCTGGAACTGGATGCGGTGCAGATGCGCATACAGACCGTCTTGCTCCAGCAATTCGCGATGACTGCCGCGCTCGACGATGTGTCCGGCCTCCAGCACCAGGATCCGGTCCGCGCGTTCGATGGTCGACAGCCGGTGCGCGATGACGAGCGTGGTGCGCCCCTTCATCAGCGTTTCCAGTGCCGCCTGCACATGGCGCTCCGATTCCGAATCGAGCGCCGAGGTGGCTTCGTCGAGAATCAGGATCGGCGCATTCTTGTAGATGGCGCGCGCGATCGCGAGACGCTGACGTTGACCGCCCGAGAGCATCAAGCCGTTGTCGCCGACCAGCGTCTCCATCCCTTTCGGCATGGACGCCACGGTGTCCCACAGGTTCGCGGCCTGCAATGCCGCCTTCACCTTGTCCGCATCCGGCGGCTGGCCGTAGGCGACGTTGTGCGCGATCGTGTCGTTGAACAGCACCACGTCCTGGCTCACCATTGCAATCTGGCTGCGCAACGCGTGAACGTCGTACTCCGGCAGCGCGACGCCGTCGACCAGGATCTCGCCGCCGGTCGGATCGAAGAAGCGCGGCAGCAGGTTGACGAGCGTGGTCTTGCCGCTGCCCGACGGCCCGGCCAGCGCGACCATCTCGCCCGGCGCAACCTTGAACGACACGCGGTCCAGCGTTTGCCGGTCGTGCGTGCTGGTGGCGCCGTAGTTGAACGAGACGTCGCGGAACTCGATATGGCCGGCAGCCTGTTCAAGCGGCTTGCCGCCGCCCTGCGGCTCGGACGGCTCGTCGATCAGGCCGAAGATCAGCTCGGCCGCGGTCATGCCGCGTTGCAACGGCTGGTTGACGTCCATCAGGTGCTTGAGCGGCGAGACGATCAGCAGCATCGACGTAATGAACGACACAAAGCTGCCGACCGTCGTGCCGCCGTGCGCCGACTGCACGACCGCAATCGTGACCACGACCGCGACCGCGAGCGACGCCAGAAACTGGGTGAGCGGCTGGGCCAGTCCACCGGAAGTCGTCATGCGCAGCGAGTAACCGCGCAGACGGCGGCTCATCTCGGCAAAGCGCTCAATCTCATACGACTCGCCGTTATGCACCTTGACCACCTTGTAGCCGCCCACCGTCTCCTCGACGATGTACGACAGCTCGTTGGTGAGCAACTGGTTTTCGCGGTTGAGGCGGCGCAGCTTGCGGTTGATCTTGCCGATGAGCCAGCCGATGGCCGGCAGCATCACCGCGACGATCATCGTCAGCTTCCAGTCCAGGTAGAACAGGTAGCCGAGCAGGAACAGGACCGTCAGCGAATCCCGCACCAGCGTGACCATGACGCCCAACAGCACGTTGAGAATCTGGTTGACCTCGAAGACGATGGCGTTGATGACGGTGCTGGCCGTCTCGCGCTGGAAGAAGCTGACGCTGGTATGGACCATGCGGTCGAACATCTCCAGACGCAAGCGCAGCAGGATCGTGTTCGAGACGTACGCGATCAGGTAACCGGACGCGTATTGAGAAACCCCGCGGACCACCGCGAGCCCGATCACACCGACCGGCACCATCCACGTCAGGCCACGCGCGGCGTGCGCGCCGAAGCCCTTATCCAGCAGCGGCTTGAGGAGCACGGGGATGAGCGCGTCGGTGCCGGCGCTTACGCCCATGGCGGCAATCGCACCAATCAGGGTCCACAGGATCGGCTTGATGTACGGCCAAAGCCGGCGTAACAAGGCGAACGGGGAAGAGGCGTCGCCTGATGAACCGATGACTTTGCTTAACGTGGGCTTCGCGCTCAAGGAATCCTCTAGAAAGGCGAACGTTGCGCCCACCCGGTAGGTGGACGCACAAAATACCGCATTGTAAACGCTTGGGCGGTTGCGGCGCGCCGGCCGTTGTACGGGGATGACACCCGCCTGACGGGGGGCTTTCAGCGTGGCCGCGGCGCGTTGTTGTTTGGATGGGCACGGCCCTGTGGACACGGTTACGGCCACGGCCAGCCGCGTTGGCGCAACCTCGTGCTGTATATCGCTGTGTATACTTGCGCGACGCGTTTTACCCACCCTGCACCCTCTCCGCTCTTCAGGCATGAAAGAACCCACCCTCGGCGTCGCCATCATCACCAAAAACGCGGCGCCGCGCCTGGCCGAGTGCCTCTGCGCGGTGGCCTTCGCCGACGCAATCGTCGTGATCGACGGCGCCAGCACCGACGGCACCGTCGAGATTGCAGAGGCTCACGGCGCGCGGGTGCTGCAGCAGCCCGACTGGCCCGGCTTCGGGCCGCAGAAAAACCGCGCGCTCGACGCGCTCGACACCGACTGGATCCTCTCGATCGATGCCGACGAAATCGTCTCGCCGGAACTGGCGGCGGCGATCCGCGCCGCGCTTGCCGCACCCGGCGCCGATGTCTACGCGGTGGATCGCCTGTCGAGTTTCTGCGGACACTGGATCCGCCACAGCGGCTGGTATCCGGACTGGATTCCGCGACTGTTCAAGCGCGGCGCCGCCCGTTTCTCCGACGACCTCGTGCACGAGCGGCTGGTGTTCGATACCCCGGCGCAGCGCCTGACGGGCAAGCTGATGCACTACTCGTACGAAGACTTCGAAACCGTGCTGCGCAAGCTCGGCGCATACTCGAGCGCGGGTGCGCAGCAGCGTCATGCAGCTGGCAAAGGCGGAAGTTTCGGTAAGGCGCTCGCGCGCGGAGCGTGGGCGTTCGTCCGCACTTACGTGCTGCGGCGCGGCTTTCTCGATGGCCGCGCCGGCTTCATGATCGCGGTGTTCAATGCGGAGACGGTGTATTACCGGTTTCTGAAGCTCGGGCTGTTGGGGGCGCGCAAGCGGTGAGCGGTGAGCGGTGAGCGGTGAGCGGTGAGCGGTGACGGTGAGCGCTGGCCCATGCCATGTGCGGCGAACCGTAAGCGCTTATTCTCGCGCCGGGCGCCGCTAACGAACCCGCGCGGAGATGCGCGGGCCGTTGCCTACCGTCAGTAGACGATTTCGATTGAGCTACCGGCGAACTCGCCGCGCAGCGCCGCGAGCAGTTCGTCAGTGGGCTTCACGCGCCACGCGTCGCCTAGGCGCACTTCGCCTTCCGCGTTTTCGCTGCGATAAACGATCTGCACCGCCAGCCCGCTTGGGATCTGTACAGCCTGGCGCTGACGGCCGCCGTCGCCGCCGCCAAAGCCACCGCCGCGGCCACCACCACCGCCGCGCGCCGACACCGCAGGCGCCTGCGCGGCTTGCGGTTCATCCGCACCGGCGCTATGCGCCTCCAGCACGCGACGCAGCGCAAGCGCGTCGGCGTTGCCGTTCATCTGCACCTTCACGGCTTCCGCATAACGGCACCGTGCGCGGCCGAGATCCATCACCGTGTCGACCGTGAAACGGATGCCGCCTGTGAACGCGTCGTTACGCGCCTGGCCCTGCACCACCAGCAACTCGTCTTCCTTGAAGAGTGCCTTGTGAGCTTCGAACGTCTCGTTGAAAACCGTCACTTCGCATTGGCCGGTGCCGTCGTCGAGCAGCGCGATCAGCATCTTGCCGCGCTGGGTCATCTGCGTGCGCAGCGAGGCAATCACGCCCGCGACCAGCTTGTCGCGGCCTTCCTTCAACTCGCCGATCTTCTGGCGCGCGAAGCGGCGCACTTCGTCCTTATAGGCGTCGAACAGATGGCCCGACAGATAGAACCCAAGCGCGCCCTTCTCTTCCTGCAGCTTCTTCTTTTCGGGCCATTCGGCCTCGTCGACCAGTTCGTGACCTTGCGACGGCGCGTCGCCCATGTCGAACAGGCCCGCTTGCATGGCGTTGGCGCTCGCCTGGTCGGCGGCCTCCATGGCAAGCGACACCGACGCGATCAACTGCGCGCGATTCGCATGCAGCGCGTCGAACGCGCCCGCGCGGATCAATGCTTCGACCGTGCGACGGTTGACCACGCGGCGGTCGATCCGGTTGCAGAAGTCGAACAGGTCGATAAACGGCCCCTCTTCGCGCGCCCGCAGGATTTCTTCGATCGCGTTCTGGCCACTGCCCTTGATGGCGCCCAGACCGTAGCGGATCGTCTTCGAGCGCTTGCCGTCCGCCTCTGCCACCGGCTCGAAGCGATACGCGGAGAGATTGACGTCCGGCGGCAACACGGCCATCTTGTTCGTGATGCAGTCTTCGAACAGGATCTTGACCTTGTCGGTGTCGTCCATGGCAAGCGACATATTCGCTGCCATGAATTCGGCCGGATGGTGCGCCTTCAGCCATGCCGTGTGATACGCAAGCAGGGCGTACGCAGCCGCGTGCGACTTGTTGAAACCGTAGCCCGCGAACTTCTCCATCAAGTCGAAGATTTCGTCGGCCTTCTCGCCGGTCAGGCCGTTCTTCGCCGCACCTTCGCGGAACAACGCGCGGTGCTCGGCCATCTCTTCGGCCTTCTTCTTACCCATCGCGCGACGCAGCAAGTCGGCGCCACCAAGCGAGTAACCGCCGATGATCTGCGCCATCTGCATCACCTGCTCCTGATAGACCATGATGCCGTAGGTCTCTTTCAGGATGGGTTCGACGCGCGGATCGGGATACTCGACCACCTCGCGGCCGTGCTTACGCGCACAGAAGCTCGGGATCAGGTCCATCGGGCCCGGACGGTACAGCGCCACGAGCGCGATGATGTCCTCGAAGCGGTCCGGCTGCGCGTCTTTCAGCATGCCTTGCATGCCGCGGCTTTCCAGCTGGAACACGGCGACCGTGTTGGCCTTCTTGAGGATCGTGAACGACGCCGGGTCGTCGAGCGGCACTTGCGCGAGCGACCAGTCCTGCTTCGAAGGATCGAGACGGCGAATATAGCGCTCGGCCCAGTCGAGGATCGTCAGCGTGGTCAGCCCCAAAAAGTCGAACTTCACGAGGCCGACCGCTTCGACGTCATCTTTATCGTACTGGCTCACGACGCCGCTTTCGTCGCCCTGCGTGTAGAGCGGGCAGAAGTCGGTCAGCTTGCCGGGCGCGATCAGCACGCCGCCCGCGTGCATGCCGACGTTACGCGTCAAGCCCTCGACGCGCTGCGCCAGTTCGATCAGCTGATGCACTTCGTCTTCGTTGTCGAAGCGCTCCTGCAAGAGCGGCTCTTCCTTCATCGCGTCGGCGATGGTGACGTGCTTGCCGGGCTTGAACGGAATCAGCTTGGCGATACCGTCGGTAAACATATAGCCGAGATCGAGCACGCGGCCGATGTCGCGCACGGCCGCCTTCGCCGCCATCGTGCCGAAGGTGGCGATCTGCGACACCGCGTCCGCGCCGTACTTTTCCTTCACGTACTGGATGACGCGATCGCGCCCGTGCTGGCAGAAGTCGATGTCGAAGTCGGGCATCGACACCCGTTCCGGATTCAGGAAACGCTCGAACAGCAGGTTGTAGCGCAGCGGATCGAGGTCGGTCACGCCGAGCGCGTACGCGACCAGCGAGCCGGCGCCCGAGCCCCGGCCCGGCCCCACCGGCACGCCGTTGTTCTTGGCCCAGTTGATGAAGTCCGCCACGATCAGGAAGTAGCCAGGGAAGCCCATCTTGATGATCGTGCCGCACTCGAATTCGAGGCGCTTGTAGTACGTCTCCCGCTGCGCCTCGCGCTCCGCCTCGTTCGGGTACAACTGCTCGAGGCGCTTTTCCAGCCCTTCCTTCGACAGATGCACCAGGTAGTCGTCAAGCGACATGCCGTCCGGCGTGGGGAACAGCGGCAGCTTCGGCTTGCCGAGTTCGAGCGTCAGGTTACAGCGGCGCGCGATTTCAACCGTATTGGCGAGCGCAGACGGAATGTCCGCGAACAGCGCGGTCATTTCCTCTTGCGAACGGAAATACTGCTCGGTCGTGAAACGCTTCTGGCGACGCGGATTCGCGAGCATGTCGCCTTCCGAAATACACACGCGCGCTTCGTGCGCGGTGAAGTCGTCGGGCGTCATGAACTGCAACGGATGGGTGGCCACCACCGGCAGTTTCAGCGACGCCGCCAGCGTCACCGCCTGCTGCACGTACGCCTCACCACCCGGCTGGCCGCAGCGTTGCAGCTCGATATAGAAACCGTTGGGGAAAACCTTCGCCCAGTGTTGCGCGTTGCGTTTGGCCGCTTCTTCATTACCGGCGGCGAGCGCCATGCCGATGTCGCCTTGCTGCGCGCCGGAGAGCGCCAGCAGGCCCTCGCCCAGGCCGGTTTCAAGCCAGCCGGCTTCAACCTCTGCGCGGCCACGGTATTGATTCGTGAGCCACGCCTTGGTCAGCAATTCGCACAGGTTCAGGTAGCCGCGTTTGTCCTTGACCAGCAGCAGCAGGCGCGAGGGCTTGTCGCGATCATCCGGATTGGTGATCCAGACGTCGCAACCGGCAATGGGTTTGACCCCTTTGCCGCGGGCTTCCTTGTAGAAACGGACGAGGCCGAATGCGTTGCCGAGGTCGGTGAGGGCGAGCGCCCCCTGACCGTCTTTGGCGGCGGCCGCGACGATGTCGTCAAGGCGCACGATGCCATCGGCAATCGAGAATTCGGAGTGAACGCGGAGATGAACGAAGCGGGGATCTGACATGGGCGTTATTGTAACTCCACCCTTCCGAAGATTTGAGCCCAAAGCGGCGCGTTAGCCATCCGGCCAGGGGGCAAGCGCCCGGCCCCTGCCCTGCGCGGCACCGACCGTTGACCTGCCCCGCGAGCCGCTGGCGCAGTGACGATTGCCCGGCAGGAAGCGCGGGCGGCGCCGGACGATTCCCTGACGTCTTGCGCTGCCGCAACCGGATAGCCATTCGGCCGACTCGGGCAATCCGGCCGCTTGAGGGATAATACGGGTTTCGCCCTGTTTGCCGTGGCCGCGCCACGCGCGCGGCCACCCTGTGCCGCTTGCGCTGTCTGCTGCGCCGCCGGGCCACTTTACTGCTGGACCATCATGAGCATCGTCAATCTCGCCGCCTACCAATTTGCCACCCTTGAAGCCACTGCCGAGTGGCGCCCGCTCGTCACCGAGCGGTGCAATGCGCTCGGCCTGCGGGGCACGATCCTGCTTGCGCCGGAAGGCATCAACCTGTTCGTTGCGGGCACGCCGGAGGCTGCGCATGGGTTTATGGACTATATCCGCCACGATCCGCTGTTCGAGGGCAAGTTTGCGAACTTGCAGTTCAAGGAGAGCCTGTCCGGGAAGCAGCCGTTCCGCCGCATGCTGGTGAAGCTGAAGCGCGAGATCATCACCATGAAGAAGCCGGCAATCCGGCCCGAACTGGGTCGCGCGCCGTCGGTGGATGCGCCTACGCTGAAGGCGTGGCTCGACCGCGGCCACGACGACGAAGGGCGCCCGGTGGTAATGCTGGACACGCGCAATGCGTTTGAAGTGGACGTGGGCACGTTCGACGACGCGCTCGACTACCGCATTGAGAAATTCAGCGAGTTTCCGGCGGTCATCGAGCAGAACCGTGCTGACCTGGAAGGCAAGACGGTGGTGTCGTTCTGCACGGGCGGGATTCGTTGCGAGAAGGCGGCGATCCACATGAAGGAAGTGGGCATCGAGAACGTGTACCAGCTCGAGGGCGGCATCCTGAAGTATTTCGAGGAAGTGGGTGGCGCGCATTATCACGGCGAGTGCTTCGTGTTCGACTACCGCACTGCGCTCGATCCCGAACTGAAGCCAACCGCAACGGCGCAATGCTTCGGCTGCCGCGCGGTGGTCAGCCCGGAGGCGCAGCAGTCACCGCTGTATGTACCCGGCAAGACATGCCCGGAGTGCCATCCGGAGCGAAACGCCGCGCGTGCGGCGTGAGGATTGCGGCGGCATACGTGTGCGGGTAGTTGGCCTGGATAGAGAACCGGAACATGAGCTACCGCGGCCGATTTGCCCCCTCTCCGACTGGACCTCTGCATTTTGGTTCGCTGGTCAGCGCCTTGGCGAGCTGGCTGGATGCGCGCGCGCATGACGGCGTGTGGCTGGTGCGGATCGAGGACATCGACGGCCCACGGACGGTGCCTGGCGCGGCGGAGGACATCCTGGCGACGCTGGACCTGTTTGGCCTGCGCGCGGACGAGCCGCCGATCTGGCAAAGCGAGCGCACCGCGCGCTACCAGCAGGCACTGGACCAACTGCGGACCGCGGGTCTTGTGTATCCATGCGGCTGTACGCGTAGAGAGATCAGCGATTCGTTGCTGAACGCGCACTCACGCAATACCACCCTCGCTTACCCGGGCACATGCCGCAACGGCCTGCGCGGCAAATCTGCGCGTGCGTGGCGGCTGCGCGTGCCGGACGGGGATGACGGTAAGAACGACGACGGAAAGACCGCTGCGTTGAACATATCCGGGAACAACGGCGACGAGGCCACGGCAAAAGTCGCACCGGTGGCTAACCGAGGTACTGCGGGAATAGCTGCAGAGATAGCCGCCGAGGGGGCACCGGGAACTCCTGAGCGGGGTTTTGCGACGATCACGTTCGACGACCGCTGGCAGGGATTACAGACGCAGAACCTGGCAACTGAAGTTGGCGACTTCGTGTTACGGCGAGCGGATGACCAGTGGGCATATCAACTGGCGGTGGTGGTAGACGATGCTGACGAGGGGATCACGCACATTGTGCGAGGCGCGGATTTGCTGGATTCGACGGCGCGCCAGATCTATCTGCAGCGATGCCTGGGTATACCGACGCCGGCGTACCTGCATGTTCCGGTGGTAACAAACCGCGACGGCGAGAAGTTAAGTAAGCAAACGGGCGCCACGGCACTCGACACGAGCCGCCCGCTGGACGCCCTGCACGCGGCGGCGCGGCACTTGAACCTGGATATGAATTCGGGCGATCAGACGCACACTTCGCTGGAATCGTTCTACGCCGCCGCGACAAAGGCTTGGGCCCGACGCTTCAAATGAGGGGGCCACTGCGGCGGCGAGATATCGGGCACTCGACACCCGACACCCGACACCCGACACCCGACACTTAGAGAGTGAAGCAGCAACCCGTTGACGAAGAAGGGCAATGGGACGACAACTGTTCGGCGAGCGAGCAGCGAAACTGCGGCGCGAAGCGAGTACGGCGACACAACCGAGTAGAAGGAGTAGAAGCAAAGACCGAGGGGTGGGAATGACCTAACGGCGGCGCGCAGCGCACGCTGGAGCGGAAGACTGCTGTGCCACGGGGTAGAGCGGTGCGAGGGCGCATCTCGTCTCGGACCACTCCGGGCGGCCAAACAGAGGTGGACACCTACGAGCTAGCGGTGTGAGCCGCTTTCTTTTGCCTACTTTTCTTTGCGGCGGCAAAGAAAAGTAGGTGCTGCCCCGCACAGGGGCAACGCCAATAGACCACGAAGAAAACAAGGAAAGGCCAAAAACAAGAAAAGGCCAAAACCAGAAGCCCACCAACCGCCGCCGCAGGCAAAAGAAAACCCCACCTTACGACGAAGTACTCTTCCTGACAGGCATCCCAAACCCACCCAACAACGCAGCGAGCGGCTGCTTGGAAGCCACCTTGTTCACGGGAACATCGGCAACCTCATCGGCTTTACGACTGGAGGGTGAAGGCTCATAAGGCTTGGAAAAGAAATCATCAACAGGAGCTTGCCGATGATGATGCGGCCGTTCGAACGAAGAACCGCCGGCACCGGAACCAGAGGAAGCACGACGCCGCCCACTCCCCCGTTCCTCGCGACCTTCGCGCCCTTCGCGCTCCCGCCGCGGACTACGCTCTTCATGATGATGCCGCACAGGCACATCAACAGTGAGACGTTGCACATCGAGCGGCCGCTTGATCAGCTTCTCGATATCGGCGAGTTGTTTGCGCTCATTCGGGCTACACAAAGAAAGCGCATCGCCGGAAGCCCCAGCCCGCCCGGTACGCCCAATCCGGTGCACATAATCTTCGGCATTGAACGGCAGATCGAAGTTAATCACAGCCGGCAGCTCAACGATATCGAGCCCACGCGCAGCAACATCCGTCGCCACCAGCGCCTCAATCTCACCGCGTTTGAAAGCGTCAAGCGCCTGCATACGCTCATTCTGCGTACGATCGCCGTGAATCGCGGTCGCCACCACACCATCGCGCTCAAGACTGCGCGCCAAACGGCTCGCGCCGATCTTGCTGTTACAAAACACGATCACCTGCTTCAGACCGCGTTCGCGAATCAGTTGCACCACCGCGCCGGTCTTGTCGCCTTCGGCCACTTCGTAAACCGTCTGCGTAACATTGGTCGCGGTCGAATTGCTGCGCGCCACTTCGATAGTCTGCGGATTGCGCAAATAGGTCGCAGCCAGCTTCTTGATTTCACCGGAGAAGGTCGCCGAAAACAGCAGCGTCTGACGTTCCTTCGGCAGCAGATTCAGAATGCGCTGCAGATCCGGCAGGAAGCCCATGTCGAGCATACGGTCGGCTTCGTCGAGCACCAGCATCTGCACCTGGCCCAGATTGGCCGTCTTTTGCTGCACGTGGTCAAGCAGACGCCCAGGCGTGGCGATCAGAATCTCGACGCCGCGGCGCAGCTGCTCCGACTGCGGATTCATATCCACACCGCCGAACACCACCGCGCTGCGCAGCGCCGTATGCTTGGCGTAAGCGTGCACGTTGGCGGCAACCTGGTCGGCCAATTCGCGGGTCGGCGTAAGAATCAGCGCGCGCACCGGGTGGCGCGCCGGCGAGGCGCTCGTGCTCGCGTGCTGCAGCAGGCGCTGGATGATCGGCAGCGAAAAGCTCGCGGTCTTGCCGGTCCCCGTCTGGGCCGCGCCCATGACGTCGCGTCCCGACAGCACAACAGGGATCGCCTGCGCCTGGATCGGCGTGGGCGTGGTGTAACCCTGCTCGACGATGGCTTTCAGGATGTCCGGCGCAAGGCCAAACTGGTCAAAAGTCTCGGTGCTGGGCGTGACGGCTGTGTCGGACATGGTGGCTTTCGCTAAAAATGCGCCTGCGCGGGGGGCGCGGCAGCGGCCGGGGCCGCGGAGGGCATCAGGATGAAGCGGAGCCACGGCGTGCCGCAAAGTCCCGATTTCGTCAGGGAAGGATGCAGCCGGCTCCGGCCGACGGAAACACCCGCCGGAAAGGCCGGTATTGTAGCACTTCAGCAAAAACACTCATGGCGCACACGCCCGCTTTCTGCTCACGCCCCGGACAAAGGGGCGCAAACCCGGCGGGAACGGCCACAGGCCCGCACAGACTAGGCCACGCAGACGACAGTCCCGTGACAGCGAAGCAGCCCAGCCGCCCGGCTCACCACGTCTCGCGCATCACCATCAGCCGCATCTCGGTCATGTCCTCGATGGCGTAGCGAATGCCCTCGCGCCCCAGCCCGGAGTCCTTGACCCCGCCATACGGCATATTGTCCACGCGGAACGACGGCACGTCGTTGATCACGACGCCGCCCACGTCCAACTGGTCCCACGCCTGATGCGCATGGGCGAGCGAATCCGTGAAGACGCCCGCCTGCAGGCCGAAGTCGCTGTCGTTGACGGTCGCGAGCGCCGCCGCGAAGTCGTCGAAGCGCTCCAGAATCGCCACCGGACCGAAGGCTTCCTTGCGATACAGGTCCGAATCGCGCTTCACGCCTTCGAGCAAGGTCGCCTCGAACATCGCGCCCTCCACCTTGCCGCCGGCCACGATCTTCGCGCCGTCCAGCACCGCGCTCTCCATCCAGCCGGCCAGACGTTTCGACTCCGACTCGGAGATCATCGGCCCGACAAAGGTCTTCTCGTTCTTCGGATCGCCCATGATCAGCGACTTCGTCTTCGCAATCAGCTTCTCGCGCAACGCGTCGTAGAGGCTTGAGTGGACGAGAATGCGCTGCACGCCAATGCAGCTCTGCCCCGACTGATAGAACGCGCCGAACGCCAGCCGCTCGACCACATAGTCGAGCTTGCCGCCCTGATCGCCGTCCACAATCGCCGCCGCGTTACCGCCCAGTTCCAGAATCACCTTCTTCTTGCCGGCCTTTTTCTTCAGCTCCCAGCCCACCGCCGGCGAACCGGTGAAGGAGAGCAGCTTGAACCGCTCGTCGGTGGTGAACAGGTCCGCGCCGTCGCGGTGGGCCGGCAAGATTGAAAACGCGCCCTTGGGCAGGTCCGTTTCCGCGAGAATCTCGCCCATGATCAGCGCCCCGACCGGCGTGCGGCTCGCCGGCTTCAGCACGAACGGCACGCCCGCGGCGAGCGCCGGCGCCACCTTGTGCGCGGTCAGATTCAGCGGAAAATTGAACGGCGAAATGAACGAACACGGCCCGATCGGCACGCGCTTCACGTAGCCGTGATAGCCCTTCGCGCGCGGCGAAATCTCCAGATTGATGATCTCGCCGTCGATGCGCACCGCTTCCTCCGCGGCCACCTTGAACGTATCGATCAGCCGCGTGACTTCGCCGCGCGAATCGTTGATCGGCTTGCCGGCTTCGATGCACAGCGCCATCGCCAGTTCGTCGTAGCGCTCGCGAAAACGCTTCACACAGTGTTCGAGCACCGCCTGGCGCTTGAACGGCGGGAACGCGCGCAGTGCGGGCATCGCCTCGACGGCGTGGCCGATCGCCTTGTCGATCGCCGCGGCGTCCGCCATCGCGACACGGGTGGCCACCTCGCCGCTGAACTTGTCGGTGACTTCGAGATCGGTATTGGCCGCCACCGCCACATTCGCGAGGTAGTACGGGTAGGTCTTGTTCAACATGACACGTTCTCCTTGATGCGAGCTGTCTCGACCGGCGGCATGCAGCAAGCCGCATGCCCCGGCTGGATTCAGAGTTGCGCGCTCAGGCGCTTGATCTCGCGGTTCAGCACGCGCTCGTTGTCCGAGTAGTCGATCGGCAGGTCGATCACATGCACGCCCGGCGTGGCGAAGCATTCGCGCAACAGCGGCGCAAACTCCCCGGCCGCTGAAATGCGGTGACCCTTGGCCCCGTAGCTCTGCGCATAGGCCACGAAGTCGGGGTTCTGCAGCGTCATGCCGTAGTCGGGGAAGTTCATGTTCTCCTGCTTCCAGCGGATCATGCCGAAGGCGTCGTCGCGCAGGATCAGCACCACCAGATCGAGCTTCAGACGCACCGCCGTCTCGAGCTCCTGCGAGTTCATCATGAAGCCGCCGTCGCCGCACACCGCCATCACCTTGCGGTCCGGATGCACGATCTTGGTCGCGATCGCCGACGGCAAGCCCGCGCCCATCGACGCCAGCGCGTTGTCGAGCAGCAGCGAGTTCGGTTCGTGGGCCCGGTAGTAGCGCGCGAACCAGATCTTGTACATGCCGTTGTCCAGACACACGATGCCGTCCACCGGCGTGGTCTCGTAGACGTCGTTGACGATCCGCACCGGGTACATCGGGAAACGGTCGTCGAGCTGCCCTTTGACCAGATGCTCTTCGAAGTGCGCCTTGATCTCCTTGAAGCGCGAAAAATCCCAGTGCTCCTGACGCTCCTTGAGACTCTCCTTCATTTGCCACACCGCATTGGCGATGTCGCCCACTACTTCGATCTGTGGGAAATACACCGGGTCGACTTCCGCGCCGAGAAAATTCACGTGAATCACGGTCTTCTCGCCCGCGTCGCCGCTGCGCATGAAGAACGGCGGCTTCTCGATCACGTCGTGGCCCACATTGATGATGCAGTCCGCGTGATCGATGGCGCGATGCACGAAATCGCCGTCGGAGAGCGTGGCATTGCCGAGCCACAGGGGATGCGACTCGTCGATCACGCCCTTGCCCATCTGCGTGGTGAAGAACGGAATGCCGATCTGGTCGACGAATTCGCGCAGCATCCTGGTGGTGGTCTTGCGATTGCCGCCCGCGCCGATCATCAGCAGCGGATGCCTCGCGCTCGTGATGGCTTCGACCGCCCGCGCGACCGCCTTCTCTTCGGCAACCGGACGGCGGCTGAAGCTCTTCGGAATCGGCTTGCCGTCACCCTCTTCGTCGGCGACGTCTTCAGGCAATTCCAGATGCGCGGCGCCGGGGCGTTCTTCCTCCGCCTGCCGCACCGCTTCGCGCACCAGCGCAGGGATGTTGCCGATGGACACGATCTGCCGCGTGTACTTGGTAAGCGGCTCCATCATGCGAACCACGTCGACAATCTGGAAGTGCCCCTGCTTGCTGGTCTTGATCGGCTTCTGGCCGGTGACCATCAGCATCGGCATGGCGCCCAGTTGGGCGTACGCGGCGGCCGTGACGAGATTGGTGGCGCCCGGGCCGAGCGTCGAGAGGCACACGCCGATGCGGCCCGTCAGACGCCCATAGGTCGCCGCCATGAAGCCGGCCGCCTGCTCGTGACGGGTGAGAATCAGCCTGATTTTGGAGCGGCGCAGCGACTCGAGGAGATCGAGATTTTCTTCCCCTGGAATGCCGAACACGTACTCGATACCTTCAGCTTCCAGCGACTTGACGAACAGATCCGATGCTTTCATTGAGAGTCTCGCTTGACGAACGAGCGCGGACGGCACGCCCACGCAGTGGGATCCGGGACGGATGATCGAAGACGATGACGGGCGCGGCCACGTAGTAAGGAGTGGACGCGTCGAACAGCTTACTACCTGGGAGAAAAAACTGCGCGCAAGCCGGCAGGGATGACGAGGGTGCGGCGATGCAGCATGGGGAGCATGGCCACGTGGCTGCCCAGGCTACCGCACGATCGTGACGCAGTCGGACAGAACCGGCGGCGCGTTCTCGCCCGCCGTCGCATCGTAGAGGTCGGCGCGCGGACCCTTGGTCCACCAGGTGTAGCTGCCCGCCTGGTATTTCGCGCCGGACGCGGAGAGCGTATTGACGAACAGCATCGGCTGACCTTTGACGGGCACCAGCGCGAAGCTCTGGCCGTTCGCGGCGTTCCAGTAGGTCACCTGCAGGATCTTGCCGGTGGCGCAGGTGTATTTGTGGGTCTGCCGGTCTTTGGTCTGAATTTCAGCAAGGCGCAAGGGCGCAGCCCAGGCGCTGCCTGTCGACGCCGCGACTGCCAGCACACTCGTTACCGCGACGAGCCATTTCCGCATCCGCTGCCTCGCTAGGTGGTTAGCTGCTCAAGGATCGATGACGTCCGCGCATGCGTCGGTAGGCGCGGCCGCTACGTGGCCGACTACCGGCACGATCTTCAGACCGGCCGACGCCACCCGGCACGGCGCCGCGGCGAGACCGCAGCCGGCCAGTCCCGCGCATAGCGCGACCAGCACGCCCAGCGCACCGAGGCGCCCGGTCCGGCGAAGCCGCGCGATCTGGCGGGTGTCTGAGCTCATGGGTCCTTCTCCTGCCTTCGATACTTCAACGATCCGCATGCACGCGGGATGCGTGACGCGCGGATCGTACAAGGTGCGCGGATCACGCGGGTTGCGTGGACGACAACCCGATTGCGCCGCTCATTCCAGTACTTATTTCGCCGACACCGGCCGCACCGCTGCCGCAGCCTGCTTCGCACGGACACGGGCTTCGTCGGTGTCCGCACCGGTGGCGAGCGCCACGCCCATGCGACGCTTGACGAAACTCTCCGGCTTGCCGAACAACCGCAGATCGGCATCCGGCACGGCCAGCGCCGCCGCCACGCCTTCGAACGCGATACCGGCTTCGTCCAGACCGCCGTAAATCACCGCCGACGCCCCCGGCGCACGCAGCGCCGTATCCACCGGCAGACCGAGAATGGCCCGCGCATGCAATTCGAACTCGGACAGACGTTGCGAGCACAGCGTGACGAGCCCTGTGTCGTGCGGACGCGGACTCACTTCCGAAAACCATACGTCATCGCCGCGCACGAAAAGTTCCACGCCGAACAGACCCCGGCCGCCGAGCGCCGCCGTCACCTTGTGCGCGACATCGCGCGAACGTTCGAGCGCGAGCGGGTTCATCGGCTGCGGCTGCCACGACTCGACGTAGTCGCCCGCCACCTGCACGTGGCCGATCGGATCGCAGAAATACGTGCTCGTCTCGCCGGTTGCCGGATCGATCGCGCGCACGGTCAATTGCGTGATTTCGTACTCGAAGTCGATAAAGCCTTCGACGATCACGCGACCGTGATTGACGCGACCGCCGGCCATCGCGTATTGCCAGGCCGGTTCGACGTCGGCCTCGCTCTTCAGCACCGACTGCCCCTTGCCCGACGACGACATCACCGGCTTGACGACGCACGGATAACCCACCTTCGCGATGCCCGCCTTCAGCTCCTCGAGCGAATCCGCGAACGCATACGGCGACGTGGGCAAGCCGAGCTCTTCGGCGGCGAGACGGCGGATGCCTTCGCGGTTCATCGTCAGTTGCGTGGCGCGCGCCGTGGGGATCACTTCAGCGAGACCGTCGGCTTCGATTGCGGCCAGCGCATCCGTGGCGATGGCTTCGATTTCCGGCACGATCAGATGCGGGCGTTCCTGCTCGACCAGCGCACGCAAGGCGGCGCGGTCGGTCATGTCGATCACATGGGCGCGATGCGCGACCTGATGACCCGGCGCGTTCGGATAACGGTCGACCGCGATCACTTCCACGCCGAGGCGCTGCAACGCGATGATCACTTCCTTGCCCAGCTCGCCCGCGCCGAGCAGCATGACGCGCGTCGCCGAGTTCGAAAGCGGGGTGCCGATCCGTTGGCCGATCTGCATGGAGTCTCCAGAAAAATGTCAGATGAGATGGAATGGGTAGATCAGCAATGTTAACATGCGCAACCTCTGCACCGGACGCTCGGCGCCGTGCCGTGCGCGAGAGCGCTCGCGTGCGGCAACCTGAGTGCGTTACCCTTACGCCTTCGCCAGTTTGAAGAGGACCGACGCCATGTTCCCAACGTCTTCAGCGCGACGTCTTGCGCGTCTCGTTGCAGCGCTGCTTGCACCCCGTGCCGCCACGGTTTTTGCACCGTTGTTTGCAGCCCGTGTGGCACCATCCACTGCACCGCGGTTCGCGCCGTCCGGCTCGCGGGGGCGTCTGCCGGGACGCGCCACGTTTGCCGCGCTGAGCGTGGCGGCGTTGCTGAGCGCCTGCGCCATGCCCACCCATCCGGATACCAAAGCGCCGCCGCCCGACCCGTTCAACCCGGCCGCGACGCAATTGCTCGACGATACGTCGTGGGACCTCACCGGCTGGAAGCAGGCGGACGGCACGATGCGCACCATTCCAGGCGCCGACAGCGGTGCGCCGATCACGCTCACGCTGTCGACCGCTACCGGCCAGCGCCATGCCAGCGGCTTTTCCGGATGCAACCGTTACATGGGCACTTACGCGCTGAAGGACGGCAAGCTGAGCTTCGGGACGCTGGGCAGCACGCGGATGGCATGCTCCACACCGGGCGGCCAGATCGAAGGCGATTATCTCGACGCGCTCGGACACATCGACCACACCGGTGTGCAGATGCGGCCGCCGCAGGAGTTGCAGTTGATCCTCGACAATGGCGACAAGCTGGTTTTCGCGCGGCACGATCAAAAATGAGCGCGCGGGTGGCGCTTAGCCTGGGCGCTGCGGGGATCGACGACGTCCGCTCGGGCCGCGCCGCGTGCCGTGCTTTTTTTCAGGCGGGTCAGGCAGGCACAGGCCGCCCGCTTGCCGCTGTCTTCGAAGCGTCGTGCTTCGCCGGTTTAAACTCGACGGATTGCGTTTTCGCGGATCCGTCATTCGTTGATGTCTAGCATGCACACGGTAGTTTTCGGCTGGTTCGGCGGGTCGGCCGTCTGGTTCCTTCCTCTCTTGTGGCGTCTCGTGAAGTCTGTGCTGCCAGGCGGCGTCGGGCTGCGCGGGCCCGGCACGATCCGGCTGTGGCTCGGCTTTGTCTGCGTCCTCGTGGCGAGTTGCACGCTGGAGGCGTCGCTGCTCGGCATGGTGGGCATGGTCGGCGTCGACGGCTTCGGGCATGCGCTGGCGGCCGGCTTCGGCCGGCTGCTGGGCCACGTCGGCACGCCGCTGGTGATGCTCGGCCTGCTGGTGGTGAGCCTGCCGTGGCTGCTCGAGTTTCGCTGGAGCAGTGTCGCCTTGTGGGCGGATTCGGCATTCGGCCTCGGCCTGAGCCGCGGGCTGGCCAAACGCGATGAAGACGCGCGCCGCCGCAGCACGGTCGACGACACGCTGCCTCCGTACGCCTCGACGCCAACCAATACGATGGCCCCCAGGACCAAAGGCCGCTATGCGCGTCCGACCGTGTGGCGGCCGCCGGCTGCGACGCGTGGAGCGGGTGCTGGCGCGGCCGGTCTGGCTGGCGGGAAGGACGCGCTGGGTAAGGATGCGCTGGGGGGCGACGCGCGCGCGGCGGTTGCGGCGCCGGGCGGCGCGGGTTGGCAAGCACGAAATGCGACGCCGCGCGGTCAAGCCGCAGCGGCTGATCAGGCGGGACGGACACGGGCCGGTCCGCCGGCTTGGCAAGGCGCTGGACCGGCGCCGGCTCAGCATACCGGTGCTGCGATCGACAAGGCGGCTCCGTGGGCGCCGGCTGAACCCGTCGCGCCGGCGGGCTGGTTGCGCGAGCCGGGTTCGGCGGCGCGCGGAGCTGCAGTAGCGCGGGGCGTCGGGGCGGGGACGAGCGGCACAGCGGCTCCGTCGAAGGGAATCGTTCCTGGTCGGGTCGCACCTGGCGCGGCGCCCGCTTCCCCGGCAGCCGCGAACCGCGCGCCTTCGGCGCAACACGTCAATCAGCCGGTGCGCCCCGGCACGCCCTCCGCCGCTACGCCCGCCTCACGCCCCTCACCGGCGCCCGCTCCGACGCAAACGCAGCGACCGGTCGCCAACGCGGCGCAGGCGCATCGACATCCGGCCGTCTCCGGTTCGCGCGCCCCGAGCTTTTCGCGGCCCGCAGCAACGACCGAACACGTCACCCCGCCCGCCAGCGTGCAGGAGACGCTGCGCAGCATCGAAGAGAACGCGGCTCGCTGGACAACCATCGCAGGCGCGAGCCTCGCTCGACGCACGGTTCCAGAGGCGATCAGGTTTGCGAACGACGTGCCCGCCATGCCGGTTGCGGAGGACGTGACGCATGAGACGCCAACGGCAGCAACCGCGCCTGCGCCTGCGCCAATTCCAGCGCCGACTCCAACGCCTATGCCGGCGAGCGAGGCGGCAACGGTCGATGCGTCCAGCGCGCCTCTGGGCGAGCCGGCCGCCGAGGCCCCCGTCACTGCACACCACGAACTCGCCGAACCGGTGAGCTGGCCTATCGTGTCGCCTGAAGCCGGGTCGCCGGTTGACGATGCGCCGGTGGATAAACCCATTGAAGCATCCGCCCAGGTACTTCCCGCCGCCGTCGACACACCCGCGCACATGGACAGTCGCGAGGCACCGGCCACGCCGAACGTCGACCACGCGAGCGCTGCAAATGCGATGCACGCACCTGCGGCGGAGCTCGTCATCGACAAAGCGCTCGCGCCATGGGAGACGGAAATGGACGCCGCAACGCCGCCGTCCGCGCCCGCCCCTACCCCATCGAACGTCGTGCGCTTCCCCGGCTTCGCGGCGGCGAACGTTGCGAGCATCGACGCCCAGGCTACACGCGAGCCACTGTCGGACCCCATCGACAATCCCGACGACGACCCGCTCGACCACGTCAGCGCCTCAACCGCCATCCACGACACCGCACCCGCTTTCGCCGGAGTCCACGACGAAGCAAGCGACGAAGCAATCGAAGAGATTTTCGCCGAACCGAACGCTACGCCCCAGGACGCCCCCACCCCCGCGCCGTTCACCCTGCCGCGCAGCGAACCGGCCAACGAACCCATCGCGCCGCGCGCTCCGGTCAGCGGCCACACGCCCACCGTATTCGAATTCCGCGCGCCCGCTGCGTCGCGGGTCGAACTGCCGACGCTCGACCTGCTCGCGCGCGCCGACACCGATGTCGAACCCGTCTCCGAAGAACGGCTCGCCGAAACCGGCCAGTTGATCGAGCAGCGCCTGCAGGAGTTCAAGGTGCCGGTGACGGTGGTGGGCGCATCGGCCGGCCCGGTGATCACGCGCTTCGAAGTCGAGCCCGCGCTCGGCGTACGCGGCAGCCAGATCGTCGGCCTGATGAAGGACCTCTCGCGCGGCCTCGGCCTCACCTCGATCCGCGTGGTCGAGACGATCCCCGGCAAGACCTGCATGGGTCTCGAGCTACCGAACGCGAAGCGTCAGACCATCCGCCTGTCGGAAATCCTCGAGGCGAACGTCTACCAGCATTCGCACTCCATGCTCACGCTCGCAATGGGCAAGGACATCACCGGTCATCCGGTGGTCGCCGATCTCGCCAAAGCGCCGCACATGCTGGTGGCCGGCACGACCGGCTCGGGCAAGTCGGTGGCGATCAACGCGATGATCGTGTCGCTGCTCTACAAGGCGACGCCCGAAGAAGTGCGGTTGATCATGATCGACCCGAAGATGCTCGAACTGTCGGTCTACGAAGGGATTCCGCATCTGCTCGCCCCGGTCGTCACCGACATGAAGCTCGCCGCCAACGCGCTCAACTGGTGTGTCGGCGAAATGGAGAAGCGCTACCGGCTGATGTCGGCGGTCGGCGTGCGTAATCTCGCCGGCTTCAATCAGAAAATCCGCGATGCCGAGGCCGCCGGCAAGAAGCTCGGCAATCCGTTTTCGTTGACGCCCGAAGCCCCCGAACCGCTCGCCACGCTGCCGCTGATCGTGGTAGTGATCGACGAGCTGGCCGACCTGATGATGGTCGCCGGCAAGAAGATCGAAGAACTGATTGCGCGGCTCGCGCAGAAAGCGCGCGCCGCCGGCATCCACCTGATCCTCGCCACCCAGCGCCCGTCCGTCGATGTGATCACCGGCCTCATCAAGGCCAACATTCCGACCCGGGTCGCCTTCCAGGTGTCCTCGAAGATCGACTCGCGCACGATTCTCGACCAGATGGGCGCCGAATCGCTGCTCGGCCAGGGCGACATGCTGTTCCTGCCGCCGGGCACCGGCTATCCGCAGCGCGTGCACGGCGCGTTCGTCGCCGACGAGGAAGTGCATCGGATCGTCGAATATCTGAAGCAGTTCGGCGAGCCGCAATACGAAGAAGGCATTCTCGACGGCCCCGCCAGCGAAGGCGCGACCCAGGACCTGTTCGGCGACGCGCCGGACGCCGAAGCCGATCCGCTCTACGACGAAGCCGTCGCCTTCGTGGTGCGCACGCGGCGCGCGTCGATCTCGTCAGTGCAGCGGCAATTGCGCATTGGCTACAACCGCGCAGCGCGACTCGTCGAACAGATGGAAACGGCGGGACTGGTGTCGTCGATGGGCATCAACGGCAGCCGCGAAGTGCTCGCACCGGGACCGGCTGAATAGGCGAAAGCCGCTGCTGCGTCAGAAAATGAAACGGGCCTCGGAGGCATGCATGCTTCCGAGGCCCGTTTTGCTTAGGGTTCAAGACGCCTTAGGACACCGCTTCGTGACGCCACGTCACCCCCCCAACCTCATGACGGCGACACCAGCTTGAAATCCACCGGCGAGCCGATCTCAATCCGCTTCGGATTCGCCTCGAGCAAACCGGTCTGCTGATCGCGCCTGAACACATACGCGGTGTCGCTGTTCTGATTGCCGACGATCAGCCAGTTACCGGTCGGATCGATGGCAAACTCGCGCGGCGACTTGCCGAGGCTCGACTGCCGGCCCACCAGTTTCAGATGGCCGTTCGCCGCGTCAACCGCGAAGATCACAATCTCGTTCGCGTCGCCGCGGTTGGTCGCGTAGAGGAAGCGTCCGTCCGGCGACAGATGGATTGCCGCTGCCCCCACCTGCCCCTTGAAGCCCGGCTGCGTGAGCGGCGACACCTGCAGCAGCGTGAGCTTGCCGTCGTCGTAGCGGAACGTACTGACCGTCGCAGCCAGTTCGCTCGTCAGATATGCGTACTTGCCGTCCGCTCCAAACACCAGGTGACGCGGACCGCTGCCGGCCTTCACATCCGTATAACGCCACTCGGTCGGACCGAACAGGCCGCGGCTGCCATCCGGCGTGTAGCGGTACGAGTACAGCTTGTCCGCGCCGAGATCCTGCGCGAACAGATACTGGCCGTCCGGCGAGAACACGGTTGAATGCACATGCGAGTTGTCCTGACGACCCTTCACCGGACCGCCGCCTTCATGATGCACGGTCAGCACCGCCTGACCCACCTGGCCGTCCGCCTGCAGCGGGAACACCGCGAAGCTGCCGCCCGGGTCCGCCGCCACCGAATAGTTCGCGGTCAGCAGATACTTGCCGTCCGGCGAAATCTTCAGATAGCACGGGTCGTTGCCCTCCGCCGACACCTTGTTGAGAAAGGTCAACTGGCCGCTCGCCGGATCGAAGCCGAACGCGCTGATGCCGCCGCGTTGCGTGGCCGGGCCGTTGTCGCCGGGCAGTTCGTTGACCGCGTACACATGGCGGCGGTCGCTGCTCACCACGAGATACGACGGGTTGACCGTCTGCGCGACCGACACGCGGGTGGCCTCGCCGGTCTTCGTATCGAACCGGTAGACGTAGAGCCCTTCGCTCTTGCCGCCCGTGTAGGTGCCGACAATCATGTCGTAGACGCCGTCGGCCGGTGCCGGGCCGGCGTCCTGGGCAAACGCATGGGTAGCGACAATCGAGACCATGAGCACGAAACCTTTTATGATCGAACGGACAGACCGGGCAGATGGCGTCAAGGCGGCCTTCCGGACAGGTTGAAGCGAAGAGTGTGACGCGGCGCTTGCGGCGGCTTGGGCACTACGATGCATGTCGACCTCCTGGACATCGGGTTATTCGGTTTTGATGGTGTCGCTGGTCTGCCACGCGATTTGGAACGTTTTAGTTATCCGCGCCAGTATAGAAGATAGAAGCCAGGCGTTGAGCCGGATCGCGCAGCCCGCAAGGCTGGCAACCGGTGTTGGCGGGCGGTGCACCCTGCTGCCCATGAGAACCCTCTCTCACACCCGTCTCACCACTCGGAGTCTCAATGAACATCACCCTCAGCCTGGGCCCCGTCGTTTCGCTGATCGCCGGCATCCTCATCCTCGTGATGCCGCGTCTGCTCAATTACATCGTCGCGATCTATCTGGTCATCATCGGGGTGATCGGCATCTTCGGCGTAGGCGCTTCGCACTTTTGAGTTCGAGCGACTGGCGTGCGGACACAACCGGACGGCCCGTTGGCCCTGCCCGGCTGACGCGAAGTCAAGCGCAGGAGTCGACCCAGCCCCTCGGGATTACCCGCGTGGCTTAGCCGTTCGCGAGCTGGTCGAGCCGCAGACGTCCCTGCAGCGACAGGCCGCCGACGGCATAATGGCCGTCACCCTCCCGATGACGCTTGAAGCAGGCCCGCTCGATCAGGAACAGGGCAGCGGCCTGCATCCCGTTGCGGGACAGGCCGAGGCGGCCGGCATCGAGCGGCAGCATGGAATCGTCAGCGAGTTCGCTGGCGGCCGAGAGAATGGTGATGCAATCGGATTTCGACGGGTTCAGCATGGCTTTCGTCCTCGAAAACAGCGTTTGCGTGCGCGATAGACCGGCCTTCCCACGCCTGCGGCCCAATCTTCGCCCATCATCCAAAAGTCCGATTGTAGGCAGCGCTATCTCAAAATGCCAATGCGAAGTTGCCCCGAATCTGCCGCAAGCTGTCCCGAGGTTGTCCCGCTTTTGCCTGTCAGACCGGCTGAACCAAACCGCATGGCACAGGTCCGGTACTAAACAAAGCCCCGGGGCGTTCCGGGCGTACGCTTGACACGCCGGCCACGCCCCGCTCATTCCGCTTACCCAGTCACCTATGCCCGCACTCATCGAAGACTATGCCCTCGTCGGCGACGGCCACACCGCCGCACTGATCTCCCGTGACGGTTCCGTCGACTGGCTCTGCTGGCCGCGGTTCGACTCCGGCGCGTGCTTCGCCGCCCTGCTCGGCACGGAAAAAAACGGCCGCTGGCTGATCGCGCCCGTCTCCGACACGCCGGCGAAGATCACCCGCCGCTATCGCGGCGAAACGCTGATCCTCGAGACCGATTTCGAAACCGACGAAGGTGCGGTCACCGTGATCGACTTCATGCCGCCCGGCAACGGCTGGTCGGAGCTGGTGCGCATCGTCGTGGGCCGGCGCGGCACCGTGCGCATGAAGATGGAACTGGTGCTGCGTTTCGATTACGGCTTTTCGATTCCGTGGGTCAGCCGCCTGAAGCACGACAGCGGCATCAAGGCGATCGTCGGGCCGGATACCGCTGTGCTGCGCACGCCCGTCGAGCTGCGCGGCGAGAACATGCACACCGTCGCCGAGTTCACGGTATCGCCCGGCGAACGGGTGCCGTTTGCACTCGCTTATTCGCCGTCGCACCTGCGCATTCCGCCGGCCCGCGATCCGCACACCGCCCTCGCACGGACCGAGAACCACTGGCTCGAGTGGTCGGCGCGCAGCACGGTCGAAGGCAAGTACGCCGCGCCGATCCGCCGCTCGCTGATTACGCTCAAGGCGCTCGCCTACGAGCCGACCGGCGGCATCGTGGCGGCGCCTACCACGTCGCTCCCCGAGCAGCTGGGCGGCACGCGCAACTGGGACTACCGCTATTGCTGGCTGCGCGACGCCACCATCACGCTGCTCGCCATGATGCGCGGCGGCTACTTCGACGAAGCGCGCGCGTGGCGCAGCTGGCTGGCTCGCGTGATGGCCGGCGCGCCCGAGCAGTTGCAGATCATGTACGGGATCAGCGGCGAACGGCGCCTGCCGGAGTTCGAGGTGGACTGGCTGCCCGGCTACCAGGGCGCGAAGCCGGTGCGCATCGGCAACAATGCGGCCGGCCAGCTTCAGCTCGATGTGTACGGCGAAGTGATGAACGCACTGCATCTCGCGCGCGTGGGCGGCCTGCAAGCGGACGAGACCACCTGGAACGTGCAGTGCGAGATGCTCGAACACCTGGAAACGATCTGGCAGGAACCCGACGAAGGCATCTGGGAAACGCGCGGCGGCCGCCAGCATTTCACCTTCTCGAAGGTGATGGCCTGGGTGGCGTTCGATCGCGCGATCAAGTCCGCCGAATCGTTCGAGCTGCCCGGCCCGCTCGACCACTGGCGCGAGATTCGCGAGCAGATTCACGCGACGGTCTGCGAGAAAAGCTGGAATCCCCAGCTCAACGCCTTCACCCAGGTGTTCGGCGGCGACGAACTCGACGCGAGCGTGCTGCTGCTGCCGCAGGTGGGCTTCCTGCCGCCGTCGGATCCGCGCGTGATCGGCACGCTCGCCGCTACCGAGAAATACCTGCTGCGCGACGGCTTCGTGATGCGCTACCGCACGACGGAAGTCGACGACGGCCTGCCGCCCGGCGAGGGTACCTTCCTCGCGTGCAGCTTCTGGATGGTGGACAACCTCGCGATGCAGGGACGTGTCGCCGAAGCGGAGGCCATGTACGAACGCCTGCTCGCGCTCGTCAACGACGTCGGTCTGCTGGCGGAGGAATACGACCCGGCCGCGAAGCGCCTCGTCGGCAACTTCCCGCAGGCGTTTTCGCACGTGGCGCTGGTGCACACCGGGCTGAACCTGATGAAACACGAGCAGGAAATGGCGAGAGCGGCCGGACAGCCGCCGCATAACGGCACGGAGACGGGCAAACTTGACCCTGCGGCAACCCCGTATAGCGGCACGGCAACATCGCCCGTACCATGAGTTAATGACGTTTTAGCTGCCAGGGGGCGTCGCGTTGCTGCATTGCACAAATATACTTTGTCCGATATCATCAAACGAGACTCTTGGCCGATAATCAAGCGCCTACAACCACAACGGCCCGCTGCAACGCGAAACGCGTGTTTGCGAAGCCCCATGCGAATCGCCCCAACGCCGGAGCACCCATGCTCTATCAACTGCATGAATTCCAGCGGGCTCTGCTCAGCCCGCTGACCGCCTGGGCCCAGGCCGCGTCGAAATCCTTCGCGAATCCGGCCAGCCCTTTCGCCTATGTGCCAGGCGCCACACGTCTTTCCGCCGGTTACGAATTGCTCTACCGGCTAGGCAAAGACTACGAAAAACCCGAATTCAACCTGCACCAGATTGTTAAGGATGGTCATAACATCCCGATCATCGAACAGGCGATCGTCGAGAAGCCGTTCTGCCGTCTGCTGCGTTTCAAGCGTTTCGCCGACGACAGCGGCGCTGTCAGCCAACTGAAAGACGAGCCGGTCGTGCTGGTGTGTGCGCCGTTGTCCGGCCACCACTCCACGCTGCTGCGCGACACGGTGCGCACGCTGCTGCAGGACCACAAGGTGTACATCACCGACTGGATCGACGCACGCATGGTGCCGCTCGAAGACGGCGCGTTCCACCTCGACGATTACGTTGCTTATATTCAGGAATTCATCCGTCACATCGGCGCCAAAGATCTGCACGTGATCTCCGTGTGCCAGCCTACAGTGCCGGTGCTGGCCGCCATTTCGCTGATGGCGAGCCGCGGCGAAGAAACGCCGCGCACGATGACGATGATGGGCGGCCCGATCGACGCGCGTAAGAGCCCGACCTCGGTCAACTCGCTCGCCACGCAGCACTCGTTCGAATGGTTCGACAACAACGTGATCTACACGGTGCCGCCGAACTATCCGGGCGTGGGCCGCAAGGTCTATCCGGGCTTCCTGCAACACACGGGTTTTGTGGCCATGAATCCGGAACGGCACGCGGCCTCGCATTGGGATTACTACCAGAGCCTCTTGCGCGGCGACGAAGACGACGCCGAAGCGCACCGCCGTTTCTATGACGAGTACAACGCGGTGCTCGACATGGACGCCGACTATTACCTCGACACGATTCGCGTCGTCTTCCAGGAATTCCGTCTGGCTGAAGGCACCTGGGACGTGGCCGGCGAGCGCGTGCGGCCACAGGACATCAAGAAGACCGCCCTCTTCACGATTGAAGGCGAGCTCGACGACATCTCCGGCGACGGTCAGACGCGCGCCGCTCAGGACCTGTGCAGCGGCATTCCGGCGGAGCACAAGCAGCATTTCACCGCGGAAAAGTGCGGCCACTACGGCATTTTCTCGGGCCGCCGCTGGCGCACCATCATTTATCCGCAACTGCGTGACTTCATCCTTGCCCACAACAAGGCACCCAAGGTCGCGAAGGAAAAAGTCGAAGCCTGAAGGCAACGGCATGGCGCGATTCGGGTAAACCGGGACGTCAGCCAGAAGGTTGCGCGCGCATCGAACGCAAAACAACGGCCCCTGCAAGGGGCCGTTGTTGTTTGAGGCTCGCGAAAGCGCGCGCGGCGTCACCCGCACGCCTGCACCCCGATCGCGCGCTTCGCGCCGCCAGATAGCCGCGCGTGGCGCCTAACACCTGGCTCGGCGTGGTTAGGCGTGGTTCGGCCTGGGTGACCTTAGCGCCTGACTCGCCTGGCTTAGCGCGTGTTCTAGCGTCTAAGCAGATACGCGAGCAGCAACTCGGTGTTCATCTGCACGACTTCGCTACGCTCGGAAGCGCTGCTGAAATCGCGGCCGAGTGTCGCCTCCAGCGTGAAGCGATTCGACACGATGTAGTAGCCGAGGCCCGAGAGCGTGACGTAAAAGCGCAGCGGGTCGACATTGGTGCGGAACAGACCCGCGCGCTGGCCGCGTTCGAGAATGCTGCCCAGCGTCGCCACAATGGGCGAGATCATCTCCCGGATGCGCGTGGACTTCTGCATGTAGCGCGCCTCGTGCAGATTCTCATTGTTGATGAGACGCAGCAGCTCCGGATGATCCCGGTAGTAGTCCCACACAAAATGCGCAAGACGCGTAATGGCCTCGACCGGTGCAATACCGTTCAGGTCGAGCGTGCGCTCGGCCTCCGTGAGCGCGCCGAAGGCGTGTTCGAGGACGGCCGTGAAAAGCTGCTCCTTGCTACCGAAGTAGTAATAGAGCATGCGTTCATTGGTTTCCGCGCGGCGGGCGATCTGGTCGACGCGTGCGCCGAACAACCCACCATTTGCAAATTCCTCAGCTGCCGCGAGCAGAATACGGCGCCGGGTGCCTTCAGGATCTCTTTTGATTTTCGGCTGATTCATGGTGGCATCATCGTGAGCCGCGTTATCCGGATCGCGCCGCCGGCCTCTCCTCGGGCCTTGCACCGACAGCGTTAGCGGGCGCGCCATGGTTGGGGGACACCCTTCTGCGGTCTTTCGAAAAAGCGCTTCGATTATGGCACATGGTTTGACAATCGCAATCGGGGAAATCGGCGATAATGTGCTATTTCCCCTACGCCTGACGGAGCCAGCCAAAGCCGAGCTGCGCCCGTCTGTCGCCGAGCATGGCAAGCGCCCTGTCGGCAAGCCTCACCGTCGTGACCGTGACCGATTCCATAACACTCGCAGACCGCGTCGAAGATCTGCTCCCCCAGACACAATGTACGAAGTGCGGCTATGCAGCATGCCGCCCGTACGCCGAAGCAGTGGCCGTTGGCACAGCGAACTACAACCAATGCCCGCCGGGCGGTATCGAAGGCGTGGCGCGGCTGGCCGCCCTGCTCGGCAAGCCGGTGATCCCGCTCAATCCCGCCAATGGCGTCGAACGGCCGCGGCCCCTGGCCGTGATCGACGAGAGCCTGTGCATCGGTTGTACGCTGTGCATGCAGGCGTGTCCGGTGGACGCGATCCTTGGTGCACCGAAGCAAATGCACACGGTGATCGAGGCGCTCTGCACCGGCTGCGATCTGTGCGTCGCGCCCTGCCCGGTCGACTGCATTGCGATGGTCCCCGTTACGGGCGCGGCAACCGGCTGGGACGCGTGGACCGAAGCACAGGCGAGAGCCGCTCGCGAACACCACGACCAGCGCGAGGCGCGTCTCGCACGCGAACGCAATGCAGCGGAAGCCCGCGTGGCCGCTCGCCGGGCTGCGAGCAGCACAGCCAGTGAAGCGGCCGCTGCCGTGTCCGCTGCATCCGCTGCGCCTGCTGACACGCCGGCACCTGCTGCTACCGTAGCCGCCGCCGACGACGCCGATGCCAGAAAACGCGCGATCATCCAAGCCGCGCTCGAACGTGCCCGTCAGAAGAAGGCTGAACTGGCCGCCAAAGGCGCGGGTCCGCAAAACACGGAGCGCGTGAGCGCCGACGTGCAGGCCCAGATCGACGCAGCGCAAGCGCGTCGCCGGCGCCTCGGCATCGAGGAAACCGCTGAGTCCGCACCCACATCGCCAGCCGCCGACGCGCCCGCCACGCCTCGTGTACCCAAACCCTGACCTCCCGCCCCGGTATGAACACGAACAAACGCCGCGCCATCTACGAGACACTCCAGAGCCTCAACCCGCACCCCACGACCGAACTCGAATACACCACGCCGTTTGAACTGCTGATCGCGGTGATGCTGTCGGCGCAAGCCACCGACGTATCGGTCAACAAGGCCATGCGCAAGATGTTCCCGGTCGCGAACACGCCGCAACAGATCGTCGAGCTCGGCGAAGAAGGCGTGACCGGCTACATCAAGACCATCGGCCTCTACCGGACCAAGGCGAAGAACGTCGTCGCGACCTGCCGGATTCTGCTGGATCAATACGGCGGCGAAGTGCCGGACGATCGCGAGGCGCTCGAGAGCCTGCCGGGGGTCGGCCGCAAGACGGCCAATGTGGTCCTGAACACGGCCTTCGGCCATCCCACCATCGCGGTCGACACGCACATCTTTCGGGTTGCGAATCGAACCGGCCTGGCGCCAGGCAAGGACGTGCGCACGGTCGAAGCGGCGCTGGAGAAATTCACGCCCGCCGAGTTCCAGCAGGACGCGCATCACTGGCTGATTCTGCACGGCCGTTATGTCTGCAAGGCGCGTCGCCCCGAGTGCTGGCATTGCGTGATCGAACCGCTGTGCGAGTTCAGGCCGAAAACCCCGCCGCCCGATCTGTAAGCGGCATGCGGATTTCCCGCAATGCAACGCAATGCAATGCAGCGCGCAGTGGGCACGCGGCACCGCTGGCTACGTGCCGGCACCGCTGGCCGCTTGCCAGCGCCGCGCCGGCCCCCGGCGTAAAATGACCGCTTGTCGTCGCGCACAGGGTTGACCCTCACTGCGCGCACCCTTCAACACCGCTTCCAGTCCACGATGTTCAATCCCAGCCGCGACGAAGTCCGAAGCTTTTTCACCGAGACCTGGCGCAAGCAGCGCGAAGGCGCGATCCTGACACCGCTCGAGGCCATCGCCGCCGACTGGATCGTCGAACACCCCGAATACCACGCCGAGTTGACGGAGGGCGCCGCCGCGTCGGCGCAGGACTACTCGCCGGAGCGCGGCCAGACCAACCCGTTTTTGCATCTGTCGATGCATCTGGCGATCAGCGAGCAGTTGTCGATCGATCAGCCGCCCGGCATTCGCGCCGCTCACGAGCGTCTCGCTGCCCGTCTCGGCTCGACCCATGACGCGCAGCACGCGATCATGGAGTGCCTCGGGGAAACCCTGTGGGAAGCGCAGCGCAGCGGCACGCCGCCCGACACCGACGCGTACCTGCAGCGCATCGAACGCCGTGCCTCGCGCGACTGACCCGCGTCATCGTCAACGAAGCGTCGCTGCTTAGGGTTCACCCGAAAGCAAAACACCCCGCCAAGGCGGGGTGTTTTCATATCTGCAAGGCCACGCGAAGCGCGAGGTAAAACCCTTACTTCTTCTGGACCAGATCGCCGCTCAGCGATTCGACATACGCCGCGATGTCCTTCATGTCGCTTTGCGACAGGCTTTGCACCTGCGCCTGCATGATCGCGTTGTTGCGACCGAAGTGCGGATTGCCGTTGCCCATCTGATACTGGCGCAATGCCCAGTACACGTAATCGGAATGCTGACCCGCGAGCTTCGGATATTCCGGGCTCACCGGCTTGTTGAGGTTCACGCCATGGCAGGCCGCGCAGTTGTGCGCGTCGGCCAGCACCTTGCCGTTGTCGGCGTCGGCGGCATGCGCCACGTTGGCTGCGGCCAGACCGAACAGTGCCGCCGCTGCACAGGCAGCCTTGAACGTCGTGTGGAGTGCCAGTTGAGGCTTCTTCATGAATTCTCCTATCCCGCGAAAGTAAATAGCCGAGTGACTGGGTGGATGACGGCAGCCGGTTACTTGTCGGGATTGCTTTTCGAAGCGGGGGTCTGCGCCGCGTAGTACGCAGCGATGTCGGCAATGTCCTGATCCGACAACGACGCGGTGATGGCGTGCATCGTCTCGAAGTGACGGTCGCCCTTCTTGTATTCGTGCAACGCGTTCTCAAGGTACGCCTGATTCTGGCCGCCGAGGACCGGCACCCGGTAGACCTCCGGGTATGCCGTGCGGTATTCAGGAATGCCGTGGCAGCCAATACACATCGCGACCTTGCCCTGACCTGCCTTGGCGTTGCCGACGACATCCGCGGCCTGCGCACTGGCCGCGTAGCCCGCTAGCACCGACAGCGCTGCGATTACGACGTGTTTGCCAACGATTTTATTCATAGCATGTAACCTGGCTTGAGGGGAAACGGGCGCCCGAAAGGCAACAGCCTGCACCATTCTTATTCTAGGGTTACCACGCAGGCCAAAAAAATCGGGCTAATTGTACCGCGCCGCTATCGCGGGCGTCCACCGGGCGGGAGGCGCGGCCCGGCGCGCCTCCCCGCTCGACACCCGCCGCCCGTGCGCCGCCCGCCCACCGGGCCGCGCCCCGGCAAGCGGTGCGGATGACACCATACGCCAGCCCGATTCAGCCCAACAGGGCTTCTGACTTATACTGGAATTTTTCCCGAACGAGCGTCTCGCCATGCGTTTCGAAGGCTCATCGCAATACGTCGCCACCGACGACCTCAAGCTCGCGGTCAACGCCGCGATGACCCTGCAGCGCCCGCTCCTCATCAAGGGCGAACCCGGCACCGGCAAGACGATGCTCGCCGAGGAAGTGGCGGCGGCCCTCGGCATGCCGCTCCTGCAATGGCACATCAAGTCCACCACGAAGGCGCAGCAGGGGCTGTACGAATACGATGCGGTGTCGCGCCTGCGCGATTCGCAGCTCGGCGACGAGCGCGTCAAGGACATCCGCAACTACATCGTCAAGGGCGTGCTATGGCAGGCGTTCGAAGCGGATGAGCAGACCGTGCTGCTGATCGACGAGATCGACAAGGCCGACATCGAATTCCCCAACGACCTGCTGCGCGAACTCGACCGCATGGAGTTCTACGTCTACGAGACGCACGAACTGGTGCGCGCGAAGCACCGTCCGCTCGTCATCATCACCTCGAACAACGAGAAGGAACTGCCGGACGCGTTCCTGCGCCGCTGCTTCTTCCACTACATCAAGTTCCCGGACCCGGTGACGATGCAGCAGATCGTCGAAGTGCACTTCCCCAACATCAAGAAAGACCTGCTGAGCGCGGCGATGGCGAGCTTTTTCGAACTGCGCAACGTGTCGGGCCTGAAGAAGAAGCCGTCCACCTCGGAACTGCTGGACTGGCTAAAGCTGCTGCTCGCCGAAGACATTCCGCCCGAAGCGCTGCGCTCGTCGGACCAGAAGCAGATCATTCCGCCGCTGCATGGCGCGCTTCTGAAGAACGAGCAGGACGTGAGCCTGTTCGAGCGGCTCATCTTCATGAACCGCAACAACCGTTGAACCGAGCGCGTGCGCCTGAACCGCCTGAACCCTTCTGGATCAGATACGCACGCCTGACGCCGGCGCACCCGCGACTCGGTGCGCCGCTGCAGAGGAACCCGCATGCTGATCGACTTCTTTTATTCGTTGCGCGCGGCCAGATTGCCGGTCTCCGTGAAGGAGTACCTGACGCTGCTCGAAGCGCTCAAAGCCAATGTGATTGCGCCGTCGCTCGACGAGTTCTACTACCTCGCCCGCCTGACGCTGGTGAAAGACGAGCAGTATTTCGACAAGTTCGACCAGGCCTTCGGCGCCTATTTCAACGGCGTGGCAATGAAGTCCGAACTGGCGCTCGACATACCGCTCGACTGGCTGAAAAAGAAGCTGCAGCGCGACCTGTCGCCGGAGGAGAAGGCGCAGATCGAGGCAATGGGCGGCCTCGACAAGCTGATGGAGCGTCTGAAAGAACTGTTCGACGAACAGAAGGACCGTCACGAAGGCGGCAACAAGTGGATCGGCTCGGGCGGCACGTCGCCGTTCGGTAACGGCGGCTACAACCCGGAAGGCATCCGCATTGGCGGCGAGTCGTCCGGCAACCGCACCGGCGTGAAGGTGTGGGAAGCGCGCGCCTATCGCGACTACGACGATCAGGTCGAAATCGGTACACGCAACATCAAGATCGCCTTGCGCCGGCTGCGGCGCTTCGCGCGCGAAGGCGCCGCCGAAGAGCTCGACCTGCCCGACACCATCCGCAGCACCGCGGCGAACGCCGGCTGGCTCGATCTGAAGATGGTGCCGGAGCGCCACAACAACGTGAAGGTGCTGATGCTGCTCGACGTGGGCGGTTCGATGGACGACCACATCAAACGCACCGAAGAGCTGTTCTCCGCCGCCAAGGCCGAGTTCAAGCATCTCGAGTTCTATTACTTCCACAACTGCGTGTACGACTTTCTGTGGAAAAACAACCGCCGCCGTCATGCGGAACGCATGCCCACCTGGGACGTGCTGCACAAGTTCACGCCGGAGTACAAGCTGATCTTCGTGGGCGACGCCACCATGAGCCCGTACGAAGTGCTGCAGCCCGGCGGCTCGGTGGAGTACAACAATCCCGAGGCGGGCGCCGTGTGGTTGCGACGCCTCGCGGACCACTTTCCGCACCATGCATGGCTGAATCCCGAACCCGAAGGCCTATGGGAATACCGGCAATCGGTGTCGGTGATTCGCGAAGTGCTGGGCCACAGGATGTATCCTCTCACCCTCGCCGGCCTGGAAACCGCGATGCGCGCGTTGAGCAAGTAGCTTGAATCGACCCGCCGGGCGCAAGCCAGGCCAGGCGATGCGTGCAAGCCGGGCCCTACGTGGCGCCGGCAAGACCTTACCCACAAGAAACCCGAGACCTTCTGCATGAGTTCCCCTTCGTCGCCCGAACTGTCCCCTTCCGCCGCGCCGCCGGCGCGCCTTCGGCCGTTCTCGGACACCTCGCTATCGGCGGTGGTCGCCGGCTTCGTCGCGATGATGACGGGCTATACCAGTTCGCTCGTGCTGATGTTCCAGGCAGGTCAGGCGGCGCATCTGTCCGACGCACAGATTTCCTCGTGGATCTGGGCGCTTTCGATCGGCATGGCGCTGTGCACGATCGGCCTGTCGCTGCGCTTTCGCGCGCCGATCGTAATCGCGTGGTCGACGCCGGGCGCCGCCCTGCTGGTCTCGTCCTTGCCGCATGTGGCCTATCCGGAGGCGATCGGCGCGTTTATCGTCTGCGCGCTGCTGTTGACCGTGGTCGGTCTGACCGGCTGGTTCGATACGCTGATGAAGAAGATTCCAGCCGGGATCGCCTCGGCGCTGCTGGCGGGCATCCTGTTCGAGATCGGCATCGAAATATTCCGCGCGGCGCAATTCCAGACCGCGCTGGTGCTGGCGATGTTCTTCACGTACCTTGTCATCAAGCGCCTCGCGCCCCGCTATGCGATCGTGACCACGCTGATCGTCGGCACGGCGGTGGCCGGCGGCCTCGGCCTGCTCGATTTCAGCCACTTCCATGTGGCCCTCGCCAGACCGGTGCTGACCTTGCCCACTTTCTCCGTTGCGGCCATCGTCAGCATCGGCATTCCGCTGTTCGTGGTCGCCATGGCCTCGCAGAACGTGCCCGGCATCGCCGTGCTGCGCGCCGACGGCTACACCACGCCGTCCGCCCCGCTGATCGCCACCACCGGCATCGCCTCGTTGCTGCTCGCGCCGTTCGGCTCGCACGGCATCAATCTTGCGGCGATTACCGCGGCCATCTGTACCGGCCCCGAAGCCCACGAGGACCGCAACAAGCGCTACACCGCCGCCGTCTGGTGTGGCGTGTTCTACCTGATCGCCGGGATCTTCGGCGCCACCATCGCCGCCCTGTTCGCCTCGCTGCCCAAGGCGCTGGTGGTCTCGGTGGCGGCGCTCGCGCTGTTCGGCTCGATCATGAGCGGGCTGGCCAACGCCATGCAGGACCTGAAGCAGCGCGAAGCGGCGCTGGTCACCTTCATGGTGACCGCCTCCGGCCTCACGCTGCTGTCGATCGGCTCGGCGTTCTGGGGGCTGGTGGCGGGCGTGCTGACGCAACTGGTGCTGAACGCGCGGCGCGCCTGAGCGAAGGCCGAAGCACGGCTGAACCAAGGCTGAAGCCTCGCTGAACAAGGCCTCGTCAGAAGGCTGAACGGACCGGCGCATGCCGATGTCAAAACTGCATCATCCGATCCGCCATAGAATAGAAGCATCGGGCGGCATTCCACGGCAAAATCACGGGAGTGCCGCAGCGTGACATGCTGCCGCCGGCGCGACCGCCCAGGTTACCGCTGCGGCACCCTCCAACTCTGGACCATTGCGCCTGTGCGCCTTGAAGGCTCGACATGACTACCGCACTCGATCAACTCAAGCAATTCACGACCGTCGTCGCCGATACCGGTGACTTCCAGCAACTCGCCCAGTACAAGCCACAGGACGCGACCACCAACCCGTCGCTGATCCTCAAGGCCGTGCAGAAAGACGACTACCGTCCGCTGCTCGAAAAAACCGTGCGCGATCACGCGTCGAAGCCGGTCGGCGAGATCATCGACCATCTGCTGATCGCCTTCGGCACCGAAATCCTCAAGATCATCCCGGGCCGCGTCTCGACCGAAGTCGACGCGCGCCTGTCGTTCGACGTCAAGGGCTCGATCGACAAAGGTCACGAACTGATCAAGCTGTACGAAGCCGCCGGCATCGGCCGCGAGCGCATCCTGATCAAGCTCGCCTCCACGTGGGAAGGCATCCGCGCGGCTGAGCAACTGCAGAAAGAAGGCATCCACTGCAACATGACGCTGCTGTTCTCGCTCGCCCAGGCCGCCGCCTGCGCCGAAGCCGGCGCGCAACTGATCTCGCCGTTCGTGGGCCGCATCTACGACTGGTACAAGAAGAACGCCGGCAGCGCCTGGGATGAGGCGAAGGACGGCGGCGCGAACGATCCGGGCGTGCACTCGGTGCGCCGCATCTACGCGTACTACAAGAAGTTCGGCTACAAGACCGAGGTGATGGGCGCGAGCTTCCGCACGCCCGGCCAGGTGCTGGAACTGGCGGGCTGCGACCTGCTGACGATCAGCCCCGACCTGCTGCAGAAGCTGCAGGACAGCACCGGGAAGGTGGAGCGCAAGCTGTCGCCGGAACTGGGCCAGAGCGGCAGTATCGAACGCGTGCCGGTCGACGAGTCGTCGTTCCGCTTCCTCGTCAACGACGAAGCCATGGCCACCGAAAAGCTCGCCGAAGGCATCCGCGCGTTCGCCGCCGACGCCGTCAAGCTGGAAAAGCTGATCGAAGAACTGCGTTAACCGCCACGATTTGACCGGGAGCCGTACGGTTTGACCGGTTTTCACAATTGACGCCACAGCAGACGACTACAATCGTTTGCTGTGGCGTTGTTCTGTCCGCTTGGGCATCACGGCGCTGCGCATACCAATACTCCTCGGAGACGACGATGCAAATTCAGCCCTATGTATTTTTCAATGGCCGCTGCGAAGAAGCGCTGGGCTTCTATGCCGACAAGCTCGGCGCCGAAGTGCTGTTCAAGATGCACTACAAGGACGCGCCGCCCGACGCCAACCGTCCGGCCGACGCGAAGAACGACAATCTCGTCATGCATGCCTCGGTCAAGATCGGCTCGAGCATCCTGATGATGTCCGACGACTGCATGAGCGAAAAGGTCACCCACGACGGTTTCAGGCTGTCGCTGACGGGCGATGACCTTGCTCACGGCGAAAAGCTTTACAACGCGCTCGCGGAAGGCGGCACCGTCAACATGCCCTGGCAAGCCACGTTCTGGACCCAGGGCTTCGGCATGGTGACCGACAAGTTTGGCATCGGCTGGATGGTGACGATTCCCGACGCCAACTGAACCAGGTCCATTGCCGCCGGCTGAGGGACAAGGGGACAAGGACCACCGGCACAACGAAGACGGAGCGCCCCTCCGCGCGGCTAGGCCGCGGCACTGACCGGGTCGCCGTGCCGCTCGATGTTCCAGTTCGGCTCCGTTTCGAGCAGCAGCGCCCGCAAGTGGTCCACCTGCTCGATCATGCGTTCGCCCAGCCAGTACGGCCCCTGCAGTTCGGGGGCCAGGTGCGGCGCGAGTGCACGGCTCGGGACGCGCGCCAGCACGACCTTGGGTGCGAGAAATCGCGCCGCGCCGCCAAAGCGCAAGCCGCGCGCCATCGCCAGCAGCATGGCCCGCACCGCGCGCGACTCGGCGCCGCATTGCCGCGCGAAGGCCGCACGTCCGGCGGCGTCCGCCTGAGCCAGCGCGCCGGTCGCCATGATTTCCAGCGCACTCAGCACCGAGCGGTGCACGCGCTGGATCTCTTCCAGCTTGCCCGGCGGCGCCTCGATCTCCTTCGCAACCGAGGGCATCAACGCGCGCAATTGCACCAGCCGCGCGTTCAACTCCAGAAACGTCTTGATCTGCTGGTCCGCATCGAACGGTGCGCCATCCACGAGGCGCATGTAGATTCGCGCGCAGCCGCGCAGATTGTCGGCGAGCAGGTAACGCCATGAATAGGTCGCATGCAGCGGCAGCGCAAACGAGAACGCCAGCGCGATCACAATGCCGATCAGCACGTTTAGCGTGCGCCACAGGCCTGTATCGATCAGGTTGTCGCCGTGGCCCGCGACGATGCACATGGTGATCGCCGTCAGCAGTCCGATATAGCCGCCCTTGCCGATCGCGTACCACGCACAGATGCCGGCCACGACGGACATCAGCACGTAGGTGAGCCATAGCGAGCCGAACAGGTTCTGCTGCAGGATCAGCGCGAGTCCGATGGTTGCGCCGAGTAACGTTCCGGCCGCCCGCTCCGCGGCCTTCTTGCGGATATTGCCGTGATGCTGCAAGCCGCCGATCACCACCAGCAGCGTCACCGACGACCAGATGCCGTGCGGGATATGGATGCCGGTCGTAGCGAGGATCGACACGATCATCGCCAGCCCGACCCGCACGCTATGCAGCAGTTTGGCGTGCCGGTAACGGTAGTACGGCGAAGTGATCACCCTGATTGCCCGGCCGATGGCGGTACGGCGCGGGACCACGGGATCCGAATCGGTTGAGGACATGGGCGTGCGGAAGTGAGAGAGGCAACCTGCCTATGCTGCACCAAAATGCAAAACGCCCGCAAATTTTCGTTGCGGGCGTTCGTTGCATGCTCTTCTTCGGATACCTGAACCGGTCAGCTTTCCACCACGTCCAGATAGTCCTCCGGACGGGTGCGGTCTTCGGCGTGCTTCATGCCCACCGCGCGCACCAGCAGGCTCACCACCACCGACACCACCAGGTTCACGATCAGCGACCACACCGCGGCATAGCCGGGAATCGCGAGGCCGAACAGGTGGATCGTGAAGATCGAACTGGCCAGCTTCAGCGAGACCGCCATCCACGTGCCGGTGCCGATCCCGACGGCCCAGCCGAGCAGCAGGCCGCGGTAGTCGAGCATGCGCGTGTACAGCCCCAGCACGATGGCCGGCAGCGTCTGGATGATCCAGATGCCGCCCAGCAACTGCAGCTGGATCGCATACGTGAGCGGCAAGCCGAGAATGAAGGCCACCGCCCCCACCTTGACGATCAGCGAAACCAGTTTGGCGATATTGGTTTCCTGCTCGTTCGTCATGTTGCGGTTGATGAACTCCTTGTGGATGTTGCGCGTGTACAGATTGGCGGCCGCAATCGACATGATCGCCGCCGGCACCAGCGCGCCGATCCCGATGGCCGCAAACGCCACCCCGACGAACCACGACGGGAAGAAGTGCAGGAACAGCGCCGGCACGGCGAAGTTCGGACCGAAGGCCTTGAAGTACGGCGCGAACTCGGGCATGTCCTTCACGCCCGCTGCGAGCGCCATGAAACCGAGCAGCGCCAGCAGGCCAAGCACCAGCGAATACGCCGGCAACATCGCCATGTTGCGGCGGATCGTGTTGCCCGACTTCGACGACAGCACGGCCGTAATCGAGTGCGGGTAAAGGAACAGCGCGAGCGCCGAACCGACCGCCAGCGTCGCATAGGCGCTATAGCCGTTCAGGCTCGATACGTCAGGTGCTTTCAGCAGCAGCTTGGCCGGCGGCACGGCGGCGAAGATGTGGCCGAAACCGCCCAGTTGCGGCGGAATCACGATCACGGCAGCGGCGATCGTGATGTAGATCAGCACGTCCTTGACGACCGCGATCATGGCCGGTGCGCGCAGGCCCGAGGTGTACGTGTACGCCGCCAGAATCGCGAAGGCGATGATGAGCGGCAGATCGCCGACAAACCCCGTGGTGTCGAACCCGAGCGCGCCGATCACCACTTCGATACCGACCAGTTGCAGCGCGATATACGGCATGGTGGCGACGATACCGGTCACGGCAACTGCCAGAGCAAGCGACTTGCTGCCATAGCGGGCGTTGACGAAGTCCGCGGACGTGACGTAGCCCTGACGTTTTGCAATGCTCCACAGCTTCGGGAACACGACGAACGCGAACGGATAGATCAGGATCGTATAAGGCAGCGCGAAGAAGCCGGTAGCGCCTGCGCCGAACACAAGCGCGGGCACCGCGACGAAGGTATAGGCGGTGTACAGATCGCCGCCCAGCAGGAACCACGTGACGATGGTGCCGAAGCGCCGGCCGCCGAGACCCCACTCTTCCAGATGCGCGAGATCGCCGCGTCGCCAGTGCGCGGCGATGAAGCCGAGGATCGTGACGCCAATAAAGAACAGGACGAAGACAAAGGTGGCGACGGGATTCATTGAGCGCCCCCCTGCGAGCTATCCGGCAAACGTTTTTTGGTCTTGAAGTACACCAGAGCCGTGATGACCGCGCTGATCAGCACCCACAGCAGTTGATACCAGTAGAAGAACGGGAAATCGAACAGTTGGGGTTCGACCTTGTTGTATGACGGCACCCAGATCATCGCGATCCAGGGGAGCAGCAGCAACCAGAGCCAGTGTTTGCTGGCCTTGTTCGCGGTGGCGTCGTGAGCCATGACGTCTCCTCTTTCCTTTTATTGATTTGTGTCCCGTGGTTGACGGGTGGCGAACCCGACGGCTGGAGGCCGGCCCGCGGCCAGGCCACGGGCGCCCCGAAAGCATTGAAAGAGTATAGGAGTCGCAAAGGTACGGTCAAGCAGGGACGACCCGAGGCCAAACCGTATGCACCGAACCGTGTGCGCGAGGCCGTGTGCCTAGATCGAGAATGAACCGTCCTGCTGCCCGGTCGACTCCTGCAGGCCCTTGATCCACTTGCGCGCCGACAGACCGAGTTCCGCTTCGATCAGCCTGGCACGCGCCTGCAAGGTCGCGAACGGTACGTCGAGCGCCGGACCCGAAAACGCAATCGCGACACGGTTGCCGTCGTGCACTTCAGGCAGCGCGAACACGCGGCCGTCGAAGGCTTCGTTCAGACGCTTCATGTTGCGCACGAAGCTTGGGTGATCGCCGAACAGGTTCACCGTCACCACGCCCGCGTCAGCCAGACACGCGCGCACCGCGCGGTAGAACGCCACGCTGTCGAGCACCGGACCGCGTGCGGTCGCGTCGTAGACGTCGATCTGCACCGCGCCGATCGTGCCGTGGTTGGCGCGGTCGTTGACGAAGTCCCATGCGTCGGTTTCGTGCACCGTCAGACGGGCATCGTCGTGCGGCAGTTCGAACATCGTGCGCGCCGCGACCACCACGGCCGGATTCAACTCGACCGCTTCGACCTTCGCACGCGTCAGAAAGCGATACGCAAACTTGGTCAGCGCCGCTGCGCCGAGGCCGAGCTGAACGATGCGCTTCGGCGTTTCGAGGAACAGCAGCCAGGCCATCATTTGCTGCGCGTATTCGAGCTCGATGTGATCGGGCTTGCGCAAACGCATCGCGCCTTGCACCCATTCCGTGCCGAAGTGCAGATAGCGCACGCCGCCCTCTTCCGAGAACGTCACCGGTGCGAAGCGCGGCTTGCGCGGCGCTTCGATTTGCGGGGCGTCGTCAAGGTCGTCGTCGCGCCGTGCGCGCTTGCTCGTGCGCGTGATTTTCTGCATTTTCTCGCCGGCATCAGCGGAGTCGGACTGTTTGTTGCGGAATGCGCGCGCTTCAGCCGAAGCGCGCTTGATCAGTTTCGTCATGGAGAGAGGTCGCGTCAAAGGCGCAATTTTGGTTCGGATGAGAGCATAGCATTCGCCAGACTCGCTTTTCTTTTCCGTGTAATCTGCTTCTTCCCTGCCTTCCGGATTTCGCCGTGACGTCACCGAAGCCTGCTAGGGTTATCGCTGCTCAGACCACCTCACACCTCACCACAAGGGATCCGCAAGCATGAGCACCATTCACTTCATTGGCGGGGAAAAAGGCGGCGTGGGCAAATCGCTCGTCGCCCGCGTGCTGGCCCAGCATTTTATCGACACCTGCGTGCCGTTTCTAGGCTTCGACACGGACCGCTCGCATGGCGCGCTGCTGCGCTTTTACGCGGACTATGCCGCACCGGCCGTGCTCGACCAGCACGACAGCCTGGACCCCATCATGGAGGCCGCCAGCGAAGATCCGCAGCGGCGGATTCTGGTGGACCTCGCGGCCCAGACGCAGCAGCCGCTCGCCAAATGGCTCGACGATTCGGATGTGCTCGGGATGGCGCAGGAACTGGGCATCGCGCTGACGTGGTGGCACGTCATGGACAGCGGCCGCGATTCGGTCGATCTGCTGCGGCAGTGGCTCGACCAGTTCGGCGGCAAGCTCAAGCTGGTGCTGGTGCTGAATGAACTGCGCGGCGACCGCTTCGAGATTCTGGAAGCGTCCGGCGAACGCGCGCGAGCCGAAGCATTGGGCGCCAGCGTGATGACCCTGCGTCATCTGCCCGATACGACCATGCAAAAGATCGATCAGCAAAGCACGAGCTTCTGGGCCGCGGTGAATCATCCGGACCGTGCCGCTACGGGGCTCGGCTTGCTGGAACGGCAACGCGTCAAGGTGTGGCTGCAGCGGGTGTATGGCGAGTTCGCGAGGCTTGGGGTTTAGGCTAGTGCAGGCCGGGCCTACCTCGCGCGACTGCTTGGGGTATCGGCGGCGGGCGGCTCGGTTAACCAGTCACGCAGCGCTAGCCACGCTTTGAGCTTCTCTGCATAAGGCAGCGTGTACGCAGGACTGCTCGAAGGCAGGCTGATGAATTCGACCCTCCCGACCGCGTCCTGCAGCGCCCGCATGCCGAGCCGCGCAGCCGTGCCGCCGTTGAACGCGACGGCGGCGAGATGCGGCAGCGACTCAACCAGGGCAAGCAGGTCGTTGCTCGCATGGTTGCGGATCCGGCTGTCCAGACTGCCTTCACGTTGGGCCTCCGCGACGACATCCCACAAGCCGACGCGATGACGCAGCAGGGCCTGCAGGCGCGTAGGGTAGTCGAAGCCTGGCAAGTCCTCTCCCGTGACATCGCCGATCAGCGACCAGAACCGGTTCTGCTTGTGCGCATAGTACTGCGCCTGCGCCAGCGAGACTTCGCCCGGCAGGCTGCCCAACACCAGGATTCGTGTATTGGCGTCGACGACGGGCGCAAAGCAGCGTTTCTGCGTCACGATACCTTCCCGCCGCGCTCATGCTGGGTCACCTGATGGGCGCGTGACGCCGTGTGCTCGAGCGGCCGTCCATGTTCGCGCGGATACGTCCGCTGTGGCTCATGCGCGGACACCGCGGGCGACGCCGCCGCAAGGTGCGCCCACAGTGCGGGCAGCATGCATTCGGTGACCATCAGCGGCGCGCCGTGGCGCTCGAACACCGAGCGGCGCGCGACCAGCGCCTGGGGATGCGAATCCACCCCGCCGATTTCGCGGGCAGCCAGCCGGTACAACGGATGACGCGCCGTGAGCCGGCGGCTCACCAACGCCGAGCGCGCGACGCTGCTGTCGCTGTAGAGCAGTTCGGCCAGCGGCCGGGTGCGCAAGCGGCGCATCGCCTGCCAGACGCCGACGCTCGCCGCCAGCGGCGCAATGCTATGCGCCGCGACGAACGGCGTGCCGTCCACCGACAACACCACTTCCCGCACCCACACCGGCGCGCGCGATTCGACGCCGAGCGCGGCGTGCTCGTCCGCCCACGGCATCGCGACGGCTTCGCGCGTGACGCGCACCGCCACCGCACCGAGCGTGCGCAGATGCGCGGTCAGCGAACCGCCGCGCGTGAGCCAGTCTTTCTGGTCGCGGCTGAAACCGGGTAAGGGCGCGACGCGCCAGTGGGCGTCCGCGGCATCGAAACGGATGAGCATGGTGTCGGATTATAACGGCGCTCCATCAGGATGATCCTCGTCGCGGGCAAGACATAAGGTTCCCCACGCCCTCGCGTCCGTGCTGACCGGCATCAATCCACTCGCAGCTTTCAGACAGGTCTTATTTTCCTCATACCGCCCCGCGCGATAAAAGATCGATGCACGACAAAGCCGGCGCGCCGCTCACTGATGTGTCACGGGCGCGCCATGTGATCCGATACTGTAGGAGGAGAATAAAGATGAGAGCATTCCTGGGCGCAACTGCGTGCGCCATGGCGGTTGTGGTGCTGGCGGGTTGCGCGGCGCCGTTGAATCGCGCCAAAGAGACTTCCTTGAACCAGGCCGTCGGCATCGAGGTGAAGCCGGTCGCCAACGGCGTGTCCGTGAAGCTGCCCGAAATCGCGCTGTTCGACTTCGGCAAGTCGGAGATCCGTCCCGACGCAGCGGCCGTGGTCAACCGTTCCGCGGTCTTGCTCGGTCGCAGCAAGAAGCCGATCGTGGTCGAGGGCTACACCGACAACGTCGGCACGCTCGAATACAACCAGCAACTCTCGGAAGCGCGCGCCAAGGCGGTGGGCTTCGCGCTGGTGGCGCGAGGGGTGTCGATGGAGCGCATTCGCACGAAGGGCAATGCCTATGACAGCCCTGTCGCGAGCAACGATACGCCCGAGGGACGCGCCCAGAACCGGCGCACCGAGATCCTCGTGCGTGGCGAGACGATGGATACCTTGATGGGACGCTAGTCGCATCGGCCCTCTGGGTCGGCATTCAGCGCGGCGTGCAACGCGCCGCGTGCATTGAGCGTCGTTCTATGCCTGTTTCACCCACGCGCCCTCTTCAGACGCGCGTGGCTTCCACGAATTCCAGCAGTGCAGTGCGCACCTCGTCCAACGGTGCATCCCACTGACCCAACTCCCGCTGCCGGAACAGACGCGCGGACGGATACCAGGGACTGTCGCTGCGCCCGATCATCCAGCGAAAGTCCGTGCAAGCGGGCACCATCACCCAGACCGGCCGTCCCGACGCACCCGCCAGGTGGGCGACGGCTGTGTCGACCGTGATGACCAGGTCGAGCGATTCGATGATCGCGAGCGTATCGGCGAAGCTGCTGATTTCGCGGCCCAGCAGGTGCATGTCGATATCAGCCGGCAGCGCGGCGGCCTCATCCTGGGCACGACCCATTTGCAGCGCGAACCACTGCACGTCCGACGCCCCGAGGAGCGGCTGCCATTGGCTCAACGGGATCGAACGATAACGGTCCAGTCCATACGCGGGATTGCCCGCCCACACGAGGCCGACGCGCTTGCGCCGCGCCCCGTTCATGCGAGTTCCGGCAATCACATCCAGCCGGCTTTCCCAACGCCGAACCTTAGCCTGCTCTACAGCCAGATACGGCATCGCGAGCGGAAGCATCGACAGCGTAAGCTTCATATGCTCCGGCATCCTCAACATTCGGCACCAGTAGTCGTAGGGCTCCGGCGGCGACGTGGTCCAGGCGGCATGCACGCCCACCGCGCCGCACGCCACCTCCCCCAAGGGGACGTCGACCCAAACGTCGACTTGCGCGCCTTGCCGGTTCAGCCAGTCCGCCATCCGCAGAAACTGAAGCTGGTCCCCCAGCCCCTGTTCGCCGACGAGCAAAAACCTGCGCCCCGCTACGGGCTCGCCGGCCCACTCCGGAAAACCCGGGCGCACCAGGTTTGCGTTTTCCGGCAGCGCTTCATGCCATCGGTATTGCTTCCAACCCTGCTCGAAATCGCCGAGACGCAGTTGTGTCGCGGCAAGAATGAACTGCATGCTCGGGTTGTCGGGCAGCAGCCTGGCCGCTTCGATGGTGTGCAGCCGCATCGGCGCAAATTCGCCGAGCATGTTGAACGAGAACGATGCGTTGTGATGCAGCCAGGCGTTCTGTGGATCGACGGCAATTCCCTGCTCGGCCACGCTGATTGCATCGCGGAAGCGATGAATCCCGTTTAGCGCAAAGGCCAGCCTTTCCAGCCCGGCGCCGTCCGTGGCGAAGCGCTCGCGAAGCTGGGCGAGTACCCCATCGATCTGCGCGTGGCGTTCGGCTTTCGACAAGGCGGCGAAGAACTCGACCGCGTCGGACGGCTCGATCGAATCGAGCGCGCAGGCTTGCAGCCAATAGTCTGCGGCATCAGGAAACTGCTCGAGCGTCGTGCTGATTCTGGCCAGGGCGCGTACGGCGTGCGGCAAGCCCGGCTCGCGCTCCAGCGCCATCGTGTAGTGCTGTTGTGCTTCAGCGAGACGGCCGGAGGCGCGCAGACAATCGGCCAGATTCCGATGGAGGCTGGCGGTGCCGCCCGTGAGGTTGAGCGCGCGATGGTAGAACGCCTCGGCGGCGACACGGTCGTGCGTCGCTGCTGCGAGTATGCCGCGATGCTCCCAGATGTCCGCCCGTTCCGGCGCAACGGTGAGCGCCTGGTCCAGATACTGGCGCGAGCGTTCGGTCTGCTGCAGTCGAAAGCAACTAGTGCCCATCCGGTGCAGGGCATGCGCATGCTGCGGTTGCAGCTCCAATGCGCGTTGGTAATGCTGCATGGCTTCAGGCGTCTGATTCGCCGCAAGGCAGGCGTCCGCGCGGGCGATCAGGATATCGAGTTCTTGCATGCCGGTCGACGAAGAAGCGGATGCGAAATGTGGATCGTGCAACGACATGGCCCCCTGCTATGCGCGGCCGAAAGCGCGTGCGCCTTCGTGCGGCAACGGCGAGCCTGCGTGCGCCAGTGCCCGCAAGCGCGCCGCCACCCGCTCGACCACCGGCGCCCATGCACCCGGCTCGGGCTGCCGGTAGAGTTCGACGGAGTCGTACCAGGGCTGCGTCTCTGCATTACCCCAGCTCCAATGCGAGACATGGTCGAGCATTGCCAGCACCGGACGGCCTAGCGCGCCGCCCAGATGCAAGGGCGCGCTGTCGATGGTCACGACAGCATCGAGCGCTGCGACATGTGCGGCGACGTCGTCGAAGCCGGCGTCATAGCGCCCGGTCAGATCACGTATGCGATAGCCCTGCGCCATCATGGCCGCGACGTCTGCGGTCAGACCCGGCGTGAGCGGATGGAACACGACGTCAGGCAGCGCGAGCACCGGCGCCAGCGACGCGAAAGGGATGGAACGTTTGCCGTCACGACGGTGAGTGGGGCTGCCGGACCAGACGAGCCCAACATGGAGCCGGGCCGGTTGTTGCGCATCCGCAGCCCTCACCCTCGCCTGCCATTGCGCGAGCCGCTGCTCGTCCGCCTGCAGATACGCTGCACCGCGCACCTGCTCCGGCTGCACGCCGAGCAGGTGCGGCATGCTCATCATCGGCAACGCATAGTCGGGCTTGCCGAGCGGGCCCGCTTCTATCGACACGCAATCGGCGTAAAAGCGTGCGAACAGCGGTTGCAGCGCCTCGCGCACCGCCAGCACCACACGTCCGCCTTCGTCGTTCACGCGCGCCGCCAGCTCGGGCAGAAAGCGCACCATCTGGATGTCGTCGCCATTGCCCTGCTCGCTATGGACGACCAGCGTCCTGCCGGCAAGCGGCTCGCCGCGCCAACGCGGACACAGACGCGCCATCACCGTCACCACGTTGTTCGCTTCGCGGTCGTCACGCCTCAGCCGTGCCTCGAAGCGCGGCCACGCGTTTGACCAGTCGCCACGGCGTAGTTCGAGATCGGCCAGATCGACGGCCGCTTGCACGGCGTGCGGATCGAGCGCCAGCGCGGCACGCAGCGTCGCCTCGCTTTCGGCGTAGCGCGCCTGCTCGCCCAGATACTGGCCAATCGCAGCGATGACGGCTGCGTTACCCGGCGCTGCCGCGTCGACGGCACGCATCGTCGCCTCGGCCGCCGCGGCGTCGTTACGCTGCCACTGCGCGTGACTCAACTGCCACGCCATCTCCGTATCAGCCGGATTCTTCGCAAGCACGTCGCGGCACACTCGCTCGACCGTATCCCAATCGCGGATCTCACGGTAAGCGAGCGCCAGATGCAGCGGCAACAGCGGATGAATCGCCGGATCGAGTGCGTAGGCACGCGCCAGCGCTTCACGTCGCTCGGCCTTCGCCTCCGCCCCCGGCATCGACGCAAGCGCCACGGCCAGCCACCACGGTGCGAGTACATCGTGCGGCGCGCGCTGCGCGTATGCGCGCAACAGATGCGCCGCGGCCGGATACGCCCGGCAGTGGTCGATCAACCAGGCCATCCATTCGATTGTTTGCGCCTCGGATTGCGCTGCAACGGCCAGTTGGCTGTAATGCCGCGCGACGTCCTGCTTGCCCTGCGCATCGGCAAACAGCGCGAGCCGTGCGTAACGGCGACCGCTCGTGGATTCTCCCTGCCCCAGCGACGCACTGTGATACGCCTGCTCGAAATGCCCCGCACTCGCGCACAGATCGGCGTGAATCTGCGGCGTCACACCTTCGTGCACCAAAGCGACCGCGCATTGCTGGGCGGCGTCATAGCCCTGCTCGCACAGGAGGGACCACACGAGGTACACAGGATCGGCCGGCGTGGCCATGTTTGTTTCGGACATGAGGAGAACCAGGAAGTGACGATAAGACGTCCGCTCGCCGCCCCAATGCGTTGAAGTCAGTTCAAATCTGCTCGGGCGTCCGAAGCCGGACCGCCACAGAATATGACTAAATCGCGCGACCTCATCTCATATTTAAATCTCAAATTAATGGCGTTGATAAATTTTACTTAGTAAACCATACTGATTTTTCGTTCGGCCGAACGTGATCCACCTCTTTACGTCGCATTCAGAAAAATCGCAAAGGAGTCGAAGTGAATCAGAACGGAAAAGCAACCTCCGACCGCATCGCGCATCTGGCCGCCGTCGTGCTCGCACGGCACAGTTCGTCTCATCTGGAAAAGGAACTGGCAGGCTCCGCGCTCGCGCAACATCACACCTCGAAACAGACGAGCGCGGCGATCGGCAGCCTGGCGGCCAAGGTATTGGCCGACCACAGCGCCTGCGTGGAAGCGAAGGAACTAGCGGGATCGGTACTCGCGCAGGTACGCCTGCACGAGCATGCACCGGCGCGTTGATCGATAGATATCAAGCGGCCTATGACAGTCGCCAACCGGCCTATATTCGATCAGTGACCGGCCGGTAAGCACTCAACAAGCGCCCATCAGGCGCCGACAAGGCAACGGCCCGTCCACGTCGCAACCCGGCGTGCGACACGCGCCGCCGCAACGTGCAAAAAAAATGCGCTGCCGAAGCAGCGCATTTTCTCAATCTACTGCCGCGTTAAAAACCGCGTCAGAACCGACAGTCAAAAACTCAACCCGCGCGAGCCAGCAACAACGCATTGGTCCGCTTGACGAAGCTCGCCGGATCTTCCAGCGCACCACCTTCTGCGAGCAGTGCCTGGTCGAACAGCAGGTGACACCAGTCGTCGAAGTTCGCGCTATCCGTATGCAGGCCCTTCACCAGCGCATGTTCCGGATTCACTTCCAGAATTGGATGGAACGAAGGCGCTTGCTGACCCGCGGCCTTCAGCATGCGCTGCAGGTAGCCGCTCATTTCGCCGTCGTCAGCCACGAGGCAGGACGGCGAATCGGTCAGGCGGAACGTGAGACGCACGTCCTTGGCCTTGTCCTTGAGCGCTTCCTTCATCTTCTCGACGAGCGGCTTCAGATCTTCGCCGACCTTTTCCTGTGCCTGCTTTTCCTCGTCGTTCAACGCACCCAGATCGAGGTCGCCACGCGCGACGCTTTGCAGCGGCTTGCCGTCGAACTCGTTCAGGAACGACAGCATCCATTCGTCGACGCGATCGGTCAGCAGCAGCACTTCCACGCCCTTCTTGCGGAACACTTCGAGGTGCGGGCTATGCGTCGCGGCCTGGAAGGTATCGGCGGTCACGTAGTAAATCCGGGTCTGCTCGGGCTTCATGCGCGCAACGTAATCCGCCAGCGCAACGTTCTGCTCCGGCGAGTCCGTCTGCGTCGACGCAAAGCGCAGCAGCTTGGCGATACGGTCCTTGTTGGCGAAGTCTTCGCCCACGCCTTCCTTCAGCGCCTGACCGAATTCCTTCCAGAAGGTCGCGTACTTTTCCTTGTCGGCGTCGTTGTCGGCGTTCGCCAGTTCTTCGAGCATCGACAGCGAACGCTTCGTCACGCCCTCGCGGATCGCCTTCACGTCGCGGCTTTCCTGGAGGATTTCCCGCGACACGTTCAGCGGCAGATCGCTCGAATCGACCACGCCCTTCACGAAACGCAGATACGTGGGCAGCAATTGCTCGGCGTCGTCCATGATGAAGACGCGCTTCACATACAGCTTCAGCCCGCCGCGATGATCGCGGTTCCACATGTCGAACGGCGCCGCGCCCGGCACGTACAGCAACTGCGTGTATTCGCTGCGGCCTTCGACGCGGTTATGCGTCCACGTCAGCGGATCCTGATGGTCGTGCGAGAGATGCTGATAGAACTGCTTGTACTGCTCGTCGGTGATCTCGTTCTTCGAACGGGTCCACAGGGCGCTCGCCTGGTTGACGGTCTCGTCCTCGTCCTTCGTGACCATCTCGCTCTTTTCCGCATCCCATTCTTCCTTCTTCATCAGGATAGGCAGCGCGACGTGGTCCGAATATTTCTGGATGATCGACTTCAGGCGGTGCGACGACAGCAGCTCGTCCTCATCCGCGCGCAGGTGCAGCGTGATGGTCGTGCCGCGTTGCGCGCGCTCGATCGTCTCGACGGCGAAATCGCCCTCGCCGGCGCTTTCCCAGCGCACGCCTTCCGCCGCCGACAAACCGGCACGGCGCGTCTCGACCGTGATCTTGTCCGCGACGATAAAGCCCGAGTAGAAACCCACGCCGAACTGGCCGATCAGCGCCGCATCTTTCTGCTGGTCGCCGGACAGCTTGCCGAAGAATTCCTTGGTGCCCGAGCGGGCGATCGTGCCGAGGTGCGAGATCGCTTCCTCACGGCTCATGCCGATGCCGTTATCGTCGATCGTGATGGTGCGCGCGGCCTTGTCGTAGGAGACGCGAATCCGCAGATTCGGGTCGTTCTCGTACAGCGCGTTGTTTTCGATCGCTTCGAAGCGCAGCTTGTCGGCCGCGTCCGAGGCGTTCGAAATCAGCTCACGCAGAAAAATTTCCTTGTTGCTGTACAGCGAATGGATCATCAGTTGCAGAAGCTGTTTCACTTCTGCCTGAAAGCTCATGGTTTCTTGTGCCATGGTCGGACTTCCTCTCTGTTTGTTGCGGTTGATTCTGGGCAGGCGTGGCCGGCGCTGTCTGAACCCCTCGGGCTCGTGCGGCAGGCACGAACCCGCGGCGCCGGCGGCCGGTCACGCGGCGGATCAGGCGGCTAATTGGGTGCTATCGGCGCGATTTCAAGAGGCGCGCCGTGCGACACCGTCCAGATAGCGGCACAGAAAGGCCGGCAGCGCCGGATCGCCGCAATTGGCGACGTTAAAGCGCGTCCAGCTCGAAGGGGACTGCTGCGGCGAAAACAGGCTGCCCGGCGTCAACAGGAACCCCGCTTCGTGGCCGGCGGCGGCGAGCATGTCCGTATCCACGCCGGTATCGGCCCACAGGAACATGCCCGCGCCCGGGGTCTGGAACAGCTTCAGGCCGGTCTTCTCCAGCATCCGCGCGGACTTGTCGCGCACGCCGTCGAGCCGCGCGCGCAGCCGCTCCACGTGACGCCGGTAGTGGCCCTCGGTGAGAATCTTGTAGAGCACGCGCTCGTTCAGTTCCGGGCTCGTCATGCCCACCAGCATCTTCTGGTCCGCGACGGCTTGCGCCACTTGCGGCGCGCCGGCGATGAAACCGACCCGCAGATTGGGCGCCAGCGTCTTCGAAAAGCTACAGAGGTAGATCACGCGCTTTAACTGGTCGAGGCTCGCGAGGCGGGTGGCCGGATAGCCCGGCGGGCAGAGGTCGCCGTAGACATCGTCCTCGACGACGATGAAATCGTATTCCTCGGCGAGACGCAGGATGCGAAAAGCCTGCGCGGCCGTGAGCGAGGTACCGGTCGGGTTCTGCAACACCGAGTTGATGACCAGCATTTTCGGGCGCCATGTCTGCACCAGGATTTCCAGCGCGTCCAGATCGGGCCCCTCCGGTGTGTACGGCATGCCGATCAGACGCGCGCCCTGCGAGGCGAAGCGCCCGAACATCTGGAACCAGGCCGGATCGCCAAGGATCACGGCGTCGCCCGGCTGCACGAAAATGCGCGCGATCAGGTCGATGGACTGGGTAATCCCCGAAGTGAGCACGATCTGATCCGGCGACGCACCGATTTCCAGCTCTTCGAGCCGGGTCTGCAACTGCTGGCGCAGCGGCAGAAAACCTTGCGCCGTGCCGAAACCGAGCATCTGCGCGCCGCTTTGCCGGCCGAGCGTGCGCAGCGCGCCGGTGATCAGGTCGCCGTCGAGCCAGCGGCTCGGCAGATAGCCGAGGCCGGGCCCGCGTTCCGGCCGGGTCGAAGTCTGCAGCATGTTGCGCAGCAGCCAGACGACGTCGATCGTGCTCGAGGCCGGCGCGGTCTCGGCGTTCTGCCGCCGCTCGCCGGGCAGCGGGGCGGCCAGACGCTCGCGCACGTAAAAGCCGGAGCCGCGCCGCGAATCCAGATAGCCCTGCGCGACGAGGCGCTCATAGGCCTCCACCACCGTAAAGCGCGACACGCCCTTGTCCAGCGCCAGCTTGCGGATGGACGGCATGCGCATGCCGGCGCGGAACACGCGTTCCTCGATGCGGCGGCGCGCCCATTGAACCAGTTGATCAACGAGGGTGAGCGACGAGGCGTCGTTCGGAGCGGGGATCTGGCCAAGCGCGTGGTCGAGGGCGGTAGACATAGAGGGGCTCCAACTGTACCGAACACTATCGGCCCGATTGTACCGTTACTGTGCAGGTAGGCGGCGTTACATTCGATCTGGAACAAGCCCGGATACCGGGACGGCGCAGCAAGCGGTTATGCTTACGGCCCCGGCATGCTTCACCCAGGTTTCATCACGATGCCGCAGGCCTGCCGCACTGCACTGCACCGCAGAATCCGACTCCGTTCACCGCTATGACCGCACACACGCTCCGACTCGACCACCTCGTGATTTCCGCCCGCACGCTCGACGAGGGCACCCAGTACGTCGCCGATACGCTCGGCGTCGCGCCGGCCGGCGGCGGCGCGCATCCGTTGATGCGCACCCACAACCGGCTGCTGAACCTGTGGGGTGGCGTGTATCTCGAAGTGATCGCGGTCGATCCGGACGCCGAGGCGCCCGCCAGCGGCGTCGAGGCACGCGCGCGCCTGTTCGCGCTCGACGACCCGGCAACCCAGGCGAGGCTCGCCGCCGGACCGTATCTGTCGCACTGGGTGGTGCGCGTCGAGCGGCCCAAGGATCTGCAGCGCTGGCAGGCGCAGTATCCGCAGCGCATCCCGCCGGTCGTGCCGATGAGCCGCGGCGCCTTCACGTGGGGCCTGGCGGTGCCGGACGACGGCGCCTTCCCCCACTGGCAAGGCGCCGGCGACGGCATCGTGCCCACCCTGATCCAGTGGGACACGCCGGATCACCCGTCGGCCATGTTGCCGGAAACGGAGCTGGCGCTGAAGTCGCTGAAGGCGCTTCACCCGCAGGCGGAGACGGTCACGGCACACCTGCGCTGGCTCGGCGCGGCCCACCTGATCGAGGTCTCCGGGCCGGTGGACGAGGCCTCCGGCACAACGGCGCTAGTCGCCGAATTCGATACCCCCAACGGGCTGCGCACGCTGAAGTAGTTGCACCGCCGCCCAGCCCGCCGCAGTAGAAGCAAAGGCGTCTCAGGCCTTATGAGCCGCGCGCAGTCAGGCGACTCGCGCGATAATGGAAGTTTTTGACGAATCTGATCCAGCACTAGCTGTCGAGGAAACCATGGACCAAAGCGACCTTCAAGCCCCCACGTGGCAACTTTCCGAACGCGCACGCAAGCTCACCAGCTCGGCGATTCGCGAAATCCTGAAGGTCACCGAACGGCCGGAAGTCATTTCGTTCGCGGGCGGCCTGCCGTCCCCGGCCACCTTCCCCGCCGAACGGATGCGCGAAGCATCGGACCGGATCCTGCGCGACTCGCCCGCCGCCGCGCTGCAGTACAGCGCCACCGAAGGCTACCTGCCGCTGCGCGAGTGGATCGCGGCACGCTATTCGGTCAACGGCGCGCACATCCGCGCCTCCCAGGTGCTGGTCACCACCGGCTCGCAGCAGGCGCTCGATCTGCTGGGCAAGGTGCTGATCGATCCGGACAGCCCCGTGCTGGTCGAAACTCCGACGTACCTGGGCGCGCTGCAGTCGTTCTCCATGTACGAGCCGCGCTACGTGCAGGTGGCGACCGACGACAACGGGCTGATCCCCGCAGCGCTCACCCCTGAGCTGACCGCCGGCGCCCGCCTGTTGTACGCGCAACCGAATTTCCAGAATCCGACCGGCCGCCGCCTGCCGATCGAGCGCCGCCGCGCGCTCGCCGAGCTGGCGAAGACCTCGCCGTTCCCGGTCATCGAAGACGACCCGTACGGCGCGCTCGACTACGCGGGCGAACCGCTGCCCACCATGCTGTCGATGGCGCCGGACCACATCGTGCATCTCGGCTCGTTCTCGAAGGTGCTCGCACCGGGCCTGCGCATCGGCTACATCATTGCGCCCGAGGAACTGCACTTCAAGCTGGTCCAGGCCAAGCAGGCCACCGACCTGCACACGCCGAGCTTCACGCAGCGCATCGTCCACGAGGTCGTGAAAGACGGCTTCCTCGACACGCACGTGCCCACCATCCGCGCGCTGTACCGCGACCAGTGCGCGGCCATGCTGGCGGCGCTCGAACGCTTCATGCCGCAAGGCGTGAGCTGGAACCGTCCCGAAGGTGGTATGTTCGTGTGGGTGACCTTGCCCGCACACATCGACAGCATGAAGCTGCTCGAAGAAGCGGTTGCTCAGAATGTTGCCTTCGTGCCGGGCGGTCCGTTCTATGCCAACGAGGCTCAGCAGAACACGCTGCGCCTGTCGTTCGTGACGGTGCCGCCGGCCAAGATCGACGAAGGCGTGGCACGCCTCGCGGAACTGATCCGCGCCCGCGTTTGAATCCGCCCGCCCCTCTTTCCCCTATCGACAAGGACATGCCATGACTCAAGCGAACGTGTATGACAAGCTGAAGGAACTGGGCATCGAACTGCCCACCGCCGGCGCACCCGCAGCGGCTTACGTGATGAGCGCACAGAGCGGCAACACGGTGTACCTGTCGGGCCACATTGCCAAGAAGGACGGCAAGGTGTGGACCGGCAAGCTCGGCGCCAGCCTCGGCACGGAGGAAGGCAAGGCGGCGGCCCGCTCGATCGCCATCGACCTGTTGGCCACGCTGCACGCTCACGTGGGCGACCTGAACCGCGTCACGCGCATCGTCAAGCTGATGAGCCTCGTGAACTCGACGCTCGAGTTCACCGAGCAGCATCTGGTCACCAACGGCGCATCCGAACTGATCGCCGACGTGTTCGGCGAACGCGGCAAGCATGCCCGCTCGGCCTTCGGCGTCGCACAGATTCCGCTGGGCGCCTGCGTCGAGATCGAGTTGATCGCGGAAGTCGCATAAGCCTTCCGGTCGGTCTGTTAGCTGTCACGCGTCGTGCGGTGCTGAGTCGCCCACGGCGCGTTTTGTTTGGCGGCGCTCAATCGCCGATGCCGCGCCAGTGCTTTCGCCGCTTCACATTTTTTTAATAACGTTATTCCGCCTTGAGTCAATCAGGCCAATAAAAACACTCAAAAACTCCACAAAAAATAATTCGCCGCCGGTGGCTGGAACCCCAATCCCACAGTAGAATCGGCGCGTCGTGCCACTCAATTGCTAACGAGTCCCATGTCCGCTCGCACTGTCCGCTTCAAACAAGTCGACGTCTTCACTGCGGTGCCGTTCAAGGGCAATCCGCTGGCCGTCGTATTCGACGCAGACGGCCTCGACGACGCCCAGATGCAGGCCATCGCCCGCTGGACGAATCTGTCGGAGACCACCTTCCTCGTAAAGCCGAGCGAGCCGGCCGCGGACTATCACGTGCGCATCTTCACCACCCACGGCGAATTGCCGTTCGCGGGCCATCCCACGCTGGGCACGGCTCACGCACTGCTCGAAAGCGGCTATCAGCCCAAGGTGCCCGGCAAACTGCTTCAGCAATGCGGCGCCGGTCTCGTCGAACTGCGCGCTCAGGAAGGCGGCGCATGGGCCTTCGCCGCACCGCCTGCACGCGTCACGCCCTTGCTGGCAGACTGGTACGCAACGCTCGCCGAGGCACTGCAAAGCGACGCCATCGATTTCACGGCCCCACCCTGCGGCATCGATAACGGCGCACCGTGGCTTGTCGTGCGGGTCAAGTCGGCGGCAGCGTGTCTCGCCATCAAGCCGGATGCCGACACCCTCGCACGTGTCGTCGAAGCGGTCGGCACGCATGGCGTCGCCGTCTACGGTCCGCACGACGCCGACGGTCCCGCCACGTTCGAAGTACGCTGCCTGATGGTGGGCGGCAATCTCGGAGTCGGCGAAGATCCGGTCACGGGCAGTGCGAACGCTGCGCTCGCCGGACTGCTGAGCGCGCAGCAACGGCGCCCGGGCCTTGCATACACGGTACGCCAGGGCACGGCCATTGGCCGGGCGGGCCAGGTGTCCGTGAGCTATGACGACGCAGCAGGAAAGACATGGATAGGCGGCGCTTCGGTCACAGTGGTCGACGGCACGTTTAGACTGCCCTAACGCACGAAGCCGGGCAGTAATGAGCGTCGCGCACATTGCATGCAAAAAACCCGCGTGCGTCGATTGCCCATTTGAACCCCGCTTGTCCACAAAACGCCTCGTCAGGACAACTCGATGTCGCACGGATGTAAGCAGGTTCGGCTGCAGCCGGGCACAGAGGCCGGCTTCGACTCGACGAATCCTTCAAAAACGCCCATACGGCGCGGCTCTGGCCGTGGCTGCCGTACATGGGAAAATCATGCGCCGCGCATGCCTGGTCAGGCGCGCGTATACCCGCAGCATGGGCTCTTCCTTAATCGAGTGGCATTCAGTAATATCGAACGGTATTCGATGACCCACGGATGGTCTGGCACGACGCCACGCTCTTTCCTCCTGCGCAGCAGTCTCGGCACCCCGCTCACCATGCAGCCACTCTCGAAACCAGCGCAGTCGATGTACACGAAGCCGCTGCGCCATGGCACACGGGCGCGGTCTTCCCGATGAGTCAGCACCGCCTCTTTGCTGCGCGCGATGCAAGGCACCGCCCGGATACGGTTGTGCCGCGCCGTCGCGCGTTGCTCGCCATTCCCGCACTCGGCGTGCTGGTGCTGATCCTGCTATGGACGGTGATTTTCGCGCGCCTGTCGGTCGAGAAAGACGCCACCTCGCGCGAGGCCATGGCCTCCGCCGCGATCCTCTCGGCCGCACTCGAACAACATACGGTCAAGGCGATCCATCAGGTCGACCAGATCACGCGCTTCGTCAAATACGAGTTCGAGAAGACCCCCGACCATTTCGACCTCGCCAGCACGGTTGAAAAAGGTGTCGTGCAGAGCGACACCCTGGTGCAGGTGTCGATCATCGACGAACACGGCATTCTGGTTTCCAACACGGCCGAACAGAACCCGAAGCAGATCGACCTGTCCGACCGCGAGCACTTCAAGGTCCACGAGCACGAGAACGACGACAACCTCTACATCAGCAAGCCGGTACTCGGCCGCGTCTCAGGGCAATGGACACTGCAGATGACGCGCCGGCTGAATCACCAGGACGGCTCGTTTGCGGGCGTGGTGGTGGTCTCGGAAGACCCGAGCTACTTCACCAGCGACTTCTATAACAACGCGGCGATCGGCCGCGACGGCGTGATTGCGGTGATCTCGGACAACGGCACCGTGCTCGCGCGCCGCACCGGCAACTCCGACTCCGCCAGCAGCAAGTTCTCCGCGAGCGGCTCGTATCCGACCTCGGAGCACGTCTCGGGCACCTACGTCGATTCGATCGACAACGTCACGCGCATCTTCTCGTACCGGCATATCGACGGCTATCCGCTCGGCGTGCTGGTGGGCCTGTCGCAAGCCGAAGAGTTCGCCGACTACAACCACACGCGCAACGTCTATCTGCTGATGGCGGGCTTCATCTCGCTCGCCATGCTCAGCTTCTTCGCGGTCGCCACCGGCCTGATCGGCAAACTGCTCGGCCGCGAGCGCGAGATGACGCATCTGGTCGAATACGATCTGCTGACCGGCCTGCGCAACCGCTATGCGACGCTGCAGAGCCTGCGCCACGACGTCGCCAACCCGGCCAACCTGGGCCGGCTCGCCATCCTGTTCATCGATCTGGACAACTTCAAGACCGTCAACGACACGCTCGGCCACAATGCCGGCGACATCGTCCTGCAGATGACGGCCTCGCGCCTCGCCGATGCGATCGGCGACGGCGGTGCGTTGAGCCGCATCGGCGGAGACGAGTTCGTGGTGGTGATCAAGGGCGACGAAGTCGAGAAGCGCGCCGTCGATCTCGCGGAAGCGGCGGCCGAAGTCTTCGCCAAGCCGTTCGAAGTGCGCGGCAGTGCCTTCGTGCTGCATGCGAGCATCGGCATTGCGCTCTACTCCGTGCCGAACGAAAGCGAAATCGACCTGCTGAAAAAAGCCGATCTCGCGATGTACAGCGCGAAGGACGCCGGCAAGAACTGCTACCAGTTCTACTCGCCGCAACTCTCGCATCGCGCCGATCACCTGATGAAGTGGGAACAGCAACTGCGCGTGGCGCTCGCCGAAGGGCAACTGTTTCTCGCCTACCAGCCGAAGATCGATCTCACGCGCCGCTGCATCACCGGCTTCGAGGCGCTGGTGCGCTGGAATCATCCGCAGCATGGTCTGATTCCCGCTAACGAATTCATTCCGGTGGCCGAATCGACCGGCCTGATCGTGCCGATCGGCGACTTCGTGATCGAAACCGCCTGCCGCCAGCTCGCGGTGTGGCAACAGCAGGGCTACGACACGCTGTCGCTGGCGGTGAACATCTCGGCCGTGCAGTTCTGGCGCGGCGACCTCTACGAAACCATTTCGCATGCGATCGAGGAAACCGGCATCTCCGCGCGCCGCCTCGAACTCGAAATCACCGAGACCGCGATGATGGAGTACCCGGAGCTCGTATCGGAGAAGATCTTCGCGCTCAAGCGTCTGGGCGTGCGCATCGCCCTGGACGACTTCGGTACCGGCTACTCCTCGTTGTCGTACCTGAACCGTTTCTCGGTGGATACGCTGAAGGTGGATCGCTCGTTCGTGCAGGCGATTCCCGGCGACCGCAGCGTCTGCGTGATGGTCACGGCCATCGTCAACCTCGCGCGCTCGCTCGGCCTCACCGTGGTGGTCGAAGGCACCGAAACGGAAGAACAGATCGCCTGGCTCGCAGCGCTCGGCCATATCGAAGCGCAAGGCTTCCTGTTCTCGCGCCCTGTCCCCGTCGACGCCATTCCGGCGCTGCTCGAACGCTTCGGCGTATGCGGCATGGCTGAGCGGCGCGGCGCGCGCGAACCGGCCGCGGACAACGCCGGCGCCGGCGCCACGTCAAACAGCGGACAATCCGCATAAACGCGTCCGCATCACGACGCGCACTCGCAAAACCGGATATATTCAAGAGTACTGAAGCATTCCACGCGCCTTCCCGGCCACGCAGGGCGCATACGATAACGAAACGGCCTCTCAATATCAGCACGTCCGGCGTGCCCGGCGTGCAGACTGTCATGTACATGATAAGCAGCCAGGACGCTATTCGACGAGGTGAGCGGGAACCGCTATGGACGCTGTTCCGGGTCGTGTGCGGCCTGTCGGCGCTGTCGTGGGGCGGTCTCGCGCTGATGGCGCAACTCGAAAATCACTATGTCGAACGCGAAGGCCGTTTGTCGCGGGTCGCCTTCTCCGATCTGATCGCGCTGGCATGGATGGTGCCCGGACCGGTGGGCTGCAACGTCGCCGTGCAGGTGGGGCATGCGTTACGTGGACGGTCCGGCGCGTGGGTCGCGGGCGTCGCCAGTGTGCTGCCCTTCTTCATGCTGATGACGCTGTTCGCGATCTTCTACCGCACGCCGTTCGTGCGCGCCGTGGCTTCGCAAACCCTCCTCAATCACTTCAGCGTCGTGCTGGGCACGCTGATCGGCGTAACCTGGTACAAGCAGACGCGCGCGCTCGTGCGCGGCAAGCTGGAATGGGTCGCGGCGCTGCTCGGTTGTCTCACGCTGGCCTATGCGCGCAGCCCGGCCGCTTACGTGGCCATGCTCGGGGTGGCGTTCGCGGTCGGCTGGTTCAACAGTCCCTCCCGCCAGGTGCGGCTCAAGATTTCGATTGCGCGCAGCGACCTGCAACTGATGACAGCGCTGTGCGTGCTGCTGGCGCTGTTCGCCATTCCGCTGCCGCACCGCTACGAACTCGCGCTGCTGTGGCCGCGGCTGGCGGGGGCAGGCATGACGCTGTTCGGTGGCGGCTTCTCCGCGCTGCCGGTGCTCAAGGCGCTATTCGTCACGCCTGGAATCGGCGTGTCCGATAACGACTTCACGCTGGCGTTTTCGCTTTCGCCGCTCTCGCCCGGGCCGCTCCTGAACGTGGTGCCGTTCTTCGGCTACCTCGTCGATGGCTGGGTGGGTGCCTTGATCGCGACGCTCGCGCTGTTTGTGCCTTCGGGTTGCCTCGTCGTATTGGCGCAGCGCAATCTGCATCAACTGAAGGCCAATCCGCGCTTCGAGCACGGCATGCGGATTCTGCGCGCGGTGACAACGGCGTTTCTCGCGGTCGCCGTGCTGCGCATCGCCCAGCGCGTGCCGTTGCAGCCGCAGTATCTGGTGACCGCGCTGTTCTCGTGCATGTGCTTCGCCAAGCTCAAGGTGCCGGTGTACATCGTCTATGGGACGGTGGCCGGCGTGTGCGGGCTGTGGCTGGCGTATGCGGCGATGGGTTGAAAGTCAGGCAGCGGGCTGCGTCTCACGCTACCCGCTACCTGGAGCATGGCTACCGGTGGTTAACGCGAGCGCGCCGCTGTGAAGCCGCCAAAGAAAGCCTGTGCATTCGCCTCGAGACTCTCCAGGTGATAGCCGCCCTCCTGAACGATCACCGAAGGCAAATCCAGCGCGCCGATCGCCGCACCCAAACGGCCGAAGCCTGCGGTGGTAACCGCCACCTTCGATTGCGGATCGTCCTTGTAGATATCGAAGCCGAGCGCCAGCACCAGCACGTCCGGCTCGAAACGCTTCAGTACGCGCAATGCGTCGTCGACCCGTTCGAAGAACACGTCTTCTGACGAGCCATGCGGCATCGGGAAGTTGACGTTGAAGCCGTCGCCGGAGCCCGCACCGCGCTCATCCTCATGGCCTGTCACGACCGGATAGAAATTGGTCGGGTCGCCGTGAATCGAGACATACAGCACGTCGTCGCGGCCGTAAAAGATTTCCTGCACGCCCTGGCCGTGGTGCATGTCGGTGTCGAGAATCGCGACGCGCCGGTATTGCTTGCGCAGCGCCTGTGCCGCAATGGCCGCGTTGTTCAGGTAGCAGAAGCCCCCCGCCGCATCGGCGCGCGCGTGATGGCCGGGCGGCCGGCACAGCGCGTAGCTCTCGCGTCCGCCGTCGTTGACCACCGCCGCGGCAGCCAGCGCGCTTTGCGCCGACCAGTAAGCGGCGCGCCACGTATGCTCGCCGATCGGGCAACTGCCGTCTGCCTGATAGCGGGCGGCCTGGGCCAGCACGCCGCGCAGCGGGTTCGGCTCGCGCACGTAGATGTTCGACATGACCTCGTCGCCCCAGTCGTCGGGGATCTGCTTCCACGCGGCGTGCGCCTCTTCGAGAAAGCGCAGGTAGTTCATGTCGTGAACCGCGGCGATGGCGGCGGTGCCGAAATCGGCCGGCTCGCGCACGTCGAAGTCGAGGGCCTTCACGGCGTTGACGAGGCGCGTCGCGCGCTCGGGCACTTCCTGCGGCGCCCGCATTTGCCCACGCGACAGATAGCTGCGCGGATGATGCAGCAGTTGCTCGGGATGGAAAAACGTTTTCATGCGGATTCCTTGGTATTACCGGTGTTCGTTCTTGCTCAGCTTGCGTGCAGCGCTTCGCTCGCGTCGGCGCGTTGCGAACGTCGCGCGTCGAGCGCAACGATGCACAGCAGGGAGATTGCAGCCAGACACGTGTAGAACACGGCAAGCGGCCACCACTGACCGACGAAGCGATGCGCGAGATAGGTGCCGACCAGCGGCGTGAGGCCGCCCGCGACCGCACCACATACCTGATACGACAGCGAGATCGCCGAGTAGCGCACGCGCGTCGGAAACACGCCGCTCACGAAGCCCGCGATCACCGAATAGAAGCTCGCCATGCAGACCACCGCGATGGCAATGCCGATCACCATCGGCACGACGCTGCCGCTCTGCACCAGCACGAACATCGGATACGGCGAGAGCATCGCAGCGAGCGCGGCGAACTTCAGAAAGCGCGCACTGCCGATGCGCTCGGCGAGCCACGCGGCCACCGGTTGCGCGCACAACTGGATGATCGCGACCGCGAACAGGCAATCGAGAATCAGCGAGCGGGTGACGCCGACGTACTGCGTCGTGTAGGCGATCATGAAGGTGTTGGTGAAATAGACACCAGCAATGCCGATGGTATTGGCGCCGATGCACAGCAGCACGAGTCGCCAGGCTGAACTGAACACTTCGGCGACCGGCAGCTTGACGGTCTTGTTCGCTTCCTTGATCTGGGCAAATTCCGGCGATTCGTTGACGCCCATCCGGATCAGGATGCCGACCACCAGCAGCACCGAGCTCGCGAGAAACGGCAGACGCCAGCCCCACGACAGGAAGTCGGCCTTGTCGAGCGAGGTCACGGCGCGAAACGCCACCAGCGACAGGATGAGTCCCGCCGGGCTGCCCAACTGCGCGAACGAAGCGAAAAACGTGCGCCGTCCTTGCGGTGCGTGTTCGCCGGCCATCAGCACCGCCCCGCCCCATTCGCCGCCCACGGCGATGCCCTGCACGACGCGCAGCAGCACCAGCAGGACCGGCGCGAGCACGCCGACCTTCGAGAAGTCCGGCAGCAGCCCGACACAGACGGTCGCAATGCCCATCATCATCAGCGTGGTCATCAGCGCCTTCTTGCGGCCGATCCGGTCGCCGAGGTGGCCGAACACGAGCCCACCGATCGGACGAGCAAAAAAGCCGACCGCAAAGGTGGCGAACGACGCCATCGTGCTGACAAACGGATCGTGCGACGGGAAATACAGCGTGCCGAATACGAGCGCGGCCGCCGTGGCGTAGATGTAGAAGTCGTACCACTCGATCATGGTGCCGATAAACGCGGCCGTCGCTGCGCGCGCCGGTTGGCGGGCGGACATTGCAGGTAGGTTCATGCTGGCTCCTTGGCTGATGGGGTCATTTATCGGCAGCCATAAAACATTAGTCAAATTTCGCGTTATTATTCCCCGCATAAATCTGGCTAATACTCATCCAGGAACATGGCTCCCATGCGCGCCGAAATCACCCGCTTTCTGAACGACCGGCTCGACTGGAACCTGCTGCGCACCTACCTTGTGATCATGCAGGAGCGCAGCGTAAGCCGCGCGGCGGCCCGTTTGTACGTCACGCAGCCCGCCGTGAGCCAGGCGCTCAAGCGGCTCGAAGACACCCTCCAGCGCAAGCTGATCGAGCGGCGTGGCCCGCATTTCGTGCCCACCCAGGCGGGTGAAGAGGTCTACCGGATCGCGAGCGACATCTACGGCAACATTTCCCGGCTGGAGACCGAGCTCGACGACCGCACCGAGGACATTACCGGTTCGATCCGCCTCCTGAGCGTGAGCCGGATCGACTCGCCGGTCTACGACGAATTCCTCGCCGAGTTTCACCGCACCTATCCGCGCATCGATCTGCAGATTGAAGTGATGCGCTCGTCGGACATCATCTCCTCGCTGCTGCAGAAGACGGCGACAGCGGGCCTGAGCCTGTGCCGCACCCCGATGGACAAGCTGGAAATGCGCTGCTTCCTGCGCCAGCGCTATGCGATTTTCTGCGGACGCCACCATCGCCTGTTCGGCAAGTCGCAACTGACGATGGAGGACCTGCTGACGGAGAATTTCGTCTCGTTCACCAGCGACCAGATCGGCGACAGCCTCTCGCCGCTCACCGTGTTTCGCGACCAGAAGGGCTTCACGGGGCGCATCGTGGCGTCGTCGCCGAGCCTCGACGAAGTGCGGCGGCTGATCTTCGCGGGGTATGGCGTCGGCTGTCTGCCGGAGCACATCGTGCGCGACGATCTCGCCCAGCAGCGGCTCTGGCGCCTGCCGCCGGAAGAAGGCCTCGCGGATGTCGACGTGCATCTGCTGTGGCATCGCGACCGCAAGATGAACGCGGCCGATCACGCGTTTCTCGACAGCATGGAGCGGTGCATGCAGCGCTATTCGCTGGCGGAGCGGCTTGTGGGGCCGATGGCTCAAACGCCAACGGCGGCGGCGCGGATGTGAAAAACGCCGCTTGGAAGCGGCGTTTCTTGGCGAGGCATGATGCGGCGCGTCTCATGGCACGCAACGCGCTGCGGCGCGTGGCCTAGACCCCGCCGGACAGAACGGACACGCCGATCGTCACCACACCCAGCACCAGATTGACGACCACCAGGCGCCGCACGGTTCCGACCGCCCGGGCGCCATCCGGCCAGTTCTGCGCCTGCACTGCGCGGCGGATACGCGGAAACACCGCGAAGCGGATATGCCCGAAGATCAGCATCATCACGATGCCGAGACCCGCCATGGCATGCAGTTGCCACGACGCATGGGCGCCGCCGAACTGCGTCAGCATGAAGCCGCCCGTCAGCAGAATGATGATCACCGAAGCGGCGACCCAGTTGAAGAAGCGCCCAAACACCGATTCCCACAGCGGCAGGCGCAGTTGCGGCGAGAGGTCGGCGAGCGCCGGGCGCAGGCAAAAATGCGCAAAGACCATCCCGCCGACCCACACGGCCACACCCAGCAAATGCAAAAAGAGCGCGAGCTCGACGGCTTTGGTCATGTTGTTTTCCTCTCTCGATGATGGGGCGTGCCGCTCGTCGACGGACAGGTTGGACCCCTAAACGACGCGGTTCAAAGCCTTGCCCGACGCGGCTAATGACCGCATTCGACCGCACGTTGTTCGCGCAGTTCCGCAGTTCATCGCTCATGCCATCGTTTTATTGATTGTGCCGGCGCGCTGCGCCGCGCGCCGATCCTCGAATTTGCTGCCTGCCGCGTGCGCAGCCTGTGGTTAAAGGCCCCGCACGCGGCACTACGACTTACTTCGCGACGGGCAGCACAGGCCGCATTTCGAACACCTTCAGCTTCGTGTCCGGCGCGCGGCCCTTGCGGGCGCGCTTGCCGATATGCGGCGTGAGTGCCGCGCCGCTCAGCGTTTCTTCATACGCTTTGCCGCCTCGACCGGTACCGAGCAGGACCACGCCCGCTTTGCCGATGGCGAGCGCCTGGGTCAACGCTTCCTTGTCGTCGAGCGCCATCAGCGTGACGCCGCGGCCGCCGCCCGAGAGCGTCTTCATCTCGTCGAGACCGAATACCAGCAGACGGCCGCCGCCCGACAGACAGGCGACGTGGGTCGCGTCCGGCAGCATCGGCATCGGCACGAGCGGCGTCGCGCCTTCGTCGATGGTCATGAAGGACTTGCCGGCCTTCACGCGGCTCACCATGTCGCCCACCTTGGCGATAAAGCCGAAGCCGTTGCTCGATGCCAGCAGCAAGGCCTGATCAGCCGGCGCGGCGAAGTAGTGCATCAGGTGGCTGCCCGACTCGAGCTCGATCAGCGAGGTAACCGGCACGCCGTCGCCGCGGCCGCCCGGCAGCAGCGCCACCGCGACCGAATAGACGCGCCCGTTGCTGCCCCACGCAATCAGCGTATCGGGCGTGCGGCACTGGAACGCCGCGTAAAGCGCGTCGCCCGCCTTGAAGGTGAAGCCGGCCGGATCGAGCCCATGACCCTTCAGCGCGCGCACCCAACCCCTTTGCGACATCACCACCGTGACCGGTTCGTCGACCACGCGGGCTTCGAAAGTGGCGCGCTTTTCCTGCTGGATCAGCGTGCGGCGCTCGTCGCCGTATTGCTTCGCGTCACCTTCGATTTCCTTGATGAGCAAGCGCTTCAGCGCCGATTCGCTGCCGAGCAGTTCTTCGAGCTTGGCCTTCTCGTCGCGCAGTTCCGTGAGTTCCTTCTCGATCTTGATCTTTTCCAGCCGCGCCAACTGACGCAAACGGATTTCAAGAATGTCTTCGGCCTGGCGATCGGAGAGGCTGAATGCCGAGATCAGCGCGGCCTTCGGCTCATCCGACTCGCGGATGATGCGGATGACTTCGTCGATATTCAAGAAGACGATCATCCGGCCTTCGAGGATGTGAATCCGGTCGTTCACCTTGGTCAAGCGATGGCGCGTGCGGCGCGTGACCGTGGCCTTGCGGAACGCGACCCACTCGCTCAGCATGTCGCGCAAGCTCTTCTGACACGGCCGGCCATCGCCGCCGACCATCACGAGATTGAGCGATGCGTTCGACTCAAGACTCGTATGCGCGAGCAGCGTGTTGACGAACTCGGTCTGATCGATGCGGCTCGACTTCGGTTCGAATACGAGGCGTACCGGCGCATCACGGCCCGATTCGTCGCGCACGGCGTCGAGCAGGGCGAGCATGGTCTGCTTCGTCTGCAGTTGTTCGGGCGTGAGCGTCTTCTTGCCGAGCTTGATCTTCGGATTGGTCTGCTCTTCGATTTCTTCGAGCACCTTCTGCGCGGCCGTGTTCGGTGGCAGTTCGGTGATGACCAGTTGCCACTGACCGCGCGCCAGGTCTTCGATCTTCCAGCGCGCCCGCACCTTCAACGTGCCACGGCCGCTTTCGTAAGCCGCGGAGATTTCCGCTTCGCTCGAAATGATCTGGCCGCCACCCGGGAAATCCGGCCCCGCGATGTGCTGCATCAGCTCGGCGTGCTGGATATGCTCGTTGCGGATCATCGCCACCGCTGCGGACGCGACTTCGCGCAGGTTGTGCGACGGGATTTCCGTAGCGAGACCCACCGCGATGCCCGAGGCGCCGTTCAGCAGCACGAACGGCAAACGCGCGGGCAGTTGCCGCGGCTCCTGCTCCGAGCCGTCGTAGTTGGCCATGAAATCGACCGTGCCCTGGTCGATCTCGTCGAGCAGCAGCTTGGCGATCGGCGTCAGGCGCGCTTCGGTGTACCGCATGGCCGCTGCGCCGTCGCCGTCGCGCGAACCGAAATTGCCCTGGCCGTCGATCAGCGGATAGCGCATCGAAAAGTCTTGCGCGAGACGCACCAGCGCGTCGTACGCCGACTGGTCGCCGTGCGGGTGGTACTTACCGAGCACGTCGCCGACCACGCGCGCCGATTTCACCGGCTTGGCGTTGTCGGAGAGGCCCATGTCGTTCATGGCGAACAGGATGCGCCGCTGCACCGGCTTCTGGCCGTCGCAGACGTCCGGCAGCGCGCGCCCCTTGACGACGCTCACCGCGTAGTCGAGATAGGCGCGCTCGGCGTAGTTGCCAAGCGTCAGGGAGTCGCCGGGCGCCGGCGCCTCGGTGAAAAGATCAGGCGTGTTGTCGTCCATCTAGATTCCGTATCCGTATGTGGCGTGAAGGAACGCTGCGCGAGCAGGCCTGGTAGAGGCGCTCAGCTCAGATATCCGCTTCGACTTCGTTACCCTTTTCTTCGAGCCAGCTGCGCCGCGAGGCCGCTTCGCCCTTGCCCATCAGCATGGTCATACGTGCGACCGTGGCGTCGTAGTCGAGCTCGCCCAGCGCAACCGGCGACAGACGCCGCGTGTCCGGGTTCATTGTGGTGTCCCACAACTGCTCCGCGCTCATTTCGCCGAGACCTTTGAAGCGGCTGATGGCCCACTGTGTCTCGCGCACGCCGTCCTTGCGCAGCTTGTCGAGGATCGCTTCGAGTTCGCCGTCGTCCAGCGCGTAGAGCTTCTGCGCGGGCTTCTTGCCGCGTGCCGGTGCATCGACGCGGAACAGCGGCGGACGCGCCACGCACACATGACCGCGTTCGATCAGTTGCGGGAAGTGCTTGAAGAACAACGTCAGCAACAGTACCTGAATGTGCGAACCGTCGACGTCCGCGTCCGAGAGAATGCAGATCTTGCCGTAGCGCAGATTGGACAGATCGATATGATCGTCGGGGCTGTGCGGATCGACGCCGATCGCCACCGAAATGTCGTGCACTTCGTTGTTGGCGAACAGGCGGTCGCGCTCGGTTTCCCACGTGTTCAGCACCTTGCCGCGCAGCGGCAGGATGGCCTGGTATTCCTTGTCGCGGCCCATCTTGGCGGAGCCGCCGGCCGAGTCGCCCTCGACGAGGAACAGTTCGTTGCGGGCGATATCCGTGGATTCGCAGTCGGTCAGCTTGCCCGGCAAAACGGCCACGCCCGAGCTCTTGCGCTTCTCCACTTTCTGGCCGGCGCGGGTGCGGGCCTGCGCCTGCTTGATGACGAGATCCGCGAGTTTCTTGCCATGCTCGACGTGCTGGTTGAGCCACAACTCGAGCGCCGGACGCGCGAACGACGACACCAGTTTCACTGCGTCGCGGCTATTCAGACGCTCCTTGATCTGCCCTTGAAACTGCGGATCGAGCACCTTCGCCGACAGCACGAACGAGACGCGCGCGAACACGTCTTCCGCGAGCAGCTTCACGCCCTTCGGCTGCAGATTGTGCAACTCGACGAAGCTCTTGACCGCCTGGAACAGACCGTCGCGCAAGCCGGATTCGTGCGTGCCGCCCGCGGGCGTCGGAATCAGGTTGACGTAGGACTCGCGCGTGAGCGCACCCTCTTCGCTCCACGCCACCACCCAGGCGGCGCCCTCGCCTTCCGCGAAGGTTTCTTCGTTCGAGCGCGAGTTCTCGGCGTAGCGTTCGCCTTCGAAGAGCGGAATCAGCAGGTCGCTGCCGTTCATGCCTTCGAGCAGATAGCCGCGCAGACCGTCTTCGTACTTCCAGGTCTGGCTCTCGCCGGTTTTCTCGTTGATCAGCGTGACTTCGACGCCCGGCAACAACACCGCCTTCGAGCGCAGCAGACGCTGCAGTTCGCCGAGCGGCAGGTTGGGCGAGTCGAAGTATTTCGGATTGGCCCAGGCGGTGACGCGGGTACCGGATTTCTTCTCGCCTCGGGCGGCCGGGCGTACCTGGAGCTGTTTGGCCACGTCGCCGTTGGCGAAACCCAGTTCGGCGACCTTGCCGTCGCGCCAGACGGTGACGTCGAGGCGCGTGGACAGCGCGTTGGTGACCGACACGCCCACGCCGTGCAGACCGCCCGAGAACGTGTAGGCGCCGCCGGCGGCCTTGTCGAACTTGCCGCCTGCGTGCAGGCGGGTGAAGACGATTTCGACGACCGGCACGCCCTCTTCGGGATGCAGGCCGAAGGGAATCCCCCGGCCGTCGTCGTCCACCGACACCGACTGGTCCGCATGCAGCGTGACCGTGATCTGCCGGCCGTAGCCGCCGAGGGCTTCGTCCGAGGCGTTGTCGATGACTTCCTGAATGATGTGCAGCGGATTCTCGGTGCGGGTGTACATGCCGGGCCGTTGCTTGACCGGCTCCAGGCCCTTCAACACCTTGATCGACGCTTCGCTATACGCGGCGTTTGGCTTTTTCGTAGACATGGCTTACTCGGGTCCGTCGGTTCATCGTTGTCCACAGGTCCTGTGGACAGGTCCGTGGACAATGCGTTGAGTTTTCAAAAAAAGCGAAACGAAACAACGGGGTGGGTGGGGTGCCCGCACGGCGGGCAAACTTTTTTGTGGCCTGGCTTCCTCTTGGCGCGCCCGACGTGCCGCTCGATGGGCGGTAAGCCGGTGCGAACGCCGCAGGAAGCCTGTTCGCGGGGTATTTTACTGATTTCGATACGGGGAGCAATTTGCCGGATGTCCGATCGGCCATTTGGTGGGGGGGCGGAGGGGCAAACCCTGCAACGCGAGCTACCCGGTCTCCGGCAGCTACCTCTAAGTCTGAAACAGGGGTAAGCCGAGCACGCGGCCATTCCGGCCGCGCTCACCGCTTACTTCCGCCGGCTCTCCAGCTCGTCCCACCGTTCCATCGCCACCAGCAACTCCTCGTCGATCGCCGCGTAGCGCGCCGTCAGCCGCGTGCCTTCCGCCGCATCCTTCGCGAAGATCGAACCATCTTCGAGTTGCGCGCCTATCGTCTTTTGCTCGGCTTCGAGCGCGGCGATCTGTGCCGGCAACGCATCCAGTTCGCGCTGCTCCTTGAACGACAACTTGGCCGCACGCGGCGTAGTGCGGGCTGCCGCCGCGCCGCCGCTGTCTTTCGACGCCACTTCCTTGGCGGCTTCCTTTTGCGCGTCCTGCGCCATCTGTTGCGAGCGGTCGCGCTGGATCTGCCAGTCGGTAAAGCCGCCGACGTACTCGCGCCACTTGCCGCCGCCTTCCGACGCGATCACCGAAGTCGCGACGTTATCCAGAAACGCGCGATCGTGGCTGACCAGCAGCACCGTGCCGTCGTACTCCGTGAGCAGTTCTTCGAGCAGTTCGAGCGTCGGGATGTCGAGGTCGTTGGTGGGTTCGTCGAGCACCAGCACGTTGGCCGGCCGCGCGAACAGACGCGCCAGCAGCAGACGGTTGCGCTCGCCGCCCGAGAGCGACTTGACCGGCGAACGCGCGCGCTCCGGTGCGAACAGGAAGTCGCCGAGATAGCTCATCACGTGCTTTTTCTGGCCGTTGACTTCGACCCATTCGCTGCCCGGGCTGATGGTATCGGCAAGACTCTTGTCCAGATCCAGTTGCGCGCGCATCTGGTCGAAATACGCGACCTGCAGGTTGGTGCCGATGCGCACCGTGCCGTCATCCGGCTGCAACTCGCCGAGGATCATCTTCAGCAGCGTGGTTTTACCCGCGCCGTTCGGGCCGACAAAACCGATCTTGTCGCCGCGCATGACCGTGGCGGTGAAGTTGTCCACCACCGTGCGCGAACCGTAGCGCTTGGTCACATCCGTCAGTTCGGCGACGATCTTGCCGGACTTCTCGCCCTGCCCCACGTCCAGCTTGACGTTGCCCTGCACGTTGCGACGCTCGGCGCGCTCGTTGCGCATCTGCACGAGCCGCGCAATCCGGCCGACGCTGCGCGTGCGGCGCGCTTCCACGCCCTTGCGAATCCACACTTCTTCCTGTGCCAGCAGCTTGTCGAACTTGGCCGCCTCCACCTGCTCGACTTCGAGCTGCTGCGCCTTGCGGGTCTGGTAGGCGCTGAAATTGCCCGGATACGACAGCAGGCGGCCGCGATCCAGTTCGACGATACGGGTGGCGACGCGGTCCAGAAACGCGCGATCGTGGGTGATGAACAGCAGCCCGGCGCGCAGCGACACCAGCAAATCTTCGAGCCAGCGGATGCCGTCGAAGTCAAGGTGGTTGGTGGGTTCGTCCAGCAGCAGCACGTCCGGCTGCACGACCAGCGCCCGCGCCAGCGCCACGCGCTTTTGCATGCCGCCCGACAGCGAGCCGACCCGCGCCTCGCCGTTCAGGCCGATCTGCTGCAGCGTGGTGGCCACGCGCGTGCTCCAGTTCCAGGCGTCCGAATGGTCCAGCGCCGATTGCAGCGTGTTCATGCGCGACATGAGCGCGTCGTGCGCCGGGCCTTCGGGTTCGTCGGCAAGCTGGTTGGCGACCACGTCGTATTCATCCAGCAGCGCGCGGGCGTGCGTGAGGCCGGCGGCGACGGCGTCGAACACCGTGTCGTCCGTATCGAACTCCGGCTCTTGCGGCACGTAGACCGAAGTCAGGCCCTGCTGACGCGTGACGAGGCCGTCGTCAGGCTTGCTCAGATCGGCGACGATCTTCAGCAGCGACGACTTGCCCGCGCCATTGCGACCGATCAGCCCGACGCGCTCGCCCGCTTCGAGAGAGAAATCCGCGTGATCGAGCAACGCGACGTGACCGAACGCCAGTTGCGCCCCGGTAATGGTGTAAAGCGACATGGAGATTTGGAAGAGAAGACAGCAATGAGCCGGAACCGCTCATTGTACCGGGCGCGCGGGCGGATGCCTGGATGCCGGAAGATATAGGCCGAAAGGCCGGGGCGCTGGCCCTGTCAGGCATGCAGGCGTTTGACGCGAGGCTGCGGGCCCGGCCCTCGCCCGCGAACCGGCCACGCGGTGACGCTATGTGACCGTGCGGGTTCCGTGACGGTGTGCGGCGCCGCGGCATTGGCCCACATGGGCGCTTTGTCAAATTCCGGTAATATTGCGGGTCGCCGCGCGCCCCAAAAAGGGGCAGACTGCGCGGATTGTTGTCGCTGAACTGAAAAAGAGTGTGTCGTGAGCGAAGTCATTGTTGAGTACAAAAGCTGGGTCTGCCTGATTTGCGGCTGGATCTACAACGAAGAAGACGGTCTGCCGGAAGAAGGCATCGCGGCAGGCACGCGCTTCGCCGCCATCCCGGAAGACTGGCGCTGCCCGCTGTGCGATGTGGGTAAGGCGGAATTCGCGGTTGTGGAGTTCTGAAGCGACTCTGTGGAGGACGGCGCGCGGCCTGAGGGTGGCGGTGCGCGGTGATCTGAACGGCCTGGCAGGCCTGGTGTCTGCTGGGCCGTTTTGTTTTTGGAGGTTACGGTCGTAACGGCTTTAACGGTCGTGATGGTCGTCGCGGCCGGCGCTCGGGGTGGGCCGCGCTTCGTAGGCGCGAATGGCTTTGTTCTGCGCGTTCATCAGTGACTGCATAGACGTCGCAACCGCTCTTCGAAATGGCCGGCCACTGCCACGCAGAAAACACCCGGTAAGGTGCTGTCAAAAAACTTTGTTGTCCTGCATGAGTCTGTATTGGCCGATACCACTACGACTCAATTCGATATGCGCGCACCAATAGTTGGGATGCTTCTTGTTGCGGTAATTTGCGCGTTCGCGGTGACGTCATGTGATCTTGAGACCACCGAGGATTACATCTTCGACGACGCGCTCTATGGTCCAGACCCGTCGCAAACATGCTTCGAACACGCGCACTATCCGCTGGGCTTCAGCTTCAGGCCTGTGGTGCACGACGACTTTTGCCACGGCTTCGGGCGGTTGCAGGCCACCTATGCCCGCTATCGCTTCAGTTACGTGGATGCCATCGACGACGCAACGACGCTGCCTATGGAGCGGCTCGCGCTTGGGGAAGGGCGACGTCAGGACAGCCAACCGGATCGTACGGATTCCAGCGTGCCTGCTGGTAACCCCGCTGCGTCGCCAGATACCCAGCCTTAAGCACGCCGCTCTTGCATGAAGCCACAGAAGCTTTTACGTACTTGCGTCGCGTCGTGCCAGCTGACTGTGCAATTCAAGCGTCAATGCTTCGATACGCTCGCTCATCTGCTTTGTCAGAGCAGTTAGTTGCGTGTTCTGTTCAAGCAGTACCACAAGCTGCTCGGTCTGTTTCGCCGCCAACGCCTGGCGCTGCTCGTTTGCCGTCGCGATGTCTTCGCGATGGCGTGCGTCGGCATCGGAATGCGCCTTGTCGCGATCCGCCTGGCGGGTTTGCGCCAGCAGAATCAGCGGTGCAGCGTAGGCCGCCTGAAGGCTGAAAGCGAGATTCAAAAGAATGAACGGATAAACGTCGAACTTGGTAAAGCCCAGCATGTTCACGGCAATCCAGACGGCAACAATCAGCGTCTGCGCAATCAGGAAAGTCGGTGTTCCAAAGAAGCGCGCGAAGCTCTCGGCCTTCAGCGCGAACCAGTCGTCGCCGAACACCGAGCCCAGATGGACATGCGGCATGTGGAACCGGTAATGATGATCGGCCTTCGTATTCCGCTGGGGACGTGGGGCGTTATTCGCGTCGCTCATGATGGTGACCTCTTGATCAAAGGTGGGGATGGAGCCGCGGGCGGAGCGGCTTTCGCGAAAGAAACCGCAGCGTCGCTGGGTGCACACGGGCGACGTTGGGTTGAGGGTAGCATCGCTTCGTAGCCGCTAAATGACAGTGGCTCGCGGTGGCGGAACGTGGTGGCGCACCCTTTGACTTCGGGTGTTTTTGCTATACTCTGCGCTCGCTTGCGCCTTGGGCTCGCCAGCGACTGCCGGCCGGCAGGATTCGAGCCATGGTTTTCCCCGTCGCGGCAACGGTAGACGCCGCAGCAGCACTTTCTGACAAAGTGCTGTGGAGACGGCGGTAAACTACGGTTCATGGCGGTGCTTCGCTTAGGACGAAGCGGAAAAGCCGCAAACGCCCACGGAGTCAGGTCACGCGAACTGTTGAATGGGTTTCTGCCCGCTCTGTTGATGGTCTATCTCCCCGTAGTTCAGGGGGTGGAATGACAGGCACAAGGCTTTTCAGATATGGATTTCTACCATTGCTGTAGCAAATCTGTAGCACACGAAAACTTCCCCTTTTTGAGCCTCAACCGGCTGCTACGTGCACCGGCTCGCGTGCGCCCCGGCGACAATCGGCCAACCTCAGCCGCCTAGGGGACACCCAGCTTCGTCCACTTCCGCCATCAAATGCGACGTTCGTGCACGACATCGCGGTGTATAGATCAGATCTGCTTCAATTCCGGTGCACCCAAGTTGCTCTCCTTTGAACGATCAGGTTCTACGCGTGGCTGTCCAAGGCCGCTGACGACGTTGGAAAGAGACGAAAACGCCGACAAGCGCTGCTAGTGCACCGAAAGCTCCAAGCCACGAAAAAGCCAGTGCGCCCTTAATAAGACTAACGGATAACTTCGACCAAACTACGTCCGTCTCGTACTGTGCGGATGCTAGCATTGCTGTGAATTCGCCGGGACAGACATCCGTCGGTAAATGTCCGTAACCGCCGAGGATCAGTTTTGCTTTTTCTGAGAGCCCGCACCCTAGGACAACTCGGGTCGAGTTATTCGGTATCGAGTAGACAAAGATAGCATTGGTAAGTAGGTAAATCGCGCTCAGAATGAGCACGAGGATCGCCGAGCTGAGAATCATCCGAGAGGCCCTCGACCGCTGCGCTCTCGACAGAAGTTGGAAGACTGTGATGAGGACTACAAGCTCCACCAAGGACGTAATACCGACTATGCCAGAGGGCCACGGTGGTACATAGCCACCAAGTCCAGCGAGTAGTGGCAACAAAATCAACCCGCCAGCAGCAACCAATGCGATCCTGTGGACGTCCCGCAAGACCCCAAAGAAATCGTCCAGTCCGTTTTTTGGACGAGATGGCATTTGCGACCTCTGCGTTGAAGTTTTTTAGAAAGCGGTCTTGTTATGTACCAAATCTAACCGCATGACCGCGGTATGCAAAGCCTGCGGTCCCGTTGCTGGTCTACGATCACTTTATCGCGAACACTCTGACCGTTCGGCCAATCAACAACGTAGCGGTAAGTCCCAACAAGTCCCATCGTCTTGGACAATACCGCAGTCCACCCTTGGCATAGATTGAAATCCCAGGGGTCAATTTTTCTCGCTTCGCACACCATCGCATCCATATCGCTTATGAGCCTGATCCTACCTCCGGGAGGAGTGGTCATAACCTCATACTCTGTCTCGCCCGCGCCGCAACCGTCAGGTACGCCCTCCAATAGGGACAGCTTGGACCGCTGAGCATTGGAAAGCGAGACCACATATGCGTTCCAGCTTCCAGCAAATTCTCTCTCTAGATTTGCCATCCGTCCATTATCAAAATCTACGTCATTTTTGGCGCCCATTCCGATCGGAATTTCATAAGTCTGCAATCGCACCGGCCGGGCAAGTCTCCGCGCGATATTCGTTAGAATAAGGTTCTCCATGGCATCAAGCTCTGGCTTAAGCACGTCCGGTGGTATTCCGGCGGTGAGCACAAGACGCCTGAGGTAAGCAAGATAGCCAATGCGTGACTTAGTCCATGCCCAACGTCCGTCGTCCTCCAGGCGTTCAACCGGAAACATCCCCGACTGGCAACCTGTTGAAATGTCCAATAGGCATGTTGTACTGTTTTTTTCCTGCTGATACTTGCCATTGGGTAGCCGGATTTCAAAGAAGTCGGGGCCGTCGGATCCGTCAGACACAACATTTTTGCACAGTGCACCGCGTCCATCATCTTCATTTTCTCGGCCTCGGACATACTGGCGCTCCAATTCTCGATAAACGATGACGCGCTCGTCCGTGCTCGGCAGACCGTCAACGTCCGCCTTGCAGACCGCCGGGGAAAGAAGTGCGATCGCGACAAGCGCGCTCGCACGCATTTGAAGATTTCGCCTAAGTCCCTTGTCACGCATAGCCATATCGATCCCCCATCACGAATAGACTTTTATCGAGATGCTTAAAATTGAAGGCACGAGACGAAGAATCGATTTCACCCTCTAAGATAGCGGATAATGCACAAAGCTCAGTCGGTTTATTTCCGGAATTTGTTGCATTCCTAAATGCTCGGATGCACACAAGCCGGTCGTCAATTGAATGCAAACTGCTGCAGACCGTCCGAAACGTGAGCAATACCGGTCGCCGAGCACCTCACATCAAGGGGCGACTCGGGGTCGAACTGAGGCACCCAAGGTCGCTTTACCGATGCAAAAACCCGATCGGGCTCAACAGGCACAAACGGCTTTGCAGGCCGCTGTACGTTTATTTAAATCAGTAACTTGCTGACATTGACCACCCAACCCAGCCACCCGCGACGTGTAGCACATCCTGGACCGTACGCAGCAGCGGTGCCGACAAGCACCGACAACAGGCGCGATGAAGCGAGAACCAAGAATCTCTACTTTACTCATGCTATTCCACGCTCCGGGTCTGCTGATCAACAATATCCCACATCCGCAGCTTGCCAAGCTTAGCTGCCAGTTGAAGTCGCGCAGAACGCCAGTCAGTCAACGCCTGGATACGCTGACGCTTCGCTCCCGCCAAGGACGATTGCGCGTTGAGCAACTCAAGGATATTTCCAACTCCGACCTGGTATCGGCGTTGTGCAGCGGTGTAGGAGCGTCGTGCGACGTCAAGCAGCATGGCAATGTTATCCAGATTGTGTGTCGCAGTCTGCAACGTCTGATAACTCGTCCAAACATCAAGGCCTACCTGCTGCTGCACCTCATTCAGCGTGTCACGCTGCAACTCGGTTTGCGCCTCGGCCTGACGAATCTGGTACGTTCGGGTGAAGCCTTCAAAGATGGGTATGGAAACCTGAATACCCAGATACCATTCGTGTCCGTTCGCAGGAAACTGCGGGAAGCCGACATCGAGGACAGTGGGTTGATTGTTCCAGCTGTACTTTGCGACAAAGCTAACGCTCGGCAACCCTTCCGCGCGTGTCTGCCTTAGTTTTGCCGCGGCCGCTTCGACCTGAGCCTCAGCGGCCAGAACGCTCGGATGAGAACGTTTGGCTTCTTCGATAAGTTCTGCGACCGAATCGTCAAAGTCCGCGTCCGGCGTCACGCCGTCACCGACATCAGGCAAGGTTATCGGCATACTCGGGTCAAGATCCATATCGGAGGCTAGCGTCCCAAGGGCGGATTGCCAGTCTCCCTGCGCTTTCGTCCGGTTGATAACGGCCTCCGCCCACGACGTCTGGGCCTGCAGCTCGTCGGTAATGGGTGCTATACCTTTGCTGACGCGAGCGGTCGCGGCCTTGAAACTGTCGTTTGCGGTCTGCTCGATTTCCTGGGCGGCAGCAAATGCGCCTTGGGCAGCCTGTGCTGCGTAGTAATCTTTCGCCACGTCCGCAAAAGCCTGTTCCAACGCTGCTTCCTGGCTGGCCCGCGCAGCAGCGAGCAGCGCCGTCGCGTTCGCCAGCGCCGCCTTGCGCCCTCCGAAGTCGTATAACACCCAGTTCAGCGACACACTCTCAGTTCTGAGTACGCTGTTCCGGTAGTCCGAACTGTATTGGGGATAACCACTGACGTTCGTGGCGGTGTCGTCCCGTACACCCTGCCAGTTACCCGTCACTGTGGGCAAATATGCGGCTCGACCAATGCCGACTCCTGCCGCCTGAATCTTGACCTGCGCCCAGGCCTCGCGCGTTTTGGGGTTGTTGCATAGGCCGCGCTCTACCGCATCCTGCAACGGCAGCGGATTGGGCAACGGGCCAAATGCACAGACACCAGCGCTGCCATCGCCAAGCATCGCCGCTGCGGCGGTCGCTGGCACCGACCGTCCGGTTAGCATTGGATCAAAAGCCCACGCAGGATATACGCCGCCGCACGCCATCGACAAGACCAATAGCCCGACTGCGCGGCCTCGTGTGTACCGACTCTTTCCCATACCCGATCGGCCAGCCTCCTGCCCATTCCAGTTTCTCTTACCGCTCACGCATGCTCTCCTGGCCCGTCTGCATCACGGGATCGAAGAAGTAGTGCGCCACGCTACGTTTGCCCGTCTTGATCTCGGCCGTCACTTCCATACCGGGTGTCAGGTTGATCCACTGACCGTTGGCGAGGATGCGATTCGTGGGTAGCCGGATGTGAGCGACGAATGTCAGGCCGAGTTTCTTGTCCTGAACTGCATCGTTCGACACAGCGACGACCTTGCCCGTCAGATAGCCGTAACGGGTATATGGAAATGCCTCGATCTTGACGGTCGCAACCTGTCCGGTCTTCACAAATCCGATATCCTTGTTTTCGATATTTGCTTCCACTTCAACCGAATCGATCGGTACAATTTCCATGAGCGACTGCGCAGAAGTAGCGACGCCTCCGACCGTATGAATAGCCAGTTGCTGCACTGTCCCATCTACAGGAGAGGCCAGGCTCATCAGCTTCTGTCGGGTATCCGCCTTGGTCTCGTCGTTGCGGCTTTGCTCCAGTTGCTGGGTCGCCTTATCGAGTGCATCAAGCTGGGTGCTGCGAAACTGCGATGTGGTCGATGCGATGTCCGCGCGCTGCTCAGCTATGCCTCCGACCAGTTCGTGAGCGTGACTCTGCTGAGCAGCAAGCTCGTGCTCTTTCTCGAGCGCGGCCTGCTCCTTGTCCAGATAATCAGTCTGGGCGACGTAATTGTCCGCAGCGAGTGACCTGTACTGATTTGCCTGCTGTCGTGCGAGCGGCGCTGTAGCGACGAGCTTGGCGATTTCCTGGCGAGTCTCATCCAGTTCGGCCTCACGTTTGAGCAGTTCGGCCTGCGCACTGTTCAGCTTGTCCTGATATTCGCGATACAACCCATCGGCAAAGTGCTGCGATTCCTGCTGCTCCGCGGGTGACGCGCCGTCGACTCGTGCCATTTCAGGCGGTCGTCCTGCGCTTTGTGCCGCGAGTAATGTCCTGGCGCGTTCTGCCGCGAGTGACGCATCGACGCGCGACGAACGAGCCTTATCGGCATCTGCAGTTGCCTGGGTTGGGTCGAGCTCCATCAGCAATTGCCCCGCATGTACGCGTTCACCGTCCTGCACGAGAATCCGTCGAACGACGCCCGTAATTGCAGGTTGAATCACTTTTACCCGCTCGTCGGGTAACAGCTTGCCCTTTGCTACCGCCACAATGTCAAGCTGACCGAAGAGTGCAATCAGGATAATCAGGATCGCCAGTAAGACGATGATCCGCATTGTCCATCGTGGTGCGGGATGGACCGGCGTTTCCACCAGTTCGAGATTGGCTGGCAGGAACGCGCGTTCGTGCGAAAGGCGTGGTTGGGTATCGAGTTGATGGCGAATCGACCATGCTGTGCGAAACACGGCACCGTAGCGACGCAGCAGGTCACCCAGCGCCTGTGCTCTTATAGAATTCATAATGAACTTTGCCGTATCTGTGTGTCGTGTCAGCTGTTCTGAAGCGAGACCAGGTGAGAGTAATAGCCACCTAACTCGATCAGTTGTTCGTGGCCTCCGCGCTCGACAATCTTTCCCTTGTCCATCGCGACAATGTGATCGGCATGCCGGACGGACGTCAATCTGTGCGCAATAATGATTACGGTGCGCCCCTGACACATCGCACGCATGTTGTTCTGGATGACCCGCTCGGTTTCAAAATCGAGCGCACTGGTCGCTTCGTCGAATATGAGAATGCGCGGATTAGTCACCAATGCGCGCGCGATCGCGATGCGCTGCCGTTGACCACCAGAGAGATTTGAACCGTGTTCGCCCACGATGGTGTCGTAACCTTCCGACATCTCTGAAATGAAATCGTGAGCGCCGGCGAGTCGTGCCGCGTTGATGACCACTTCCAGCGAGATACCCGGGTCGGTAACGGCAATGTTGTCGCGGATTGACCGGTTGAACAGCAGGTTCTCCTGGAGAACGACGCCAATCTGTCGCCTCAGCCACGCGGGATCGGCGAGCGCGAGATCGATTCCGTCGATGCGCACCCGCCCATGCTCCGGAATGTAAAGACGCTGTAGCAACTTGGTCAGTGTGCTTTTCCCTGATCCTGAGCGGCCCACGATACCGATGACCTCCCCCGCACGAATGTCGAGAGACACGTCGTTCAGGATCGTCGGACCATCCGCTCGGTACCGGAAACGAATGTTCTGGAAACTGATATCACCCTTAAGAGCGGGCAAGGCCTGACGACTTTGCGGCACTTCTGTGCGGGTGTTAAGAATGTCACCGAGCCGTCCCATGGAGATGCCAATCTGCTGGAAATCCTGCCAGAGTTGGGCGAGGCGCAGAACGGGCGCGGCGACCCGTTGGGACATCATGTTAAAGGCGATGAGCTCGCCCACCGAGAGCTTGCCGTCGATTACCAGTTTTGCGCCGAAAAAGAGTGTGCACAGTGTCACGAGCTTGCCGACTAGCTGGATAAGCTGCTGTCCGATATTTCCAAGTTCGCTTACGCGAAATCCTGCCGCCACATAGGCAGCAAGCTGGTTGTCCCAGCGCCGGGTAAATTGCGGTTCGACAGCCATTGACTTCACCGTCTCCGCGCCTGAGATGGTTTCGACCAGGAAAGACTGGTTGTCGGCGCTACGTGCGAATTTCTCGTTCAGGCGGCGGCGCAGCACTGGATTGAGCGTCATCGAGATTGCTGCGTATACAGGCAGTGAAATGACTACGATGAGTGTCAGCCATACGCTGTATACGGCCATGACGGCCAGAAAAATGAAGGAGAAAAACAGGTCGATGACTGCAGTCACTGCCTGTCCAGTCAGGAAGCTGCGGATATTCTCAAGCTCACGCACACGTGCGACGGTGTCCCCTACGCGTCGCGAACCAAAATAGTCCAGCGGAAGCGCGAGCAGATGCCGGAAGAGCCGAGCACCCAGCTCAACGTCGATGCGGTTCGCCGTATGCGAAAACACATAGTTGCGTAGCCCAGTCAGCGAGATCTCGAATATCGAACTGACGAAAAGCGCAATACACACGACATTCAACGTGTTGAACGCACGGTTGACGAGGACCTTGTCCATGACTACCTGGAACATCAGCGGCGACACCAGGCCGAATAGCTGCAGGATGGCGGAGACCAGCAGCACCTCGAGCAGCAGTCTGCGGTATTTGATGACCGCCGGGATGAACCAGGAAAAGTCAAATCGCGCCAGCTCGCCAGCGAGCGACGCACGGGACGCAAACAGCAGCATCTGACCGCCGCAGCGCGCTATCACTTCGTCAGGAGAGCTTGCAGCAGTAGCGCTTGCGCCTGCGTCAAGTATGAGGGCGCGCTCCGAATTGCAACCTGCAACGATGAAGTGCTGACCGTCCTGGTCGAGTGCAAGGGCGGGGAAAGGGGTTCGGGACAGGCGGTCGATTGAAACCCTTACCTTACGCGTCTTGAGGCCTAGCGAACGGGCGGAGAGCGCCAGTTCACTGTCGTTAAACGCGTCAGACTTGATACCGGCAGCGTGACGCAGTTGTTCAGCGTCAGCCGCGATGCCATGGAAGCGGGCGATCAGCACGAGCGCGGCAAGTCCGGGGTCGCTCTCTGCAGCAACATTGTTTTCTTGGTCAGCCATGGAGATTGCAGGTCTCGCGTGAGACCTGCGAAATACGCGTTAATGAAATGCCCGCAACCCAGGTCGCGGGCATTGTGCACAGCCGTTTAGTGCGAACTGGCGGCCAGGACCATGTGGTGCTGGCCGTGCTCGTCGTGCATCAGGTTCGTGCTGCCAGCAGACTGAGGGTTGAAAGACGCCATTCCAGCGATCAGCTGGTTGAGCCGGTGATCGACAAACGCCTGGCTGGTGACCGATGCATTCCCACCCGCTGCAGTCGATTGAATCGATCCTGGGTTGAACTGCAGCGCGACCCCGGCGACATCTCCCGTGCTGCCATCTGTTCTTGTGAATGTGCTGTTGGCCAGAATGATGTTGCCGTTCTGACTGACCTCTTCGGCAGTGGCGTTCAGGTTGATCGAACTGATACCCAGTTGGCCTAGCGTGAACAACTGGTCTGGCTGCCCGTTGCCGATATCGACCAGCACCCTCAACTGGCTCCATGCACTATCGCTGGCGTTTAGTACGCCATCGCCGTTACTGTCGAGTGCATCTAGCGCAGCGAAGCCGGATACAAGGTCTGCATCATCAGTCGCCGAGTTGGGGTTTGCCGGGTCATAGACCAGCATGCCTTCGCCCGGGGTCATCCATGCGGTCTGTACCGACTGACCGTCGTTCTGCATGTCAAAGTAGGTGGTCGAACCCGTAACGGATGTCGTCTGTACCTGGCCACCGGTCAGATTCAATATGACCGGATCGTCTGTGCCATCGTCAGGGTCCGGGTCCGTGTCACCATCGCCTTCATAATCGCCACCACCATCCGACACAGCGTCATTGCTATTGATGTCGTAGTTTGTACCATCCGACATATCGTCGCCGTTCAAGAGGTCATCACTACCGGATGCAATTACGGATGTGTCTGCCCCAGCGTTAGTAACGTCACTTGAACCAGACATGTCAATGTCGGTATCGGACGCCGTGCTCGATGTCCATGCGCTGCTATCGCTCCCACTGACATTGATCTGGTCGTCAGCGCTCAAAGCGTCGCCATGGGAATCGTTACCATAGACGTCAACCGTGTCATGCCCCGCGTCTGCCATCCCCATATTGTCGGACCCTGAGACGTATGCAAAGTCGTCGCCGCCTGTTAGATCAATGGTTGAACCGGTGGCCGTTCCCGAAGTCCATCCGGTGCTGTCGGTTCCGGTCACCTCGACCCAGTCATTTGAACTCAGCGCGTCGCCGTGGGAATCGTCGCCATAAACATAGACGTTTTCGTTTGCATCGCTCGCTATCCCAAGATTGCCCGATCCTGAGATATACGCAATATCGCTGCCCCCTGTCAGATCTATAGTTGAGTCGGTGGCATTTCCAGAGGTCCATCCCGTACCGTCGGCTCCGCTGACGTTGATCTGATCGTTCGAGCTCAAAGCGTCACCATGAGAGCCAGTGCCATCAACATCCACAGTTTCGTCAGGTGAACTCGCAATACCAATGTTACCTGTCCCACCAACCTGCGCCGTGTCATAGGCACCCGTCAGGTCAATGTTTGCATTCGTCGCGCCGCCCAGGCTCCATCCCGTGCTGTCGTTTCCGGTGACGTTGATCTGGTCGCTCGCGCTCACCGCCAATCCCTTGGATTCGCTGCCGTACACATATACGGTCTCGGTCGAACCCTCGGCGAACCCGGCATTTCCCGTCCCGTCCACATACTCGATGTCGCCGGAGCCGTTAGCAGTGAGGGTCGCACCTGTAGCTGCGGCTGAGCTCCAGGCAGTGCTGTTGACGCCAGACACCGAGACAGAATCGTTTGAGCCGAGAGAATCGCCGCCCGAGCTGCTGCCTGTTACCTGTATAGAGTCGCCTGAACCGGACGCAACACCGGTATTGCCCGTTCCTCCGACGGTGGCGGAGTCGCTTGTGCCCTGCAAATTTAAAGATGCGTTTGTCGCTGCACTTGAACTGGATAGTGTGTCGTCGCTACCGGTCGCGTATACGGCGTCACCCGAACCCTCGACATTTCCCTGGTCGCTTGTTCCCTTTAGATTTATTACGTCGTTCGCACCCGTAGCGTTGGCGATGTCGCTTGCGCCGTTAAGCGTCGCAGTGGTGCCAGTACCCAAGCTGATCGTATCTGATCCACCAGCAAAGGTAGCCTGTGAGTCAGGCCCGAGGGTGATCTGATCCCCCGTAGCGGCCACCGCGTCGCCAGTCCCGGTGAGCGTCACCTGCGTACTGGTGCCGAGGTTGACCTGGGCTCCGCTTGCGTCCAGCGTGTCGCCGGTGCCTGTAACGGTTGCAGTCGCATCACTTCCAGCGCTTATGCCGTCGTCGTTGCCCGCTATATCGAACGAGCTTCCGGTGCCCGCACTCACGCTGTCGCTGCTGCCGTCGATGGTGATGTTGTCGCTCGCCGCGCCGACGATGGTGTCGTTGGAGCCGTCGATCGTGACCGAACTGTCTGCCGTGAGGGTGATGGTGGCGTTGCTCAGGTCAATCACGTCGCCCGAGGCAGCTGCGACATTGTCACCTGTACCCGAGATGGTTGCCTGGCTGTCGGCGGCGAGATCAATCGTGCTGCCAGAAGCCGTGACGGAATCACTTTGCCCGCTGACGTCAATCGTGCTATCGGTTCCGGCGGTAACGGTATTGCCGCTGCCATCCAGTGTGATGCTATCGCTCGTGCTGGCCGTCACCGTGTTGTCCGATCCGCTCAAAGTTGCCTGATTGCCCGACGCAATCGACACCGTGCTGTTCGAGACATTTGCCGTGTCACCAGTGCCTATGAGGCTGTACTGACCCGCGGTGGCATCCAGCGTCACGTTGCTACCTGAGACCGTCAGATTATCGCCGGTCGTGCCAGTTACAGTGCCGCCGCCATTGACACTGGTCACAGTCAGGCTGTTGTTGATGCCCAGATCAACCATGGTCGTGGCGTCGCCCAGCAGCGCCGTGACATCCGTCGCGCCCGCGAGATTCAGGGTGTCGGCATTGGTGCCCGTGCCTTCGAGCGTGAACGTGCTGCCCGAGGCACTGCCATCCGCTGAGATAGTGTTGCCGCCACCGCTAATCGTCGCATCGGTGCCATTAGCAAGGGCGATCGTGTTGCCGGTGGTCGTGACACTGCTGCCCGAGCCATTGATATCGATGATATTTCCGGTACCGGTTATGGTTCCGCCCGATCCGGCTTCGAAAGTAACCGTCGACCCGCCCGCACTGGTTAGATCGACATCATACCCAACACCCGTTAGCTGAAAGTTATCGCCGGCCTGAGCGTTGATGACATGATCGCCGTTCAGGATCGTCGTATCGTAGTTTTCCCCGTTGATGTCGATTACGTTGGCGTTCGTGGTCAAGGTTATGCCTGACGCGTTGACATCAGCAGGAGTATCAACGCTCGCAACTGTATCAACTTCAGTAGAACCGTCGCTTGAGAATTGCTGCGTTGACACAACACTGCCGGTGCCGTCGGTCATCGTCGCGGAATAACTGCCGTCAGCATTGTGGCTATAGGTGATGGTTGAGACGATACTCCCAGACCCATCAGTATATTGAGCAGAGCTAATCTGGGAATTCGAGAAATTTATTGTCTCCTGCTCTCCCGATGAAAACGTCAATGTAGAGGCACTGAGGGCACCCGTATCCGGATCATAGTTGGTAGAGATGTTGGTTATATCCGCATCTGAAGATCCCTGAAGCCCGAGATTGATCTGAGAAGCTGTCGGGTTAAAATAGTGATCTACTGCAACGGCATTTGCTGCGTAGTATTGCGCAAATGTATAGCTCCCACCATTTCCGTCTGGAAGCGCCGGAAAATTCCCCATAATGCCGGATACAGATTCGACAAACACGCCGTAGTCATCGGCCGGCGGAACTCCATTCGCTTTATCGGTGGCATATGCTGAGTCAAACGCCGCCTGGAGTGCCCCATTTGCATTATTAGGGCCATCTCCATTGAGATTTATCTTGGTTCCTGTCGCCGCCATAATTTCTTGCTGCACGACGTAGTTATTTGCGGCAGACTCTTGCTCTCCTATTACCCCAGAGATGGCAGCAATCTGACTGTAGCTAGGATCATTCGGCGAAAGCGACAGCGACTGATACAAATTCTGATCACCTGAATAATTATCAACATGCCCCAGTTCGTAGCTCAGATCGGTGATCAGATTGTTATTGGTATCACTATAATTTTCCAACCTCGTCGATCCAAAATCGATCTGAAGTTGTCCCGATGAATTCGGTACAGTTTGCAACACGTTGGGCTGCGCCGAGTCCAAGGAGAACGGCAAGGCCTTCCCCTGATCAATTGCGGTTTGGTAATTGTTTAACTCTTGAACCAGCGTCGGGCTCGAATTTATTAGAGCCAAGGTGGCCGCAGACGGCGTCCCAATTGACTGCCACATAGTCTCATTGCCAGTTATTGCCGTCATTGTCACTCCTCAAGTTACATTATTTAATAAAAATTAAAACTAGAAAATTTCGGGCGAGAAATCATTTTGATCAAGAACAACAGTATTTACACATATCTCCCCGGCACGCGTCGACTCAATGCGCATCACGATATGATTATTCATGTCGCCAGTGCGATACCTCACACCAAACCCCCCTCTTGATTCAGAATAATAAGCATCTTTAAAATGCATTTTTACATCGGCAAGTTTGATGCAAACATATTTTATATTTAAATTTATACTTAGCGATGCCGCAATATGCATGGGATTTTTTTCGTCAATTACATATGGGTTGTAGCATTTTGATGTAGCCGGAAACGGCTGAGGCGCAAGGTAGGCTGGCTCGCTATCATAGCGATAGCGCCGCCCCTTCCAGATTCTTGCATCTGTGTACGACGGTAACGCACATGCATATATCATGTCTCCACGCCCACTTTCCAACTCGCCGCCTACAAGGCGAACATCAAGGACCCTGGAAATGTATGCATCGTCGTCAAGACGAGCATGCTTCAAAAGCAACTCTATCTTTGTCAGCACCATGTCAGCATTCGATGTCACCAACCCCTTACCACCGGATTTATCATCGGCCTTGCCCGAACTTAATAAATTCGGGGTGGAAGCGGCGCACCCTGAAATCACAAATATAATAAGGATGCAAGATCGAATATTCTTTAAAAAATTTACACATCGCGCAATTAGATCCATAATTTATCTCTATTTACTCGCTTGCTATTGTCGAAAATTTCAGCCACGTCCGGGCACAGCGAGGACCCAACCGCGAAAACGCGACTTAAGAGGGCCTCGAAGGCAATACGTTCCCGTGTAAAGTGGTTTTTAAAATTTCGGCCGTTGTCGCAGTGGCATTACTGCATAAATCTAGGCACCGGACTGTGAATTGACGTTTACACGCGGCGGTGAGTACAACATTAACTGCGGTGTAAAAATCATCAAAGACGATCGCAAAGCGCACAGTTTAATTTGCACGATCATCAAAATCCAAAATAAACAATACGAGTCCCATGGACATCAACTCTGAAAATTACGTTTTTATTTCGGTATTCTTTCAAATAAATTTATTCCATTCCCTTACTGTTTCATACTAAGTATGTCTCCGCCCGGAAGTCAAGTATTATCAAATAACAGATTTTTTCAAAGTCTCACATGATGCAAATCACATACTTTCCGCGCACGCAAACGTTTTACAAAACTAGAACAAACCCGCCGGCTCCGCCATTTCATTCCAGCTATAAATGACGATTTCCTTACGGGCCGCACCCTTGCCATCTCCGACGGCGTAATGGATGTTCGCGGTCTCAATATGAAAGCCGTCAAATGCACGGCAGATTTCCGGATGATCGTTCAGGCTGATGATTGCCTTGCCTTTCAGGGTTTGCAGACGCCGCGCCATTTCAACGTACTCGTCAAATGCGAACGGCACGCCGTACCCTTCGGTTTCCCAGTAAGGAGAATCCAGATAAAACAGTGTGTGCGGCCGGTCATATTTGTCAATGCACGTCCTCCAGTCCAGACGCTCGATGAAAGTGTTTGACAGGCGCAGATGCGCGGCAGATTCAGACCTGGTGGCGTGGTTGTCGCCGTCCCGAATGTCTGCCCTTCCAGCTTGCCGCCGAAGCAATTTTTTTGCAGGTAATAAAACCGTGCCGCGCGCTGGATGTCGGTGAGTGTTTCCGGGATCGTATCGTTGAACCATTCAAACACCTGCCGGCTTGTCAGCGCCCACTTGAACTGGCGAACAAGCTCTTCAAGATGATGCTGCACGACCCGGTACAGGTTCACCAGTTCGCCGTTGATGTCGTTGATCACCTCTACCTTGGCCGGTGGCCGCAGAAAGTACAGCGCTGCGCCACCGGCGAACACCTCAACATAGCAATCGTGAGCAGGAAAACGCGGAATAAGATGGTCTGCAAGACTGCGCTTGCCGCCGATCCAGGGAATAATGGGATTTGCCATTGTGAAAGCCGTTTTTAAAGTTGGTGTAGAATCCGGCCCGCCTACCGGTAGGTAGCAGGGCCCTAGCTGATTCACTGGCGCAAGCAGAGTGGAAAGGCGGCCGGGAGATGTGTTACAGCACGCCACCCGGTCGCCCTGTTTCTTCATTGGTGCCGACGCGCCGTCAAAGTTGCTTTTTCGGAAGGTCGGACTCCATCCTGCGGGAGCTATCGGCGCTCACCGCGATATCAGGCGACACGGCGAACTGGGTAATCGCCGCGGCCTGTTTGTCCGCCCGCGACGACGATCCGAAAAAGTACTCCTTCGAGCCCAGCACCATAGCAATCAAAATCCCGAACAGCGTGTCGAGCGCTCGCATCACGCTGTCGACCACCTTAATCTGCTGCGCCGCGAGCAGGAACTCCAGACCGATCACCGCAAACAGCGCGGCCGTATCCATATACGCAAGATTGCGCGCCGTATGATCATGCTCGACCGCCGCAAAGTTGCGGGCGCTCGCCCGATCATCGGCAGCCACCCGGTCTGCCTGCACCTGTATGCCCGCCATGTTCTCCGCATGCGAGAAACCGGCCTGCCGCATCTTCAGTGCGAAGTCGTCGTCCGCCTGCTTCAGCACGAGTAGTTGCTCGGGCGTTATCTGCTGGCCGGTCAGGGCAGACTGGACCGCGTCGACCGAACCATCGGCGAGACCCAGCTTGGCTGCGATAGCGGAAGCGGCCATCGCCGCAATGCCCGGCACGCCCCCCGTCAGGGCCGTGACAAGCCACGGCGCTACCGTTTTCAGGACATCCATCATGCACGTACTCCCAATGCGCGATTGAGTTGCCAGCCGTATTCGAACGTCTCGTTCTCCGGGCGCTTCTCGGCGCACTCGATGTAATAGACGGACTGTTGCGCTGCCACCATGCCGAGCAGCACCCGATGGCCATCCGCACCGCGCATGGCGAGGAAGGATTTCAAGGCGGACATCGTCATCGCACCGATACCGCCATCGACGGCAATGTCCGGGAACACCCGGGCGTTCTGGTTCAGAACGTTCAGCGCACGCTGCAGGAACCGCACGCCTGTCGCCTGCCCGGTGTTAGCGCCAATGTCGAAGAGCCTGTCGGCCAAAGCCGGCGACACGTCGTCGACGAGATCGAACCTGGGCTGCAGCCAGTATCGGCTCCGGTAGATCCGCACGGCTATCATCCCAACGCAGATTGAACAGTTCGCCACGGCGGAACGCGCACTGTATGGCCACGCGCAACAGGTCCGGCATGGCCTGCTCGCGTTCCGGATGTTCGGCGAACCACTCAAAGATCTTTTCGATTTCGTCAGCTGTCGGCCGGCGGTCGCGTTTGTTGCCAGCGTCGATCAGGCGCAGGTGGTGCAGCGTTGGCCGGGCACCAACCGCATCCGGCAGCGTCAGGCCGAGTAACGACGCCGTATGGCGTAGCACCGTACCCAGCTTCGAGATATCTATGTCGACCGTGTATCCGCCCGCGCCGGCCTTCCTTCGATCCTGCGCAAACTTGACGATCTGCTGCGTCGTCAGCCGGGACGCAAAGTGACTTTCGAAAGCATCCTGCAACCGCAGCAGGATGTAGTCTTCGTTCGATTTTGGTTTGACTGCCCGGTGTGACTCGGCACGCGCCTCGCGATACCTTTTGACGAGATCGCCGACCGTCACAGTCGCCGCGTCGACGGCGTTTTGCCCCCTGTCGATCTCTACTTCCTTCTTCCGCGCCCACGCTTCAGCCGCTGCTTTGGTTTTGAACGTTTTTGCTATACTCTGCCCTCGCTGGCGTACCTGAGCACGCCAGCGACTGCCTACTGGCAGGATTGAAGCCATGGTTTTCTGCGCCTCAGAAACTGTAGCAGTGCCAGATCACTTTTCGCCGCTACAGGGTCGATTTACAGCAAAGGTTGTAGCAGAGGCGGGTATAAATAAGGGTTCACAAGGTGTCACGGCGCTTCGCTTAGGACGAAGCAAAAAAGCCGGAAACGCCCACGGGATAAGTCGGAAGCCAATAGCAGCAAGGCTCCGTTCCACCCCGTTAAAACTATCCTCTCCCCGTAGTTCAATGGATAGAACAAGTGCCTCCTAAGCGCTAGATACAGGTTCGATTCCTGTCGGGGGGACCAGCAGCAGGTCTCGCAGCACATCTTCCAGAATCCCACACAAAGCCCCGTCATTCGCCCGACACGGGGCTTTTTGCTTGAGTCACCGCGTCAAGCCACAACGACCGCCGCCCCAATCTTTCACCCCCTTCGCCCCCCGCAAAACCGCCCCCTCCCCATGCTATGTTCGCCCCTCCCAGGTTCACGCACACCTACCCAGAAACAGACGGACAAACCAAATGGAGCGGTTTTTCATGGCACGCGGCAGCGCGGTGACGTACTTACTGGGTCAACGTCGCGCGTGGTTTGCAAAAATCTCCGCGGCGCAAAGCGGCAACGTCGAAATGGAGTCACGGCAGATCGAACTCATCGAACGTCTGATACTCGACGTCCGCGCGGGCCGCGTTCGCACCTTTGAGCTAACGCAGCCGAAACCTGTCGCGATCTTCGTCACCAACTAGCGAACCTGGCGAACCACCAAGGTCTCTCTTAACCAATCCGCAATCTCACCCAGCGTTTCCACCCCCTGCGGAAACCGTGCGACCTGGCTCGGCGTCACCGGAAAGTTATGTCCCATATCCGGCGCATGCAGATGGCTCACCGCCACCCCCGCCGCCTTCAACTTCTCCGCATAGGCGATGCCCTCATCGCGCAACACGTCGTAGTGCGCGGTGGTCACCAACGTAGGCGGTAACGCAGGCACTTCGCGCAACCTCAACGGCGCGATACTCGGATCATCCGCCGAAACGCCGGGCGCATATTGCGTCCAGAACCAGCGCATCAGATTGGCCTCGAGCCCGAAGCCGCTCGCGTTCTCCGCATAGGACGGGTGATCCGCACTCGGATGATCCGTGACGGGATAAAGCAGCAGCAAAGCACGCAACGCCTGCGCATGCTCTTTCACCGGCGCCACAGAGCAAATCCGGTTCGCTATCACCGCAGCCAGATTCGCACCGGCACTGTCACCACCCAAAGCGAGTCGCGACGCGTCGCCACCCCACTCATGCGCATGCTCGGCCACCCACTCGAAAGCCGCCAGCGTATCGTCCAGCGCCGCCGGGTAGGGATGCTCCGGCGCGAGCCGATACTCGACCGACACAATGATCACCCCCGCCGCCTCACTCAGCAGACGGCAAAACGGATCGACGGTCGCCACCGCCCCGACCACCCACCCGCCGCCATGCGTGTACACCACCACGGGCCGAGAAGCGCTGTCGCCCGGCGGCACATAAACTCGCGCCCCCAGACCGGCGGCAATCTCCACATCGCGCGTCTCGACGCCATTGGGCAACCCGGCGATCGACACCCGGCTTTCCAGCGCACGCATCATGAAACCGCGCGCCATCCGCACCTGTTCCTCGCTCGTCATTGCCGGAGGCAGTGCGCCCGTGGCGACAGCCTGCTCATCCAGAAAACGACGTACAGCGGCATCAAACGGCTTACGCTCTGTCATAACGGATCCTCGGGCCACGCCACCCATGATCGAAGTGGATGAAAAATACCGCAAAAGTGCATCACCTGCACGGCACACGCAGTCAGTCCCCCTACAACCCTTCCCCAAAGCAAACAGGCCTGCATCTCCTTCGAGATGCAGGCCTGTTTGTCAGCGACAACCGCCAACCACAGACACCCTAAACTATCCACAGCCGCGTCAGCCGCAATCCATTAACGAGCGTTATAAACCGGCGGCGAGTACGTGCTAACGGTCGTTTCGCTCCGCTGTCCCGCCTGACTCGAACCGCTGACGCCCGGACCATAACCCGTCGCATCCGCTTGTGCCGTACCGTTTTGTGCGGCTACGCGCGCTTCCGCGGCTTGAAGGTCTGCCGGGTAGTCGTTGTCGTTCGCCGTCGCCGGGTTGTAGCCGGCCTTCTCGAGTTGAATCAGTTCGCTGCGAACCTGCGCACGCGTCACCGGTTCATTCGTCTGAGCAAACGAAACGATCGGGGCAGCCAAAACAGCAGCAATAGCAACAGCCTTGATGAGCGATTTCATGGTGATACCTCCAGAGATTGTTTTGTGCAGCGCTACAAACGTGAATGTCTGCAGCCGGTAAGAACAGTCTAGAAGGCTTGTACCCCGGGGTGAAGACCGCGATTTCGAATTCACTGTTGTCGCAAATATCACAATCGCGGCCATGCGCGTCGCGGCCGCCCAGGCGCCGGTTCGCAGAGCACGAATTGACCCAATAATGCCGCCGTATTCGTCCGATTGACCCACATGGCGCACGCGTACTCTTCAATCCATGCGCTGCCTCGACCGCGTGAAATTGGACGGATTCCTACCTAATGAAAGCCGGTAGACGTCACGACCACGCGTCCACGAAACCGCGCCATTCATCAGACGTAACGCACACGGCTGGACCGGCCGGCAGGACACACGGGACATTTATGAACACGTTTATCGACGAAGGCATCGCGCATATCGCTCGCGTGATGCGGCCGGCCTTGTATGGGGATCTCGGCGGCTCGTATCTGCCGTCCGCTTATTGGCGTCAGCGTCTTTATCAGATTCTCGACACCACGCACCTCACGAATGCGCAGTTACGCACCGTCGATAGTCTGCTGCTCGAACTGGACGAGTTCGATCTCTGCACCAGGCTGCCCGCGTCGCAACAGCCGCAGCTTCAACGGGTCCAGTAACGCATCGCCCTCATCGCAAGAAGCGACCACCGGAGCTGACCGCAAGTCAAGAAAAGCGACTGTCTGTCAAGCCGGGGCTGCCGTCGGCCATCCGCGACGCGCGGCTTGCCGCAGCGATGCTTCAACCACCAGGCGATGGAACGGTGCGATCAGCGTAATGTAGGTCCGGCCCAGACGGTTATGGCAATGCACGACCGTTGAGACAACCAGATACGGGCGCGGCCCAGTTGAAAGCGTCCTCATCTCGCGCATCACCGACAGCCGGAAGTCGAGATGCCTGTCGTCCTCGCCCAGAATGATCTCGTGCGGACGCCGCTCATAAATCCTGAAGATATCGACACGCTCATCGCCCACCGGCTTGGGCGACAAGCGCAACTGCTTCGCGGTCTTGATACCGAAGCGGACAACCAGCGCATCGCGCACCGACAGGAGCCCCGCCACCCAGGAAGGTTGATGGGCAAACAGGAATCGCGCTAGCAACTCGGGATCCGCGATCGCATCCTCGGGCAAACGGATGGCGAAAGCATCCGCCAGATACGGCGCATCGTAGATCCCCGCCACACGCGAATCGCCAGGAACCGACACTGGCGCGACCGACCATTCTGTTGTTTGCATGACTGCTGACATCCCAGTGAAAATCGACACTCAACCGCACAAGCGAGCGGTCGTTCGCCATACCGCATCGTCCATTCAACCAATCGATTAGGATTGGCTAATATCTCGTCCCTCAAATCATCCGCTTACCGACGCGGTTTCCCGCGGCGCAGCATCGCAACGCCCACCTCACTGCAGCCACTTGCGCACGTCCTGCTCCCACGCAGGCTCTCCACAGGCGGCAGGATTCTCCGGCCCCAGCACGGTAATGTAGCCGCGCGTCTTCATGCACGCTTCATACGCCCGCACTTTCGCGCAGCGGCCCGGCCCCGCGCTTTGGGCGGTGGCCTTGCAGGCGGCGATGGAATGGTCCATCGGCCCAAAGTCCAGATCGTCGGCTCGCGACGTATCAGGCGCGTCGGCCCCCGTGGCGGAAAACTCAACCGGACCGGCCTGCGTGCATGCCGTGAGCGATAGGGCCGCCAGCATGGCGCCCATCAGCAGAAGTGAACTGCGCAATGTCATCGTCCCCTCTCCGTTCGTCTTGACCGGCACATGATACGCCGGGCCTCAACCTTGACGAATCTGCGCAGCGGTGCCGGCGAGCTTCTTTTCGGCGATAATCGCCGCCATCCGCCTGCCCTGCTCCGTGCGTCGCAATCGCGTCGCGCGGGATACGTTCCGGCACGCGCCCACCCCAATGCCCCCTATGAGCAAGACAGCGAACCCGCAGCGCCAGATCGACACCCTTCTTCGCGAAGCCGTGGCCCTGCAGCAAAACCGCGCATATGCCGAAGCGGAAGACGTCTACCGCGAGATTCTCAAGCTGCGTCCCAAACACTTCGACGCGATCCAGTTGCTCGGTGCATTGGCGCTTCAATCGGGTCGTCTCGAGGAAGGCATCGAACTGCTGAAAAAGGCGGTCGCGATCAACGGCATGCAGGCGCCGATCCACTCCAATCTCGCCTTCGCCTACAACGCCTTGCGGCGCTTCAAGGAAGGGCTCGCCAGCGCGAATCGCGCACTCGCATTGCAGGCCGATTTCGTCGACGCCTTGAACAATCGCGGCAACGCGCTAGCCGGTCTGGATGCGCCCGCCGAGGCGCTGGCAAACTTCGAACGCGCCCTGAAACTGCGTCCGGAGTTCCCGCAGGCATGGAGCAACCGGGCCTGTGTGCTACGCGATCTCGGCCGTCCCGCGGACGCCCTCGCGAGCTGCGACCAGGCCATCGCGTTGCAACCGGACTACCCGGATGCCTGGAGCAATCGCGCCAACGCCTTGAGCGATCTGAACCGCCCACAGGATGCGCAACAGAGCTACCAGCGCGCACTCGAATTCGCGCCTGCGTTTGCGGACGCGTGGAATAACCTCGGTCTCACGCTCGTCGACCTGAATCAACATGAGCAGGCACTGCAGAGCTACGCACGCGCGCTGACGCTGAGCCCCGAATTCGCCGAAGCGCACTGGAACGAATCGCTCTGCCTGTTGCAATTGGGCCGGCTAGAGGAAGGCTGGTCAAAGTACGAGTGGCGCTGGAAACGCAACCGGATCCAGGCAACTCAACGGGTCTTCGAGCAAGCGTTGTGGCTGGGCGATTTCTCCATCGCCGGCAAGACTATCCTGCTGCACGCGGAACAGGGCCTGGGCGATACCTTGCAGTTCTGCCGCTATGCCGCGCTGGTGTCCGGGCTGGGCGCGAAGATCGTCCTCGAAGTCCCATCCGAGCTGATTCGCCTGCTGACGAATCTGGACGGCGTGACGCAGTTGATCGAGCAGGGCCAACCGCTGCCGCCCTTCGATTGCCACTGTCCGTTGCTCAGTCTGCCGCTCGCGCTCAAGACGACGCTTGCGAGCATTCCCGGAACCACGCCCTATCTGTTCGCCGATCCGCAAGCCTCGCAACGCTGGGCCGAGCGCATCGCACACGATGCGGGAAGCGACGGCCTCAAAGTGGGCCTGGTGTGGGCAGGTGGAAGTCGACCGCATGTCGCAGAGCTGAGAAAAAACGACGCACGACGTTCGATCACGCTCGACGCGCTGCGGCCGATCCTCGACGTCCCGCATGTCCGCTTCTACAGCTTGCAGAAAGGACCGGCGGCGCAGCAACTGACGCAGACGCCGGAGCTCGGCCAGCGGATCGTCGACTACACGGAAGAACTCACCGACTTCGCCGACACCGCAGCGCTGGTAGCAAACCTCGACCTGGTCATCTCGGTGGACACGGCGGTGGCCCACCTTGCCGGCGCACTGGGCAAACCCGTGTGGATCCTGAATCGCTTCGACACCTGCTGGCGCTGGATGCTCGAGCGCCAGGACAGTCCGTGGTACCCGAGCGCGCAGTTGTTTCGCCAGCCGGTGCTGGGCGATTGGGACAGCGCGATCCAGTCGGCGCGCGCGGCATTGGCGGCGCGCGCGGAGAGCGCTTAGGAGGGCGTTAGACCGCGCCTCAATTACGCTTCGGAATATCGAGCCCGCGCACCACAGCCGGACGCGCGACGAACGCGTCGAGCACTCGCTTGACGTTCGGAAAATCCGCGATCCCCACCAGCTCGGCGGCCTCATAGAAGCCGATCAGGTTACGCACCCACGGGAAGGTCGCGATATCCGCGATCGTATAGGCGTCGCCCATGATCCACGCACGTCCGGTCAGTTGCTTCTCCAGCACGCCGAGCAGGCGCTTCGACTCGGCGACGTAACGGTCGCGCGGACGCTTGTCCTCATACTCCTTGCCGGCGAATTTGTGGAAGAAGCCCAGTTGGCCGAACATCGGGCCAATGCCGCCCATCTGGAACATCACCCATTGAATCGTTTCGTAGCGGCCGGCGGCGTCCTGAGGAATGAGCTGACCGGTCTTGTCGGCCAGATAGATCAGGATCGCACCGGACTCGAACAGCGGCAGCGGCTTGCCGTCGGGACCGTTCGGATCGAGGATGGCCGGAATCTTGTTGTTGGGGTTCAGCGAGAGGAACTCCGGCGTCATCTGATCGTTCGTGTCGAAGCGCACCAGATGCGGCTCGTAAGGCAGGCCGATCTCCTCGAGCATCACCGAGACCTTGACGCCGTTCGGCGTAGGCAGCGAGTAGAGTTGCAGGCGATCGGGATGCTGGGCCGGCCATTTAGCCGTAATGGGAAACGCGGAAAGATCGGTCATAAGGGCTCTTTGGACAGAGGGGTCGGGCGCGATGGCGACGCTGCCTCCTTGAGGCAACGGGTCCGGCGAACAAAGCGATCAATATAAACGCTCCTGCCAAACTTTTCCGGCGCGGGGTCAACCCGGTCTGGACGACGTCTGCGGCGCGCAAAAAAAGGCGCCGAAGCGCCTTTTCGTCAAACCGGGCTGCCCGTTACGGCGCGTTCCGCTTGGCATTGTCCTTGGCTTGTTCCTTGCCGTCGCCGTAGGCCTTGCGGATCTCACCCGCGCCTTGCTGGAGGTCGCCCTTCAGTTCCTTGGCCTTGTTACCCGTGGCCTTGCCCACTGCCTCGTTAACCTTGCCCTTGACCTGTTCTGCGACACCCTTCACCTGGTCCTTATTCATGTTCGGCTCCTTGCGATTGCAGTGCCGGCGCGAATTTGCGCCAGTACTCTTCCACAGCAACGGGTGTGCCCGGCGCCGAACCGCCGCCCGCACGCAGCCGAAAAAATTTTCGGTCACACCCCTAAAGTCAATGCGGGCCGTGCCGTTAATGTGACATGGACCACACTCTGACCGCGCCGAACAACGCCCTGTTGGCGACGCTTATCGATCAGGACATCGCGCACATTCGCCGCGTGATGGAGCCCTCGCTGCTCGGCGATCTGGGTGGTTCGATCCTGCCGCCGGCCTACTGGCGCAAGCGTCTGCACGCACTGCTCGATGCCGAGCACCTGACCCACGCGCAACTGTGCGCCGTCGACGGCCTGCTGCTGCAACTGGACCAGTTCGACCCGGCAGAGCGCCTGCCCGAGTGGAAAGCCTTGCCGCTCGGCGCCCACGAAAACCGCCCGGCGCCGCTCCAGCGCATTAGCTGAGCGCACGACGCGCGACTGCCCGTTTGTTCCTCGCCGATTCCCGTTCTTACCGGCAAGCCAGTCGGTAAAAAAAAGCCGCGGACCTATGCCGCGGCTCGAACACACCGTAACGCGGAGATCAGCGTCACTGGGGTAAAGCCTAACAACCCTTTATTGCGCTCGCAATCTGTCTGACCGCGAATTAACCATCGTTAACCGTAAGCCAACAGATGCCTTGACATTCAAGGCCGTTAACGTTTGCAAAATGCCAAACTTGCATACGGAACGCTTTCTTGTCTGACCTGTTTGCAGAGTCGTGCCGTCGTCTTGCGCGAGGCGTCGATCGAGCCATTTTTGCTCGTCGAATCGGGGAATTTCGGGAAAAAGGGACAACTCCAGGTCATAATGTCCGCAAAAATCCCCAGCAAGGACTGCTAGTGACCCAGGCCCCACCGCTCGAGCTGCTAAAACAGGCGCGTACCCGCTTCACCCAACGAGAAATCGCCGCTCACGTCGGCAAGGACATCAAGACCGTGCGCCGCTGGGAAAAAGGCGAGACGCCATGTCCGGCGATGCTCGAGCCCGCGCTGCGCGATCTGCTGCACGCGGGCGCCGCGCTCAGGCACGGCGACGCGGACGGCGCCGCCAACTTCCGCTTCATCGACCTGTTCGCCGGGATCGGCGGCATCCGCATGGGCTTCGAGGCGCAGGGCGGCGCATGTGTCTTCACGAGCGAGTGGAACGACTTCTCGAAGAAAACCTACCTGGAAAACTACGGCGCGGAGCACTCGTTCATCGGCGACATCGTGTCGTTTCCCGCCCACGAGGTGCCGGCTCACGACGTGCTGCTCGGCGGCTTTCCCTGCCAGCCGTTTTCCATCGCCGGGGTCAGCAAGAAAAACGCCATGGGCCGGCCGCACGGCTTCGAGTGCGCCACCCAGGGGACGCTGTTTTTCGATGTCGCCCGTATCATCGCGGCCAAGCGCCCCGCCGCGTTTCTGCTGGAGAACGTGAAGAACCTGCTGTCGCACGACAAGGGCCGCACCTTCGAAGTCATCCTGCAGACGCTGCGCGACGAACTTGGCTACGAAGTGCACTACCGCATCGTCGACGGCCAGCATTTCACGCCGCAACACCGCGAGCGGATCATCATCGTCGGCTTTCGCGGCAAGACGGCGTTCTCCTGGGACGACCTGCAGCTACCCGCCGTCGGCCCGCGCCTCGGCTCGATCCTGCATCGCACCGACGGCAGCGAGCCGGTGCTGCCGTGGGACCACGACCGCTTCTTCGACCACGCGAAAAAACGCGTGCAGCCGAAGTACACGCTCACACCGAACCTGTGGACCTACCTGCAGAACTACGCGGAGAAGCATCGCGCGGCGGGCAACGGCTTCGGTTTCGGCATGGCCTACCCGGACAGCGTGACGCGCACCTTGTCGGCCCGTTATCACAAGGACGGCTCGGAGATTCTCGTCGCCCAGGGCAAACGGCTGCGCCCGCGCCGGCTGACGCCACGCGAATGTGCGCGGCTGATGGGCTTTCCCGACACGTTCCGGATTCCGGTCAGCGACACCCAGGCCTACCGCCAGTTCGGCAACAGCGTGGTGATGCCGGTCATGCAGGAAGTCGCGCGCATCATGCGGCCGCATGTCGAGGCGCTGCTTGCGCCGGCCCCATCGGCGCGGGTGCGCTTGAGCTGATGGTCGACATCGTCGACGCCGCCACGCGCAGCCGGATGATGTCCGGCATTCGCGGCCGCAACACCAAACCGGAGTTGCTGATCCGCAGCCTGCTGCACCGGCAGGGCTTCCGCTTTCGGCTCGATGCGCGCGACCTGCCGGGACGTCCCGATATCGTCCTGCCGCGCTATCGCGCCGTCGTGTTCGTGCACGGCTGCTTCTGGCACGGCCACGATTGCCCGCTCTTCAAATGGCCGCAAACGCGCCCCGAGTTCTGGCGCGACAAGATAGGCCGCAACCGCAGCAACGACGAGAAATCGCGCGCCGCCCTGCTCGCCGCCGGCTGGCGCGTCGCCGTGGTGTGGGAATGCGCGTTGCGCGGAGCCAACCGGGATCTCGACGGCGTGCTGCGACGGCTGATCGACTGGCTGCACAGCGACGTCACGGAATTCGAAGAGCGCAGTTGATTCCCGCGTCCCACCCGCGGTAAATCCACACGGGTACCCGGTGGGTTTGGCGCACTTGCGCCATAGCCCGTTTCGAGCAAGCGAACACGTCGCCGGTGATACACTCGATTTGCTCACCCGGGTCTGTCCGCAGCACCCTTTCCGGCAGCTCGGCCCATCTGAGAACCACCTTAAGGGAGGCATACGATGGCTGATTTCCGTCTCTGGTCCGACGAGTTCCCCACCAACGGCTTCATGCCGAAAGCGCACGAATACAACGACAAAGCGTTCGGCGTGGATGGCGAAAACATTTCTCCTTCACTGCAATGGGAAGCGCCGCCGGAGGGCACGCAAAGTTTCGCGCTCACCGTCCACGATCCCGATGCGCCCACCGGCAGTGGCTTCTGGCACTGGGTGGTGGTCAACATTCCCGCTGATGTCCGCTCGCTGCCGCGCAATGCGGGCGCGGCCGACGGCGGGCTGTTGCCGCAAGGCGCCCTGCAGGTGCGCAACGACTACGGCACGGTCGGCTTCGGCGGCGCTGCGCCGCCGCGCGGCGACAGGACGCATCGCTACATCTTCCGCCTGCACGCGCTGAAGGTCGCGCAGTTGCCGATCAACGCGGACACCACCAACGCGATCGCGCGCTTCATGACCCATCTCAACGAACTCGATTCAACGACCCACACCGGTCTGTACGAACTGAAATAGTCGCGCGAAGCGGCGCCGGGCAGCGCGTCAGACGCGCCCCGGCGTCGTGGGCACAACGCCACCAGGGGACAGGTGCGCGTGGCGAACCCTCTCACCCCGATTCGCGCCTCAAAGCCGTCAATACAATACCTGCACGATGCACGCACAAGCTTCCGGCAACGACGCTTCCAACCACCCTGAGCACGCCCCCAGCGGCGCCCGCCCGACCGCACCCGAACCCGAACTGGGTCTGCCCCTGCCGCAACGCTATTGGGCAATCGTCGTGGTGGCGCTCGGCATCACGCTTGCCGTCCTCGACAGCGCCATCGCCAACGTCGCGCTTCCCACCATCGCCCGCGATCTGCATGCGAGCGCGGCCGCCTCGATCTGGGTCGTCAACGCGTATCAGCTCGCGGTGACCATCTCGCTGCTGCCGCTGGCCTCGCTCGGCGACCGCATCGGCTACCGGCGCGTCTATCTGGGCGGCCTGATGCTCTTCACTGTCGCCTCGCTCGGCTGCGCGCTCGCCACCTCGCTGCCGACGCTCGCCCTCGCCCGCGTCATCCAGGGCTTCGGCGCGGCGGGCATCATGAGCGTGAACACCGCGCTGGTGCGCATGATCTATCCACGGACCCAACTCGGCCGCGGCGTGGCGATCAACGCCATGGTGGTGGCGGTCTCGTCCGCGGTCGGCCCGACGGTCGCCTCGGGCGTGCTCGCCATCGCACCATGGCCGTGGCTGTTCGCGATCAATGTGCCGATCGGCATTGCGGCCGTCGTCAGCGGTTTTAAAGCGCTGCCGGTCAACGCCGGCCATAAGGCGCCCTACGACACCCTCAGCGCCGTGATGAACGCGTTTGTGTTCGGCCTGCTGATCTTCGCCGTGGATGGCCTCGGACACGGCGAAGCGTGGGGATATATCGCCATGGAAGCGCTCGGCGCCGTGGTGATCGGCTACTTCTTCGTGCGGCGGCAACTGAGCCAGCCGGCCCCGCTGCTGCCCATCGATCTGCTGCGTATCCCGATCTTTGCGCTATCGATCGGCACCTCGGTCTGCTCGTTCGCCGCGCAGATGCTCGCGTTCGTTTCGTTGCCATTCATGCTGCAGGACACGCTCGGTTTATCGCAGGTCCAGACCGGTCTGCTGATGACGCCGTGGCCGCTCGTCATCGTGGTTGCCGCGCCGCTCTCGGGGGTGTTGTCGGATCGTTTGTCGGCGGGTTGGTTGGGCGGTATCGGACTCGCTTCGCTGACCGCGGGCCTGCTGCTGCTCGCCACGCTCGGCGCGCACCCGGAGCCGCTGCAGATTGCGTGGCGCATGGCGCTGTGCGGCGCGGGTTTCGGCATTTTCCAGTCGCCCAACAATCGCACCATGCTCGCCGCGGCGCCGCGCGAGCGCAGCGGCGGTGCCAGCGGCATGCTCGGCACCGCGCGTCTGACTGGGCAAACGCTCGGTGCTGCGCTGGTGGCGCTGATCTTCGGCGTCGCGCCGCAGCATGGGCCGACCATTGCGCTCTATGTGGCCGCGTGTTTTGCGGCGGTCGCGTCCGTGATCAGCACATTGCGCGTGAAGCACGCGTAAAAACGGCGGCCGTATGGGCCGCCGTACAAGTGGTTTTGTGAATCTCTCCAGCCACCCCTGAACTGCATCGGATCAGCCAGCCTGGCTTGCCGTTTTGCGAATTCGACGTGACAGCGTGCGCGAGGCTGCGTCGGCATACGTCCCGCCAGCGCCTCGCCGCGCAATCACCTAGCGCTTTACGTCGCCGTCACGTCTGCGAGCTTTACCGCTTTGGCCGTCACAGAAGATGCCGTCGCGACATTGCGTAGGTCGGCGAGGAACGTATCGCGCCACACCGACAGATTGTTTTCGCGCAACGGCGCCATCATGTCCGCGTGACGGGCCTGACGTTCGGCGAGCGGCATCGACAGCGCGCGTTCCAGTGCTTCGGCCATCTGCGACAGGTCGAACGGATTCACCACCAGCGCGCCCGGCAACTGCTCGGCAGCGCCGGCGAACTGCGACAACACCAGCACGCCCGGATCGGCCGGATCCTGCGATGCCACGTACTCCTTCGCAACCAGGTTCATGCCGTCGCGCAGCGGCGTCACATAACCCACATGCGATTGCCGGAACAGCGCCATCAGCAGATTGCGCTCGTACTTGCGGTTCAGGTATTGGATCGGCGTCCAGTCGAGCTGGGCGAAGCGGCCGTTGATGCGCCCCGCTTCACCCTCCAGCGTCTGACGAATACGTTGATAGGTTTGCACATCCGAGCGCGTCGGCGGTGCGATCTGCACCAGCGAGACGCGGCCGTGCCAACCTGGCGCGCTCAGCAGCAGACGCTCGAATGCCTGAAAGCGCTCGACCAGTCCCTTCGAATAATCGAGGCGGTCGACGCTCATGATCAGCTTGCGCCCACGCATGCCGTCGCGCAGGCTACGCACCGGCTTACGGTCGGTGAACTGTTCGGCGGCCTTGGCAATCGCGTCGGGATAAATCCCGATCGGATAGGCCGCGACCTTGAGGAAGCGGTTATAGGCATGCACCATGCCGTCTTCGCTCGACGTGCCGTGCTGCCCGCGCTCGATATAGTCGACAAACGACTGGCGGTCCGCCTCGGTCTGAAAACCCACCACGTCGTAGCTGCACATGGCCTTCACGAGTTCTTCGTGCGGCGGCACGCTACGCAGCACTTCCGGCACCGGAAACGGAATATGCAGGAAGAAGCCAATCGGATTTTTCACGCCCAGTTCGCGCAGGCACTTGGCGAACGGCAGCAGGTGATAGTCGTGCACCCAGATGATGTCATCGGGCTTGACCATCTCCTTCAGTTGCTTCGCGAGCGTCTGGTTCACGCGCAAATATCCGGCGTACTCCTGACGATCGAAGCGCGACAGGTCGTTGCGATAGTGGAAAGTCGGCCACAGTGTCGCGTTCGAGAAGCCACGGTAATACTGGTCGTAATCGCGCTTGGTGAGACCCACCGTCGCGTAAGTGACGTTGCCCTGCTTTTCGATCACCGGCGGCGACGGCTCCGCCACCGTCTCGCCGCTCCAGCCGAACCATACGCCACCGGTTTCCTTGAGGGCGTCCAGTACACCGATTGCAAGACCGCCTGCTGCGGGGCGGCCTTCCTGCGTCGGCGCGACACGATTCGATACCACGATCAATCTGCTCATTGGTGCTCCACCTCATTCAGTTTGTTCGTTGCATGCGGGGATGTGCCATTACGCTGCATGCAAGTCGCGTGCCGCATCTCAAAATTGGAGGAATAAAAATGTATGCAAATGTGACGGGCAAGCGCAAACCCGCCTGCGGCAGGCCGCTTGCAAAAAAATATTTCCGCTTTCCGCTTGTGGCCTACGGCTGCCGAAAGCCGTCAGGCGTCCTGCTCGGAGCCGAGGTCGCGCTGGTATTCGAGACCTTCCGGACGCACACCGCCCTGGTTGTGCTCGCCGTCCGGCGGCGCATTGGGCGCGATGCGGTTTTGCCCTGCCGGATCCGGCCCTACGGGCGGGTCTCCCGATGGCGGGCCGCCTGCTCCGCTGCCGGGGCGCGAATCGCGCTTCGCGTGGCGCGCGGAGCGCCGCAATGCCGGATGTCTCATGATCGATGCCTCCTGGGGAAGCCGCCGCCTTGCTGGACGACCTGAATGTAGTCTAGGGCCCGCCGCGGCAAATTGCCGGTAAAAGCGTCGTCCGCTTTGTAACAAGTACATCAAAACGAACGCTTGCAGCGTGGAAGGCGGTCATGGGCTGGCCGCCTGTCTGGAAAGTGGCGTCAGAACGTCATGTGCTGAACTGCAGCGCGCGAAATATGCGGCGTCTCATTGGGTTGCTGCGGAGGATCGCCGATCGGCGGCGCACTGGGTTCGACCGGTTCGCGGGTCGGGTCCGGCACGGTGTCGGGTTCGTTGGGATTGGGCGGGTCGGTCGGCTCGGGACGATGCGCCTCGAGCGAGGGAGCGGGAGCGTGTAGCGGCATAGTCGTTCCTTGTGTGCGTTCAACCCGAACACAGCAAAGCCTATGCCGCGGCGCACGCGCCCCGCGGCGGCAGATCAGGCGTCGGCGTCGCCCAAGGCCCGCGATTCGTCCGGCACGTCGCCGTCCTCGCCGCGGCTGGCATCGTTGCCGTACTCGACGAGCCGGTTGTAGAGCGTCTTCAGACTGATGCCGAGAATTTCCGCCGCACGCGTTTTCACGCCGCCGCACTGCTCGAGCGTCGCGAGAATCAACTGGCGGTCCGCCTCGGCGAGCGAAGTGCCGAATGGAATCGTGATGGCCGTGCCGGCCGCAGGTTTCGACAGCGTGATCTGCAACGGCACCGTCGCCGTGCTGTCCGAATCCGAGCCGGACATGATGTGCGCGCGCTGCACGTAGTTCTTCAGTTCACGCACATTGCCGGGCCACGGGTACGACAACAGCATCTCCTTGACCGCTGCCGGGAAGTGCTTGCGCGTGCTGTGCCGCTCGTTGAGGTCGTCGAGGAACGATTGGGCCAGCAGGTCCACGTCCTTGCCGCGCTCGCGCAGCGGCGGCAAGCTGATCGGAAACACGTTCAGGCGGTGATACAGGTCGAGGCGCAGCTTGCCTTCGAGCACGGCCTGCTCGGGATCGCGATTGGTGGCCGCAATCAGGCGCACATCGGTTTCGATTTCCTTGGTCGTGCCGACCCGCATGAACATGCCGGTTTCCAGCACGCGCAGCAGCTTGACCTGCAACTCGATCGGCATCTCGGTGATTTCGTCGAGGAACAGCGTGCCGCCGTTGGCCCGTTCGAAATAGCCCTTGTGCTGACGGTCGGCGCCCGTGAACGAGCCGCGCTCGTGGCCGAACATTTCCGATTCGATCAGGTTCGGCGAAATCGCGCCGCAGTTCACGGCGAGAAACGCGTGCTTGCGGCGCAGGCTCAACTGGTGCACGGTCTGCGCGGCCACTTCCTTGCCGGTGCCGGACTCGCCCACCAGCATCACCGAGGCCGCCGTCGGCGCCACCCGGCTGATCTGGTCGTAGACCTCCTGCATCACCGGCGAATTGCCGAGCATGAGACCGAAGCGCCCCATGCGGCGCAGCTCGCCGCGCAAGGTGCCGATTTCGGCCTTGAGGTCGCCGGGACGCGGCAGGCGCGACAGGATCGCCTTGACGCGCTGCATGTTGATCGGCTTCACGAGGTAGTCGGTCGCGCCCATTTTCAGCGCGTTGACCGCCGATTCCACCGTCGCGTGGCCGGTAATCACGATCACCTCGACACCCGAGCGCGGGTCGAGGTCTTCGAACAGGTCGACCCCGCTGCCGTCCGGCAGCTTCAGGTCTGTAAATACGACATCCGGCATTTGCCGGACCAACTGGATGCGCGCTTCGCGCAGATCGCCCGCAGTGGCCGTAGTGAGGCCGTCTTCCCCGATGATGGTTGCAAGCGCCTCGCGGGTACTGGCGTCGTCATCAACAATCAATACGTGTGGCATCGCGTCTCGAAAGCCCGAAAGTTGTGGTTGTGGATGGCATGCGGCCCATCGTGCTGGCGCCAAACCTGACTTAGCACGAACTCGCAACAATACCTGCATGATGCAGGGTTAAACGGGGCTATTGTTGTATGAATGCCCATTATACGGCTTTATCGAGACAAACTGCAGGTCCGTCCGCCTTTTGCGCCCCAATTGCGCGGCCCGTTACGGGCCCGCTTGCCGTGCGTTCCCGGGCAAGAGGAATGGTCGCCCCGCCACGTCTCAACTATGGGGAAAAGGCCACGCTTCGCCGAGACCGTTCGGATGGCTCGCACCGTTGGTCGCGCCCGGAGGCGTCGCGCCGGCGGCGCTGCCCGGCACGACGGCCGGGACGTTCGGCGCGGCCTGCGCAATCGGCGCGACGGCACCGCCTTCGCCTTCCCAGCGGCTCAGGTCGCGGTTCAAATTGGCTTGCGAGGCCCGGTGCTTTTGCGCCCAGCGCCACGCCAGCAAACCGCCGACGGCGACCAGTGCGCCGAAAATGCCAATCTTGGGCCGTGCCATGGTGCATCCTCCATATCGTGAGTCTCGTCAGTCGGTGCTAGCCGTTGCCTCAGCATGCCGGGGCAGCGTGCTATCGAACAAAGGTCAGGCAGCCCACTCGCGGGCTTAAGGCGTAAGTCGTAACACCTGACGCTAACGGGCCGCCAGCACGCCGAGCAGAAACCCGGCGCTCGCCGCGATGCCGATGGCTCGCCACGGGTTGTGGCGTACGTAGCGCTCGGTATTCACCGCCGCAACACGGTAGCGCCGCTGCGCCGCGTTCTGCGCGTCGCCGAGCGCCGTCTGCAGCGTATCGACATGCGTACTCAGGCGCTCGCGCAGCGCACCGACGCCTTCACCCGGAACATTCGCTGCGAGCCGCAGCATTTCCTCCGAGTCCGTCAGTAGTACGCGCAAGTCCTCAACGATTTTTTGCCGCCCCAGTTCCAGTTGCTGCGTAGTTTGAGTCATGCGTCGCTCCTGTCTGTCCGTCTGCGACCCGGTGGCGTGACCGATTGCACGGCATCGGCACGCGCGCCGCAGTTCGAAAAAGTTATAGCGTTGCAAACGGCGTACCCGATAATCAGTCATCGAGGCTAGCGTGACGGGTTGCGAATCTACGCATCCGCCAAAGGTGCCGATTCGGGCCGCCATTGACGGTCAATATTGCCGACGGGCACCGCCATTCGACACGTCATATCAGCGCCTCGGCGCTCATACAACGGCAGCGAGACGTCATGGGGGTTGGACAGCGTCGGCGCGCAATCGTTAGCGCGAGGCGTCGATCATGACGGCTCGTGAATGCGCGGATTGTCGTGGTGCGCAACGAATGGTTAAATCAATTTTTATGAGATAGTGACCCATCGCCCTTGCGCGGCTCACACTCTGCACAGGCCTGCGCGGCACTATCGAACACATTTGCACAGGACAACCTGGTTATGGCGTCAATCGATCTGGACTCGCCCACTGTGACCGCTGGCGGCGACGCAGCGGCACCGGGCAAGTCGCGCGTGACGGACGGCATCGCGGGACTGAAATCGTACGGTCTGCTGTATGGCTCGTCGCCCGTGATGCTGGATTTATACGATCAAATCGAACGCGTGGCGTCCACCGACGCCACCGCCCTCGTCATCGGCGAATCCGGCACCGGCAAGGAACTGATCGCCCGCACGATTCACGACCACAGCGGCCGCAAGGACGCGCCCTTCATCGCCGTCAACTGCGGCGCGATTCCCGATGAACTGATCGAAGCCGAACTGTTCGGCCATGAAAAAGGCAGCTTTACGGGCGCGGTGCAGGGCCGCATCGGGTACTTCGAACATGCCAACGGCGGCACCCTGTTCCTCGACGAAATCACCGAGATGGCGCCGGTGCGCCAGGTGAAGCTGCTGCGCGCGCTGGAGACCGGCACGTTCTACCGGGTCGGCGGCAACGAACTGATCCACAGCGACGTGCGCGTGATCGCGGCCACCAACCGCGACCCCGCGGTCGCCGTGAAGGAAAACGGCCTGCGCGAAGACCTGATGTACCGGCTCGCGGTGTTTCCGTTGCGCGCCCCGCCGCTGCGGGAACGCGAAGGCGATCGCGAACTGCTCGCGCAGCATTTCCTCGCCGCGCTAAACACACAGGAAAGCACCAGCAAGAGCTTCAGCAAACGGTCCATCGAAACGCTGCGCACGTGGTCATGGCCGGGCAATGTGCGCGAGCTGAAAAACGCCATCTACCGCGCTTTCATCCTCGCAGAGAAAACGGTGGAATTGCCGCATCCGCATCTGGCCTCGCGCGTGAAGAAGGCGGTCACCCAGGGCGACGCGATGAGCGTCTGGATCGGCACGCCGCTGGCCGATGCGCAAAAGCAGATCATCCTCGGCACGCTGAAGTACTGCGGCGGCGACAAGCGCCGTGCCGCCAAGGCCCTTGGCGTGAGCCTGAAGACGCTCTACAACCGGCTCAGCACCTACGGCACCGACGACGCGCCGGAGGACGGCGAGCCCTGAGGCCCGCTTGGCTTCGTCCCCGCCCAAGCGGCGCCCGATCGACACGGCAAGGCGCGCTGAGCCAAGCCAGAAAAGGCTGCGCGTCGCATCATCTTTTGCAATTGCTTGCATTTTCCCTATCCCAATTGCAAAACGCATCCTGCAAAATGCTGCAGCGTCGCAGGCGACGCGTCGTCAGCCCAGCGTGCCGCGACCGGCCGGCACGAACGGCAGAGGCAGGAGCACAGACAGGGAAATGCAAAAACCAAACAACAGTCATGCGCACGAGGCCCGACGGGTCCCGCGCGCGCGCATCGCATCGTTCGTCGCACTGGCCGCAGTACTCTCCGCCAATCTGAGCGGCTGCAGTTCGCTTTACTCGGAAACCGCCACCGCGGGCGCCGGTATCGCGGGCGCCGCGGTCGCCGGCAAAGTCACCCGCAACGCCGCGGTTGCGACCGGTATAGGCCTTGGCGTAGTCGCCGCGGCCAGCGCCGGGGTGCAGTACACGGAACGCGTGGTCCACCGCAATACGCAAGACGGCATCGCCAAGGTGGCGGGCCCGCTCGACGTCGGCGCGGTCGCGCCGTGGAGCGTGACCCACACGGTGCCGATCGAAGACGACACGCACGGCCGCGTCACCGTGAGCCGCACCATCAGCGCAGGCGCACTCGACTGCAAGGAAATCGTCTTCTCGGTCGACGAAAACGCCACCAAAGACAAGCCGGCCAGCAGCGCTTTCTATGTCGCCTCGATCTGCCGCGACGGCACGGCGTGGAAATGGGCATCCGCAGAGCCCGCCACCCAACGCTGGGGCGCACTGCAATGAAGCCGCGCCTGACAGTGACGGCGCGTGACGCGCGGCCCGTGCCGCCGCTACGCAGCGGCCTGCCGGTCAGCCTGCGGCTCGTGCTGGCGGGCGCGCTGTGCGTCGGCGCCAGCGTCCTGACGAGCGGCTGCTCGTCGGTGGGCGCAGCGAGCGGCGCGGCGGCCGGCGTCGCTTCGGGTCTGGTGACGGCGAACCCGGCGGTCGGCATCGGTGTCGGCATCGCCGTGCAGGCGGCCACGGACGAAGCCGTGAACCGCTACATGCGCACCATGCACGGCGATCAGCAGAACGAGATCGCCGCGCTGGCAGGCGGCATGCCGGTGGGCGACAGCAAGCCGTGGAGCGTCAAGCACAAGCTGCCGATCGAGAACGGCCATGGCGAAGTGCGGGTGACGCGCGCGTTCACATCGGCGCTCGCCATCTGCAAGGAATTCGTGTTCTCGGTGGCCGACGGCGACAAGCCCGGCGCGCACGAAGACTGGTACACCGCCAGCGCCTGCCTGCAGGACAGCGGCTGGAAATGGGCGTCGGCCGAACCGGCGGTGGAAAGGTGGGGCAACCTGCAATAACGCAAACGGGGCGGCCGATCGAATCGCGCCGCCCCGCTTTAAACACCGCCTCGAATACCGCTTCAACTGCTGCTTCAATCCCTCTGCGGCAATCCTCTACGGCACTCCCTCGTTTAGACCCTCGGGATCAGGACTCAACGTCCTCGAGACTGAAGATTTCCGTCTGGTCGTTATACGAGAAGATCTCGCCGTAACGGCCCCAGTTGATCACCGCGTCGAGCGTCTCTTCCGCGGCGCTGTCCGACAGAAAATCTTCCAGCTCCTGTTCGAAACGCACGCGCGGCGCACGGTGACCCGGACGCTCGTTGAGCACCTTCTTGATCTGCGAAGCAAGCGGCACATGCCGCAGCAGATGCTCGGCGAACATCATCTTGCGCTCCTGGGTGCCGAACTCGGCAAACACGCGTGCCGGCGGCGTCAGGAAAATGTCGCCTTCGCGGACGTCGGCAAAGCCCAGATGCTGGAGCACTTCGGCGACCGGGAACAGATCGTCCACCTCGAGATGCAACGAACGGGCGATTTCCGGCATGTCCGCACGGCCGTGGTACGGCGCCGCCGCCAGCATTTCGATCAGACCGGCCATCAGGTTGGTCGACACGTGCGGCAGCCAGCTGCCCAGCTCCAGGCCCTTCTTGGTGGACTCGTCGGTCTGACGCGCGGTCATCTTGGCGTAGATCTCGTCCACCAGTTTGCGGAACGCCGGATCGAGACGGTTGCGCGGGTGATTGAACGGCACCTTGATCTCGGCGATCACGCGGCCCGGGTTCGACGACAGCACCAGAATCCGGTCGCACATGAACACCGCTTCTTCGATGTTGTGCGTGACGATCAGCACCGACTTGATCGGCATGCGGCCCTGCGTCCATAGATCCAGCAGGTCGGTACGCAGCGTTTCGGCGGTCAGCACGTCGAGCGCGGAGAACGGCTCGTCCATCAGCAGCAGCGTCGGGTCGACCACCAGCGCGCGGGCGAAGCCCACACGCTGACGCATGCCGCCCGAGAGCTCGCGCGGATAGGCGTTTTCAAAACCGTCCAGACCGATCAGGTCGATGGCCGCGAGCGCGCGCTCGCGGCGCTCGCCGGCACCCACGCCCTGCGCTTCGAGGCCCGCTTCCACGTTCTGCAGAACAGTCAGCCACGGGAACAATGCGAAGGTCTGGAACACCATCGCCACGCCCTTGGCGGGACCGTCGAGCGGCTTGCCGAGGTAGTCCACCTTGCCGTCGGTCGGCCGGATCAGGCCGGCGATGATCCGCAGCAGGGTCGACTTGCCCGAACCCGAACGGCCCAGCATGCCGACGATCTCCCCTTCGCGCAGCGAGAGGTTCACGTCGTCGAGCACCAGCAGTTCGCCCTGGTTCTTGTTAAAGCCTCGGGACACGTCCTTGACGGACAGAATCTCCTCACCCAGGCGCGGAGGCATAGGCGGCGTCTGGACCGGTGCGGCGGTTACGGCAGCTTTAGGATTTTGCATCGCGGTTTGCCTTTAAATTCCTGTCAATCGAGCCGAAGCTTGGATTCGGCGTAGGCGTACATCGGACGCCACAGCAGGCGGTTGAACAAAGTGACGAACAGGGACATCACGGCAATGCCGAGAATGATCTTGGGGAAGTCACCCGCGGCGGTGGTCTGCGCGATATAGGAACCCAGACCGTGGGCGACCACCTTGGTATCGCCCCACTGCACGAACTCGGCCACGATGCTGGCATTCCACGCCCCGCCCGAAGCGGTGATGGCGCCGGTGACGTAGTACGGAAAAATGCCCGGCAGCATCGCCTTGCGCCACCACTGCCAACCGCGAATGCCGAAGTTGGTCGCCGCCTCCTTGTAGTCGTTCGGGTACGAACTGGCGCCCGCGATCACGTTGAACAGGATATACCACTGCGTGCCGAGCACGATCAGCGGCGAGAGCCAGATGTCCGGATTCAGATGGAAGCGCACGATCACGATGACGAACACCGGAAACAGCAGGTTGGCCGGGAATGCCGCCAGGAACTGCGCGACGGGTTGAATCTTTTCGGCCAACGCCGGACGCAGCCCGATCAGCACGCCGAGCGGCACCCAGATCACCGAGGCGATCGCGATTAGCAGAAGCACACGGATCAAGGTGATCAGGCCGAGCACGAACACGTGGCCGACTTCGTCCAGCGTGACCCCGGTCCGCACATACGAGATCACGCGATAGACCACGAACACCGTCAGCAGGATCACCAGGATGCCCCAGACGATATCGCCCACGCGCGACGACTTCTGGCGCTGCGGCAGCGCGAAGTTGAAACGGGCGAACGCCGGCATCCGTAGCGGCACCCGCGCAGCGTTGGCGAAGACCCAGCCCATCGGCACCAGCAGACGGTGAATCAGGCGCGTCCGGCGGATCAGGTCGAGCAGCCAGGACTCCGGCGCATCGCCGGAACTGGTGTTCTCCATGCGGAACTTGTCGGCCCACGCCACCAGCGGACGGAACAGGAACTGGTCATAGACCAGAATCACAACCGTCATGGTCAGAATGACCCAGCCGACTGCATGCAGGTTCTTGTCGGAGATGGCCTGGGCGAGATACGCGCCGATGCCCGGCAGCGTGATCGTGTTGTTGCCCACCGTGATCGCCTCCGAGGCCACCACGAAGAACCAGCCGCCCGACATCGACATCATCATGTTCCAGATGAGGCCCGGCATCGAGAACGGCACCTCGAGCTTCCAGAAACGCTGCCAGCCGGTCAGGTGAAAACCGCGCGAGACCTCATCCAGATCGCGCGGCACCGTGCGCAGCGACTGGTAGAAGCTGAAGGTCATGTTCCACGCCTGGCTCGTGAAGATCGCGAAGATCGCCGCCAGCTCCGCACCCAGCACGCGTCCAGGGAACAGCGCGAGGAAGAACGTGACCGTAAACGAAATGTAGCCCAGCACCGGCACCGACTGCAGGATGTCGAGAATCGGCACCAGCACGAGGCCCGCGCGGCGGCTCTTGGCCGCCAGCGTGCCGTAACTCAGCGTGAACACGAGCGACGCCACCATTGCCGCAAGCATGCGCAGCGTCGTGCGCAACGCGTATTCCGGCAGGTTTGTTGGGTCGAGCGAGATGACCTGGGTCTTCAGCGTCGACATCGGCGCGAGCGTCTGGTGAAAGCCGATCGCCGTAAAAGCGATCACGCAGATGATCAGCGGAAAGGCGACGAAGTCCCAGCCGTTGGGCAGCAGGCGCCACGCGGAAGCATTGGCGGTGCGTTTCAGATCGAAACTGAAGTCCATCAGACGCCCTTCCTGTTTGCGTAGGCTAGGTGGAGACAGGCCGCGCGGGACGGCGCCGGGTGTGCGGGACAGGCGTGGCTTGCCGGCTGCCGGTCAGGCACGGCAAACAGGCCGGCGGAACGGTCCGGAAAACGGTCCGGAAAGCGAAAATCAGGCGTGGCAGCAAGCATATGCGCGGTAGTCGTTAGCGTCGGAGATACATTGACCGGCAGCGGCCGAACCCTGGGCGAAACACCCCGGATCGCCGCTGCAGCCGCCTGTCAGGGCAGGCGCCGCCCGAAGGCTGGCGAGCTTTCCTTGTTTTGGACGGCACGACACTACTACAACCTGTGTTTCAGGCACAACCTTTCGGGGCAAATCAGTCGCACGGCACGCCACGCCGCGCGACCGGCCGGGCCGTCCGGGGGCGTGCCGTGCGACATCTGGAAAACCCGCACCCCCGTTCAGAAAGGGACTCGTATGGTCGTTAATTACCTGATGGCGTGCGCCGAGTCGCAATAACGGATGGCGTTGCGCCACCTGGCGGTTAAAATCGAGACAGGGCGGATGGTTTCGGTCAGCCAGGTAAAAGGAGCGAACCTGGCGTGACCGGACACGCCGCGGATTGCCCGCTGCCCGCAGCAACGACTCAGCGCCGGCGCGCTGCAACGATTGACCTTGTTGCAACCCAAAGTCAGACGGATCAGAGAGTCGATGAACAGGAATTCCTTGCGCCAGGCCATCGGACCGCTCAGCTTCGCGCTGGTCGTGGTCGCGTGCTGGCTCGCGTCCGGCATGATCGCGGACCGCATGGTTCAGCAGGAACTCGATGCCGCGCTGCGCGCGCAACGGCAGATGTCTTCGTCGATCGTCGACAACATGGCCGAAGTGATCGCCAGCGACCTCTCCATGTCCCGCGCCATTCCGGCCACGATGGCGGAAATCAACGTCGTCCAGCGCGCGCTTGCGCAGTCGCAAGGTTATGCCGTGAGTAGCGCCGTGCCGGCCGCTACACTGCACGCGAACCTGCTCAAGGTGCCGGAACTGGTGGCCGTCAGCAACTTCCTGCACGACGCCCAGGGCTTCTCCGGACTCGACTCGATCTGGCTCGTCAACGCCAACGGCTTATGCGTCGCGTCCAGCAACACGCAGAGCCGCAACTTCGTGGGCATCGACATGCGCGGGCGCAACTATCTCTCCAACGCGCTGCTGGGCGCGTTCGGCGAGGCCTACGGCGTGGGCCGCGCGAGCGGCGAACCGGGCATCTTCATCGCCGCGCCGGTGTATGACGACGGCGTGCTGGTCGGGGTGGTGATCGCCAAGGTCGGCATTTCGCGCTTGCGCCACTGGGTGGCCCACGAAGGGACCTTCGTGGCCGACGAGAACGGCGTGATCATCATGGCCCATAACAGCGCGCTGGAAGGCCATGTCCTGCCGGATGGGCACATCAAGCAGATGAGCAGCGTCGAACGTCAGAACATCTATCGCCACGAAGACTTTCCGAACGTCCCGATCCAGGCGGACATGCAACCGGTGCGCGAGCAGGCGCCGTGGGTGCCGACGGACATCGCGATGCAATTGTTCGGCATGGGCGAGCGCGCCGAGCCGGCGCTCTACGAGTGGCGCGGCGGTCTCAACTCAGGACTGTCCGCCCATCTGGTCGATCCGCTCGCCGCCTGGCCCGAACTGCTGCGCAACCATAAGCGCGACCGCCTGCTGGTGTTTCTGACGCTCGCGGGCACCGCGGCGCTGGCATGGGTGATTACGGTGTCCTATGTGCGCGAGCGGCGCCACCATCGTGCGACGCGCGACCTCGCCGAGCAGTTGCAATCGGCCAATACGCTGCTATCCGCCGAGGCCCGTCACGATGCGCTGACCGGCGCGCTGTCGCGCCGCTATTTCCTCGATCTGCTGCGGCATGAAATCGAACGCGCTCACGCAGGCGGCGAGCCGCTGTGCATGGCGATTGCCGACCTCGATCACTTCAAGCAGATCAACGACCGCTTCGGCCACGCCGCCGGCGACCGCGCCCTCGAGCACTTCGTCGATACCTGTCGCGCCGAACTGCGCGGCAGCGATGCGATCGGCCGTCTGGGGGGCGAGGAATTCGGCATCCTGTTGCCGGCCACCGCACTCGAAGGCGGCCGCGACGTGGTGGAACGGCTGCGCACCCGGCTCAAGGCGGTGCCGTCGACCAAGCTGCCGGCCTCCGCCAACCTGAGCGTGAGCATCGGCATCACCGAACTGTCGCCGGAAGATCTGCCCGAGCGGATCATGAGCCGCGCCGACCTCGCCCTCTATGCCGCGAAAACCGGCGGCCGCGACCGCACCGAGGCGCTGCCGCCGGACGACACCGCGCCGCCGGCGCGCACCGCCGCCACGACCTGGTGAGGACCGGCGCCGACGCGCCGCCCGCGCACCATGTGCTAACACGCCCGAGCCAAGCAGGTATGATCAACCTTCATACGAAGCTTGTTGTTACCGCTCTATCGGGAGAGATGCATGAAGGGAAATCTGGTCATTGTTTGCCGCGATCACGATGCTGACGCGTTCGACCATCTGCTGGCCGAGTACGGCGCCTTTCAGACGCGCTTATCGTCGACCGCGTGGTATCTGAAGCTGGAGGTGGCGCCGGAGCTGATTCAGGAGGAGATTCTCACGCGCCTCGGCAAATATACGACGCACTATATTTTCGAAGCCGAGACCGTGACGTGGAACACGGTGGACAGCGAAGCGGCCAACGCATTGAATACGCTGTTTTCGGAGTAATCCACCGCTACCGCATCACGACCACGCGCTTTCCGACATTGAATTCACGCGCGGCACGGCCTCGAACGGGAACGTCATCAACACCCGCAGGCCGCGCCCGCCGTGATTGCCGAGTTCCCATTCCCCGCCGGCGCGCCGCACCAGCCGTTCGACGATCGCCAGCCCCAGCCCGCTGTGGCCGTTGCCGCCGCGCGCCGGGTCGAGCCGCACGAACGGCCGGCTCGCGTTGATCAGGTCCTGCGCCGCAATTCCGCCGCCATTGTCCTGCACCGACAACGTATAGCCCGCCGACGTGCGGGCCGTCGCCAGCACGACAGGCGGCGCGCCATAGGCATGCGCATTGTCGAGCAGGTTGGACAGAATGCGGTCGAGCGTAGCGGCCGGCAGCAGGAAGCCCGGTCCCGCCTTCAGATCGGTCAGCACGGTGGCCGCGCCCGCCGCCACCGCGCGGTAGCTGCGCACCACACGCTCGCACTGCGCATCCACTTCGACGGCTTCGCTGCGATCGGCGCCGTCGTGAGCGAACACCAGAAACTGCTCGACGATATGCGTCATCGAATCGACGTCGCGCACCACGCCGTCGCGCACCTTGACCTCGTCCATCATCTCGGCGCGCAGGCGCAGCCGCGCGAGCGGCGTCTTCAGATCATGCGCGACCCCCGCGAGCATCACGGCGCGATCGTTCTCCGTGCGCGCCACTTCCTGCACCATCTGGTTGAAGCCATGCGTCAGTTGACGCAATTCGCGCGGGCCCCGCTCCGGCACCGGCGGCACCGGCTGGCCGCGGCCAAAGCGGGCGACCGCGCTGGCGAGCGAGCGCAACGGCTGCTGCAATTGCCACGCCGCAAAGAGCGCGGCCATCACGGCAAACGTGAAGATGATGGTGAGCCATAGCACCATGCGGTCCACCGAACGCGGCGGACGCAGCGGCTGAACCGGCACGACGATCCAGTCGGCGTCGCTCGGCTGACGCACCCACAAGGTAGGCGGCTTGCCCGGTTCGCCGAGGCGCACCTGGGTACCCGGCGGCATGCGGTCGCGCACGTCCTCGAGGAAGTGGTTGAGCGGTGTATTCGAACCCTCTTGCAGCGCCGGCACATCCTTGCTCGACGGATCGACCAGCCGCACCCGCGAAGGCAACGGCTGATCCGGCGTATGCAGGACGTGCTGACGCACGGCGTCGACGAGGAAGGTGGCCTCTTCTACGGCATAGCGGTTCTGAAACTGGCTGCGCTCGAGGCGAAACAGCGCATACCCCGCGAAATGCGACAGCAGCAGCACCCCGACGACCAGCAACGCCAGCCGCCCGAACAGTGAATCAATGGGTCGGCGCATGCTGTTCGCCATCCGGCACGAACACGTAACCGCGGCCGCGAACGGTCTGAATGAAGCGCGGCGTGGACGGATCGGTTTCGAGGATGCGGCGCAGACGCCAGACCTGCACGTCGATGCCGCGGTCGGTGCCGTCGTATTCCGGACCATGCAGCAATTCGAGCAGGCGCTCGCGAGTCAGCGTGCGCATTGGGTGATTGACGAAAATCTTCAGGAGCGCGAACTCACTGCCGGACAAGGTCAGCGGTTTGTCTTCGAGATTCAGCGTGCGCGACTGGAAGTCGAGCGTAAAACGGCCGAACGTGAACGGTTCGCGCTGCTCCGGCGCGGCCGCCGACGGCAGCGTGCGGCGGCGCCGCAGCACGGCCTGCACACGCGCCAGCAGTTCGCGCGGATTGAACGGCTTGCCGAGGTAGTCGTCCGCGCCCAGTTCGAGGCCGACGATGCGGTCCACGTCGTCGGCGCGCGCCGTCAGCATGATCACCGGAATGTCGTCGCCCGAGGCGCGCAGCTTGCGCAGCGCCGTCAGGCCGTCCACGCCCGGCATCATCAGGTCGAGCACGATCAGATCCGGGCGCTCGCGCTCCAGCCGCCGCTCGAGCGAGCCGGCGTCGTGCAGCACCGACACTTCAATGCCCTGGCGGGCCAGATAGTCGCGCAACAGATCGCGGAGTTCGAGGTCGTCGTCGACGACAAGTATTTGAGTAGCCATGAGATGAAGTTTAACGCCCAGGAGGTTGGGTTTCCGGGCCGGACACCCCGCAAAGGGTTACCGGGTGTTACGGCGAAAGGCGCCAGTAATGTCGCGTAATAGCGACACGCGCTCAGGTAACACAGCGCACGTCGCGGGTCTTTACGCTGTGTCTTACCGAATGCATCCCGTCCTCTGTTGCCGTGTTTGCATCGTCGGCTATTCCATTACAAGGAGCCATTCATGTCCACAAAAATGTCACGCTTCGTCGCCGTCGCCGCAGCATCGCTTGCCATTGGCCTCGGCGCTTACGCCGCTCAACCGGACGGCCAGGGCGGCCCCGGCGGTCCCGGCGGCTGGCATCACCACGGCGAGTTCAAGGAGGAACTGAACAAGCTGCACGGCCAGTTGAACCTGAGCCCGGATCAGGAAAAGCAGTGGCAGGCCGCACTCGACACGATGAAACAGAATCGTGAAGCCTCGCGCGCCGCCCACAAGCAGATGCACGACCAGATGAAGGCGCTGCAGCAGCAGCCGATCCTCGATCTGAACGCGCTGCACGACATGCATCAGAAGGCTGAAGAGCAGAACCATCAGTTGCGCGAGCAAACCTCGGCAGCCTGGCTCAACTTCTACAACGGCCTGAACGACAAGCAGAAGACCATCGTCAGCACGGCCCTCAAGCAGCATTGGGCCAAGATGGAAGCGCGTCACGAAAAGATGCGCGAGCATTGGCAGCATCATCAGGGCGCGGCATCGGCCCCGGCAGCGAATCAGTAAGCGCTTGCTGCCTGTGCATGACCGGCGCGCTGTCGGGCGCCGGCCATGCAAACAGAAACGCCACGGAAGAGACTTCCGTGGCGTTTCTGTTTTGCGGCGGCGGCGTTGCGGCAGCGGCAACGTGGCCAGGTGTCGTCCCTGGGCCGTTCAATCACTCAATGCGTCATTCGCTCAGCCGTTTAACGCGCCGAGGTCGAACACCAGCACCTCGGCGTCGCGCCCCTGTTCGAGCGTGACCGCGGCGGCATCGACGATCATGGCGGCATCGCCCGCCGCCAGGGCTTCGCCGTTGACCGTCAACGCGCCGCGCGCTACGTGAACATAGGCACGGCGGCCCGCCTGCAACGGCAGCGCAGCCTGCTCGGCGCCGTCGATGAGCGCCGCGTAGATCGACGCGTCCGAATGAATCGTCACTGAGCCGTCGCGTCCATCCGGCGACGCGACGATACGCAGACGGCCGCGCTTGTCGGCATCGTCGAAGCGCTTTTCTTCGTAACCCGGCTGGTCGCCCGCACGCTGCGGCAAGACCCAGATCTGCAGCAGATGCACCGGTTCGTGTTCCGACGCGTTGAACTCGCTGTGCATCACGCCCGTGCCGGCGCTCATGCGCTGCACGTCGCCGTGGCGAATCGTCGAGCCGTTGCCCATGCTGTCGCGATGAGCAAGCGCGCCGTCGAGCACGTACGTCACGATCTCCATGTCCCGATGCCCATGCGTGCCGAAGCCCTGGCCCCCCGCGATGCGATCTTCGTTGATCACACGCAGCGGTCCGAAGTGCATGTGCTCCGGGTCGTAGTAGTCGGCAAACGAGAAGCTGTGATACGAGTCGAGCCAGCCATGGTTAGCGTGACCTCGTTCGTCGGAGCGGCGGATCTCGATCATAGGGTTCTCCAGTAGGGATGCATTGCGATGCCCAGAATGTATGGGCACACGGCGTCCAGTACAACCCGCGCCGGCGCACCGGATCGTTCCAAAAATCCGGGCAATCGGCGCGTCGCTCCAGTTGCGCTGACCTGGGCCGCCACAACCGGGGCGGCCCAAGGCCAGCCGAGGGCCGCGCTGCCGGGTACTGGAGCGCCGGACTGGCATGGTGCGTCCGTTCGGGTAAAATACCGCGCTTTTTGGGCAGACTCAGGCGTGCGGTCCTACGGAGACAACCTTGGCGAGGTCTTCGAGGCAAACGCACAGGCAGGGGCGGCCCGCTCGCAGGCCACCTAAGCCGGACCTGTACGGCCGGGCAAAACGATCCGGCACGACAATTTTGACCGCCTAGAATAGCGACGGCCGCTCAAGGCCGGTTCGTCGGTTTCGACCGCTCCAACCGGCCGGGCGCCGCGCGTCCAGTCTGCCTCACAACATCCGGAACTCGGGACGGACCCGCATGGGCCTGCCGCGAGCTTCGTAATACAGTCGGAAAACGCGCTGTCCAGCCGGCAACGGCCGGACGGTCATGATTTGCTCAGCGGTGCAGTCAGGCCGCGTCTTTCGCGGTGCGCACTTCACGCATCGTCAAGGACCTTATATGTTCCTTCAAGGCTACGGCCCGTTGCTTCTCAACGGCACCTGGCAGACCGTCAAGCTGGCGGTGCTGTCGCTGGCGTTCGCGTTCGTGCTGGGCTTGCTCGGCGCGGCGGCCAAACTGTCGAAAAACCGGGTCTCCTATAGTGTAGGCACGCTCTACACGACCCTCGTGCGCGGCGTCCCCGACCTCGTGCTGATGCTGCTGCTGTTCTACAGCCTGCAGATCTGCCTGAACAACCTGACCGACCTGCTCGGCTGGGACCAGATCGACATCGACCCGTTCGTGGCCGGCGTGGCGGTGCTCGGCTTCATCTACGGCGCCTACTTCACGGAGACCTTCCGCGGTGCGTTCCTCGCCGTGCCGCGCGGCCAGCTCGAAGCGGGCCACGCCTACGGCATGACCGGCTGGCAGGTGTTCTCGCGCATCATGTTCCCGCAGATGATGCGCTTCGCGCTGCCCGGCATCGGCAATAACTGGCAGGTGATGGTGAAGGCCACCGCGCTGGTATCGATCATCGGCCTCGCCGACGTCGTGAAAGCCTCCCAGGACGCCGGCAAGGGCACCTTGCGGTTCTTCTTCTTTACCCTGCTGGCGGGGGCCATCTACCTCGTCATCACCACGGTCTCCAACTTCGTGCTGATGTACCTCGAAAAGCGCTACTCGACCGGCGTACGCAAGGCGGATCTATGATCGAGATCATTCAGGAATACTGGCGCAACTACCTCTATAGCGACGGCTACCGCTTCACCGGCCTCGTGATCACGTTGTGGCTGCTGGTGGTGTCGATCGGCCTCGGCTTCTGCCTGTCGATTCCGCTCTCGGTCGCGCGCGTCTCGAAGAAGAAGTGGCTCTCGGGTCTGGTGTGGCTCTATACGTATGTGTTCCGCGGCACGCCGCTCTACGTGCAGTTGCTGCTCTGCTACACCGGCCTCTACAGCCTCGAAGTGATCCGCAATCACGAGCTCACCAACGCGTTCTTCCGCGACGGCATGCATTGCACGCTGCTCGCGTTCACGCTGAACACCTGCGCGTACACCACGGAGATCTTTGCCGGCGCCATCCGGGCGACACCGTACGGCGAGATCGAAGCCGCACGGGCCTATGGCATGTCGCCGTTCACGCTGTACCGGCGCGTGATCCTGCCGTCCGCCCTGCGCCGCGCGCTGCCTTACTACAGCAATGAAGTGATCCTGATGCTGCACGCCACGACGGTCGCCTTCACCGCCACCGTGCCGGACATCCTGAAGATCGCCCGCGACGTGAACTCGGCGACCTACCAGTCGTTCAACGCGTTCGGCCTCGCTGCCCTGCTCTACCTGGTTATTTCTTTCACGCTCGTGTGGCTGTTCCGCCGCGCCGAGCGCCGCTGGCTCGCTTATTTGCGGCCGCAAGGCAAATAAGCCGTCAAGGACCCCGACTCATGAACACCAGGAAGCAAAAGCTCTTCGTCGACGAGCTGCATAAACAATACGGCGACAACGAAGTGCTCAAGGGCGTCTCGCTGCGCGCGAACGCCGGCGACGTCATCAGCGTGATCGGCTCGTCCGGCTCGGGCAAGAGCACGATGCTGCGCTGCATTAACTTTCTCGAGCAGCCCAACTCCGGGCGTATCTTCGTCGACGGCGAAGAGGTGCGTACGCAGAAAGACAAAACCGGCGCGCTGAAAGTCTCCGATCCCAAACAGTTGCAGCGCGTGCGCACCCGGCTCTCGATGGTGTTCCAGCACTTCAACCTGTGGGCGCACATGAGCGTGCTGGAGAACATCATTGAAGCGCCGGTCCACGTGCTCGGACTGCCGCGCCGCGAAGCCGAGGAACGCGCCCGTCAATACCTGGAAAAGGTCGGTCTCGCGCCGCGGCTGGAAAAGCAGTATCCGTCGCATCTGTCGGGCGGCCAGCAACAGCGGGTCGCGATTGCACGGGCGCTGGCGATGCATCCCGACGTCATGCTGTTCGACGAGCCGACCTCCGCGCTCGACCCGGAACTGGTGGGCGAAGTGCTGAAGGTCATGCAGACGCTCGCCGAGGAAGGCCGCACGATGATCGTCGTCACGCACGAGATGGCGTTCGCCCGCAACGTGTCGAATCACGTGATGTTCCTGCATCAGGGCCGGGTCGAAGAAGAGGGTCATCCCGACGAAGTATTCAGGAACACGAAGAGCGAACGGCTCAGGCAATTTCTCTCCGGCAGCCTCAAATAACGTTGGAACAACGTTTAGGACAACGGCTGTAGTCAATGTAGTATTACAAGGCGCTTTCAAACAGCGCCTTTTTTCATGTTCGCTTTGCGTTTTGGGTCGTCAAATGTCCCAAATACCGCACCAACATCCCGTTTTTTGCTCTACTCCCACCGTTTTGCAGCGTCAATAGTGGCAATCCTTAAGGTTGCCTCGGGCGAACCGTGATTCCCTTGTCAGACAAGGGTTTCATGGTGTTTTTGGGACGCCGCCGTGAGTGCTTGAGCACACCACTATTGCAATTTGGAGACACCTGCGCGACCCAAGACCAATTTCTTCTCCCATCGAGGGGTATTTTTGATAAATTAGTAACCAAAGTACCAAAACAAAGTTGATTAAAAGTAGTTTCACTTCAAAACACGCAGAGGAGATACCGGTCAACGAGGGATCGGCATGACGCAAAGACAGCCCCAGGCTGCATCGTTATGACAACACACCCCGTTCGACCCAAACCGTCTCCCTGGTACGGATTTCTGTTCGGCACCTCTGGCGTCCGGACACCATTCGCAGTACTGGGTTTTTCTTTTGACAGGGTATGGAGGAGAAGATGAAGAAAGCATTACTCGCCGCGGCGCTGATGTCGGCCGGTGTAGTTGCGCACGCTCAAAGCAGCGTGACGCTGTACGGTCGTCTGGATGCGGGTGTCGAATACATCAGCGGCCTTCCGAACAACAGCTACAACGGTTCCACGTCGCGTGTCCGCCTTGAAAGCGGCGACTGGGGCACGAGCCTGTGGGGCATGAAGGGTGTCGAAGACATCGGTGGCGGCAACAAGATCCTGTTCCAGTTGGAAGGCTCCTTCAGCACGGCGACCGGCGCACTCGGCTCGGCCGGCTCTCTCTGGAATCGCTGGGCGACAGTCGGCGGTTCGAATGACCAGTTCGGTACCCTGCTCCTCGGTCGCGAACTGTTCATCTCCAATGGCGTGTGGGACTTCGACCCGTTCGGTCAATCGAACTGGTCGTCGGCGTCGCTGGTCCGTGGCCGCAACTGGCCGCAATCGAGCAACAACGTTTCGTACCAGTCGCCGAAGTTCGGTGGCTTTGACGTGTACGGCCAGTACTCCTTCTCGAACTCCACGTCGTTTAACGGCGGCGGCGGCACCCCGAGCACAGCTGCACCGGGTCGTGAAGACGGCTTGCAACTGACCTACACGAACTCGCTGTTCCAGGTGCGTGGCCTGTACGACGAAATCCGCAACAACGTCAACGGCAGCCTCGGCGATCCGTCCTCGGGTTCGGTCAACGGTCCGTTCAGCTTCGGCCGCGAATACTTCGCCGGCGTGAACGTGTTCCTCGGTCAGTTCAAGATTCAGGCTGTGTACCAGGGTGCGCGTACTTCGGGCGAAACGGGTGTACCTATCGGCACGCCGACGACGACCGACCAGGAATGGGGTGGCGTGACGTGGCAAGCTACGCCGGCCGCAGCACTGATCGCAGCCGTGTATCACGTGAACGCGAACAACGGTGCAGGCAACGCGAACATCTACACGATTGGTGGTTCGTACAACCTGTCCAAGCGTACGTTGCTCGACATCCAGATCGCTACGGTGCGTAACAGCAAGACGGCTAACTTCGGCCTCGATGCGAACAACGCAGGCGCGGGCGGTACGGTTGGCGGTACGGCTGCCGATCCGGGTACGGGCGGTGCGGCATACAACGAAAACCCGACGCCTGGCCACAGCCAGACCGGTGTTTACGCAGGTATCCAGCACTCGTTCTAAACGAACGGTGCAGTTAGAACAGCTTTAGAATCTTTTTCACGCTGCTGCGAGAGGCGCGTATCGGTGCGATGTCCGCAAGGGTATCGCACCGTTTTTTATTGGCGCGCGCGGCGCTGCGTCCGCTACGCGTTCCTGCGTTTTAAGCCTTAAACTTTAGACCTTAGACCGCTTCAGACCGCTGCTTCGTTTTCCTCACCGGTGCGAATGCGGATCACCCGCTCCACTTCCGCCACGAAGATCTTGCCGTCGCCAATCTTGCCGGTGCGCGCCGCGCCGATGATCGCGTCGATCACCTGATCGCACTGATCGTTCGCCACCACCACTTCGATCTTCACTTTCGGCAGGAAGTCGACCACATATTCGGCGCCGCGATACAGCTCCGTGTGACCTTTCTGGCGTCCAAAGCCTTTGACTTCGGTCACCGTCAGCCCGGTCAGGCCGACTTCGGCGAGCGCTTCGCGGACTTCGTCGAGCTTGAAGGGTTTGATGACTGCAGTGATGCGTTTCATGGCGTACCTCGTCTCTTGATCGGATCGTTGTTCGGAAAGTCGAAAGGAAATAGATAGCTTCGATTCTACGCTGTGCCGGAAGGCCTGCGGACTTTCCGGCAGGGCCTCATTCGGGATGCGTTTCGGGCGGCCGCCCGGGCTACCGGGCAAGCCGCCACTCGCGCTGCGGTTCAGCCTTCCCTCATTCGACCGGTTCGGTGTAGCGCGAAGTGATCGGATAACGCCAGTCGCGGCCGAACGCGCGATGGGTCACGCGAATGCCGATCGGCGCCTGACGGCGCTTGTACTCGTTGATCTTGATGAGGCGCGTGACGCGCTTCACATCGTCCACCGCATAGCCCGCGGCGATGATCTCGGCGAGCGAGCGGTCTTCTTCCATGTACATGCGCATGATGGCGTCAAGCACCTCATACGGCGGCAGGCTGTCCTGGTCGGTCTGGTTCTCGCGCAGTTCGGCCGACGGCGCGCGCGTGAGAATCCGCTCCGGGATGATGTCCTGCTTCGCGAAGGTGGTAGCCGCGTTGCGGTAATGGCACAGACGGTACACCAGCGTCTTGGCGATGTCCTTGATCACCGCGAAGCCGCCGGCCATGTCGCCGTACAGCGTGCAATAGCCGACCGCCATCTCGCTCTTGTTGCCCGTGGTCAATACGATCGAGCCGAACTTGTTCGACAACGCCATCAACAACGTGCCGCGAATCCGTGCCTGGATGTTTTCCTCGGTGGCATCTTCCGCGCGGCCGGCGAATTCGTCGGCAAGCGAGGTGCGGAAGGCGTCGAACATCGGCGCAATCGCGATCTCGTCGTAGCGCACGCCGACCCGGCGCGCCATCTCGGCGGCGTCGGTGGTGGAGATATCCGCCGTGTAGCGCGACGGCATCATCACGGCGCGCACCCGCTCGGCGCCGAGCGCGTCGCACGCCACGGCCAGCACCAGCGCCGAATCCACGCCGCCGGACAGGCCAATGAGCGCGCCCGGAAAGCCGTTCTTGTTGATGTAGTCGCGCACGCCCATCACGAGCGCCGCGTAGACCTGCGCCTCCAGCGATTGCTCGGGCGCCACCGTGGTGGGCACGGGACGCGCGCCGTCGAATTCGACGATCGCATGCCCTTCCTCGAACTGCGCCATCTTCGCGACCATTTCGCCGTGGCCGTCCAGCACGAACGAGCCGCCGTCGAACACCAGTTCGTCCTGGGCGCCGACCATGTTCACGTAGACCATCGGCAGACCGGTCTCGCGAATCCGTGCCCGCAGGATGTCGACCCGCACCGCTTCCTTGTTCAGGTGATACGGCGAGCCGTTCGGAATCAGCAGCACCTGGGCGCCGGCCGCCTTGGCCTGCTGGGCCGCCGGCGCGTGCCAGACGTCCTCGCAGATCACGATGCCGTACTTGACGCCGTCCAGCTCGAAGACGAACGGCTTCGGGTCCGACGCGAAGTAGCGCTTCTCGTCGAACACCTCGCTGTTGGGCAGGTCCTGTTTCAGATAGGTGCCCACTACCTCGCCGTCGACGATCAGCGACGCGGCGTTGAAGGTATCGACCGGCGGCACGCCGCGCTCGATTGGCGCGTTTGCTTTACCATGGCCGTGCGCGGCGTCGCGGTGCGGATGGCCGACCACCACGTGCAAGCCGGCGAACGGCTTCAGTTGCGCGGCGAGATCGGCCAGCGCCGCGGCACTGGCGGCATAGAAAGCGGGACGCAGCAGCAGGTCTTCGGGCGGATAGCCGGAGAGCGCGAGTTCCGGCGCGACGAGCAGCTTCGCACCATCGTTGTGCGCGGCGCGGGCGGCGGCGACAAGCTTCGCGACGTTGCCGGCGAAGTCGCCGACAGTGACATTGAGTTGAGCAAGAGCGATTCGGGTCTTCATGGCAGGATCGGGGGCAAGCCGCGCAGCTTGCCGGTTACGAAGGCCAGGTGGCTCGACGCAACGGACACACACACGGACAAACGAACGACGCTCCGCTACATGCGGAGCGCCGCTCAGATCAGGAACAGTCAAACAGATTGAACCAGCAACGCTTTGATTATCGCACGGGCATTCTGGCCTCGCCCTCCGAGGTGGACGCGGCAGAGTGGAACGCCCTCCTCGCCCAGCAAGCCCAGCCCACGCCGTTTCTGCGGCATGAGTTCCTGAGCGCGCTGCACACCAGCCAATCCGCGGTCGCCGATACCGGCTGGGCGCCGCAGTTCGTCACGCTGACCGACCCGCGCACGGACCGGCTGGTGGCCGCGGCGCCCGTGTACCTGAAGGGACACTCCTACGGCGAATACGTGTTCGACTGGGCCTGGGCCGACGCCTACAAGCGCAACGGCCTCGCCTACTATCCGAAGCTGCTGTGCGCCGTGCCGTTCACGCCGGTGCAGGGCAACCGGCTGCTGGCCGCGGATCCGCACGCGCTGCGCCACCTCGCCGCCACGCTGATGGCGTTTGCCGAACAGGCGGACGTGTCGTCGCTGCATGTGCTGTTTCCCACCGCCGGCGAAGCCGACGCGCTCACTGAACTCGGCATGATGCAGCGTGAGGGCGTGCAGTTTCACTGGCTGAACGACGGCTATCGCGACTTCGACGAGTTCCTCTCGACGCTCGAGCAGAAGAAACGCAAGAACATCCGCGCCGAACGCCGCAAGGTCCGCGAAGCGGGCGTCACGATGCGCCGCGTGCGCGGCGAAGACATCAGCGATGCCGAGTGGCGCTTCTTCGCCAAATGCTACAGGCAGACCTACCGCGAGCACTTTTCGAGTCCGTATCTGAATCTCGAGTTTTTCCGCACGATCGGCGCGACCATGCCGGAGAACCTGCTGCTGGTGATCGCGGAGTACGAGGGCAAGCCGATTGCGAGTTCGCTGGTGGTGTATCAGCGCGACGAAAAAACCGGCGGCACGCTGTACGGCCGCTACTGGGGCGCCCTCGAACACGTGCCGTGCCTGCACTTCGAGACCGCGTACTACCAGCCGCTCGAATTCTGCATCGAAGAGAAGCTCGGCGTGTTCGAAGGCGGCGCGCAAGGCGAACACAAGATGGCGCGCGGCTTTTTGCCCACCGTCACGCGCTCGACGCACTGGCTTGCCCATCCGGCTTTCTCCGACGCGGTGGCGCGCTTTCTCGACAGCGAGACGAACAGCATCCACGCTTACGTCGACGAGTTGCGCGACCATAATCCGTTCAAGAGCTAGCCATGCCGTGGTTTCTCTATCTGATCGAATGCGCCGACGGCAGTGTTTATACCGGCATTGCGGTGGATGTGCAGGCACGCTTCGAGAAGCATGTCAGCGGTACGGGGGCGCGGTATACGCGCTCGCGTAAGCCGGTGCAGGTGCTGGCCTCGTTCGAACTCGCGGACCGGTCGAGCGCGTCGAGCGCGGAGTACTGGGTCAAGCGGCTCTCGCCACCGGAGAAGCGGGCGCTGGCAGCGGGTGTGCGCACGCTTGAATCCGTGTTGCCAGTGGTGGTGATTCAAGAGGAAGCGGAGGCGGAAGCGGCGACCGAAGCTAAAGAGTCGGATAACGCCTAGCGTTTGCAGCGCATGGCCGTGGCGAGTCCATATGCATGCGTCGGACTATGGACTATGCGTATGCCTATGCTTGCGTAACGACGCTAAGGCCCTAAGGCCTCAATCCACGCCGCCATGAAAAAACCGCGCCGCCCTCTCATTCGGGCCTGCGCGGTTTTTTTAACCTCTGGAAGAGCGAGCCGGCTTACTTCTTGTAGTTCGCCACGCCTTCAGTGATTTCCTTGTGAGCGGCTTCGACGTCCGCCCAGCCTTCGACCTTCACCCACTTGCCTTTCTCCAGCGCCTTGTATTGCTCGAAGAAGTGCTTGATCTGGTCTTTCAGGTACGACGGCACGTCGTCGATCGACTTCAGGCTCGCCGTCATCGGGCAGACCTTGTCGTGCGGCACGGCGATCAGCTTGGCGTCGACGCCGGATTCGTCCGTCATCTGCAGCATGCCGAGCGCGCGCGCGCGCACGACCGAGCCGGCCAGCAGCGGGAACGGCGTGATCACCAGCACGTCGACCGGGTCGCCGTCACCGGACAGCGTCTGCGGAATGAAGCCGTAGTTGGCGGGATAGCGCATGCCGGTGCTGATGAAACGGTCGACGACGAGCAGGCCCAGATCCTTGTCTGCTTCGTACTTGACCGGATCGCTTTGCGCCGGGATTTCGATGATGACGTTGAAATCTTGCGGAAGGTCTTTGCCTGCGGGGACGTGATTGAAGCTCATGAGCGCTCTCTGAACAGGATGAAATTCGGAACACGGCACGCGATGCGGTGCCTGACGTCAATCGGGCGTGACACAGCGGGCCGGAAGTGCGGAATGCGTCATTATAGCCAATCGGCCGATGGCACCGCCCGGACGTTCGGCGCGATAATCTTTGTGAGCGCGGCTGTCAGCGTCATTGCAGGCGTGATCTCAAGCGCCGCTTCACGCGCGCTGCGGCGGCGCCCGGACACCGGCTTTGCCGGCGCTTTGGGGCACCTCGCCGGCGCGCCAAGGCTCGGACTCACAGCCTTTTCAGCCAGGAGCATGCATGGAAGAAGCGAAACACTTCATCGGCAGCGAATGGGTCGCCCCAGCCGGGGGCGAAACGATTCCGGTGCTCGATCCGTCTGACGGACAGCCCTTCACGCAATTGGCCCGCGGCAACGCGGCGGATATCGAGGCCGCGGTACAGGCGGCGCGGCGCGCTTTCGAAGGCCCGTGGGGCGCCGCCAGCGCCGCGCACCGGGGCCGGGTGCTGTACCGCCTGTCCATGCTGGTCGCCTCCCGCCACGAAGAGCTGGCGCAACTCGAAGCACGCGACACCGGCAAGCCGTTGCGCCAGGCGCGCGCGGACGCGGCTGCGCTGGCCCGCTATTTCGAGTTCTACGCCGGCGCCGCCGACAAGCTGCACGGCGAAACCCTGCCCTATCAAACAGGCTATACCGTCTTCACCGTGCGCGAGCCGCACGGCGTGACCGGCCACATCGTGCCGTGGAATTACCCGATGCAGATCTTCGGCCGCAGCGTCGGCGCGGCGCTGGCGGTGGGCAATGCCTGCGTCGTCAAACCGGCGGAGGACGCCTGCCTGTCGGTGCTGCGGGTCGCCGAACTGGCCGTCGAAGCCGGCTTGCCGGCCGGCGCGCTGAACATCGTGACCGGCTACGGCCACGAAGCGGGCGCGGCGCTCGCGCGTCATGCGGGCATCGACCATATCTCCTTCACCGGCTCGCCGCAGACCGGCAAGCTGGTCGTGCAGATGGCGGCCGAGAATCACGTGCCCGTCACGCTCGAACTGGGCGGCAAGTCGCCGCAGATCGTGTTCGCCGACGCCGATCTCGACGCCGCCTTGCCCGTGCTCGTCTCGGCGATCGTGCAGAACGCCGGGCAGACCTGTTCGGCGGGCAGCCGCGTGCTGATCGAGCGCGCCATCTACGAGCCCTTGCTCGACCGCCTGGGCGCCGCGTTCAGCGCCTTGCGCGTGGGGCCGGCGCACGCCGATCTCGACTGCGGGCCGCTCATCAGCGCCAAACAGCAGCAACGCGTGTGGGACTTTCTCTCCGACGCGCATCACGACCGCATCGCCATGGCGGCGCACGGCGAGGTCATCCACGAGGCGCCGGAAACCGGCTTCTATCAGGCGCCCACGCTGCTGCGCGATGTGCCGCCGGATCACCGTCTCGCGCAAGAGGAAGTGTTCGGTCCGGTGCTTGCCGCGATGTCCTTCGCCGACGAAGACGAAGCGGTGGCGCTCGCAAACGGCACGCCGTATGGGCTCGTCGCGGGCATCTGGACGCGCGATGGCGGCCGCCAGTTGCGCCTCGCGCGGCGGGTGCGGTCGGGCCAGGTGTTCATCAACAACTACGGCGCGGGTGGCGGCGTCGAACTGCCGTTCGGCGGTGTCGGGCATTCCGGCCACGGCCGCGAAAAAGGCTTCGAGGCGCTCTACGGCTTTACGGTACTGAAGACGGTCGCGATCCGGCACGGCTAGCGGCAACCGCAACGCTGACACATACGGAGACATCATGCGGTTGACAGGTAAAACGGCCATCGTCACGGGTGGCGGCTCGGGTTTCGGCGAGGGCATTGCCAGGACCTACGCGCGCGAAGGCGCGAACGTCGTGATCAACGATCTGAACGCCGCGGCGGCCGAGCGCGTCGCGAGCGACATCGCGCTGGCGGGCGGCAAGGCCATTGCGGTGCCAGGAGACGTCACGCTTGGCGCCGACTGGGAGCGTCTGCGCCAAGCCGCGCTCGAGGACTTCGGCAGCGTGCAGGTGGTCGTCAACAATGCCGGTACCACGCATCGCAACAAGCCCGTGCTCGACGTGACGGAGGCCGAGTTCGACCGTGTCTACGCGGTCAACGTGAAGAGCCTCTACTGGAGCGTGCAGGCATTCGTGCCGTACTTTCGCGAGCAAGGCGGCGGCGTGTTCATCAACATCGCCTCGACCGCGGGCGTGCGGCCGCGTCCGGGGCTCGTCTGGTACAACGGCAGCAAAGGCGCGGTGATCATCGCCAGCAAGGCGCTCGCCGCCGAACTGGGACCGGACCGGATCCGCGTGAATTGCGTGAATCCCGTGATGGGCGAAACCGGACTGCTGACTGAGTTCATGGGCGTCGAAGATACGCCGGAGAACCGCAAGCGCTTCCTGGCCGGCATTCCACTCGGCCGCTTCTCGACACCGCAGGACATCGCCAATGCCTGTCTCTATCTGGCGTCGGACGAAGCGGATTTCGTCACCGGCGTGTGCCTGGAGGTGGACGGCGGGCGCTGCGTGTAGTCAACCCCGGGCACCCTGCGGCACAGAGCGACACCTGATTTCCACAAAAAAAGAGGAGACACCACCGTGGCAAGTCCTGCGAATCCGCTTCATCATCCCGGCGCGGGGGCGCCGCCCTCCACCTTCGAAGAGGCGACCTACCGCAAGGTGGCGTGGCGTCTCACGCCGCTATTGATGCTGTGCTACGTGGTCGCCTATCTCGATCGGGTCAACGTCGGCTTCGCCAAGCTGCAGATGACCACCGACCTGAACCTGAGCGACGCGGTCTACGGCTTCGGGGCCGGCATCTTCTTCGTCGGCTACTTCCTGTTCGAGATCCCGAGCAACGTGATCATGCACAAGGTCGGCGCGCGCGTGTGGATTGCCCGCATCATGGTGTCGTGGGGCGTGATCTCCATGTTGACGATGTTCGTCACCACGCCCACCCTGTTCTATGTGATGCGCTTTCTGCTCGGGCTCGCCGAGGCGGGCTTCTTCCCCGGCATCATCCTGTATCTGACCTACTGGTATCCGGCGCATCGGCGCGGCCGCATGACCACCTGGTTCATGACCGCGATTGCGCTGTCGGGCGTGATCGGCGGGCCGGTGTCGGGCTATATCCTCAAGACCTTCAACGGCGCCAACGGCTGGCATGGCTGGCAGTGGCTGTTCCTGCTCGAAGGCATTCCGTCGATCGTCGTCGGCATCCTCGTGTTCGTCCTGCTCGACGACCGCATCGCCAAAGCCAGCTGGCTCACGCCGGAAGAGCGGCAACTGCTCGAAAGCAATATCGCCACCGAGGACGCCGCCAAGCACGACCTGCCGATCCGCACGGTGCTCGCGAGTCCGCGCGTCTGGCTGATGAGCCTGATCTACTTCTCGTTCGTGATGGGCCTCTATGGCGTGAGCTTCTGGCTGCCCACCATCATCAAGGCAACCGGCGTCACCGATGCGTTCATGATCGGCCTGCTCTCGGCGATTCCGTTCGCCGCCGCGGTGGTGGGCATGGTGCTGGTCTCGCGCAGCGCGGACCGCAAGCGCGAGCGGCGCTGGCATATCGCGCTGCCGGCGGTGGCGGGGGCGGTGGGCCTGGTGCTGTCGGTGGTGTGGGCTCACAACACGTTGCTGGCGATGGTGTCCCTCACGCTCGCGACCATGGGTATCCTCACGACGCTGCCACTCTTCTGGAGTCTGCCGACGGCATTCCTCGCCGGCACCGGCGCAGCAGCGGGAATCGCAATGATCAATTCGATCGGCAATCTGGCCGGGTTCCTGAGTCCCTACGCGGTGGGCTGGCTCAAGCAGGCCACGGCCGCCAACGATTCGGGCATGTATATGCTGGCGGCGTTCATGGTGCTGGGCGGATTGCTGGCGCTGAGCGTGCCGGCAAAGCTCGTGAACAAGTAGCGCGTGCGGACGATAAAAAGCCCTCGGAGCGTGTTTCCTCCGAGGGCTTTCCTTTTGCGCCGGTGTGCCGGTGTGCCGGCTGCTGCTGCGCGCTCGCGGCCCTGCGGCCTTGCGCCATTACGCCGCTACACCGTTACGCGGCTAAACCGCGACACCGCCCGCACTCAAACCACGTTCATCGCCAGCGCGCTTTCCCGATAGTGCTGGCTCGCCTTCTCGCCGTCGCCCAACTGTTCGTGCAAGCGGGCCAGCGCCCGATGCGAACGGATCTTGAGCGTCTCGTTATCGGCCAGCTTCAGCGCCGTCTCGAGGAACGACTGCGCCTTGCCCCACAGTTGTTGATGCAGACACAGGCGGCCCAGCGTGAACATCAGATCGGCGTCCTCCGGACGTTCCTTCTGCCAGGCTTCGGCCTTCTGGATCAACGGCAACGCGTCGCCGCCAGCCGTGTCCGGATAGCGGCGCAGCAGACGCGCGTCCCAGTTCTGCGCCAGCGCTTCTTCGACGATCTTGCGCGCGTCCTGCGGACGATTGAGCGTCACCAGCAATTCAGCGGCGAGGTCGGCGAGGCGCGGCGAGTGCCGCTCCGTGGGCGACAGCGAATGCCACAACTCCAGCAGCGCATCGGCGTTATGACGACGGTCGCGCAACAGGTTCTCCGCCGCGAGCTGGCGCAAGCGCACCGCCACCGCGGGGTGAATCGCCTCGCGCTTTTCCAGCGTCTTGACGAGCTTGAGCACCTCGCTCCAGTTCTTCAACTGCTGCTGCGCGCGCAACATGATCTGTTGCGCATGAATGCGGCGTCCGCCTTGCGACTGCATCTCCGTCAACGCGGCCAGCGCGCCGTCCGCATCGCGGCCGTCCGCACGCATGTCGGCGGTAGCCATCAGGCGGGCGTCCTGCCAGTCGGCCTCGTCGATCTGCGACAACCATTCGTCGCGCCGCGCGTACTCGCGCATGCGGTGCGCCGCGGTGGCAGCGACGAGACCCGCCGCGCCCTTGTTGTCGCCGTTGGCGAGCGCGTCGCGCGCCGCTTTCTCCGCGCGCGAGAAACGTCCCGCATACAGATTGCCGATCGCATCGCGCAGTGCCGCATGCGCCTTCGCCACCCGCGAACGGGCCCGGTAAGCGGCCACGCGCTGCGGCATGCGCCAGATGTTGCGCACGATGCGCAACAGCGCATACACCACGATAAACAGCACCACCAGTCCGACCACGAACAGGTTCAGCGATACGTCCACCCGGTACGGCGGATAGACGAGCAGCACCTGGCCCGTATCGAAACGCCCGACCGTCGCCAGCGCCACCGCGATGACAAACAGCAGGGCCAGCCAAAGAAGTCCCCGGATCGCCATGATTAACCTCGGCTCCGGTATTGATTGACGGCCTGCAGGCTCGTATTCAGGTTCGGCACTTCAACGGCCGCCGAGCCATCGTCCACGTCCTTCACCAGCCCGCGCACGGTCTGCGTGCGTTTCGACGCGTTGTCGAAATAGCGTGCGAGCGCCACGTCGGCCGCGTGCAGATCCGACTTCAGCGTGGTCTGGTTGCGCGACAGCAGCGCGAGACGCGCCGACAGCAGGCGCAGCTTCAGATTCTCGCGCACGAAGTAGCCCTGGTCCGGCGTGATCAGCATGGCGTCGGCGTTGTCGATGCGGCGTACCTGCACGAGGCTCGTCAGTTGCTGGCCGATGCCCGTGTAGAACTGCTGCCACCACACTTTCCAGCGCGGCTCGCCGGTGGCCGCCGCAACCTGCGCGGTATCGGCCGGCGCAACCGCGTGCGGCACGGTGTGCGCGATCAGCGCTTCGCCGTTGAGCGGCAGCGCGTCGACCTGGTCGATCGCATTGTCGAGCTTGATGGCGAGGCCCGTCAGATCGGTGGACGGCGCCGACTTCAGCTTGTCGATGTCCTGGGCGATCGCCTTGCGCACCGCCATCACCTGCGCACCGTCCGACGCCGCCAGCCGCGTGTCGGCGCTTTGCAGCGCGAACAGCGCGAGCTGCGTGTTACCGGTCAGTTGCAGTTGCTGGCTCGCGCTCGACAGCATCTGCCCCACTTCGGCGAGGGTCCAGTCGTCGCGATTGCGCGCGAGATCGGCGTATTGCTGTTGCAGCGCCTGCTCGGCCTGCTGCGCATCGGTCAGCTTGCCTTCGAGCTGCGACATCTGCGAATCGATCTCGTGCACCGTTGCCACCGCCTGATCGGTTTTCACGGCGAGCGCAGCGGTTTGCGCGTCGTTGGCCTGCTGGCGCTGGGTCAACTGCTGATCGAGCCGGATGACCTTGCGATTGAGCGCAATGCCGCCGACCACTGCGGCGCACAGGACGATCACCACGACAAACCACAGCAGCGGTCCGCTCGCGCTGCGGCGCTTTTGCGCTTCGTAGGGCGTGAAGGGGGGATTGGGCGGCAACGCTGTGGTCGCAGCCGGCTGGGGTGAAGCGTTCGTGGAGGCGTTCGATTCAGTCATGCGTGAGTGAGCCGGGTTGGTCGGTACCGGTTGAACAACGGGAGGTACGGCGCAAAGCAAGGCAGGGGCAATGCGCTCATCGCCCGCGCCGGACACCGTAATGCTATCAAAACCCAGTCCCCGCGCGGTCTGCGCGATACGTGGGTGAGGCGTGACGAGCGTCGCGCGCTTCAATTGCGCGATTTCGCCGGCGTTCAGATGCTCGCGCGCCAGTTCATCCAGATTGCGTACGCCCTCGGAGCTGGTGACGAGCCACGCGTGTGGCTCGCCCGCTAGCAGTTCATGCACGCGCGTCCACGCGGCAATGGACGGCTCCGGCACGAGGCGCCGGTAGGCCGCCACCGTCTCCACTTCGACGCCCGCTTCGCGCAGACGCTCGGCCAGCCACTCGCGGCCGCCGTCGCCACGCACGATCAGCACGCGCTTGCCTTCGAGCGAGGCCGCGCCAAGCGCGGTGTCGATGGCTGCGAACAGCGCCTCGGAATCGAAGCGCGCGGCTTCGTCGTCCGCCGCGGCCGACGGGCTGATCACCCGGTACGCCGGCGCCGCGACACCATGACGCGCCAGCGCCGCAACGCTGCCCGGGCCGACGACGCCGACCGGCAACGCATGCGGCCAGATCGAGCCGGACTCGGCAAACGCGTAGTCGACCGCGTTGGGCGAAACGAACACCACCAGCGCATAACGTTCGAGCGCGCCTAACGCGGCATGCAGCGGCGCCACATCTTCGGCGGCTGCGATCTCGATCAGCGGAAACTCGAGCGTGGCGACGCCGGCCGCATTCAGTTGCGCCGCGAGCGCCGCCGACTGGCCCGCCGGACGCGTGATCACGACCGTATACGACGGCGCCTGACCGTCCGGTTGGGGGGATGAGTTGACGCCTGCCTGTGCCGCCATCACGCGCCAGTCGCCGGACCGCTCGCCGTGCTGAGGGCACGGACGATATCAAGGGCACCCTGGCTTTCGAGCGCCTGCGCGACTTCAAGGCCCAACTGCACGGCCCGTTCGACCGTCGGCGCAGGCGCGGAGGCCTGGGCGCTCAGCACGCGCCGGCCATCGGGCGTGGCCACGACGCCGCGCAGATGCAGCGCGCCGTCGTGCCAGGTGGCGTAGGCCGCCAGCGGCACTTCGCAACTGCCGCCCAGCGCGCGCGACACCATGCGCTCCGCTTCGACGGCAGCCGCCGTGTGCTCGTGATGCAAAGGTGCCAGCCATGCTTCCAGTTCGGGGCGCCCCGCGCGGATCTCGATGCCGAGCGCGCCTTGCCCGGCCGCCGGCAAACTGTCGTCCGGATCGAGCCATGCGCGGATCCGCTCGCCGAGCCCCAGACGCTTGAGACCCGCGGCGGCCAGAATGATCCCCGCGTAATCGCCGCGGTCGAGCTTCGCGAGCCGCGTATCCAGATTGCCGCGCAACGGCTGCACGACGAGGTGCGGATAACGCGCGCGCAGCATCGCCTCGCGGCGCAGGCTCGAGGTGCCGACCACACTGCCCGCGGGCAGCGCGGCGAGCGACTCGTAGCCGTTCGAGACGAACGCATCGCGCGGGTCTTCACGCTCCATGATGGTGGACAGCGTAAAGCCCGGCGGCAGCTCCATGGGCACGTCTTTGAGCGAATGCACGGCGAGATCGGCGCGGCCTTCGGCCAGCGCGTTCTCCAGTTCCTTCACGAACAGGCCCTTGCCGCCGACCTTCGAAAGCGTGCGATCGAGAATTTGATCGCCGCGTGTCGTCATCCCGAGGATTTTTACGTCACAAGATGGATATAATTTGTGCAGCGCACACCGCACATGCTCGGCCTGCCACATCGCAAGGCGGCTTTCCCGCGAAGCGATGACCAGGGTAGAGGGCGGTGGCGCCGAAAGCGTCTCGGAATTCATTGCGAGGTCAGTGGAGGACGGGAGCTAATAACAAACAATGTTAGCACGCGCTCCAGCCTTGCTTTATCGGCCTGATGGCTATGCTGGCGCACCACCGTTGAAGGAGACAGGCCCGCTCCGGGCACCCGCAAGATTTCGACCCCATCGTTGTGCCGTCGCGCCGCACCGCCTTTCACGCACGGTCGTTCGCGCGCCGAACGGCATCCTGCGGGATGATGCATCGCAGTACCTGCGCCGCTCGTGCGCTGTGTTCTTGTTGTAGCAGTCCATTTCTCTTAGACCCTGGCTTCCCTGAGGAAACCCATCGTGACGTCTTCCGGATCGGCGCGCCCTGCCCGCCGCAACACTGCATCGCTCAACGGTTCTGCGGGTGCGCCCGTAGTTGTCCCTACCGCACCGGCCACGTCCAGCGCATTGTCCAAACGCGGCGCCGCCGACCCGGCCAGGCCCAGGCAGGCCAGCAAAGCAGCCAAGGCGGACAAGCCGGCTAAAGGCAAGGCGGCAGACAAGGCGTCCAGCGCCGTGAAAACCGGCAAGCCCACGAAAAACCCAGGCAGCAAGGCCGCCGGCAACGGCACGGCAGCGACGGTGCTGCATGCGGTGTCGGAAACGAGCGCGCCCGCGCCGAAAGCCGGCAGCCGCACGCGCGAGGACAAAGACCAGCCGCTCTTCCAGGACATCCGCTATCTGGGACGGCTGCTCGGCGACGTGGTGCGCGAGCAGGAAGGCGACGCGGTATTCGAGGTGGTCGAGACGATCCGTCAGACCGCTGTGCGGTTTCGCCGCGAAGACGACAGCAGCGCTGCGCAGACGCTCGAAAAGAAACTGCGCTCGCTGAGCCCCGAGCAGACCGTGAGCGTCGTGCGGGCGTTCAGCTATTTTTCGCATCTGGCGAACATCGCCGAAGACCGCCATCGCAATCGCCGCCACCGCATCCATGCGCTGGCCGGCTCGGCTGCGCAGTCCGGCACGATCGCCTATGCGCTCGAACGGCTGATGGAGGCGAACGCCGCCGCCACGCCGGTCCTGCAGCAGTTCTTCAACGACGCGCTGATCGTGCCGGTGCTCACCGCCCACCCGACCGAAGTGCAGCGCAAGAGCATCCTCGACGCGCAGCACGACATCGCCCGCCTGCTTGCCGAACGCGATCAGCAGCTCACCGACCGCGAACGTGCGCACAACGAAGCAATGCTGCGCGCCCGCGTCACCTCGCTATGGCAAACGCGGATGCTGCGCGATGCGCGCCTGACGGTGGCCGACGAAATCGAGAACGCGCTGTCGTACTACCGCGCCACCTTCCTCGAAGAAATCCCCGCCCTGTATGCCGATATCGAAGCGGCGCTCGCCGAGCACGGTCTCGATGCGCGTCTGCCGGCGTTCTTCCAGATGGGCAGCTGGATTGGCGGCGATCGCGACGGCAACCCGAACGTCAGCGCCGCGACGCTCGAAGAAGCCATCACGCGCCAGGCCGCGGTGATCTTCGAACATTACCTGGAGCAGGTGCACAAGCTCGGCGCCGAACTGTCGGTGTCGAACCTGCTGACGGGCGCGAGCGATGCGCTCAAGGAACTGGCGGCCGCGTCGCCGGACCAGTCGCCGCATCGCGTCGACGAGCCGTATCGCCGGGCGCTCATCGGCATCTATACGCGGCTCGCGGCCAGCGCGCGGGTGCGGCTCGGCGAAGGCGCGGTGCCGTTGCGCAGCGCCGGCCGCGGCGCGGCGCCGGTGCGCGCCCAACCCTACGAGGACGCCGACGCGTTCGCCCGCGACCTGCATGTGCTGATCGATTCGCTCGCCGAGCACCATGGCGCGTCGCTGGCAAGCCCGCGCCTATCGCCGCTCGCGCGCGCCGCCGAAGTGTTCGGCTTCCACCTCGCGAGCATCGACTTGCGGCAAAGCTCGGACATCCACGAAGCGGTGATCGCCGAATTGCTCAAGCGCGCCGGTGTCGAAGAGGATTACGCGGGACTGTCCGAAGCCGACAAGCTGCGCGTGCTGCTCGACGAACTCGCGCAGCCGCGCCTGTTGCGCTCGCCCTACCTGGCGTACTCGGAGCTCGTGAAAAGCGAACTCGGCGTGCTCGAAGCCGCTCGCGTGACGCGCGAGAAATTCGGCGCGCGGGCCGTGCGCAACTACATCATCTCGCACACGGAAACCGTGAGCGATCTGGTTGAAGTGATGCTGCTGCAAAAGGAAACCGGCCTGCTGCATGGGCTGCTCGGCGACGCACATCACCCGGCCAAGGCCGGGCTCATGGTGATCCCGCTGTTCGAGACGATCCCCGACCTGCAAAACGCGCCGCACATCATGCGCGATCTGATCGCACTGCCAGGCGTCGACTCGCTGATCGAACATCAGGGCGGCGAGCAGGAAGTCATGCTCGGCTACTCGGACAGCAACAAGGACGGCGGCTTCCTCACCTCGAACTGGGAGCTGTACCGCGCCGAACTCGCGCTGGTGTCGCTCTTCAACGAACGCGGCGTGACGCTGCGGCTGTTCCATGGCCGGGGCGGCACAGTGGGACGCGGCGGCGGCCCGACCTATCAGGCCATCCTGTCGCAACCGCCGGGCACGGTGGACGGCCAGATTCGCCTGACCGAACAGGGCGAGGTGATTGCCAGCAAGTTCGGCAATCCGGAAATCGGCCGGCGCAACCTTGAAACCGTAGTCGCCGCCACCCTCGAAGCGTCGCTGCTGCCGCACGGCAACACGCCCGCGCAACTGCCGGTCTTCGAGGAAACCATGCAGCAACTGTCCGACGCGGCGATGGCGTCGTACCGCGCGCTGGTCTACGAAACGCCGGGTTTCAAGGAGTATTTCTTCGAATCGACACCGATTTCGGAGATCGCCGAACTGAACATCGGCAGCCGTCCGGCCTCGCGCAAGCTGCAGGATCCGAAGCAGCGCAGGATCGAAGATCTGCGCGCCATTCCATGGGGCTTCTCGTGGGGCCAATGCCGCCTGTTGCTGACCGGCTGGTACGGCTTCGGCAGCGCGGTGGCCGCCCATCTGGACAGCGCGCCTTCCGATGCCGAGCGTGCCCGTCGTCTGTCGCTGCTGAAGAAGATGCACAAGACGTGGCCGTTCTTCGCGAACCTGCTGTCGAACATGGACATGGTGCTGGCCAAGACCGACCTCGCGGTCGCCTCGCGCTACGCCGCGCTCGTCACCGACAAGAAACTGCGCAAACATGTGTTCGAGCGCATCGTCGCGGAATGGGAGCGCACATCCAAGGTGCTGTCGGAGATCACCGGCAAGACCGAACGGCTCGCGGACAACCCGCTGCTTGCGCGTTCGATCAAGAACCGCTTCCCGTACCTCGATCCGTTGAATCACTTGCAGGTGGAACTGCTCAAGCGTCACCGTGCGGGCGAGACGAACGTCCGCCTGAACCGCGGGATTCATCTGACCATCAACGGCATTGCGGCGGGCTTGCGGAATACGGGTTGAGGCCGGCGAATCGACGCCGGTGGCGAGCTGGTGGTGGACGGCCGGCTCGCCGGATCCGCGTTGATAGATGACTGAGCGGGATACTCGAAGCGCTCCGTACTGCACAGCAATACGGGGCGCTTTGTTTTGTGCGCCCGTCCACCACGCGCGTCGATGCGGCCACGCTGCAGTCGCAGCGTGCGCATGCACGCTTCCTGCCGCTACAATGGAGCCCAGTTTGTACCAGTACAGGCCGAGCAATTATTCTGGTATCGCCAACACCCCCTTTACCGACACGATGAGCACGCCGTCCCCCACCGATTCCGCCCCGCCTCCGCTCGATGCGACGCCTGCCCATGCGCTAGGCGACTTCATCCGCGCGCACCGCGAGCGGCTCTCACCGCAGGCAGTGGGTTTGCCGCCCGGCCCGCGCCGGCGCACGCCAGGTCTGCGGCGTGAGGAAGTCGCGCAGTTGTGCGGCGTCAGTCCCACCTGGTACACGTGGATCGAGCAAGGACGGCCGGTTTCGGCCTCTGCCGATGCGCTGGCCCGGATCGCCGTCGCGCTGCAACTGTCGCGTGCCGAGCGCGCCTATCTGTTCGAACTGGCGGCCCAACGCGACCCGGCCGAGCCCGACCCGGCCGCCGCCGATGCCCCCGCGACGCTGCTCGAAACCGTGCAACTGGTGAACGCTCCGGCTTATGTGCTGGACCGGCAGTGGAACGCGCTGGCGTGGAACGAGCGCGCGGCGGACCTGTTCGTGGGCTGGCTCGACGGCGACCACGACCGCAACCTGCTGCGCTTCACCTTTACGGAGCCGACGGCGCGCGAACTGATCGTCGACTGGGAAACGCGCGCGCGGCGGCTCGCCGCCGAGTTTCGCGCCGACTCGATCCGGCACCTGACGGACGCGCCTACGCGCGGCCTGATCGACACGCTGACAGGTACGAGCGACGCGTTTGCCCGCTTCTGGGCGTCGCAGGACGTGGGCGAGCGCGAAGGCGGCCGGCGCGAATTCAACCATCCGCGCGACGGACGGGTCGTGTTCGACCAGATCACATTCAAGCCGGCGCACCGGGAAGACCTGAAGCTGGTGGTGCTGGTGCGGGAGTAGCGGCGCGCTTGCAGGGCCGCCTATCGGTCGCCTGCAGGCCCGCTTATGCCGTGGCGACGCGGCGCTCACCTGGCCGGTTCCTCCCGGATGTTAAAATCGTTGTCTTGTTCGCATCGGCGACGTCTGCACAGCCGATGGCCTCTTCACTGCACGTTCACTGCCCCAACACCATGACGTCCCAACTGCACAAAAAAGGCGAAGCCTGGTCGGCTCGCTTCTCGGAGCCGATGTCGGAGCTTGTCAAACGCTACACGTCGTCGGTTTTCTTCGACAAGCGACTGGCGCTCGTCGACATCGAGGGCTCGCTCGCGCACGCCGCGATGCTGGCTGCGCAGAAGATCATCGGCGCCGACGACCTGGCGGCCATCCAGCGCGGCATGGCGCAGATCAAGGGCGAAATCGAGCGTGGCGAGTTCGAGTGGCAACTCGATCTGGAAGACGTGCACCTGAACATCGAAGCGCGCCTGACGGCGCTGATCGGCAACGCGGGCAAGCGCCTGCACACGGGCCGTTCGCGCAACGACCAGGTGGCGACGGACATCCGCCTGTGGCTGCGCGGCGAGATCGACCGGATTATCGGCTTGCTGAAGGACCTGCGCAGTGCGCTGATCGATCTGGCCGAACAGAACGCCGAAACGATCATGCCGGGCTTTACGCATCTGCAGGTGGCGCAGCCGGTGACGTTCGGCCATCACCTGCTGGCGTACGTGGAAATGTTCACGCGCGACGCCGAGCGCATGCGCGACTGCCGCACCCGCGTGAACCGCCTGCCGCTGGGCGCGGCGGCACTGGCCGGCACGAGCTACCCGATCGACCGCCATGCGGTGGCGAAGACGCTGGGCTTCGACGGCATCTGTGCAAATTCGCTGGACGCGGTATCGGATCGCGACTTTGCGATTGAATTCACGGCGGCGTCGGCGCTGGTGATGACGCACGTGTCGCGCTTCTCAGAAGAACTGGTGCTGTGGATGAGCCCGCGGGTGGGCTTCATCGATCTGGCGGACCGTTTCTGCACCGGCTCGTCGATCATGCCGCAAAAGAAGAACCCGGATGTGCCGGAACTGGCGCGCGGCAAGACCGGCCGCGTGAACGGGCATTTGATGGCGTTGCTGACGTTGATGAAGGGTCAGCCGCTGGCGTACAACAAGGACAATCAGGAAGACAAGGAACCGCTGTTCGATACCGTGGATACGGTGGCGGATACGTTGCGGATTTTTGCGGAGATGGCGGCGGGGATTACGGTGAAGCCGCAGGCGATGCGGGCTGCGGCGCTGCAGGGGTTCTCCACGGCTACCGATCTGGCCGATTATCTGGTCAAGCGTGGCTTGCCGTTCCGCGACGCGCATGAGGCGGTAGCGCACGCCGTGCGGATCTGCGTGGACCGCAATTGCGATCTGGCCGACCTGACGCTCGACGAAATGCGCACCGAACTGCCGAACGTCGCGCATCTGATCGGCGACGACGTGTTCGATTATCTGACGCTCGAAGGATCGGTGGCGAGCCGCAATCATCCGGGTGGCACGGCTCCCGAGCAGGTACTGAAGGCGGTCGAGGCAGCGCGCGCAAACCTGGCGTAACGCCTGATACCTGAGCCCAAGCATGATCGTCCGCCCCCATCTGCATTGGTTCCGCATGCTGCTCGCGTGGCGCGGCTCGGTGCTGCCGCAACTGTTGCCGCGGCTGTTCCTGATCTTCCTGATCTCGCTCGGCGCGGTGGCGGTGCACGATCACGTCCTGAAGATCACGATCAGTCTCAGTACCGCGCCGTTTTCGCTGATTGGCATTGCGCTCGCCGTGTTTCTCGGCTTTCGCAATAACGCGAGCTATGACCGCTACTGGGAAGCCCGCAAGCTATGGGGCGAGTTGCTCAACGACACGCGCTCGCTCGCCCGCCAGGCACTGACGCTGCCCCGCAACGGCACACCGAGCGCGGAAGAAGTGCGTGAACTCATGCAGGTGCTCTGCACACTGCCGCATGCGCTGCGCCATCAGTTGCGCCATTCCGATCCTCGTGCGGACCTCGCCGCACGCCTTCCCGCAGCGCTCGTCGAACGCGTGATGGCCTCGCGCTACCGCCCCGCCACGCTGATGATGTGGCTCGGCGAGTGGGTGCAACGCCGCGTACGCGAAGAAGCGCTCGATGGCTGGGGGGTGCTCGCATTCGACCGCAATCTGGACACGCTGTCGGATGTGATTGGCGGTTGTGAACGGATCGCCTCGACGCCGCTGCCATTCGCGTATTCGGTGATGATTCACCGCACGGTCTATTTCTTCTGCGCGACTCTGCCGTTCGGCCTCGTCGACAGCATCGGCATTTTCACGCCGGTCTTCTCGGTGTTCGTCGCCTATGCATTCATGGCCCACGAAGCGATCGCCTCGCAGATCGAAGACCCGTTCGGCACCGAAGACAATGATCTCGCGCTCAACACGATGTGCGCGGCAATCGAAGACGCCACGCGCGATCTGCTCGCGGAGCCGGGCGTCGAGGTTGCCAGCGCCACCCAACGCGACTTCGTGCTCGACTGAAGCGCGCCGCGGCGTCCTTGCGTACACCGCGGCGCGAGCAGCTTAGCGCTGTCTCAGTCGAGCCTGGCTATCAGGTCTTGCCTAGATCGAGCCATACCTTGTCGTTGCCGTCCGCCGAGGTGCTGGTGCAAGCAGGATCACCCGGCTCGTTATCCGCTGCGGTCCACCATTTCGCACGGTACCGGTGCAGTCCTTGCCCGTTGTAATCGTGTGTGACCTCGGAGTCGCCCGGATAGCTTTGCGGCAACCAGGTACCACTGCTGCCGCTCGCGTGCACCGTCACCGTGACCGACGCGACAGACTGCGCCCCGTCGCCACCGTGGCCGGTCACCGTGAGCTGCACCGGATAGTCGGTGTCCTTCGCGACCGCTGGCGCCGTGACCTGGATGCTGACCTGGCTGGAGCCGTCGAACGGCAGCGCCGGCGCGGACCATTTGTACACCAACGGCTCGGGCCCGCTCGATTCGGCGCCCGAGAGGCTCAATGGGCCGCCGCTTTCAACCTTCGCCTTGCCGGTGATCACCGCTTGCACCGACGTGCCGGCCGAGGGCATCGCCTCAAGGTAAATCGCCTCGTCAGACTTCGCCGAGCCGTCGCTGACCGAGAGCTGGATCCGGTAGTCGGTGGGCTTGTCCACCGATGGCACCACGGCGCTGACCGTCGCTTCCGCCGAACCGTCGAACGCGAGTTGCGGTGCACTCCATGCATACGTCAGCGGATCGCCGTCCGGGTCGAACGAAGCGGCGCCCGACACCTGGAACGGCGTGCCCGACGCTAGCTGCACCGTCAACAGCGCGACGGGCGGTTGCCCACCCTTTGTCTTCGCGCGCAGGCTGACCGAGGCGACGTTGCGCTTGCCGTGGCCGTCGTCCACAGTCAGTGTCACGGTGTAACTGGCGCCTGCGCCGTTCACCGGCACGATACCCTCGACCTCGGCCACGGTCGCGCCGTCGAACGGCAGTCCCGGTGCCGACCACAGGTACGTCAGCGTGTCGCCATCCGGATCGCTCGAACGCTTACCGGTGAACTGGACCGTGTCGCCTTCGAACGCCTCGAGCGGGCCGTCGATCGCAGCGACCGGCGGCCTGTTGGCGCCGCCCACGTTCACGCCCTCGAAGTAGAACGGCGCCATATCGATGGCCTGCTTGACCAGTTGATTGCCGAGCCCCTCGCGGGCGGCATTGGCGAGCACGCCGTTGTCCATCTCGATGGTCCAGGTGAAGAGCCCCGCGAGACCACGCCTGCGTACATACTCGCCCTTCGCTTTGACCGAGCGCGGCGTGTCGACCGAGAGGAAGAGTTTCGTCTGCGGGTTGTACAGATAGTCGGCATCGGCCGTCTGATCGGTGTAGACGTTGAAGCCATTGATACCCGTCTGGTGCTCCAGATCGAGGTAGTTATAGATCAGGTCATACCATTCCGTGGTGCCGGATTCGAAACTGCCGGTGGTCGTGCCGCTGCCAGGCGTGTAGGTGCCGGTGAGCGGCGACCAGTTGCTGATTTCGGCATTGCGCGCGCTGCGACTGTAAGCCGCATATCCGAGCACGACCCGACCGAGCGGCACGCCGGTCTGCTCGAGATAGTCGAGCGCGGCATCGATGCTGAACTCATCGGCGTTGTCCGGATGACCTGGATGCAGGTTCGTGTGATGCGCAAGCGCCGGCGCCCACGGTGTACCGAAGAAATCATAGGTCATCAGGTTGATGCGATACACGCCGGCATCGAGCATCCCCTTCAGGTCGGCCTTCTGCATCTTTTTCACCGCGGCCGATGCGGCAATGCTGATCAAGACGTCGGCACGGCCCCCGGTATCGAGCGCCTGCCTCAGCTCCTGAACGAGCGCCTTGAAGTTTGGCGTGTCGCTGTCGGTGTAGGTATTGCCGGCATTGCCTTCTGCGCCCGGATATTCCCAGTCGAGATCGATCTCCCCGAACATCGGGAACCGTTTGAAAATATCGAGAATGCTGGAGATCAACGTACGACGGCGCTCAGCCGACGCCACGACCCAGTGAAACGCCTCGCTCATCGTCCAGCCGCCGATGCTGAACGAGAGCACGAGTTTCGGATTCTTCTCCTTCAGCTTGCGCAAGCCGCCCAACACACCCTGCGCTGTCTTCTGATCGAACAACATCTTGTAGTCGTTGCTGACCCAGCCAGGGAAGCCGCAATTGCGGTACGAAGCGACATCGCCCCAGGCATCGACGAAGGTCGCCTCATCGTTCTTGCGAGCGAAGTCGCTCGCGGCCCGATTGATCGTCTGCTGCTTTTCGCCCTTGTCGCCGACGATGCCTGCAAAGCCGAGCACGAGCTTGTCGTACGCGTTCGGATCGAGCAGCATCAGATCGATGCCGCGGCCGCATTGATCGTCGGCGAACAGCCCATCATACCGGCCGTCGTACTGCGACCAGTCTGTGTAGTAGCCGAACACCGTCAGGTCATTCGACGCATAGCGGTTATACACGCGCTTCGCGACACGGCCCGAGGTATAGCTGAACTTCTCCACCTCGGTGGCGGGCTTGTAGCCGTTCTGCTGGTACTTCTGTTCCGTCGCGCCCTGGGCACCGGCCTGGTCGCCAGGATCGCCGTCATAGACAAGCTTGCTGTTTGCCCGTTGTGCCTGCAAGGGCGTTGTGCCGGCAACGACTTCGTTGAAAAGTCTCATAAAAACCTCGTAGATGAGTCAGTGGACGTCGCTCAATCACAGCGTGTTCTGCAATTGAAACGACGCACTCATCCTCGTCGGCCGAAGCGGTGCGGCACATGGAAAACACATGGAAAAACGCCTGTCCAGGGCGAACCTATATGGAAAGTCGGGTGTCCTATTCGCCGCAGAAGTTATTTCTGCGAGCCTGCCATGGCTCCATTGGTACACAGTCCCTTCTCTGCTACGTTACGTGCCAGTTGACGACGTGAGAGCACTCCATGGAAAAAAACTGCAACATCGTCCGGTTCGATTGGCAGCATGAACGTGTCACCCGTGGCGACATCACGGCCCGGGTCTCAGGCCAGGAGAAAGTCGCGTTACGTCTCATGGTGGAACATGCACCCGCCTTGTGCACAAGAGAACAACTGATGGGCGCGATCTGGGGACAGCGTGCAGCGCTCATGGACGAGCTCTATCTGACGCAACTGGTCTACCGGCTGCGTAAATCGCTGCGACCGCTCAATCTGGGCGACCATATCGAAACCCTGCCGCGCGCCGGTTATCGATTCGTGCCGTCCGGCCTGTCCTGCAAGATTGAAGAGGCCGCCGCGGCCCCATTGCCGGAGCAGATCGATCCGCCGTTGATCGACGCCGCTCGCGGCGCCCCGCGCCTATGGCCCGCGGCACGGTGGCGGCAATCGACCCGTTGCGCCGGCAGGATGTCATGGTGTGCGAACCGACGCATCACCCTGCGTGTCGTGGCCCTCATCGGTGCAGTGCTCGTTGGGTCGACTGTGCTCGTCGTCGGGCTGAAACACGTGCGGTCCGACCGTCGCCTCGTCGCCGCAGCGGAAGAAGGCCGCCGCCTTGTTGCCGCAGTGGAGTCCGGGTGTGCGCAACAGTCCCCCGTCCCTGGGTTCAGGCGCTGCCGACAGTCTCCGACAAGCGCTTTAACGTCGCCACCCGCGCACCGATGATATCGACCCGTCCGGATTCATCGGTCACCGCACTCGCAGCAACCAGGTAAGCAGTCCACGCCCGTTGCGCCCGCACGAGAGCAGGACGGGCACGCGCCGGCATCTTCGCCAGCAAACGGCGGTAGTAACGGTTCATATCGAAGGTCGCGTGTTCGCACAGCGCATCTGCGCTGCAGGGACGTGGGCGAACCGGAGCGGCCGCGCCGGTCGCCGCACCGGCCACCGCGCTGCGCAGGGCCAGCGCGCGGTCGCGCACTGGCTGCAGTTGCATGTCGGCCTCGGCCAACTGGTACATCGTGCCTTGCCGGGTCGCGAAGACCGCGTCGAGCAAGGGCGCCTGCGCATCGCGCGATGCCTGCCAGCGCGCCTGTGCGTCTTCCCACGGTTTATGCCGCGCCGGCGGCAGCTTCGCCAGCAGTTGCTGCCATGCCGTGTTCAGTGCGGCCTGCCAGCCGAAGCGGGCCGTCTCCATGCACTGCAATTGCCCGGCAGTCGACGACATGTCGCTGCGCGCCAGACACGCGCGCATCGCCGCGTCGATCGGATCGGCCGCAGCCACTTCGGCGCGCGCGCTGGACGTCACCGTCGACGCCATCGTCAGCACCACAGCGGCGGCCAACAGCCAGGCGCCGCCGATCCGTTGCAACCGTGCCATCTTCAGCCGCGCACGCAATCGACGAAGTACTCGATGCGGCCGTTGATCGTCTCGCCCACCAGCCCGTGGATATCCGTATGGAAGCCCGGGAAGCGTTCGTTGAACTCACGCGCGAAGCGCAGGTAGTTGACGATCGTCTTGTTGAAGCGCTCGCCCGGAATCAGCAGCGGGATGCCCGGCGGATACGGCGTGAGCAGAATCGACGTGACGCGGCCTTCAAGTTCGTCGATCGGTACCCGGTCGATCTCGCGGTGCGCGAGCTTGGCGAACGCGTCGGACGGCTTCATGGCCGGCTCCATGCTCGACAGGTACATCTCGGTGGTCAGGCGGGCAATGTCGTTGGCGCGGTAGACCATGTGGATCTGCTGGCACAGATCGCGCAGACCCACGCGCTCGTACATCGGATGATGCGAGACGAACTCCGGCAACACGCGCCACAGCGGCTGGTTGTTGTCGTAATCGTCCTTGAACTGCTGCAGCTCGGTCACCATCGAGTTCCAGCGGCCCTTCGTAATGCCGATCGTGAACATGATGAAGAACGAATACAAGCCGGTCTTCTCGACGATGATGCCGTGCTCGGCCAGGTACTTCGTGACGATCGCCGCCGGAATGCCGGTCTGACCGAAACCGCCGTCCATGTCCAGACCCGGCGTGACGATGGTCGCCTTGATCGGGTCGAGCATGTTGAAGCCTTCGGCGAGCGGGCCGAAGCCGTGCCACGCGTCGTTCGGGCGCAGCATCCAGTCTTCGCGCGAACCGATGCCCTCTTCCGCAAACTCCTCCGGACCCCACACCTTGAAGAACCAGTCGTCGACGTATTCGTCGTCGACCTTGCGCATCGCGCGGCGGAAATCGAGCGCCTCGGCGATCGATTCCTCCACCAGCGCGGTGCCGCCCGGCGCTTCCATCATCGCCGCGGCCACGTCGCACGAGGCGATGATGGCGTACTGCGGGCTCGTCGAAGTGTGCATCAGATACGCTTCGTTGAAGCGGTGCTTGTCGAAGCGGCTGTTCTTCGAGTCCTGCACGACGATCTGCGACGCTTGCGAAATGCCGGCCAGCAGCTTGTGCGTCGAGTGCGTCGCGAACACCAGCGCGCCGATGCGCGGACGGCCCGCGCCGATCGCATGCATGTCCTGATAGAACTCGTGGAACTCGGCGTGCGGCAGCCACGCTTCGTCGAAGTGCAGCGTGTCGAGCCAGTCGCCGAGCATCTCCTTGATCATTTCGACGTTGTAGATCACGCCGTCGTAGGTACTCTGCGTAATGGTCAGGATGCGCGGCTTGAGATCCGGATTCTTCGCCAGCGCTTCGCGGGCGAACGGATTCGCGAGGATCTTCTTCTTGATGTTCTCCGGCTCGAACTCGCTGCGCGGAATCGGGCCGATGATGCCGAAGTTGTTGCGCGTCGGCGTGAGGAACACCGGAATCGAGCCGGTCATCGTGATGGCGTGCAGGATCGACTTGTGGCAATTGCGGTCCACTAGCACGATGTCGCCCGGCGCCACCGTGCCGTGCCAGACGATCTTGTTCGAAGTCGACGTGCCGTTGGTCACGAAGAACACGTGGTCGGCGCTGAAAATGCGCGCGGCGTTGCGCTCGGACGCGGCCACCGGGCCGGTGTGATCGAGCAGCTGGCCGAGTTCGTCGACGGCATTGCACACGTCCGCGCGCAGCATGTTCTCGCCAAAGAACTGGTGGAACATCTGGCCTAACGGGCTCTTCAGGAACGCCACGCCGCCCGAGTGCCCCGGGCAGTGCCACGAATACGAGCCTTCGTCCGCGTACTGCACCAGTTCCTTGAAGAATGGCGGCGCGAGCGAATCCAGGTACACCTTGGTCTCGCGGATGATATGGCGCGCGACGAACTCCGGCGTGTCCTCGAACATGTGGATGAAGCCGTGCAGCTCGCGCAGGATGTCGTTGGGCAGGTGGCGCGAGGTACGCGTTTCGCCGTACAGGAAGATCGGAATGTCGGCGTTGCGGCGGCGCACTTCGGTCACGAACGCGCGCAGGGCGACGATCGCGGCGGCCAGTTCGGGCGTCTCGCCCTCGACCGCGACGTTGTCGACATACGGCAGCAGTTCATCGTCGTCGATCGACAGGATGAAGCACGACGCACGGCTCGACTGCTGCGCGAAGGAGGTCAGATCGCCATAGCTCGTCAGCCCGAGCACTTCCGCGCCTTCTTTCTCGATTGCTTCGGCGAGAGCCCGGATGCCGGAACCCGAGATGTTCTCGGAGCGGAAATCTTCGTCAATGATGACGACGGGAAAACGAAACTTCATGGGCGATTCTCCAAAAGGAACGACCGCTGCTTTCCTGGGTAAAGAGCAGCGGTCACCTGTATTTCCGGGTGGGTCAGTACGCTGCGGGCGTCACGTTTTGGGCAACGTCACGCCGTGCTGACCTTGATATTTGCCGCCGCGATCCGCGTACGACGTCTCACAAATTTCGTCGCTTTCGAAAAACAGCACCTGGGCGACGCCTTCGTTCGCGTAGATTTTCGCAGGCAAAGGTGTCGTATTTGAGAATTCGAGCGTCACGTGCCCTTCCCATTCCGGTTCGAACGGCGTGACGTTGACGATGATGCCGCAGCGCGCATAAGTGGATTTGCCCAGACACACGGTCAGGACGCTGCGCGGAATGCGGAAATACTCGACCGTGCGCGCGAGAGCGAACGAGTTCGGCGGGATGATGCAGACATCGCCCTTGAAATCGACAAACGACTTCTCGTCGAAGTTCTTCGGATCGACGATGGTTGAGTTGATATTCGTGAAGATCTTGAATTCGTCCGCGCAGCGAATGTCGTAGCCGTAGCTCGACGTGCCGTAGCTGACGATCTTCCGGCCGTCCTCGGAAACGCGCACCTGGTCGGGCGCGAACGGCTCGATCATGTTGTGCGACGCGGCCATGCGGCGGATCCACTTGTCGGATTTGATGGTCATAGTTGAACGCTGCGTGACGGATAAATTCGGGGTGAATGCGGAGTGAAATCCGGCGAAGGTCCCGTGGGGCCACGTGCTGCCGGACGAAAGGCGCTTATTTTACGCGATCGGCGCGATGCTGCCGCAACTGCGGCAAATCTGCTCTGCCAGCGTACGAGCGCGCGCCGCTCAGTGTGCGGCCGCGCGACCGCAGACCGGCCGCCGGTCGCCGCGCAACCCGGCTACGCGGGCGTTGGACGGCATCTTGACACAATTCTGCTGCGACGCAACAAGCCGCGTCGTCAGCCTGGTCTGGCGCGCACTCTGCACCATGAACATGAAGCGGCAGGCCGGCATTACTGGCGAATCACGCCGCAGGCGAGCGGCGCGCCCGCGCCGTGTTGCGGCCAGGCGTAGGGATCGGAGGCGTCGCGATGCACGACGACCGCGCGCTGCAGCACCGAGCGGATGCCGTCGAGCGATACGTCCGGCGCCACGATAAAGCCCGTGGCCACACCGTTCGAATCCGCATGAATATTGCCGAGATCGCCTTCGACGCGCGCGCCCATCTTCAGCCGCTCGGCCGCCGGGGCGAATACCGCGCCCGCGCTCGAACCGTCTACCGAATTGCAGTCGCCGCGCTCGTGCACCTGCAGGGCGTGGTCGCTATCGGGCGGCAAGCCGGAAAGGTTGTAGGTCACCTGTACGCCGTCCGAACGCTCGATGAAAGTCACCAGACCGCGCGTCTGGCTTCCCACGGCCGGCACCAGTTGTGCCTCGGCGCGTTTTTCCTGTGGTCTCAGGAATGCAGTGCAGCCGCATAACAGCAGACTGCTGGCAGCCAGGACGATGAACGCATGCACCGCCTGCCCGTCGATTCGTTTTCCCATGCGATCCTCTTGTCGACCGCCGGCCGCCCCTGCGGTCGCCGAGCCGAACCTGATGAAGTCGACATGATACCGCGAGCGGAGGCGCGTTTTACGCCTTCCGCCCGCCTCACCTGCCCCGCATAAGGCGTTTCAGGTGTTCTGGACAACGATATTGGGAAACTTCGAGGTCATGTCGCGGGCCCGCTCGGCGATATGGATCGCCACCTTGCGCGCGATCGAGCGGTAAATCCCGGCGATGCGCCCGTCCGGATCGGCCACCACGGTCGGCCGGCCGGAGTCGGCCTGCTCGCGGATGCCGATGTCGAGCGGCAAACTCCCGAGCACCTCCACACCATATTCCTTAGCCATCCGGTCGCCGCCGCCCGCGCCGAAGATGTGCTCTTCGTGACCGCAGTTCGAGCAGATATGCGTGCCCATGTTCTCGACGATGCCGAGGATCGGAATGCCGACCTTCTCGAACATCTTGAGGCCTTTCTTCGCGTCGAGCAGCGCGATGTCCTGCGGCGTGGTGACGATCACCGCGCCCGTCACCGGCACGCGCTGCGAGAGCGTGAGCTGGATGTCGCCGGTGCCCGGCGGCATGTCGACGATCAGGTAGTCGAGATCTTCCCAGTTTGTCTGCCGCAGCAGTTGTTCGAGTGCGGAAGTCGCCATCGGGCCGCGCCACACCATCGGATTGTCCTGCTCGATCAGAAAGCCGATCGAGTTGGCCTGCATGCCGTGGCCGCGCATCGGATTCATGGACTGGCCGTCCTGCGATTCGGGGCGGCCCTCGATGCCGAGCATCATGGGCAGCGAAGGACCGTAGATGTCGGCATCCAGAATGCCTACCGAGGCGCCGTCGCTCGCGAGCGCCAGCGCCAGGTTCACCGCGGTCGTGCTCTTGCCGACCCCGCCCTTGCCCGACGCCACCGCGACGATGTTCTTCACATTCGGCAACAGTTTCACGCCGCGCTGCACGGTATGCGCCGCGATCTGCTGCGACACCTGCACACGCGCTTCGGCGACGCCCGGCACGGCGCGCAACGCGTCTTCAACCAGCGTGCGGAGCGCTTCAAACTGACGTTTGGCCGGATAGCCGAGTACCAGGTCGACGCTAACCGTGGCACCATCAATAGCGGTGTTCTTGAGATTTTTCGCCGCCGCAAACGGGCGGCCCGTGTTGGGGTCAGCGACGCTCGCGAGGGCGGCGTCGACCAATGCCCGATCAATGCTCATTGAGACTCCGTGGGGAACACTTGGGGCGCGGCCGAATCGAAGTTTCGGCCACCGTCCGGAAATTGAAAGAAATTGTTATGCGGCATTGCGAAAATCGGCCTTGCCGGGCACCCTTCGGCAGCAGCAGGCTAGAGGGTCGCATCGCTGCTCGCTTCAGACATCATTGTAGTGGCTGGCGCCAAGCCGTGCCGGAAGACCCTTCTTCGTGCAGTTGCTGTCCGGTCTCCATTGCGGTCGACCCGCTTTAATAATCAAGAGGATTCAAAATGAACGCAAAAGTCATGACTCGCTTCGCAGTATTCGCAGTAGCCGGCTCGCTGCTGGCAGGCTGCGCAACCCAGCAAGGCACCAACACCGCCGTCGGTACAGGCGTGGGTGCCGGCACGGGCGCCGCGCTCGGCGCGATCTTCGGCGGCGGTAAGGGCGCGGCCATCGGCGCCGGCGTCGGCGCTGCGGTGGGCGGCATCACCGGCTACAACTGGCAGGCCATCCACAACAAGCTGTCGGGCGCCACCAAGGGCACGGGCACGCAGATCACCGAACAGCCGGACGGTTCGCTCAAGCTGAACATCCCGAGCTCGGTCACGTTCGACACGAACAGCTACGCCATCAAGCCGTCGTTCGCACCGGTGCTCGATCAACTGTCGCAGACCTTGACGCAGAATCCGGAAATCATCGCGCAAGTGGTGGGCTATACGGACAGCACCGGTTCGCCGGCGTATAACCAGACGCTGTCGGTCAACCGTGCGCAAAGCGTGACCGGCTACCTCGGCCAGCGCGGCATCAATCCGCAGCGCCTGTCGGCAGAAGGCATGGGTCAGAACAATCCGGTTGCCGACAACAACACGGATGCCGGCCGTGCCGCGAACCGTCGCGTGGAAATCTATCTGCGCGCCACCGCTCAGCACGCTCAGTAACAGCTAACCAAGGTGGGAATGGGCTGACGGGCAGGACGGCCGGGGTAGACGTTCCCGGCCGGTAAAAACCGCCCGAAAGGGCAGTAGCAGGTTGCATGGAGAGTCCCCGCGGGTTTCCCGCTGTCTCCATCCGCGAGTCGAAAAAAATTTCGAACTCTCCGGAAAATCCGCTGTCTGTCTTTACGGTACGTGCGTGGCTATGCCGCCGCGGCACCATTCTCCTCTTGTCGTTGTTGCTCCGGGGCCCATAGCCCCGGTTTTTTTTGGTGCCGGCTCCGCGCGCCAGAGCCGGTCAAGCTGGGCTGCTCGCCGCGCCCGCCCTGCTAGAATCGAAGTTTCGTCTCTCGCAAGCCCTCACACTCCCTATGTCAGCACCCGCAACCGGTCTCCCCGCAGGCGCGCCGTCCGGCCGTCGCCAGATTCTCGTCACGTCGGCCCTTCCGTATGCGAACGGGCAAATCCATATCGGCCATCTGGTCGAATATATCCAGACGGACATCTGGGTCCGGACGCTGCGAATGCACGGGCACGAGGTCTACTACGTCGGCGCCGACGACACGCACGGCACGCCGATCATGCTGCGGGCGGAAAAGGAAGGCATCACGCCGAAGCAACTGATCGACCGCGTCTGGCAAGAGCACAAGCGCGACTTCGACAGCTTCGGCATTTCCTTCGACAATTACTATTCGACCGACTCCGAAGAGAACCGGGTTCTGAGCGAATCCGTCTATACGGCGCTCAGGGATGCGGGCCTGATCGAGGCACGCGACATCGAACAGGCCTACGACCCGGTCAAGGAAATGTTCCTGCCGGACCGCTTCATCAAGGGCGAGTGCCCGAAGTGCGGCGCGAAAGACCAGTACGGCGACAATTGCGAAGTGTGCGGTTCGACCTACCAGCCCACCGAGCTGATCAACCCGTACTCGGTGGTGTCGGGCGCCACGCCGATCCGCAAGACTTCGACGCACTATTTCTTCCGTCTCTCGGATCCGCGTTGCGAGAATTTCCTGCGCGGCTGGGTCGGCGGTCTGGCGCAGCCCGAAGCCACCAACAAGATGCGCGAATGGCTCGGCGACGCCGGCGAAGCCAGGCTCGCCGACTGGGATATCTCGCGCGACGCGCCGTACTTCGGCTTCGAGATTCCGGGCGCGCCGGGCAAGTACTTTTATGTGTGGCTTGATGCGCCGGTCGGCTATTACGCGAGCTTCAAGAACCTTGCCGAAAAGCGCGGCATCGATTTCGACGCGTGGATCCGCAAAGGCTCGACAGCGGAGCAGTACCACTTCATCGGCAAAGACATCCTGTACTTCCACACGCTGTTCTGGCCGGCCATGCTCGAATTCTCGGGTCATCGCACGCCGACCAACGTGTTCGCGCACGGCTTCCTGACCGTGGACGGCGCGAAGATGTCGAAGTCGCGCGGCACCTTCATCACGGCGCAAAGCGTGATCGACACCGGCCTGAACCCGGAATGGCTGCGCTACTACTTCGCGGCCAAGCTCAACAGCACGATGGAAGACCTCGACCTGAACCTCGACGACTTCCAGGCGCGCGTGAACAGCGATCTGGTCGGCAAGTACGTGAACATCGCGAGCCGTGCGGCGGGCTTCCTGATCAAGCGTTTCGACGGCCGCGTCCAGGACAGCGCGATGCAGCATCCGCTGCTCGGTACGCTGCGCGAAGCGGTTCCGCAGATCGCGGCCAACTACGAAGCACGCGAGTACAACCGCGCGCTGCGCCAGACCATGGAACTGGCCGACACGGTGAACGCCTACGTCGACACGGCCAAGCCGTGGGATCAGGCGAAAGACCCGGCCAACTCGGTCGCCCTGCATGAAACCTGCAGCGTCAGCGTCGAGGCGTTCCGCCTGCTGTCGCTCGCGCTGAAGCCGGTGCTGCCGAAGCTCGCGGAAGCCGTCGAAGGATTCCTCGGCATCGAGCCGCTCAAATGGTCCGACGTCGCGGTGCCGCTCAGCTCCGCGCATCCGATCAACGCGTACAAGCATCTGATGACGCGCGTCGATCCGAAGCAGATCGACGCGCTGCTGGCCGCGAACCGCGATTCGCTGCAGGCCACTGACGCTGCGGCGCCTGCGGACGCGACAACCAAGGCTAACGCCAAGTCCAAAGCGAAGGCGGCGGCTCCGGCAGCTACAGCCGGCGCTGAAGACGACGGCTCCGGCATCATCTCGATCGACGACTTTGCGAAGATCGACCTGCGCATTGCGAAGATCGTCGACTGCCGTGCGGTGGAAGGCTCGGACAAGCTGCTGCAACTGACACTCGACGTCGGCGAGGAAAAAACCCGCAACGTGTTCTCCGGCATCAAGTCGGCGTATCAGCCGGAGCAACTGATCGGCAAGCTAACGGTGATGGTGGCGAACCTCGCGCCGCGCAAGATGAAGTTCGGCCTGTCCGAAGGGATGGTGCTGGCGGCGTCCGCCACTGACGAGAAAGCCGAACCGGGTCTCTACATCCTCGAACCGCACAGCGGTGCGAAGCCGGGCATGCGGGTGAAATAAGCCACAGCAGGTTTCGGCGCGCCGGCAACGGCGCGTCTTCAAAATCAATCAATATTGAACCCAGGCCCACGCCCACACGCCGCGTTCTCCGCAAGCGGAACGCGGCGTACCGCGCTCACCACCTGATCCGGTCGAAGCGCCGCGTGTAGAACAGCGTACCGCCCTGGAAAGTGCCGCCATACGCCACCACCGACCAGTAGCGCGTCAGGTTGACGGTCGCCTTGATCGCGTTGCTGGCCGACTGCAGGCCCTGTTCATAACCGAGTACCAGCCACTGGCTGAGCGCCTTCGATACCATCACCACCTGCGGATCGGTCAACCCCACATCGCTCGTGCCGATCGAAAACTCGTCGAGCCCGAAGGTCTGCGCAATCCGCTTGCCCTGAGAATTGCCGAGCAACGCGAGCGCGGTCGTCATGCTGCTCTGCTGCCCGAGGTTGTTGCCCTGGTCGGTGCCGTGGCCGAACAGCAGCCAGGAGAGCTTTTCGTTGTCGGGCACGTTCGGCTCGGAGACGAGCTTGGCGACCGGCGCGTCGACCGTACCGGTCACCTGCACGCCGGCCTCGATCTGCTGGTTGCGCCGCATGGCGAGAATGTTGATGCCGGGGTTCGCCACCGGACCGTTGAACGTGAAGAAGCCGTTTTCGATACCGAGCTTGCGGCCGAACGCCGTGTAGGTCGAGCCTTCGGTCACGCGCACATTGCCGACGGCGCGCAGCGGCAGATCCGGCGCGCTTAGCGCGGTGATGGTGCCGGTCAGGCCGAGGTCCGCGCCCTGACCGCGGAAACGGAAATTCTTGCCCAGGTCGATGTCGATGCTGGCATGCGGCGCGAAGCGGCCGACCGGCTTGTCGGTGGCCGCCACGCCCGGCGCCGTCTCGCCGGGGATCGTGCCGTCGGGGCGCACGATCACCACGTCGTCGCCGAGCTTCGGCGCGGCCTGCTCCGGCATGTCGAAGAGCGCGCGATCGACCGTGAACTTGCCGTTGATATCCATGGCGCCCAGGTGGCCGCCGTTCGCCACCGTGGCGCTGCCCGACAGCGACAGCTTGCGGTCCGGCGCGGCAAACACTTCGAGCTTGTCGGCGACGATGCTCGCGGTCAGGTCGGGTTCCGCGCCGTCGAGGCGCACCCGGCCGGAGGCGCGCAGCGTACCGCTCGCGCCGTGGAATTCGACCTGCTGGAAGTCCACCAGATTCTGCGACAGCGCAATCCGGATCACACCGTCCTTCAGTTGCACGCCCTGATCGACCATGGTGGCCGACAGGCCGTCGCCCAACAGCGAGCCCGACAGATTCGGCTTGGCCACCGTGCCGCCGAGCGCGAGCTTCAGCGCGAGGTGGCCGTCGAGCACATAGCTCGGGCCGAACAGGCCACCGGTGGTTTTCAGCGACGGGAGGTTCGCGTTGACGTTGCCGGTCACCGGCGCTTCTTCGTTCACGCCCAGCACGCCGTCGTTCATCGCCAGCGTCGTATGGGCATCCGCGTCGATCACGCCGAGCCGGCTCGCCTGGGCGTGGACCGTGGCGTTCAACCGGTTGCCGGCGCTGAAGTCGGCGCGGGCGGCCAGATCAGTGATGCCGAGCGCCGCCAGTCCGCGGCCGATCTCGACCGTCACGTCGCCGCCGCGGCGCTTCAACTGGATGTGGCCGCTCGCCGTGTTGCCGAGCGCGAAGTCCCAGTCGCCGTCGAATACGAGATCGGTCTTCACCGGCGGCGGCTCGCCGGTGATTTCCTGACGCAGCGCGAGGAGCCGCGTGAGCGAGATATCGGTCAGCGATCCGGTGGACTGGATGCGCCCGTGGTCCAGTGCGAACGACTTCAGGTCGAGCACCGCGCCTTCCAGCGTGAGCCGGGTTGCGCCGAGCGTCACGTGATTGGGCGCGGCGCTGATGGTGAGCGGCGCTTCGAGATTGAGCGCGGGCGTGCCGCGATTCTGCAACTGCGTCACCGTGCCGTCCCAGCGCGTGCCGTCGCGGGTATCGGAGAGGCCGCCGTGGGCCGCGAGCGACACGTCGAGTGGACGCTGGTACACCTTGCCGCTCGCCTGCGCTTCCAGCGTGTGCTTCGCGCGGGTGCCGTTCAGGCGCGCGCTGAGTGTCGCGAGCTCGACCCCTTCGGCGCTCAGGTCGCGCGCGTCGGTCGTGAAGACGAGCGCGCCGTTCGCGCCGTCGCGCAATTCGGCGTGGCCTTCCGCGTGACCGAGCCGGTTCGCGCCGAACACGACGCTGTCGGCCTTGTAGTTCAGCGTGACGTTCGGATGAGCGAACGAGCCTGTGACGTCGCCGTCGGCTGCCACAATGCCTGCCAGTCCAAAACCGAGCCGCTCGAGTTGCGGCGCGTCGACGTTGAAGCGCAAACGGTCGCCGGGCGCGCCGAAGCTGCCTTGCAAACTCACCTGGTTGCCCGCCACCGAGAGGCTCGCCTTGCTCGGCAAAATGCGCGAGCCGGCCAGTTGGACCGTGCCGCCGCCCGTCAACGGCAAGCCGTCATAGACGCTCTCGCCGAGCTTGAAATCGGCCTTGGTCGTAAAGGTAGGACCGAGCACACCGGCTGCGTTGATCGTACCGTTGACGCGCGCTTCGATCTTGCGCGACGGCGCGGCGCTTGCCTGCTTCGCTGCGCGTTTCGCCTCCGCGGCCTTGGCCGCCACCTTGGCTGGCGCATTCGGCGTTGCGGTGGCGGGGCCGGCAACCGGTGCGCGCGACGGCATCCGCGAGGTCAGCCCGAGCGGATCGAAATCGGTCAGTTGTGCTTTCAGGTTATAGGTCGAACTCGCGTCGTGCTTGATCGCGCCGGACAGATCGATGTGGCCGCGTCCCGAGGTGATCTTCACGTCGTTAAAGCTCATGCGCGCCGGATCGAACGTCACCTTGCCTTGCGCGCGCAGCGCCGCCTTCGGATCGGCGAGATCGAGCGTGATGCTCTGCACGTCGTCGTTCAGGCGAATGGCGATGGGGCCGGCGAGCTGGGTGGGCCGCACGCTCGCTTCCAGCGCGTTCAGGTCCAGTCCGGCCACCTGCAGGTCGAGCTGGCCATGCTTGCCGGACAGCGCGCCGGCGCCGGTGACGGTGGCGTTCCTCACGAGCCGCAGGTTGAGGTTCGAGAGGCTCTGCGCGTGCGCGTCGAGCCGTACGTCGGCATGCGCGTCGATGAGCGGCAACAGGTTCTGGTCGACCGCGCCCGGTTTCGCATTGACGATCGACACCTGGCCGCCGACCACGAAGCCAGCGGGCGCTGCCGATCCATGGGGGGCCGCGGGCGCGCTGGCGGCACTCGCCGCGGCGCCGGCGCCTGCCGTCTCCGCGACCACTGGCTGCAACTCCGCCCGCACCGCCAGATCGGCGAGCGGCGCGCCGGGCGCAAACGCCTGCGGATTGATGTGGTCGAAGGTCAGCGTCGCGCGTTGCAGCGGCACGGCGGCAAACGGCGCCGCTTCGATGCGCGCGTGTCCGGCGAGCTTCATGCCGCTCGCGTCCAGTTCGCCCACCAGGGCTTCGAGCGACCCCGTCAGATGGCCGCCCACCTGCACCGGCTCTGCGTTGACCTTGCCCGAATAACCGATGTCGCCCGTCAGCGCGAACGGCCGCACGCCATCGAGTTTCGCCGCCGCCGTCACCGAGCCGAACGGCGTCTCCAGCCGGTCGATGGAGGCCTCGTGATGCACCCCGTCGCTGCGGCCATGGAACAGGAAACGCGAAAACTCCGTGGTCGACCCGCCTTCATGCAACAGCAGCGCGTCGATCCGCAGATCGCGCACTTCGAGCTGCATCGGCAAGCGCAGATCCTGCGGCAAGCTCATCGGGCCGCTGCTCGGCGACGAGGATGAACCGATGCGCGCGTCGATCGTGCCGATATGCAGGTAGTCGACCGCAAAGCGCCACGGATGCCCCGTCAGCGCCCAACGCCCGTCGATGCTGTCCACCTTGATGTCGGTGCCGCTGCCGTCGAAACTGCGCCACTCGACCCGCTGCAGCCGTACGCCGGTTGCGAGCGCACCGCCCTTCAGCTCGCCGGAGAGGCGGCCGCCCAGCAGCTTGACGGCCGCCTGCCAGGCGTACGCCGTGCCGCGTTCGGTTGCTACCGCGCCGTACAACACCCCGGCCGCCAGCGCGACGAGTAGCACCGGCACGCCCATCGCCCACGCGAGCGCCTTCCACAGCCGCCGCCCGCGACGGGCGGGCGGCGGCGTGCCGGGACCGCCCGGCGTGGCGTCACCGGGCGTCTGCGAAGCGGGGTTGGCGGAAGCATCCGTCGTCATACTCGAACCATGCGAATCAGGCCAGTCAAGTCAAAATAAGGTCAAAGGTCAGAAGGCAATGCCCAGCGTCAGGTAAGGCCGGAAGTCCTTGTCGCGAATCCCGTAGGCCAGGTCGACGTTCACCGGGCCGACCGGACTGCGCCAGCGCGCACCGAACCCGACACCCGGGTAGAACACTTTCTCGTGCCAGGTATCGGTGGCGGTGCCGACATCGAAGAACAGCGCGCCGCCCCAGTCATGGGTGAACCAGTGCTGATATTCCGTCGTGCCGGTGACGAGGTACTTGGTGGGCAGCACCGAGCCGTCGACGCTGTTACCGATGCTCTGATAACCATAGCCGCGCACCGAATTCGAGCCACCCGCGCGGAACAGCAGCGAAGCCGGTACGCCGTTCGAACTGCCGGCCGTGAACACGCCGCCCAGTTCGGCGCGGAACAGCACCAGGTCTTCCTTGCCGATCGGGATGTACTGCTGGCCACGTGCGTAGATGCGGCCGAAGGTCTGGTCGGTCGCCACGCCCTTGACCGCGAATCCCGCTTCGACGTGAATCAGGTTGCCGGAGCGCGGGAACAGCGGATCGTCGGTGTTGCGGCGCGTCCATGTCCATGCCGGCACCAGCGCGCGGCTGGTGGTCGGCCCCACCGCGTTCTGGTCGAGCCGGTCCTGGTAATACAGGATCGAATAGCCGTAGTCGAGGTACTGCGAGGTGCGGGTAGTCTGCACCCCGGCGCGAATGCTGTAGATGCGCGTGTCCGAGACGTCGGTGGTCGTGTAGGACGCCAGCACGCTGTTGGTCCACGCGCGTTCGCCCGGCGGCATGGAAAGCTGGATCTGGCCGAACTGCTCGATCTGGTCGATCCGGCCGCCCACCGTGAACGGGTAGGCCTTGCCGAAGGTGTCGAGGTACGAGTAATTGCCCTGGACCTGCGGACCGGTGTCGGTCGCATAGCCCACCCCGCCGCGGATGCTGTTGTACGGATACTCGCTGACCTTCACCCGCACCGGCGTCTCGAGCGGCTTGGTGGGGTCGTCGCCGACGTCGATGGCGACGCTCGCGTAATACGGCGTGTTCTGCAACTGGCGCTGCAATTCGGCGACGCGCTGCACGTCGTAGATCGCGCCGACCGAAATCGGGTTCACGTTATCGACGATCTGCTCGGGGTAGCGGCGCGTGCCGGACACTTCGAGCTTGCCCATCGTGAAGGTCGGCCCGCTGTCGAACACCACCGTCAGCTTTGCCTGATGCGTACGCGGGTCGATGCGCGCCTCGGAGCGGGAAATCTTCGCGGCCACGTAGCGGCGCGCCTGCAGGGCTTTCAGCGCGGCGTTCTTGGCGTCGTCCCAGCCCCCTTGCGAGAAGGCGTCGCCCTCGTGCAGCGAAAAGGCAAAGCGCGTGGCGTTTTCCTGGGCCGGGTCTTCGGTCAGCACCGGCCCGTGAAACGACAGCGCAATCGAAGAAATGGTGGTTTGCGGACCGGGATCCACGCTCACGGTGACGCGCTTCTTGCCGTCCACGGTGCGCACGTCGGTGCGCACCACCGGCGAGAAATAGCCGGCGGTCGCGGTCAGGTCGCGCACCTGCTGCGGCGTTGCAGTGACGAGAAAGCCGAACTGGTCGTCGCTGATATCGTCGCGTTTGGCGAAGCGGGCGATATCCAGATGCTCTTCGAGCAGCTTGCGCACGGCGCGGGGCTTGGCCTCGATGTCCACCTTGTAGGCCGCGCGCGCCTCCCCGCCGAGGCACGCCAGCCAGACGATGCCGAACACCAGCCAGGCGCGCAGCAACCGCGACGCGGCCGGCGCGCGGCGCGCGAGCCGCCCCTGCCGCCTATCCGGTTTGCCCTTGCGCACCCACGACGGTTCGATCGCACAACCCGCCAAACAGGACCTCCGCGGCCGTTGTTGATGAATGATTCGACTTGCCGGCCACCGCGGCGGCCTGAAGCTCGCTATTTGACCACATCGGCGCCGCCTCGCGATCATCTCGAAATTGGCGGCGCAGCCCCCTCGGAGATCCGGCAGACGCCCCGCCGATGCCCTGTGCATGCGCTTGCCGGCCGACGTCGGCGCGGGCCCTTTGGCGCAGCGCGCCCGCCTTGGACGTGGCGGCCGGGCCGATGTTCCGCGAGTTTTCGACCGCGGGCGGCGCTTGCGGTAAAATTGCGATTGACACGCGCGACGGTCGCAACGGCTGCCGCCACTTCCCTATACGGACGTTGAGCCATGTATCAATCGGACATCACGCAGTTCCTGAATCAGCTGAAGCAACAAAAGCCCACTCTGGAGGCGGAGCAGCGCCGCGGCCGCTCGCTGCTGTGGGACAAGCAGCCGATCGACCTCGAAGAGCGCGCCGAGCAGCAAGCCTCGCGCGTGCAACAGACCTCCTACCAGTACTACCAGAACTTCTGAGCGTGAGCACCGCCGACGAGGCCCGCGCCGCGAAGGCGCAGCCCGACGCTGCGCTCGCCGCGCCCAAGACCGACTCGACGCCCGATACCGTCGACGGTATTGCGTTCGCGCGCCTGTACGGCGAGCCGCTCTTCAAGCTGCCGACGGACCTGTACATCCCGCCGGACGCGCTCGAAGTCTTCCTTGAAACGTTCGAAGGCCCGCTGGATCTGTTGCTGTACCTGATCCGCAAGCAGAACTTCAACGTGCTCGACATCCCAATGGCGGACGTCACCACGCAGTATCTGGGCTACGTCGAGCAACTGCGGGAAACCAACCTCGAGCTCGCGTCCGAATACCTGCTGATGGCAGCGATGCTGATCGAGATCAAGTCGCGCATGCTGCTGCCGGTCAAGAAGGCGGACACCGGCGAGGAAGCCGAAGACCCGCGCGCCGAACTCGTGCGGCGTCTGCTCGAATACGAGCAGATGAAGCTCGCGGCGCAACGGATCGACCATTTGCCGCAACTGGGCCGCGACTTCCTGCGCGCCGACGTCTACATCGAGCAAAGCATCACGCCGCGTTTTCCGGACGTGAACAGCGAAGATCTGCGCGCCGCCTGGGCCGACGTGATCAAGCGCGCCAAGCTCGTGCAGCATCACCGCATCTCGCGCGAGGAGCTGTCGGTGCGCGAACACATGAGCGTGATCCTGCGGCGTCTGCAGAACACACGCTTCATGGAGTTTTCGGAGCTGTTCGACACGACGCGCGGCGTGCCGGTGGTGGTGGTGAACTTCATCGCCATGCTGGAGTTGTCGCGCGAATCGCTGATCGAGATCACCCAGGCCGAACCCTTCGCGCCGATCTACGTGCGGCTGGCCTACCTGCCGGCATAAGCGGTCCACAGGCCTTTGCCGGCGGTCGCGGCGGCGCTGATGCTGCAGTCCGTCCGCCGGAGCACACTAGAGGCACGCCTCGTTTCGGTGCGCCCCACGCGCAAATCCACTACAATCCCGCGCTCCGAACCCGTCATCACCGGAACGGGAGCCCGGCAGGGCCAAATGGGGTGAATACACCCTTTCTGTGTCTGCCGGATCCTGCGCCGCGCGAGGAAAACACCGTCCGATCATGAAAGTCATCAGCTCGATCCACGAATTGCGCGACCAGTTGCGCGGCCAGAACCGCACTGCGTTCGTCCCGACGATGGGCAATCTGCACGAAGGCCACCTCTCGCTGATGCGCCTCGCGCGCCAGCACGGCGACCCGGTGGTGGCGAGCATCTTCGTCAACCGGCTGCAATTCGGGCCGAACGAGGATTTCGACAAGTATCCGCGCACGCTCGAAGCCGACATCGAGAAGCTGCAAAAAGAGAACGTCTACGTGCTGTTCGCACCGACGGAGCGCGATCTCTACCCGGAGCCGCAGCAGTACCGCGTGCATCCGCCGCACGATCTGGGCGACATCCTCGAAGGCGAATTCCGCCCGGGCTTCTTCCAGGGCGTGTGTACCGTCGTGATGAAGCTGATGTCGTGCGTGCAGCCGCGCGTCGCCGTGTTCGGCAAGAAGGATTACCAGCAGTTGATGATCGTGCGCCAGATGTGCCACCAGTTCGCGCTGCCGACCGAAATCGTCGCCGCCGAAACCGTGCGCGACGCCGACGGCCTCGCGCTCAGCTCGCGCAACCGCTATCTGCAGGCGGCCGAGCGCGCCGAAGCGCCGAAGCTCGCCATCGAGCTGAACCGCGTGCGCGACGCCGTGCTGGCCGGCAACCGCGATTTCGCCGCCATCGAGCGCGAAGCCATGGCGGCGCTCGCCGCGCGCGGCTGGCAGCCGGACTATATCGCCGTGCGCAAGCGCGTCGACCTGCTGCCGCCCACGGCGCAGGACATCGACGCGCCGCTCGTCGTGCTCGCGGCGGCCAAGCTGGGCGCCACGCGGCTCATCGACAACCTCGAAATCTGACGCTTTCTCAAGCGCACCGAACCAGAAAAGCACCCTAAGGGACCGGTCAATGCAACGTCACATGCTGAAATCGAAGATCCATCGCGTCGCCGTCACGCATTGCGAGCTGCACTACGAAGGCTCGTGCGCGATCGACGAAGATCTGCTGGAAGCCGCGAATATCGTCGAGAACGAACGCATCGACATCTGGAACATCAACAACGGCGAGCGTTTCTCGACCTACGCGATCAAGGGCGAACGCGGCAGCGGGATGATTTCGCTGAACGGTTCGGCGGCGCGGCGCGCGCAACTGGGCGACCTGGTGATCATCGCGGCGTTCGCGACGGTGGATGAGGCCGAACTGAAAGCCGGCTGGAAGCCGGACCTGGTGTTCGTCGACGATAACAACAGGATCAAGGGCAGCCGCGATCACGTGCCCACGCAAAGCTGGACCTGACGCGGCGGGCGTTGGATTCGGGCGGGCCGCCCTGCCACGGCCCGCTTGACGCTTAAGCTTTCGGCTTGCGTTCCAGCCATTCTACGATCGGCTGCCACTGCTCCAGATCCTTTTCGACCCGGCTTTTCGCCACATCCCACAGCGTCAGGCCGTGCGCGGCCAGTTGCACGTAGTTCTGCGTATCGCGCAGGTAGCCCAGCACCGGCAACTCCAGGCCCTCGACGAAGCGGTGCAACTGCTCGGCCGAGCGCGTGCGCGCATCCACCCGCATCCCCACCACGCCGATTTCGATGCCGCCTTTCCTCACCGCCTTTTCCTTGGCGAGGCGCTCGAGAAATTCCTGGGTGGCGAGAATATCGAACAGCGACGGCTGGAGCGGCACGATCACCTTGTCGGCCAGTTCCAGCGCGATGCCGAGGCGATTGCCGTGCAAGCCGGCGGGCGTGTCGATCACGGCGTGTTCCAGCCCTTTGGGCGGCTTCGTGGGCGTCTCCGGGTCGACTTCCCAGACTTCGATCGCCGGCAGCGTGGCGGGCCGCAATTCCAGCCAGGCATGGGCCGACTGCTGCTTGTCCAGATCCGCCAGCGCCACCCACTCGCCGGCGGCTGCGAAATAGCCGGCCAGATTGGTCGACAGCGTGCTTTTGCCCACGCCGCCCTTAGGATTGGCCACCACGATTACCGTCATGAATACTCCCGGGAAGAAGGCTGGCACAGCCAGCCGGTTTGCCGCTTCTGCTTCTATCTAGCCTGGTGTTGCGTCGACCCCGTCGATCCAGCCGTTGATAATATCGACAAAATCAGCCTGGCCGAAACCCCCGAAACGCGATTTAAGGCGTCATTCTTACAGAAAGGAGCGAAATACCATGAGCAAACTGCGCGCGAGCTGCACGATCGACAGTCTTCACGAGCGCCAGCGGGGCACGCTCCCCGACCTGCTGGGCGTGCGGGTGATCGCGCTGGAGCAGGGCTCGCTCACCGCCGAGCTGACCGTGCGCCCCGAGCTGCTGGCGCCCAACGGCTTTCTGCATGCGGCCACGGTCATCGGTCTGGCGGACACGGCGTGCGGCTACGCCTGCATCGCGCATCTGCCGGAGACGGCCCGTAGTTTTACCACCATCGAGCTGAAGAGCAACTTTCTCGGCACGTGCATCGAGGGTACGGTGCGCGCGGTCGCCAAGGGCGTGCATCTGGGACGGACGACGCAGGTGTGGGACGCGACGGTGGTCGATCCGAACGGCAAGACGATCGCGTTGTTCCGGTGTACGCAGATGGTGTTGGTGTGAGGCGCGCCGGCGCCGTACATTGCACGGCGCCGTGCTGAAACCACAAAACCCCTTCGGACTGCTGGTCCGAAGGGGTTTCCAGGACCCACTCCTTTAGTCCTGCCGCTTCAAGTCATCTCAAGCCGGCACCGCCCGCGGCGCCTTCGCCCCGCCCAGCGCCACCACACCGCTGCCGAGCAGCGACTGCACCACCAGCGTCACCGCCCAGAAAGCCGGATATTCCCAGCCGCCGTTCGGCGAAGCGAAGCCCCAACCGTTGTGCAAGTGAGCCGACATGGCGCCCAGCATGAACGGCAGCAGCACCAGCGCCACCCAGCGCACCTGCACGCCGAGCAGCAACGCGATCCCGCCCGCCAGTTCGACAAAAGCCGTCACATAGCCGAGCCAACCCGGCAAACCGAGCGATTCGAAGAAATGCGCCGTGCCCGGCAGCGTGAAAACGAAAATCTTCTGCAGGCTGTGCGCGAGGTACAGGACGCCCAGCGCGAGACGCAGGAGCGTGGCGGCCAGATCGGCCGAACGGTTCGAGTTCATCAAGAGTCCTTGTCAGTTGAGTGGGACGACGCCTACGCGCGCGCCGTCGATAGACCGGACTGTATTCGAACCATGGAAAGGGAAAAACCGCCGCTCAGGCTTAGATTATTTCCTCACAGGCGTTAATCCACTCCAAGCAGAAAGACCGGGACAGGACAGATCAGCGAATGGCCCCAAACAGGCGCGCCAGGTCGAGATGCCCGGCCAGCGTATCGGCCAGCCGGTCGAGCGAGGCCTCGCGCAGCGCCGGATAATCGACCGCCTCGGCGTCGCTCAGGCCGGCCCATTGCAGCAGCGAGGCGCACGCGGCCGGCGTGTCGAACAGGCTATGCACGTAAGTGGCGAGAATCTGCCCATCCGCCGAGCGCGCGCCGTCCGGACGCTCGCCCCCTTCCGGCGTCGCCAACCGCAACGCCGGCACAGCCAGCGCCGGACCCGCGGTCTCGCCCATGTGAATCTCGTAGCCGGCCACATCGGCCGCGCCCGGCAGCGCGAGGCAACCCGTCACGTTCTTCAGCGTCTTCTCGCGCGTCAAGGTGGTCGAGTAATCGAGCCAGCCGAGACCCGCGACGCTCCCCGGCGTCCCTTCGACGCCATGCGGATCGGCCACTTCGCGCCCAAGCATCTGCATGCCGCCGCAAATGCCGATGACCTTGCCGCCATAGCGCAAATGGCGTTGCAGCACCAGGTCCCAGCCCTGCGCGCGCAGAAACGCGAGGTCGCCCTGCACGTTCTTCGAGCCGGGCAGGATGATCAGATCGGCGGCGGGCGGTGGCGTCCCGCTGCGCACGTAGTGAAAATCGACCTGCGGATGCGCACGCAATGCGTCGAAATCCGTGTGGTTGCTGATATGCGGCAGCACCGGCACGACCACGCGCAGCGTCGTGCGTGCTGCGGCGCCCGCCACCTGCGCGGCACGCAATTCGCGCGGCAGCATGTCTTCGGCGTCGAGCGTGAGGCCATGCAGGTACGGCACCACGCCGAGCACCGGCTTGCCGGTCCGCGCTTCGAGCCAGTCCAGACCCGGCTTGAGCAGACTGATGTCGCCGCGAAAGCGGTTGATGATGAAGCCGCACACACGCGCCTGCTCGCTCTCCGACAGGCACGCGAGCGTCCCGGTCAGATGGGCGAACACCCCGCCGCGATCGATATCCGCGACCAGCACGACCGGACAATCGACCGCCTCCGCAAAACCCATGTTGGCGATATCCCGATCGCGCAGATTGATTTCCGCGGGACTCCCCGCCCCTTCGACGAAGATCGTGTCGTAGCCCGCCTGCAGACGCGCATACGACTCCAGCACCGCTTCGAAGGCCACGGGCTTGTAGTCGTGATACGCGCGCGCATCCAGATTCATGCGCGCCTTGCCGTGGATGATCACCTGCGCGCCGCGATCGCTGGTGGGCTTGAGCAGCACGGGGTTCAGGTCGGTGTGCGCGGCGATGCCCGCCGCCACCGCCTGCAATGCCTGGGCGCGGCCGATCTCGCCGCCGTCGACCGTCACCGCGCTGTTGAGCGCCATGTTCTGCGGCTTGAACGGCGCCACCCGCACGCCGGCGCGAAGCGCGAGGCGGCACAGGCCCGCGACGAGCGTACTCTTGCCCGCGTCGGAGGTCGTCCCCTGGATCATCAGCGCGCCACGCGGGATACGCACTGCGTCAGGCAAGTTCGAAGTCTCTGGCATCGTCACGAAACAGAAGGTCCCGCTGGTTATCCGAAGCGGGCATTATCCCATCGCGCCAGGACGCCCCGGTACAATCACGCCATGATTCCTCGCGACCTCACCTTCGTTCTCGGCGGCGCCCGCTCGGGCAAAAGCCTGCATGCCGAACAGCTCGCGAGCGACAGCGCGCGGCCCGTCACCTATATCGCCACCGCGCGTCGCGCCGACGACGCGGAATTCGCCGCCCGCATCGCCCATCATCGCGCGCGGCGTCCGGCTCACTGGCAACTGATCGAGGCGTCCGTGGATCTCGCCGGCGCGGTTGCACAAGCCGACGCGCCGGGGCACTGCATCCTGATCGACTGCCTGACCTTGTGGCTCGCCAATCTCCTTTGCCCACCCGACGGCGCCGCCCCGAGCGACGACTACCTCGCGCGCTTTGCGGCCTTCGAGGCGGCGCTTGGCGCGGCCGCCGGCAAGATCATCGTGGTCAGCAATGAGATCGGTCTCGGTGTGGTGCCGCTGGGTGCCGCCACGCGTCTCTACGTCGACGAACTCGGGCGGCTCAATCAACGCATCGCGGCCTTGAGCACCCAGGTCACGATGATGGTCGCGGGCCTGCCGCTCGCACTCAAGACGGCGGTCCGCTAACCATGCTGTCGCTGCCCCTGATCGCCGCGCTGGCGACCGCCGGCGTCGCCGTGGACCGCTGGTTCGGCGAACCGCGCACGGCGCATCCACTCGTCGGCTTCGGCAAGCTCGCCATGCGCATCGAAGCGCGGCTGAACACCGGGCGGCGCGGACGATTGCTCGGCATCGTCGCGTGGGGATGCGCCGTGTTGCCGCCGGTCCTCGTCGCCACGTGGCTCGTCGCGGTCCTGCCGTTCGCCTTGGCCTGCGCCGTACATGTCGTGTTGCTTTGGTTCGCGCTCGGCGCGCGCAGTCTCAACGACCACATTGCACCCATCGCCCGCGCGCTCGCCCAGCGCAATCTTGCCGAGGCCCGTACGCTGACCGCGCGCATCGTGTCGCGCGAGACCGGCAGCGCAGACGAAGCCGCACTCTCGCGCGCCGCCGTCGAATCGGCGCTCGAAAACGGCAACGATGCGATCTTCGGCGCGCTCTTCTGGTTCGCGGTGGCGGGTGGTCCGGGCGCGCTCGCGTTTCGCCTTGCCAACACGCTCGACGCCATGTGGGGCTATCGCACGCCGCGTTATCTGCGCTTTGGTTGGGCCGCCGCACGCATCGACGATGGCCTCAACTGGTTTCCCGCGCGCCTGACCGCCGCGAGCTATGCGCTGCTCGGCGACACGCGAACGGCCTGGCGCTGCTGGCGCGAGCAGGCGCCGCGCTGGGACAGTCCCAACGCAGGGCCCGTGATGGCGTCCGGCGCCGGCAGTCTCAACGTGCTGCTGGGCGGTGCCGCGGTGTATCACGGCGCGATCGAACAACGCCCTACGCTCGGCGCGGGGCAGCCCGCCAACGCCGGGCATATCGTCGCGGCGCTGCAACTGGTTGAGCGCGCGGTGATACTGTGGCTCGCAGTCCTGATCGTGCTTGCGTTGCTGAGCGTCCCGTTTCATGGCTGATTTTATGGCTGATCCCATCGTCCACGGCGGCAATCTGCACGAAGCCTCGCAGCGCTACGGCATTCCATACGCGCAATGGCTCGATCTTTCGACCGGCATCAATCCGCAAGGTTATCCGGTGCCGCCGCTGCCCGCCGACGCATGGCGCCGCCTGCCCGACGAAGGCGACGGTCTGGCGGCATGTGCCGCCCACTACTACGGTGCTCCCGATGCGCGGCAGGTGCTGCCGGTGGCAGGCAGCCAGGCGGCCATTCGCGCGTTGCCTGGACTCATACCGCGTGCGACGGTGGCAATTGCGCCGCTGACCTATAGCGAATATGCCCCGGCGTTCGAGCGGGCGGGTCATCGGATCGTACCGCTCGATATCGCATGCGACGCGTTGCCTGACGATGTCACGCACGCCGTGATCGTCAATCCGAACAACCCGACGGCCGATCATCTGAGCGCCGCAAAACTGCTGCAGTGGCACGCGCAACTGACGGCACGCGGCGGCACGCTGGTGGTCGACGAGGCATTCGCGGATGCGATGCCTGGGGCCTCGCTTGCCGCCTGTACGAACCGCGCCGGCCTTGTCGTGTTGCGCTCGCCCGGCAAGTTCTTCGGCCTCGCCGGCGTGCGAGCCGGGTTCGTGTTGAGCGATCCGGTGCTGCTAGGAAGGTTGCGCGAGATACTCGGCGCATGGACCGTCAGCGGTCCCGCACGACATGCGGTGAGCGCCGCCTTCACAGACCTCACATGGCAAAACCAGATGCGCGCGCAACTCGCGGCGCAAAGCGCGCGCCTCACCGGTTTGTTGCAGGCACAACGTTTCTCGCCACACAGCACGCCGCTTTTCGCGTGGACCGACGACCCGCGTGCCGCCGCGTTGCATCACGAGCTCGCCTTGCGCGGTATCTGGACACGGTTGTTTCCCGCGTCGGCCAGCGTGCGGTTTGGCTTGCCAGGCTCCAGGGACGAGTGGCTGCGGTTCGAGCAAGCGCTAAGCGAAAGCGTTCATGTAATCGAAGCGGCGCGCGCAGGTTGACCTGCCCGGCGCGCACCTATCGAAAGCGCACCCATCAAAAAACTCACGTCTCGCCACATGATCCGACTGCCCCGCCTCGTCTCACTTGCCGGCGCCATGCTGCTTGCCTGCGCTTACGCGTCGTCGGCACACGCCACCGTCACCGCGACTGACGACACGGGCGCGACCGTCGCGCTCGCAGCACCGGCGCAACGCGTGATCAGCCTCGCGCCGCACGTGACCGAGCTGATCTATGCAGCGGGCGGCGGCGCGAAACTCGTCGGCGCGGTTTCGTACAGCGACTATCCGTCCGAAGCGAAGCAGGTACCGCGCGTCGGCGACAACAAGGCGCTCGACCTCGAACGCATCGTCGCGCTCAAGCCGGACCTGATCGTCGTCTGGCGGCACGGCAATGCGCAGGCCCAACTTGAACGCCTGCGCGAACTGCACATTCCGCTCTTCTTCAGCGAACCGCATCAACTTGACGACGTTGCCGTGACGCTGACCCGGCTCGGCACCTTGCTCGGCACATCGGGCACCGCAGACGCGGCGGCCAGCGCTTACCGGCAGGACATCGCGCAGTTGCGCAGCCGCTATGCGAGCCGGCCGCCCGTCAGCGTGTTCTATCAGGTCTGGGATCAGCCGCTGATGACGCTCAACGGCACGCACATGATCAGCGATGTGATCACGTTATGTGGTGGACGCAACGTGTTTGCGAAACTCGCGCCGCTGGTGCCGACCGTTTCCACTGAAGCCGTACTGGCGGCCAACCCGGAAGCGATCGTGACCGCATCGGCGGGTGCGACCAAGCCTGACGCGCCGCTACCGCAACTGGAGAAATGGCGCGCGTGGCCGAGCCTCAAGGCCGTGGCGCGCAACAACCTGTTTGCGATCGACGGCGATCTGATCGACCGGCCCGCGCCGCGAATCGCACAGGGCGCCAGGCAGTTGTGCGAGGACCTGGAGGTGGCGCGCTCGCGCAGGCCCGCGAGTGAGGAGTGAGATTCGCGTGATGGCGTGTCACGCTATTGGTTGAAGATTGAGACGACGCAGCCAACCCGACACGCGACACGCTCACGCATTCCACCGCACGAGCGACCAGACCTGCCGCTCATCGTCACGCCGCAGCCACACCACGCCGGACATATCGAGCGACCATTGCGTCGAACGTGCCACCGGCACGCCCAGCACCAGCGACGCAAGCACCCGTATCACGCCGGCATGCGTCACGACGTAAGCCGGCGAGCATTCGCGCGTCAGCCCAAAGCCATCGAGCCACGACTGCACCCGCTCGACGAACTGCGCGACACTCTCGCCGCCATGGGCGCGTGCGTGGTCGAAATCGGCTGCCCATTCATCCAGCAAGCTGCGACCGATCGCATCCCAGCGCTGTAGCTCCCACGCGCCGAAATTCATTTCCTTCAGACGTTCGTCGACGCTATGCGCGCAGCCGAAATTACCGGCCATCGCGCCTGCGACCGACGCACAACGCAGCAGCGGACTGGAGAGCAATACGCGCGGCGGCGGCACCTGCAAGGTGGCGAGGCGCATCGCCAGCGCCGCGGCCGACGCGGACGGATCGTCGGCGAGCGCTACGTCGCTTTGGCCGTAACACACGCCTTGCTCCACGGCGACGGCCGGATGTCGCATCAGAACGAGATCCACGCGAGCCCCAACAGATAGATAGCCAGTTCGAAAATCTGCTGCGCGAAACCAAGGCAATCGCCGGTATAACCGCCAATGCGTCTGACGAAATAGCGGCCCAGCACAAAGCGCAGTACTGCCAACATCATAAGCGTCGCACACGCGAAGCGCCAATCCGGCCAGAACAGCGCCGGCAATCCGAACAGCGCCGCCCACGCGAACGCGGCGCCGCTCAGGCGCTGCGCCACGGGCTTCGCCTTGCCTTCCGCGCGCACATAGTCGAGCGTCGCCAGATAACTGATCGCGCAGGTGCGGCTCGCGGCATGTGCCGCAATTATCAGACCTGCCGCCCGCAGCGGCGGCAACGTCGACAACGTCTGCCACTTCAGCGCCAACGCGATCACGAGAGCAATGGCGCCGAACGCGCCGATGCGCGAATCGTGCATGATGCGCAGCACGTCCTCACGCGTATAGGCGCCGCCGAACGCATCGCAGCAATCCGCCAGACCGTCCTCGTGGAAGGCGCCCGTCACCAGCAGGGTCGCGGCCATCGACAGCAGCACGGCCACGCCCGGCGGGAACACGCGCAACGCGGCCAGATAGACGAGCGCACCCAGTCCGCCTACCAGCACACCGACCAGCGGAAAATAACGCGCGGCCGCGTTCAGATAGTGCGGCTCATAGCCGACCCAGCGCGGCACCGGCACGCGCGTGAAATACCCCAGCGCCGTGAAGAAATAGCGCAACTCCATGAGCGGGTTCATCAGCGTGCGACGCCTGTGAGCCGCTCACGCATCGCGGTCCGCGACACCGGCCGATTCGAAGCTCGCCATCTCGTTCAGGAACGCCACCGCCGCGCGCAGCAGCGGCACCGCGAGCGCCGCACCGGTGCCTTCGCCAAGCCGCATGTCCAGCGCGAGCAACGGGATGCCGCCGAAATGATCGAGCATGCGGCGATGCCCTGCTTCGTTCGAGGCATGCGCAAATACGCAATACTCGCGCACACTGGGCGCAAACGCATCGGCCACCAGCAGCGCGGAGGTGGCGATGAAACCGTCCACCAGAATCGTCATGCGCGCTTCGGCGGCGGCGAGATACGCACCGGCCATCATCGCGATTTCGAAGCCGCCGAAGGTTGCGAGCACATCCAATGCGGTGGCGCTCGACACAATGGCGCCGCGCGCCTCGGCACCCTGCGGATGACGCGCAAGCGCCGAGGCAAGCACGTTGCGTTTCTTCGCGAGCCCGGCATTGTCGAGCCCTGTGCCGCGACCGACGCATTCGTCGATCGGCACGCCGCACAGGCGGCTCATCAGACAGGCCGCCGCCGACGTGTTGGCAATCCCCATCTCGCCGAAACCGATTACGTTGGTCCCGAGCGCCGCGTGATGGCGCACGCGTTCTGCGCCGGCACGCATCGCGGCGAGCGCCTGGTCGCGCGTCATGGCGGGTTCATGGGCGAAGTTGCGCGTACCGGCCGCAATGGGAATATCGACGAGCCCCTCGGTGCCCGGCAACGGCGTTGCAATCCCCGCATTGACCACTTCAAGCGTGATGTCGGCCACGCGGCTCAACGCGTTGATGGCCGCGCCGCCGGCCAGAAAGTTCGCCACCATCTGCGCGGTCACGGCCTGCGGATACGGACTCACCCCTTCCTGCGCGATGCCATGGTCGCCGGCGAACACGATCATGGCCGGGCGCTGCACCGTCGGATGCGTGGTGCGCTGGATAAGGCCCATCTGCCGCGCCAGCGTTTCGAGCCGCCCGAGGCTGCCGGGCGGCTTGGTCTTCGTATCGATGAGGTGTTGCAGCGTGCTGCGCAGCGTCTGATCGAGCGGTTCGACAACGGGTAAAACGAGGGACGAAATCATAGGGCTTCGAGTAAAAGATCAGTTCTTGTTCGTTCTTCAGGGTGCCGGTCCGGCCGACCCACGCTGCGCATCGGGCAGCCGCGGTGCCGGAATCAGCGCCTCGTGGCCGCCGTCCTGCAGCAGGATCAGCGGATAGCCGAAGGCGCGGCTCGCGAGCGTGGGCGTCAGCACTTCGCGCACCGGGCCGGCGCAGGCCACGCCCGTGCCGTCGAGCAGCAGCGCATGCGTCGCGAAACGGCGCGCCAGGTTCAGGTCGTGACACGAAAACACTACTGTACGCTTCGGCGCACTCGCCCAGGCAGTCAACGCCTCGAGGCAATCGATCTGGTGATGCAGGTCCAGATGCGACAGCGGTTCGTCGAGCAGCAACAGCGGCGCATCCTGGCACAACACGGCGGCCAGTGCGACACGCTGCCGCTCGCCGCCTGAGAGCGACAGCACGTCGCGCCTCGCGAAACTGGCGAGGCCCAGCAAGTCGAGCGCGGCATGAGCGGCCGCGCGATCGGCTGCGCCCTCCCAGCCCCACCCTGCCAGATGCGGAAAGCGGTTCAGCATCACGATATCGAGCACGCTGGCGCTGAATGCATCGTGCGCGCTTTGCGGCATCAACGCGCGGCGCCGCGCGAGCGGCACCGGCGGCCAGTCGGCCACGCGCACGCCATCGAGTTCCACCTGGCCCGCGGCAGGCTGCTGCAAACCCGCCAGCGCCGAAATCAGCGTGGTCTTGCCGGCGCCGTTCGGCCCGGCGATGCACCAGACTTCGCCGGGATAAAACGTATGAGTGAAGCGCTCGAGCAGCGTGCGCTCGCCCGCGCGCAACGTGATCTGTTGCGCGCTGAGTGTGGCCACGGTGGATGGGGATGTCGTGCGTGTCGTCATCGCGGCCTGCGTAGCAGCATCCACAGAAACACCGGCACGCCGATCAGCGCCGTGATCACGCCCACCGGCAATTGCGCCGGCGCGATCACCGTGCGGGCGACAAGGTCCGCGCCCATCACCGCCATGCCGCCGCCGAGCGCGGCAGCCGGCAACAACATGCGCTGATCGTTGCCGAACGCAAGCCGCAACGTATGCGGCACCACCAGACCGACGAAGCCGATCGTCCCACCGGTCGTCACCGCAGCGGCGGCCGCGAGTGAAGCCACGAGATAGACACGCAAGCGCAGGCGCATCACGGATACGCCCAAAGCCTGCGCGGCCGCATCGCCGCGCAACAGCACATTGAGTTGCGGCGCCGCGGGCAGCATCGCCACCAGCACGACGACGAGCGCAGCGAGTGCGAGCCAGGGCATACCGCCGCCGTTCAGGTCGCCGGTCAGCCAGAACAACATCCCGCGCAAACGGTCGTCCGGCGCGAGCGTCAACAGCAAGGTGATCAGCGCGCCCCAGCCTGCTGCAATTACCGCGCCGGTCAACAGCAAACGCGGCGAGGTGTCCTGCGGCTCGCCACGCCACAACTCGCGGCGCGCGAGGCCGAGCACCAGCAGGATCGACACGAAAGCGCCGGCAAAGGCACTTGCATCGACGAGCCACCACGCGCAACCGGCCATCATCGCAAACAGCGCGAAACTGGCCGCGCCGCCGGACACGCCCAGGACATACGGTTCGGCTAACGGATTGCGCAGCAACACCTGCAGCAACGCGCCGGCCACCGCGAGCAACGCGCCGCATGCGAAGCCGGCCAACGCGCGCGGCAAACGCAGCGAGCGGACGATCTCGCCCGCGAGGTCGGCGGGGACGCCGCTGTGGGAGGACTGCGGCAGGAGCGCAGCCAACACGCGCGCGGGCGTGAGCGGCACGCTGCCGAGCGCGAGCGAGGCGATCAGCACGGCCAACGCCAGCACGGCCAGCACGCACCAGATCGCCGCCGCGCGGCGCGCGTGCATGACCGGCATGCGGCGCACGGACAGTCGATTCATCCGCGCAGCCTCAGCGCCGGCGGCATGACGCGATTGCCGTTGCCGGCCCGGCGCGAGGCAGTCGCTGTCACGCAGGTGAGTGCAGAGGTAGGCCTGCTCATAGTCCTTGTTCGAAAGATCCTGCTGGAATTTTTGTGGCGACGTAGCACGTCTTCGTGACGTTGTGGTGTTGTAGCGCGCTGCACGACCCACCTTCACACGCCTCTCGCGCAGTGGCACACTCGCGGGTTTGCGTTTGAAACCCACGTCCTGGTCGGCCTGCGTGAGCACGCGGACGCTCACTGTTGCGGGGCAACACAGGTGGGGGTCGCGTTGGCGGACTCGTTCCCTGTCTGCCGTTTAGCAGCACACGATAGTCGGAAAATCGCATACGGACATCAGGGCGCCGCAAGTTTATGAGCGCCGGAAAAACCCGTCAAGAAAGGTCAAAGCGTACCGGTTCTGTGCGGTTGCAAACGGATAAATGTGAAATTCAGGAGGACCTACAGGCCGATTCGGCCACCGAAGTCTGCACAAAGCGATGCTGTTACGTCTCGAAACGAGACAATTGTCGGAACCTGCGACATTCCGCGCTAAAATGTCACGTCTTTAGAGGACGCAGCACATGCTCACCGAACTCGAAACACTTTCACAGAATATCGGCAGGCTGATTTCGATCAGCCAGCGTCATAACGAAGCGCGTCAAGCGCTCGAAACCCAGCTCGCCCAGGTGCGCGCCGAGGCCGATGCAACACGCGCAGAACTTGCGCAGATGCGCGAAGAACGCGATGCGCTGCAAGCGGAGCGCGACGCGCTGTCGGCGAAGATCGACGACGCCCAGGTGCGCCTGAATGCGATCCTCGAAAAGTTGCCGCGTGCACGCGCTCACAATGAGCCGGACAACCAGCTCGACCTGCTCTCACCCGCGCACGAGTCGCATGACGCGCATCAGGAAGAAGAGGCCGGCAGCGCCGTCACCCGTCACGGAGAAAACGCATGACCACCAAGCAGATCGAAGTATCGATTCTCGGCCAGCCGTATCGTCTCGCCTGTTCGCCGGAAACCGAAGCTGCGCTGCTTGAGGCGGTGGCACGCGTCGACGCGGAGATGTCGAAGATCCGCGCGCACAGCAATGTACGTGGCGTCGATCGCATTGCTGTGATGGCTGCGCTGTCGCTGGCATCGGAACTGCTTAAGCTGCAAGCGAGCGTGCGGCACGGAGAAGCATTTCCTGCTGAGGAAATCCGGCGTACAATGCATCAAATGAACGAACAGCTAGGTACTGTGATTCAACAGTACAGCATGCAGTAAAAAGGTTTAAAGTAGCTGCACGGCCAAGTTCTGACTCAAGTGTGGAATTCAAGCGAAGTGCGCGATCAAGCATCAGCAAGCACTTGAGGTCAATCAGTTTAGCTTCCCTGCCTGGTTCGCCAAGGTCATATATTCCTTGAACCAATGCCATGTGCACGGTTGTGGAAATTTGCAGCACGGGTGTGCGCGTCACTCTGTCTGATGTACCCGAAGTGCTGCTAACTGCGACCAATTCTGAACTCCCGGTTCAGGATGCCGGCCTAGCGGCTAAGGCGGGGACCTTATCAAACGGCATCGGACATGGGTCCGGTGCCGTTTTTCTTTTGGGTCCTGTCTTTGCGTCGCCGCTGTGTGCGTTTCGCTTTTAGGCCTTGATTTGCGGCGTTTTCTCTTTCTTTTCAACGTTCAATTCGATTCATGCGCTATTGGCTAATGAAGTCCGAACCGGACGAAGCGAGCATCGACCACCTCGCCCACGCCCCGCACCACACCTTGCCGTGGACCGGCGTACGCAACTATCAGGCGCGTAATTTCATGCGCGACATGATGCAGATCGGCGACGGCGTGCTCTTCTATCATTCGAGCTGCCCCGAGCCGGGCATTGCCGGCCTCGCCGAGGTCGTGTCGACACCCTACCCCGACCCCACGCAGTTCGACGCGAAAAGCCCCTACTACGATCCGAAGTCGACACCTGAGACACCACGCTGGGTACTCGTCGACGTTGTCTTCAAGAAGAAAATCCCGTTGATTCCGCTTGCCGCGTTGCGCGAGCATGCGGAACTCGCGGACATGCGCGTGCTCGCCAAGGGTAACCGGCTGTCGATCACGCCCGTCACCGAAGCCGAGTGGCGCTTCATCACGAAGCGGCTAGCGTAGCGTGCATAGCCAGGCAGTGCGCCGCGCGGCGCACTCGCTTCGCGCCGCGGCTTCGCGCCGCGACAAGCCAATTGTCAAGTCAGGGAACCAAGGCGGGGTGCGCGACGACTAATTGGGTCGCAAGCGCGGCTCATCCGCATCGACCGCACAAGCAGGTCGCAAGCGGCAGCCGCGCGCCTGGCCGGCAAGCGTCGTGCCATCGGGTAGAACGATCAATCCCAATGTCGAGCACGCGGCGCACGCAGCGGATCGCCTCATGAAAGGCCTTCGCACGCAGCCAGCCCATATAGTCATCGCGCATAACCTGCTCAAGCAAGGAGTCTAACAATGACGCAAAAAACCGCACGTGCCATCGCATTCGCCATGGCCCTCGCCACTCCGCTCGCACTTGCATCGGCCGCTGCCCACGCGCAGGGCGTCACGCAAGCCGAACCGTCCGGCGTGCTGTCGCTGAACGCGCAAGCCAGCGCCGAGGTTCCACAGGATGTCGTGGATATCACCCTGTTCTACGAACAGGAAGCGAGCGACCCGTCCGCGCTCACCAGCACGCTCAACCAGCGCGCCGATGCTGCCCTGCGCCAGGCCAAGGGCGTGAGCGGCGTCACCGCGCGCACCGGTTCGTTCTCCATCTATCCGTCCACCGATCGCGATGGGCGCATCTCGGCGTGGCGCGGCCGCACGGAAGTGGTACTGGAGTCGCATGATTTCGCCGCGGCCTCGAAGCTGGCCGGTCAGATGGCCTCGAACATGCAGGTTGGCAACGTGCAGTTCTCGCTGTCGCCGGAGGCGCAGCGCGCGGCAGAGCAGAAGCTCACCAGCGAAGCCATCGCTTCGTTTCGCCAGCAGGCGAGCGCCGGCGCGCAGGCGTTCGGCTATAGCGGTTATTCGATTCGTGAAGTCAACGTCGGGCACAACGGTGTGATGCCGCGTCCCATGATGATGATGAGCGCGCGTGCGATGGGCGCCGATGCAAAAGCGGCCGCACCGCTGCCGCTCGAAGGCGGTACCTCGACGGTGACCGTGAACGTGTCGGGCTCCGTGCAGATGAAGTAACGCGAAGTAACGCGCGGATACGCGAGCGGGACGCGCAGTACAACCCGTTGCACGAAGAGAAACGCCACGGCATGCCGTGGCGTTTCTTCATTCAGCGCGGCATGACGCTCAGTTCGCGCCGACGGCCTTGGCCGCTTCGCGGCCCTTGCGTCGATACGCCCACACCAGCAGGCCCACGCCGGCGACGATCATCGGCATCGACAGCCACTGCCCCATCGACAGTCCCATCGCCAGCAAGCCCAGGAAATCGTCGGGCTCACGGGCGAATTCCACCGTGAAGCGCGCGAGACCGTAGCCGATCAGAAACACCGCGGAGATCGCTCCGAGCGGGCGCGGCTTGCGCGAGAAGAACCACAACACGAAGAACAAGGTGATGCCTTCGAGCGCGATCTCATACAGCTCCGACGGATGACGCGGCAGCATGTGGTATTGCGCGAAGATATCGTTCAGATGCCACTTCGCCGCCAGTTCCGGGTGCTTCGTCAGCCAGACGGCGTCGTCGTTCGAGGCGCCCGGGAACATCATCGCCCACGGTGCGTTCGGATCGGTCACGCGGCCCCACAACTCGCCGTTGATAAAGTTGCCGAGCCGGCCCGCCGCGAGCCCGGTGGGCACCATCGGCGCAACGAAATCGGTCACCTGCAGCCACGAGCGCTTGCGCTGATACGCGAACAGCACCATCGCGAGCGTGACGCCGAGGAAGCCGCCGTGAAACGACATGCCGCCTTCCCAGACCTTGAAGATGTCGAGCGGATGCGCGAAGTAGTAGTCGGCCTTGTAGAACAGCACATAGCCGAGCCGGCCGCCGAAGATCGTGCCGAGCACACCGTAGAACAGCATGTCGTCGATATCTTTGGCGGTCCAGCCTTGCGCGGCGACGTACGGCAGACGCAGGCGCAGCCGGCCGACGACGATCGCCATGATGAAGGCCACCAGGTACATCAGGCCGTACCAGCGCACGGCGAGCGGCCCTAGATGGATTGCGATCGGGTCGAAGTTGGGATGAATGTGCATCGTATTGTTATGGGCAGTTCAGGTTCAAAAGCGGATTCGATAAGGCCAGGCAGATTGGCGTTGTTGGCATTGGACGGGCCACGACGCGATGGGTTCGCCGCAAGTGGGTCACGCCAGGCAAAAAGGCGCAGTGTAAGCCCCGTAGCTTTCACTCCCCTCACCCGGCGGGCAAGCCGGCCTGCGCTTCGACGGTGGCCGCATGCGCGCGCACGATGTCGATAAACCCGGCCAACACCGGGCTCACCTGCGCGGTGCGCCACACCAGCCCCGTCTCGATGGCCGGCACCGATTCGCGCAGCGGCCGGTACACCACACCGGTGCGGCGCAGGTTACGCAGCGATTGCGGCACCAGTGCGACACCCATGCCCGCCGACACCAGGCTCACGATCGTCTGCATCTGGATCGCTTCCTGGCCGATGCGTGGCGTGAGGCCGGCCACGCCGTAGCAATCCATAATGATGTCATAAAAGCCTGGCGCGAGACGCCTCGGGAAGATCACAAGCGGGGCATCGGCGACATCGCGCAGGCTGATCGGCGCGTCGAGCCACTCGGCGCCGGCCGGCGTGTCGGCGTCGCAACCCGGCCCCTTGATCCGCCCTTCGACCCGCGCGGCCATCTCCGAAGACATGGCAATCACCAACGGCTCGCGGGCAATCGGCAACCACGACAGGTGCGCGGCATGACGCGGCGGCAGCGGCGCGATCACGAGACCGGCGTCGATGCGGCCGGCCACCAGTTCGTCGATCTGCACGTCGCTCGTGGCTTCGGTCAGTTGCAGGCGCACGCGCGGATGGCGCCCGCCGAAGTCGCGCAGCAGCGAGGGCAAAAGGCCGTAATCCGCAGTCGAAACGAAGGCCAGCGACAACACCCCCGCCTCGCCGCGCGCAAGGCTCTGCGCGAGCGGCCGCAGGCTTTCCGCGCTGGCCAGCAGTCGCCGCACCTCGGGTAGCAGGTCGGCGCCCACCTGGGTCAGCTCCACCGAACGCTTGGTGCGCGCGAAGAGTTCGACGCCCAGCGTCTCCTCCAGCGCGCGAATGGCCTGCGACAACGGCGGCTGCGTCATGGAGAGGCGCGTGGCCGCGCGGCCGAAGTGTTTCTCTTCGGCGACGGCAATGAAATAGCGCAACTGGCGCAGATCGGGCGTGACAGGGAGTGTCATCAATATATTTTACGACCTAATAGGCCGCTAATAATACATTGAACACACCCAGCGAAAAACGGCGTTCTTGCCGGCGGCGCCACCACCTAAACTGGACATGAACCGAGTTGAGCTTGCCTCGATGGTCCGGTCCCAACCTGTGGGACCGGAGCCGCGGATCAAAAACACACTGGAGCTCCCCATGCCGCACAATCGTCGCTCGAAGAACATCACGCAAGGCGTCGCACGCTCGCCGAACCGTTCGATGTTTTACGCCATCGGCTATCAAAAGGAAGACTTCGACAAGCCGATGATCGGCATCGCCAACGGCCATTCGACGATCACGCCTTGCAACGCCGGCCTGCAGCGCCTCGCCGACGCGGCGGTCGTCGCAGTCAAAGGCGCCGACGCCAACCCGCAGATCTTCGGCACGCCGACGATCTCCGACGGCATGTCGATGGGCACCGAAGGCATGAAGTACTCGCTCGTCTCGCGCGAGGTGATCGCCGACTGCATCGAGACCTGCGTGCAGGGTCAGTGGATGGACGGCGTGGTGGTGATCGGCGGCTGCGACAAGAACATGCCGGGCGGCATGATCGGCCTCGCGCGCATGAACGTGCCGGGCATCTACGTGTACGGCGGCACGATCCGGCCGGGCAACTGGAAGGGCGTCGACCTGACCATCGTGTCGTCGTTCGAAGCGGTGGGCGAGTTCACGGCGGGCCGGATGTCGCAGGAAGATTTTGACGGGATCGAACAGAACGCCTGCCCGTCGACGGGTTCGTGCGGCGGCATGTACACCGCCAACACCATGAGCTCGTCGTTCGAAGCGCTCGGCATGTCGCTGCTGTACTCGTCGACGATGGCCAATCCCGATCAGGAGAAAGTGGATTCGGCGGCCGAATCGGCACGCGTGCTGGTCGAAGCGGTCAGGCAAGACCTGAAGCCGCGCGACATCATCACGAAGCAGTCGATCGAAAACGCCGTGGCCGTGATCATGGCCACGGGCGGCTCGACCAACGCTGTGCTGCACTACCTCGCCATCGCGCATGCGGCGGAGGTGGAATGGAGCATCGAAGACTTCGAGCGCATGCGCAAGAAGGTGCCGGTGATCTGCAACCTGAAGCCGTCGGGCCAGTACGTGGCGACCGATCTGCACAAGGCCGGCGGCATTCCGCAAGTCATGAAGATCCTGCTCGACGCGGGCATGCTGCACGGCGATTGCATCACCATCACCGGCAAGACGCTTGCCGAAGAACTGAAGGACGTGCCGGCCAAACCGCGTGCGGATCAGCAGGTGATCTTCCCGATCGAGAAAGCACTGTACAAGGAAGGCCACCTCGCGATCCTCAAGGGCAATCTTGCGGTCGACGGCGCCGTCGCCAAGATCACCGGCCTGAAGAACCCGGTCATCACCGGACCGGCCCGCGTGTTCGACGACGAGCAAAGCGCGCTGGAAGCGATTCTCGCCGACAAGATCAAGGCCGGCGACGTGGTCGTGCTGCGCTACCTCGGCCCGAAAGGCGGCCCCGGCATGCCCGAAATGCTCGCGCCGACTTCGGCGATCATCGGCAAGGGGTTGGGCGAAAGCGTGGGCCTGATCACCGACGGCCGCTTCTCCGGCGGCACATGGGGCATGGTGGTGGGGCACGTCGCGCCGGAAGCGTTTGTGGGTGGCACGATTGCGTTCGTTCAGGAAGGCGATTCGATCACCATCGACGCCCACACGCTGCTCCTGCAACTGAATATCGACGACGCCGAACTCGCGCGCCGCCGTGCTGCATGGCAACAGCCAAAGCCGCGTTACACGCGCGGCGTGCTGGCGAAGTATTCGGCGTTGGCGCTGCCGGCCAACAAGGGGGCGGTGACGGGGTGAGCTTGAGCGGCCACGTCCGCACCGCCACAAAAAGCCGAAAGGGGCGCACGAAAAACCGTGCGCCCCTTTCCTTTTATAATGCCTGCACCACAAGTCGGGCACCTGCACCGACGGAGACCAGAATGAAATCAATGTCGTATGCAGCAATAGCGTTGGCGGGCACGCTCGCAATCAGCGCTTCGGCGCAGGCGGAATCGGCTCCCGGCCTCGCGCTCGCGCAGCAGCAGAACTGCATGAGCTGTCACTCGGTGAACCGTCCGTTCATGGGACCGGCGCTGCATGACGTCGCCGCGAAATACGCGTCGCGCGCCGACGCGGAAACTTACCTCGCCCATAAGATCATCGACGGCAGCACGGGGGTCTGGGGTCAGGTGCCGATGCCCGCGAACACCCAGCTCACGCCCGATCAGGCCGCCGTGCTGGCCGGCTGGATCCTGACGCTGAAATAAGCCGCGCGCCTCCTTCACCACCCCGCGCGTTCAATGCTCGGTCGAACGCCGCGCCATTTCTTCGTTGACCGCTTCACGCACCCAGCCGGTCATTTCCGTTTCGAGCGCCAGCGCGACTTCGCGTGTGATCTGGTTGACGAGCCACGTGGTGTGATCTTGCAGTGCATCACGGCAGCGCGCTTCGATCACTGCGCGCCCTTCGCCCGTCAGATAACTGGCAAAACGTCCGCGCAGACGATCGGCCAGCACGTCGGCATCGAGGTTGTGAACCGGCGCGACCGGAACGGGAGCGCGTCCAAAGTGGAAAGCTGAGCTGGGTTCGAACGCCTCGGCGGGCTCAACGGGCTCAACGGGTTCAGGCGGAGCCGCGAGTTCGAACGGTTGCGGCGCCGAGGCCAGTTCGAACGGCGCCGGCGGCTCGGGCAGCTCGAAAGCCTGCACCTGGGCCGGCGTGACCGAGTGCACGGTGACGCCATCGGCCGGCTCCGCAGCGACAGCGGCCGGCGCTTCTTCTGCACCCGCTGGCTCAGCCGCAGCCAGCGCCTCATCCGCGCCATGGCCCGGCCGCGCGTGCGCGGGCTTGCCTGGCACGAGGATCTCGTTCAGAACCGGTATTGAAGTATCGAAGGATGTATCGGACGAATCGGGCACGAATAGACTCCGTCGATGAATCGGGCGATGAGGCAACGCCGCCTCGCCAACCGGCGCGAACCGCGCCGGTTGGCGGCGTCCTCGCACGGCGGCACGGCGACGCTAGCCGCCCTGCTTGTAGTTGTTGAGAGCATAGCCGCGATCACGGTAGAAGCGATAGCGTTCGCGGCCCGCACTCAGTTCGTCTGGTGCGTTACCGACCACTTCCAGCAATCTCTCGAAACGCGCGAACTGCGCCGGCACCTCGGCGCCGAGATTCAACAGCACCTGGTAGTGCGGCACGTTGTCGAGATTCGCGGCCAGCACGATCGGCGTTTGCGCGGCGAGCGCGCTGTCCGCCATGCAGTGCGGCACGAACTCGAGCGGCGCGAAGGTCCACAACTGCTCATCGAAAACACGCAGGCGCGCCGGCTCGGCCAGCACAATGGTGGGCTGGCCGGCCTGGTACGCCTTGCGGACCAGGCGGCACGCGTACAACAGCGAATCGCCGACGTTCGAGTGAAAATCGATTCTCGTCATCGGCGGCTCCGCCTCGGCGCAACGATCCGCGCGTCGGTCCTGCGATGGATCATTGTGCAGCGCGATCGATCAAGAACTGCGACAGCAGCGGCACCGGACGGCCGGTTGCGCCCTTCGCTGCACCGCTCTTCCATGCCGTGCCGGCGATGTCGAGGTGGGCCCACGGATAGGCCTCGGTGAAGCGCGACAGGAAGCACGCCGCCGTGATGCTGCCACCCGGACGGCCGCCGATGTTGGCGAGGTCCGCGAAGTTCGACTTCAACTGGTCGTGGTATTCCTCGTCGAGCGGCATGCGCCATGCCGGATCGGACGCTTCGCGCGAAGCGTCGAGCAGTTCGCCCGCCAGCGCGTCGTCTTTCGAGTACAGGCCGCTGTTGTGGTGGCCCAGCGCAATCACAACCGCGCCGGTCAGGGTTGCCACATCGATCACCGCAGCCGGCTTGAAACGCTCGGCATAGGTCAGCGCGTCGCACAGGATCAGACGGCCTTCGGCGTCGGTGTTCAGCACTTCGATCGTCAGGCCCTTCATGCTGGTGACGATGTCGCCCGGCTTGGTGGCGTTGCCGGCCGGCATGTTTTCGCAGGTCGGGACGATGACCACCAGGTTGATCTTCAGGCCCATTTCCGCGACCGCACGCAGCGTGCCGAGCACCGAACCGGCGCCGAGCATGTCGTACTTCATCTCGTCCATGCCCTCGCCCGGCTTCAGCGAAATGCCGCCGGTGTCGAAGGTGATGCCCTTGCCGACCAGCACCACGGGAGCGGCCTTGGCGGCGGCGCCCTGGTACTGCAGCACGATGAACTGGGGCGGTTCGACCGAGCCGCGCGTGACGGACAGGAACGAACCCATGCGCAGCGCTTCGAGCTGCTTCTGGCCCAGCACTTCGACCTTCAGCTTCCAGTCTTTGGCGAGCTTCCTGGCCGTATTGGCGAGGTAAGTCGGGGTGCAGACGTTGCCCGGCAGATTGCCGAGGTCGCGCGTCAGGTCCATGCCGTTGGCGAGCGCCGCGCCTTGCTTGGCGGCGACCTTGGCGGTTTTCTCGTCGCCGGTGTCGACGCTGAACACGACGCGCTTGAGGGCGCGCGGGGTCGTGTCCGGCTTGCTCTTCATCTGGGTAAACTTGTACGACAGTTCGCGCAGCGCGAGGATGGCCGTGCGCACGCCCCAGTCGGCCGAGCGCTCGAGCACCGGCAACTGGGCGAGCGTGAACGTGACCTGAACGATCTTGGTGGCGAGAATGGCGCGCCAGGCGGCCCGCACGGCGTCGCCGTAGGCTTTCTGGTTGAAGGCGTCCTGCTTGCCGAGGCCAACCAGCAGCACGCGCGAAGCGCCGATACCGGACACTTCGTGCAGGAACAGGGTGGTACCGCTCTTGCCGTCCATGTCACCGGCTTTGATGATGCGGGTCAACAGACCTTTGGTGGCCGCATCGATCTCCAGTGCGGCACCCGACAGCGTTTGCGACTCGAAAATGCCGATCACGATGCAATCGGACTTTCCAGTCAGGAACCCGTTTGACGAGCCTTTGCTCCAATCACAGGCTTTTATGCTAAAGTCCATCGCGCTTGTCCTCGGATAAAATCTGGGCTTAGGATGAAAGCCGCAATTATCCGCTATTTTTCCCGCGGCGGCTGCACGGTAAGCTGGCGGGACCAACCCGGCGCCTAATAAAAGGCCGGGCCGCCCCAAGTATTTCGCCCTCTCGAGGGGCCTGGCGCGAAGCGGCAGGTTGGGCGGCACTCTCAAGGCACGCACTCTCTTCATCAACAATGATCTTTGAACGCTCCCTCCAGCGCGAACTCGCGTACACGGCTGGTGCCGTGTTCATGGTTCTCCTCACGCTCGTGCTGACGACGATGATGATCCGGATCGTCGGCTTCGCGGCCTCCGGGGAAATCGATCCACGCGACGTGCTGGTCCTGATCGGCCTGACGGTGATCGGCTATCTGGCCATCATGCTGGTCGCGACCCTGTTCGTGTCGATCCTGTTCGTTCTGACGCGCTGGTACAAAGACTCGGAAATGGTCGTCTGGCTAGCCTCGGGCGTGAGTCTCACGCGCTTCATCCGGCCGATCGGCGTGTTTGCGACGCCTATCATCATCCTCATCATGTTCTTCGTGTTCGTCGGCTGGCCGTGGTCGAACCAGCAGAGCAAGCTGATCCGCGCGCGCTTCCAGCAGCGCGACGAGGTCTCGCTGCTCGCGCCGGGCCAGTTCCGCGAATCGGCCGTGAGCCACCGGGTGTTCTTCATCGAGAAGATGTCGCCTGACCAGTCGCGCGTCGAGAACGTGTTCGTGACCAGCACGGAAAACGGCAAGGTCAACGTGGTGGTGTCGAAGACGGGCCATACCGAGACGCACAAGAACGGCGACCGCTTCGTCGTGCTTGAAAACGGCCGCCGTTACGACGGCGAGCCGGGCAAGCCGGATTTCCGCATCATGGAATTCGAACGGTACGGCGTGAAGATCCAGAGCCAGCCGGTGGTCAACGTCCCGACCACTACCGGCACGCCGACGCTGGAACTGCTGCGCAACCCGACCAAGGACAACCTCGCCGAATTCGCGTGGCGCGCGGGCTTGCCGCTGATTGCGATCAACCTGATGCTGCTGGCCATCCCCCTCGCCCACCAGAACCCGCGGCGCGGCCGCACCCTCAATCTGGTGATGGCGGTGCTGATTTATCTGACGTATTCGAATCTTCTGAACGTGGTGCAGTCGTGGGTCGAGCAAGGCAAGATGTCGTTCCCGGTGGGGCTGATTGGGCTGCACGTCATCGTGGCGGGGATTGTGGCGTTTATTTTCTGGCTGCGCGTGCGCAATCGGCCGCTGTTTTCGCGGGCGATGTTCCACCGTTCGTCGCAGGGAGCCTGACCGATGCGGATCTATGAAAAGTACTTCGCGAGTCAGGTCTACCTTACGTTTCTCTTCGTCCTGTTTGCGTTTTCGGGTCTGTTCTTCTTTTTCGACCTGATCAACGAACTGAACTCGGTGGGTCACGGCAACTACAAGTTCCAGTATGCGGTGCTGCGGGTGGCGCTGCAGACGCCGTCGCGCTTCTACGAAATCATTCCGGTGGCCGCGCTGATCAGCTCGATCTACGTGTTTGCGCAGATGGCGGCGAACTCGGAGTACACGATTTTCCGGGTATCGGGTCTCGCGACGAATCAGGCGCTGCGTTCGCTGCTGAAGATCGGCATTCCGTTGGTGTTCCTCACTTACGTGATCGGCGAAGTGGTCGGGCCTTATACGGATCAGTTGTCCGAACGGGTGCGGCTGGAAGCGCTAGGTTCGGCGGTGTCGACCAACTTCGAGTCGGGCGTGTGGGTGAAGGACACGTTGACGGCGCGTGCGGACGGCGAGCAGGTGACGCGTTTTGTGAACGTGGGCAAGCTGCAACCGGACGCGTCGATCACCAATGTGCGCATCTACGAATTCGATTCGAAGTTCCGCCTGTCGAACGTACGGATTGCGGAGAGCGGCAAGTATCAGCCGCCGGGCCACTGGTTGCTGAAGGACGTGACGGATACGCAATTGCTCGACGTGCCGCCGCTGGCGGGCACGCCGAAGGATGCGCTCAATCCGGTCTACCGGGCGAGCCAGACGACCGTGCCGGAGTACTCGTTGCGTTCGGAGCTGACGCCGCAGATTCTGTCGGTGCTGCTGGTGTCGCCGGACAATATGTCGATGTTCAACCTGTTCCGCTACATCCAGCATTTGCAGCAGAACCATCAGGACACGCAGCGGTATGAAATTGCGTTGTGGCGCAAGCTGCTGTATCCGTTTGCGGTGCTGGTGATGCTGGTGCTGTCGTTGCCGTTTGCGTATCTGCATACGCGCGCGGGCGTGGTGGGGGTGAAGGTGTTTGGCGGGATCATGTTGGGGATGAGCTTCCAGCTCTTTAATACCTTGTTCTCGCACATGGGGATGTTGAATACCTGGCCTGCGCCTTTGACTGCGGCTACGCCTGGGTTAGTGTATCTGGTGCTTGGGTTGGTTGGGTTGAAGTGGGTGGATCGGCATTAGGGGTTGTGCCATGGCGTTGCACGGGATCGTGCTGTTTGGACATGGGGCTCGGGACGCTCGGTGGAGTGAGCCTTTTTTTCGGCTTGCTGAGAAGGTGCGGGCGTCTCATGGCTCCGCCGGGCCTGTTTCGCTGGCGTTTCTCGAGTTGATGGAGCCGGATTTGCCTACGGCCGTTGCCGAGCAAGTTGATCAAGGGTGTGATGCTGTTACCGTTGTGCCTGTTTTTTTTGGGCAAGGTGGGCATGTCAGGCGGGATTTACCTGCGGTGCTTGATGTTTGTCGCTGTGCGCATCCTGGGGTGGATATTCATTGTGCTATCGCTGTTGGGGAGGATGAGTCTGTGATTGATGCTGTTGCTCTGTATTGCCTTCGGCAAGTGCAGGGTTAGCTTAGCTTAGCGATTCTTTGCCCTTCTCTTGCTGATTTTGCCTGCGGCGCCTTGGTTTTGGCGTTGCTCCTGCGGTGTTGGCCTCTCCTTGTTTTCTTATCGGTCTATTAGCTTCGCCCCTGTGCGGGGCAGCACTGTAGTGGTCCAATGACTCTGGACACCTCTAAAGGGGATAATTCTCCAACCGAGGTGAGAAATGAGCAGACGGAACATAACTGACGAATTCAAGGCAGAAGCGGTGCAGCTGGTGGTTGCGCAGGGCTACTCGTTCGCGAAGGCCAGCGAAGCGCTAGGTGTTGGCGATACGGCGTTGCGGCGGTGGGTGGCGCAGTGGCGCGCCGAGCAGGTCCAGCCGCCGCGCACGCAGGTGCAGGTCAAAGCTGACCAGCGGCGTATCCGGGAGCTTGAGGCGCGGGTGGTCGAGCTTGAACGTGAGCGCGACATACTAAAAAAGTCCACGGCCTTCTTCGTCAAGGAACTGGATCGCTCCTCGAAGTGATCCGTTCGCTGAAGAAGGCCTGGCCGGTGAGTCTGATGTGCAGGTTGCTGAAGGTGCCGCGAAGCAGCTACTACGCGTTCGCGGGACGGGTTTGCAAGCCGGCAGCTTCACCCGCGCTACTCAGAACTGTGCGCCAGATCCACAGCGAGAGCCGCAGCAGTTACGGCAGTCGCAGGATGGCGCGGGCGCTGCAGCAGCAAGGTCACGCGATCGGACGCTACCGGGCCCGTTCGCTGATGCGCGAGGCGCAACTGGCGGTGGCGCGACGGCGAACGCACCGCTATCGCAAGGCCGAAGGTGAAGCACTGGTGGCGCCCAACCTGCTGGAGCGCAAGTTCGAGCCGGGTGCGATCAACCGGGTATGGGCCGGTGACATTACGTATGTGAGAACGCGGCAGGGCTGGTCCTATCTGGCGATCGTGATGGATCTGCATTCGCGTCGCATCGTGGGCTGGGCGTTTGCCTTGCAGGCGGATACCGAGCTGGTGATCCAGGCGCTACAGCAGGCCCGCAGCAGCCGGCGCCCAGCCCCCGGACTGATGTTCCACTCCGACCAGGGCTGCCAGTACACCAGCGAACGCTTCGTGAGTGATCTGAAGGCAAACGGGATGGTGCAGAGCATGAGCCGAAAGGGAAACTGCTGGGACAACGCGGTGGTCGAGCGCTTCTTCAGAAGCCTGAAGAGTGAATGGATCGGAGAACAGGAGTACTGCAGTCACGAACAGGCCCAGCGCGATATCGCGGGTTACGTGGCTGACTTTTACAACTACCGGCGCATCCATTCGGCGGCCAATGATTCGCCACCGGCGCGTTATGAGGCTTCTATTTACTGAAAACCCCTTTGTGGGTGTCCAAAGGGGCTTGACCACTACACACTTACTTTCTTTGCCGCCGCAAAGAAAGTAAGCAAAGAAAGCGGGCTGCAACCGCTAGCCCGTAGTGAGCCATCCCGGTTTGCTCCGGGAAACGGCCCAACACGAGACCCTCTCTCGCATTTTCCACCGTCAGTGACACAGCGCTCATCCATCCCGCCTTCGCACTCCGTGCGCAGCGGATGGGTCCGCCCATGGTGGCACGCAAGTGTGAACTGGCAACGCTCACGTTGAAATGTTTGGATGCCTAAATAGCACACGGCACGGCACGGCACGGCACGGCACGGCACGGCACGGCACGGCACGGCACGGCACGTGCAGGATGAGTGTATCGAAGAAGTGTTATGCCCGACGGCGGGGCGCGCAGCGCGACGCTGGAGCGGACGAGTGCTGTGTCACTAACGTGGATGGTGCGAGAGCGGGTCTCGTCTTGGGCCGTTCCCCGCAGCAGACCGGGATGGCTCACTACCGGCTAGCGGTGGCAGCCCGCTTTCTTTGCTTACTTTCTTTGCGGCGGCAAAGAAAGTAAGTGTGTAGTGGTCCAATGACTCTGGACACCTCTAAAGGGGATAATTCTCCAACCGAGGTGAGAAATGAGCAGACGGAACATAACTGACGAATTCAAGGCAGAAGCGGTGCAGCTGGTGGTTGCGCAGGGCTACTCGTTCGCGAAGGCCAGCGAAGCGCTAGGTGTTGGCGATACGGCGTTGCGGCGGTGGGTGGCGCAGTGGCGCGCCGAGCAGGTCCAGCCGCCGCGCACGCAGGTGCAGGTCAAAGCTGACCAGCGGCGTATCCGGGAGCTTGAGGCGCGGGTGGTCGAGCTTGAACGTGAGCGCGACATACTAAAAAAGTCCACGGCCTTCTTCGTCAAGGAACTGGATCGCTCCTCGAAGTGATCCGTTCGCTGAAGAAGGCCTGGCCGGTGAGTCTGATGTGCAGGTTGCTGAAGGTGCCGCGAAGCAGCTACTACGCGTTCGCGGGACGGGTTTGCAAGCCGGCAGCTTCACCCGCGCTACTCAGAACTGTGCGCCAGATCCACAGCGAGAGCCGCAGCAGTTACGGCAGTCGCAGGATGGCGCGGGCGCTGCAGCAGCAAGGTCACGCGATCGGACGCTACCGGGCCCGTTCGCTGATGCGCGAGGCGCAACTGGCGGTGGCGCGACGGCGAACGCACCGCTATCGCAAGGCCGAAGGTGAAGCACTGGTGGCGCCCAACCTGCTGGAGCGCAAGTTCGAGCCGGGTGCGATCAACCGGGTATGGGCCGGTGACATTACGTATGTGAGAACGCGGCAGGGCTGGTCCTATCTGGCGATCGTGATGGATCTGCATTCGCGTCGCATCGTGGGCTGGGCGTTTGCCTTGCAGGCGGATACCGAGCTGGTGATCCAGGCGCTACAGCAGGCCCGCAGCAGCCGGCGCCCAGCCCCCGGACTGATGTTCCACTCCGACCAGGGCTGCCAGTACACCAGCGAACGCTTCGTGAGTGATCTGAAGGCAAACGGGATGGTGCAGAGCATGAGCCGAAAGGGAAACTGCTGGGACAACGCGGTGGTCGAGCGCTTCTTCAGAAGCCTGAAGAGTGAATGGATCGGAGAACAGGAGTACTGCAGTCACGAACAGGCCCAGCGCGATATCGCGGGTTACGTGGCTGACTTTTACAACTACCGGCGCATCCATTCGGCGGCCAATGATTCGCCACCGGCGCGTTATGAGGCTTCTATTTACTGAAAACCCCTTTGTGGGTGTCCAAAGGGGCTTGACCACTACAGTGCCGCCCCGCACAGGGGCATCGCTAATAGACCACTAAGAAAGCAAGGAAAGGCCAACAAGATAGGAACAACAACAAAAACCAAGCCACCGCAGGCAAAAACCCTATCAAGCCGCACTAAGCAACGCGTCCAAGGAAGCCCCCACCTGCTCCCCATTCCGCACAGCAAAAGCCTCCCCAATCATAAGAAGACTAGGCTGGGAAGCATCGAGCCACTGCTGAGCCTCGCCGCAGGCAAGCGCCGAAAGCGTGAGTGTGAGCATCCGCTCACGAGCCGTGCTGCAGGCTTCGACGATGGCCACAGGCGTATGCCCATCACGCCCAGCATCAATCAACTGCTGAGCAATCTCGGGCCCACTATCCCGTCCCATATAGAACACGAGCGAATCCGCATTCACCTGCTCACGAATCGCCTGAGTATCAGCCGCCCGGCTATGGGTCGCCAACGCAACGCTACGAGACACGCCGCGCAGCGTCAAAGACCGCTTCAAAGAAGCCGCACTAGCCAGCGCAGCCGTAATCCCAGGCACAACCTCATACTCAATCCCAGCCGCCTCTAGCGCCCGCATCTCTTCATCAGCACGCCCAAACAACATAGGATCGCCGCCCTTGAGGCGAACAACAACTGCATGCTCCCGCGCCGCATCCACAATCTGCTTGTTGATGAACTGCTGCGCGGTGGAAAGCTGTCCACACCGCTTGCCAACCGCAATCTTGCGCGCATGCGCCGCATACTCCAGCATCTCCGGCTCGACAAGCGCGTCGTGCAACACCACATCCGCCGCGCCAAGCAACCGAGCGCCCCGAACCGTGATGAGATCCGCAGCCCCTGGCCCTGCGCCGATCAGATACACCTTACCCATTTGCCTCAACCCCATTCGTCCGGTTCGTGCAAACCGCAGCCGCGTACACCCATCAAGCCGTGGCGGATCCGTCAGGCCGAAAACGCCCGGATCATCCCAGCCGCCACCGTATGGTGCGTCGCCTCGTCGATCAGCACGAATGCCCCCGTGCCCTGATGCGAGTCGTACACGTCGCACACCAGCGGCTTTTGCAGCGTCAACGCCACCCGACCAATGTCGTTCATCGTCAGATCGAGACGGTCCGTCGCATGCGACAGCGTATGCACATCCAGCACCTGCCTGATCGCGCCAATGCGCGCAAACACGGTATTCGTGGTCTGCTTCAGCAAATACTTGCGTTGCGTCGACAACGGCGTGTCGTCAAACCAGCACAGGTCGGCTTCGAGCTTCTTCGCCGGTTCCGGCGCCGCTGCACGCAGCACGAACGTATCGCCGCGCGACACGTCCACGTCTTCCGTCAGGCGAATCGTCACCGTCTGGCCCGCAAAAGCGCGGTCCACCTGCGCCGTGCCGCCCGGCACCGGAGCAATGATCTCCGCCACCGTCGCTTCGCGGTTCGCCGGCAGCACCACGATCGTGTCGCCCACCTTCACTTCGCCCGCTTCGATCCGGCCCATGTAGCCGCGGAAATCGTCCGCCTGGCTGCCGTCCTGGCGCGCCACCCACTGCACCGGGAAACGCAGCGCCTGGCCCGTCGGAATCTCCACCGGCAACGCTTCGAGCAGGTCCAGCAGCGGCTCGCCCGCGTACCACGGCATGCGTTCGCTCGCCGTCACGATGTTGTCGCCCTTCAGCGCCGACACCGGCACGAAGCGCACATCGCTCAGACCCAGTTGACGCGCAAGCTCGACATACGCATCGCGGATTTCGTTGAAGCGCGTTTCGCTGTAGTCGACCAGGTCCATCTTGTTGATCGCCACAATCGCATGCTGCAAACCGAGCAGCTTGACGATCGCGCTATGGCGCTTGGTCTGCGGCAGCAGTTGCGCCACGCCGTTTTCAAACGTGACGCGCGTGGCGTCGACCAGAATGATCGCGGCATGCGCCGTCGACGCGCCCGTCACCATGTTGCGCGTGTACTGCTCGTGACCCGGCGTGTCCGCAATGATGAACTTGCGCTTCGCCGTGGCGAAGTAACGGTAGGCAACGTCGATGGTGATGCCCTGCTCGCGTTCGGCTTCGAGGCCGTCCGTCAGCAGCGACAGATCGATTTCGTCGCCCACGGTGCGCTTGTTCTTGGCGCGCGACAGTGCCGACAGTTGATCGCTCAAAACAGCCTTGCTGTCGTACAGCAGACGTCCGATCAGCGTGCTCTTGCCGTCGTCGACGCTACCCGCCGTAATGAAGCGCAGCACGCCGAGGTCTTCCGGTTGATGAATGCTCATGATTTTACTACCCTCGTGTGCTTAGAAATAACCCTGCTTCTTGCGCTGTTCCATCGCGGCTTCGGACACCTGATCGTCCATCCGCGTCGCGCCGCGTTCCGTGATCTCGGTCACGGCCGTTTCGGCGATGATCTTCTCGAGATCGTCGGCGTCGCTTTCCACCGGGCAGGTGCAGCTAATGTCGCCCACCGTGCGGAAGCGCACCTGGGCAACTTCGCTCGTCTCGCCTTCACGCATCGGCGTGAGCGGCGTGACCGGCACCAGCAGGCCGTTGCGGCGCACGATTTCGCGTTGATGCGCGTAATAGATCGACGGCAGTTCGAGCTGCTCGCGGGCAATGTATTGCCACACGTCCAGTTCAGTCCAGTTCGAGATCGGGAACACGCGCAGGTGTTCGCCGTTGTGCAGACGCGCGTTATACAGGCTCCACAGTTCCGGGCGCTGCGCCTTCGGATCCCATTGGCCGAATTCGTCGCGGAACGAGAAGATCCGCTCTTTGGCACGGGCCTTTTCTTCGTCGCGGCGCGCGCCGCCAATCAACGCGGTGAATTCATGTTCGGCGATCGTTTCGAGCAGCGTCACCGCTTGCGCGGCGTTGCGCGAATCCGTCTCGCGGCGCAGGCGCACGGTGCCGCGCTTGATCGAATCTTCGACGTGGCCCACCACCAGCTCCGCGCCGATTTCCTCAGCACGGCGATCGCGGAAGTCGATCACTTCCTGATAGTTATGGCCGGTGTCGATGTGCACGAGCGGGAACGGCAGCACGGTCTTGCGGTTCGCGCCGAGGCCGAATGCCTTCAACGCCAGATGCAGCACAACGACCGAGTCCTTGCCGCCCGAGAACAACAACGCGGGCTTGCTGCATTCGGCGACCAGTTCGCGCAGGATGTGAATCGATTCAGCTTCGAGCCAGTCGAGGTGATCCATCCGGTTCGCCGTGTTGGTGAGCGGTGCGTTGACAGTGGAATCGAGCGTGGTGCTCATGTTCGGGTCCTTCGTGAGTTCGTGTCGCAGGCGGTTGCCCGCGTCACGCAAATATTCTATCGAGAATCGAAACCGGCTTCGGCGTTCAGGCGGAAGCGTTTTCGCTGACGACGGCAATTGGAATCGTGGTGATGTGCAGGCCGCATTCCTTCGTATCGCGCGATTCCCACCACCAGCGTCCTGCCCGGCTGTCCTCGCCGGGACGAATCGCCCGCGTACACGGTTCGCAGCCAATGCTCGGATAACCGCGCGCATGCAGCGGATTGACCGGCACGTCGAAAGCCGTCAGGTACGCCCACACATCGGCTTCGGTCCAGTCCGTCAGCGGATTGAACTTGGCGATATTGCGCGCCGCGTCGTGCTCTTCCTCGTGCAGTTCGGCACGCGTCACCGACTGTTCGCGACGCTGGCCCGTGACCCACGCGCTCACGTCGGACAGTGCACGGTTCAGCGGCTCGACCTTGCGGATTTCGCAGCAACGCTTGCGCAGGTCGACGCTTTCGTAAAACGCGTTCAGGCCATGCGACGCGACGTACTCGTCGACCGATGCCTGTTGCGGATGAAACTGTTCGATCGCGTAGCCATAGCGCTCTTTCACTCGGTCGAGCATGCCCAGCGTTTCCGCATGCAGGCGGCCGGTGTTCAGCGAGAAGATGCCGATCTTCACATCGCGCGCGAGAATCGCGTGAGTGAGCAGCATGTCTTCGGCCGCGAGGCTGCTGGCGAACTTCACGTTCTCGTGGCGCGCCGCGATCGAATCGAGCAACGCATTCAGGCGCTCGATCTTCGCAGCCAGCTCGGGCTTCACAGACGCAGCGGCAGTCATACCGAAGCCTTCTGCGCAGCAGCCGCTGCTTCGCGGCGGCGGAACAGCGGCGACGGGTTGTCCACTGCGCCCTGATACTGCACGGTGAATTCGTCGAACGCTTTCAGTGCATCGTGCAGGTCTTTGTCGGCACGCAAGGCGTACGCGTCGAAGCCGCAGCGGAACATGAACGTCAACTGGTCGCGCAGCACGTCGCCGATCGCGCGAACTTCGCCCTTGTAGCCATAACGCTCGCGCAGCAGGCGCGCAATGCTATAGCCGCGGCCGTCGCGGAACACCGGGAAGTCCACGGCGATCAGCGCAATCTTGTCGAAGTCATTCACGATGTCAGCCGGTTCGCTGTCCGGCGCGAGCCACACGGCGATTTCAGCGGCGCTGCGCGAGGCCGTCAAGGCCTCCCGCTCAGCCTGCCACAACGCGAGCGGCACGATCAGCTTGCCGGCCGGCAACGCGTCCACTGCGGGCAAGGCACCGTCTTCCGCGGCACGCACCACCGTCCAGTCGTCGTTGACGATCGTGCGGTTCTTGATGATAGAAGCCATCTGTTCAGTATCCTTTGTCTCGGTTACGCGTGAGCCGGTTGACGCGATGCGTACACGCGTTCCTTGAACGGGGTCATGCCGATGCGGTTGTACGTCTCGATGAAGCGCTCGCCTTCAATGCGATGCTCCACGAACGTATCGATCACCTTCGACATCACGTCCGGCATCTCTTCCGCCGAAAACGACGGGCCGATCACACGGCCGAGATGCGCACCCGTCGCGCCCGTCCCCTGCTCGCCCCCGAGCGTCACCTGATACCACTCCGAGCCGTCCTTATCGACGCCCAGAATGCCGATGTTGCCGACGTGGTGGTGACCGCAGGCGTTGATACAGCCCGAAATGTTCAGCGACACGTCGCCGAGGTCGTACACGTAATCCAGATCGTTGAAGCGTTCCTGGATCGCGAGGGCAATCGGAATCGACTTCGCGTTCGCCAGCGAGCAGAAATCGCCGCCCGGGCAGGCGATGATGTCGGTCAGCAAACCGATATTCGGCGTCGCAAAACCTTGCGCCTTGGCCTTTTCCCACAGGTCGAACAGATCGCGCTTCTTCACGTTCGCCAGAATCAGGTTCTGTTCGTGCGACACGCGAATCTCGCCCAGCGAATACGCGTCGGCCCAGTCGGCCACGGCTTCCATCTGCGCATCCGTGGCGTCGCCGGGCGCGATCGTGGTCGGCTTCAACGACAACGTCACCGAAGCATACCCGGTCACCTTGTGGGGACGCACATTGCGCTCCACCCAGCGGGCGAAGCCGCGGTTTTCCAGCAGATGCTTTTCGAACGAGGCGTCGGTGTCCGGCAGCTTGTCGTACTGCGGCGGCTGGAAGTATTGCGACACGCGGTCCACTTCGGCTTGCGTCAGCGTCGACGGGCCGTCCTTCAGGTGCTGCCATTCCTCTTCGACTTCGGCCGAGAACTTCTCCGGGCTCAACGCCTTCACCAGGATCTTGATGCGCGCCTTGTAGATGTTGTCGCGGCGGCCGTAGCGGTTGTATACGCGCAGCACGGCTTCGCAATAGGTCAACAGATGCTGCCAGGGCAGATCGCGGCGAATGATCGCGCCGATGATCGGCGTGCGGCCCATGCCGCCACCGGCCAGGATGTCGGCCACCAGTTCGCCCTGCTCGTTGGTCTTCAGATACACGCCCATGTCGTGGATCTGCACGGCCGCGCGGTCTTCCTTCGAACCGGACACGGCAATCTTGAACTTGCGCGGCAGCCAGGCGAATTCGGGGTGGAACGTCGACCATTGACGCAGGATTTCAGCCCACGGACGCGGATCGACGAACTCATCGGGCGCGACGCCGGCGAACTGGTCGGCAGTGATGTTACGGATACAGTTACCCGAGGTCTGAATGCCGTGCATCTGCACCGCAGCGAGCTTGCGCAGGATTTCCGGCGTTTCTTCGAGCTGGATCCAGTTGTACTGGATGTTCGAGCGCGTCGAAAAATGGCCGTAACCGCGGTCGTGTTCGCGTGCGATCTGCGCCAGCACGCGCATCTGGTCGCTGCGCAGGTTGCCGTACGGAATCGCGATGCGGTGCATGTACGCATGGCGCTGCATGTACAGGCCGTTCTGCAGGCGCAGCGGACGGAACTCCTCTTCGCTCAATTCGCCCGACAAGCGGCGGCGAACCTGATCGGCGTATTGCGCGACCCGTTCATCGACGATGGTCTGGTCGTACTGATCGTATTGGTACATTCGGGGACCCCAGTTTGCGTTACACGCAGCGCTCCGGTTGCGCCACGCAAAGACCTCAGCCTTTGCCAGTGCGGCTGAGCGGGACCTTCGAGCCCCCCCGCTCATTTGCTAATGACAAAAACAGATATCCATATTGAAAAAGATGGGGAAATAGTAATAAACTCCCCATATACTTCAAACGACTAAAAAATTCTTTTGATATGCTCAGAGGTTATATATGAACCTGCACCAGTTCCGCTTCGTGCGTGAGGCCGTGCGGCAGAACTTCAACCTCACCGAAGCGGCCAAGGCACTGTATACAAGCCAGCCTGGCGTCTCGAAGGCGATCATCGAGCTCGAAGACGAGCTGGGCGTCGAAATCTTCACCCGGCACGGCAAGCGCGTGCGCTCGCTGACGGAACCGGGGCGCATTATCCTCGCTTCCGTCGAGAAGATCCTGCAGGAGGTAGAGAGCCTGAAGCGCGTCGGTAAAGATTACGCGGCGCAAGACCAGGGCAACCTCGTGATCGCCGCCACCCACACGCAGGCCCGCTACTCACTTCCGGCCGCCATCGCCGAATTCAAGAAGCGCTTCCCGAAAGTTCACCTTTCGATTCTGCAAGGCAGCCCCACGCAGGTCGCGGAGATGGTGATTCACGACCAGGCGGATCTGGCGATCGCCACCGAGGCGATCGCCAACTATAAGGAGCTGGTCTCGCTGCCCTGCTTCCAGTGGCACCACGTCGCCGTGATGCAGCCGGATCACCCGTTGCTCGACCGCAAGCTGCTGTCGCTCGACGATCTGAGCCAATTCCCGTTGATTACGTATGACAACGCGTTTGCGGGCCGCACCAAGATCAACGAGGCGTTCCGGCTGCGCGGGCTCGCGCCGGACATCGTGCTGGAGGCGATCGACGCCGACGTGATCAAGACCTACGTCGAACTGGGGCTGGGCGTCGGCATCATGGCCGATATCGCCTTCAACGCCGAGCGCGACCGCCACCTGCGGGCCATGCCGGTGGGCCATCTGTTTGGCAGCAACGTCACGCGTGTGGCGCTGAAACAGGGGGCTTACCTGCGCAGCTATGTGTATACGCTCGTCGAACTGTTGTCGCCGAGCATGAACCGCAAGCTGATCGAACAGGCGCTCAAGGGCGAACACGAAAGCTACGAGCTTTAGGACCGTCGTTTCGCGCCAAACTCTTGCATTGCGCATTTTGAGCCGCTTCAATTTCCGCTTCCCGCTACGGAGATTTTCGATGATGTCGTATAAAAAGAGCCTGCGCGGCATCGCCGCGCTCGGGGCCCTGCTGGCCGCAACGGCCGCACATGCCGACCTGAAAGTCGGCATCGATCTGTCGAGCACCGGCCCTGCAGCCGTGATCGGCATTACCAGCAAGAACGCCATGCTGATGTGGCCGGACACGATTGCTGGACAGAAGGCCGACTACATCATCCTCGACGACGGCTCGGACCCGGGCGCCGCCGTGCGCAATATCCACAAGCTGATCAACGAGGACCACGTCGACGTGATCGTCGGGCCGAATATCACGCCGGCCGCGATGGCCGCGCTGGACCCGGTCGCGGACAGCCAGACGCCAATGATCACGCTGATCGGCTCGGCGAGCGTCGTCGAGCCGCAGGAAGGCAAGCGCGTGTGGGCCTTCAAGATGGCGCAAACCGATAGCGCGATGGCCGACGTGATGACCCGCTACATGTCGAACCACAACGTCAAGACGGTGGGCTTCGTCGGCTTTGCCGACGGCTACGGCGAAAGCTGGCTCAACGAGTTCTCGAAGTTCGCGGCGCTGCGCCACATCCAGTTAGTTGCCACCGAGCGCTTCAACCGCACGGATGCGAGCGTCACGGGTCAGGTGCTGAAGGTGATGGCGGCCAAGCCCGATGCGATTCTGATTGCGGGTGCGGGGACGCCGACCGTGTTGCCGCAGCGCACGCTGATCGAACGCGGCTTCAAGGGCCCGATTTACCAGACGCATGGTATCGCGACGCCGGAATTCATCAAGCTGGGCGGCAAGGATGTCGAAGGGACGTTGTTCCCCACGCAGCCCGTGGTGGTGGCGCGCACGCTGCCGGCCGATCATCCGGCGAAGAAGGCTGCGCTAGCCTTCGTCAACGCGTATGAGGCGAAGTACGGTCCCGGCTCGGTCACGCAGTTTGCCGGCGATGCGGCCGGCGTGTATCCGCGCTTGCAGGATGCCGTGGCGCGGGCGCTGAAGACGGCGCAACCAGGGACTCCGGCGTTTCGTGTCGCGCTGCGCGATGAGTTGGAACACGCGCATGAACTGGTGGTGCCGAACGGGGTGGTCAATACCAGCGCGAAGGATCACGTCGGGCTGGATCAGCGGGCGAGCGTGATGGGGATTATCAAGGACGGGAAGTTTACGTATTTGAGTCAGTGAGCGGACAATGATCTGGGTGGGCCGCGGCCGGAAGGCTCGCGGAACCACGCAGCGGCGACGCGTTGTTGTTACAGTAGTCGTCTTTCTCCCCTCCAGCAGTCCCCACCATGCGCACCACCCGAGCCATCCACGCCGTCGAGCGGCTGAAAACCCGCAGCGGCAATCCGCAGTTTGCGGCGATCAGCCTGTCCGGCGGGCTGTTTTATCTCGTCGACAAATCGAGCGGCACCGACAAGAAAGTCTCCGACCCGCTAACACTCGACGACTTCGTCAAATTCGTCGACGCGTTCGGTCCGCCGAAACCGCGCAAGGCGAGCAAGCTCGACCTCGCGTTCGAAGAGCAGATCAGGAAGAGCAAGAGCTGAAACCTGCCCGAGTGGGCCACGTCGGGCGCCTGGCGCGAGCCGAACCCGGCCGCTAACGGCACAACGGCGGCGCGCGATGCAGTGCATCGTTCTCGATGATATTGACGCCACGTGTATCGTCGCTGAGCACCTCGGTCACCAGCGCCCGCGCCACCCGCTCAACGGAAACGGAGCGCCACTTCAGCGGCAAATACACACCAAGGTGCCGCGCGACGCTCTCCAGCGGCCGGCTCTCGGTGCGCTCGCCCATCAGGAACGAAGGCCGTACGATGGTCAGCACCGGATAGTCGAGTTTCTTGAGCCCGTCCTCCACATTCCCTTTCACACGGCTATAAAAAGTCCGCGCGTGCGCATCGGCGCCGATCGCGCTGACAATCGCAAAGTGGGACGCACCATGGCGGCGCGCAATGCCGGCAATCCGCAGCGGATACTCGTAGTCCACTTTACGGAACGCGTTCTGCGATCCGGCCGTGCGGATGGTCGTGCCCAGTGCGCAGATCACCGAATCGACCTTGAAGATGTCCGAATCCGCGTCGGGCCAGTCGTAGTCGATCACATGCTCGACGACCCGGTTGGTCGCAGCCGACCCCGTCACCGCCGCACCCGACGCCCGCCGCACTAGCATGCGCACCTCGCCGACCCGGTCGTCGCGGGCGAGCAGGCGCAGGCACGCACTCCCGACGAGGCCCGTGCCGCCAAGCAGCAACACGGTCTGTTTGCGGACGACATTGGCCTGACTGGACGCGAAGGAGGTCGACATGCGTGAGTCCGTAAAAAGGGGCACCGCCGCATCTTACCGCGTCGACAAAACCCTTACCCGGCTCGCACTTCCTGAAGCTGTCCTTGCGCCGCGCTGCTCGCGAGTACCGCCTCGATGAAATGCAGACCCGCAACACCGTCGTCGACGGTCGTGAGAAGCCGGCTTTCGGGCGGAGGCGCTTTGCCCGCATCCAGCGCCTCGATCTGCAAGGCAGCGTCCTGATAGAGCTGCGCGAACGCCTCCAGATAGCCCTCAGGATGCCCCGCCGGCACACGCGTGGCATGCGCCGCGATCGCGCTCGTCACCCGCCCGCGCGTGAGACGCTGCGCTGCGCCGCCCAGCGGCGTGAACCACAGTTCGTTGGGGTTCTCCTGATCGAAGGCGAGACCCGCCTTCGTGCCGTAGACGCGCAACCGTAACGCGTTCTCCGCGCCGCTCGCCACCTGGCTCGCCCACAGCATGCCGCGCGCGCCGTTCTCGTAGCGCAGCATCGCCTGCACGTGATCGTCGACGCGGCGGCCAGGCACGAAGGTGTGCAATTCGGCCGAGAGCCATTTAGGCTTCATCCCGGTCACGAACGACGCAAGGTGATATGCATGCGTGCCGATATCGCCGAGGCACCCTGCCGGGCCGGCCTGCTGCGGATCGGTGCGCCAGCCGGCCTGTTTGTTGGTGCCGGATTGTTCGATCGGCTCCGCCAGCCAGTCCTGCGCGTATTCGACCTGCACGACGCGCAGCGCGCCGAGTTCGCCGGCCTCAACCAGTTCCCGTGCGTGACGGACCATCGGATAGCCGGAATACGTATGCGTCAGCGCGAACAGCCGCTTCTTCTCGTGCGCGAGCCTGGCCAGCGCCTGTCCTTCGGCGAGCGACACGGCGAGCGGCTTGTCGCAGATCACGTGGATGCCCGCTTCGAGAAACGCAGTCGCCACCGGCGCATGCAGATGATTCGGCGTGACGATCGCCACCGCGTCGATGCCGTCGTCCTGGCGCGCGGCTTCCGTCTGCGCCATCTCGCGCCAGTCCGCGTAGCTGCGAGCGATACCGGCTTCCGCCGCGCTCGCGTGAGCGCGCTGCGGATCGGACGACAACGCGCCCGCCACCAGTTCGAAGCGGTCGTCGAGGCGCGCGGCGATCCGGTGCACCGCGCCGATGAACGCGCCCTGCCCACCGCCGACCATGCCCAGCCGTAACTTTCGTGTCATGGAAGAAACTCCTTTGATGATGCGCCCAAGTCGCTCAAGTCGCTCAGGCCGCGCAAGTCGCTCAGGCCCGCGTCGCCGCGCGCAGGTGACGCTCGCGTTCGCCGCAACGACGCTCCGACGCTCAGATGCCCAGCACGCGCTTCAATTGCGCCGTATCGACGCCGCTGCCCGCGAAGTCGTCGAACGCATGTTCGGCGACGCGAATGATGTGGCGGCGAATAAACTCGGCGCCCTCGCGCGCGCCATCTTCCGGATGCTTCAGCGCGCATTCCCATTCGAGGACGGCCCAGCCCGGATAATCGTATTGCGCCATCTTCGAGAAGATCGCGCCGAAATCGATCTGGCCATCGCCGAGCGAGCGGAACCGCCCTGGGCGTTCGGTCCAGTTGCTGTAACTGCCGTAGACACCCGCCTTGCCGGTCGGACGAAACTCCGCATCCTTCACATGGAAGGCCTTGATGCGCTCGTGATAGATGTCGATGAACGCGAGGTAATCGAGTTGCTGCAGCACGTAGTGGCTCGGATCGAACAGGATGTTCGCGCGGCGCTGGCCGCGCGTTCCGCTCAAACGCTCCAGAAAACGCTCGAAGGTCACGCCGTCGTGCAGATCCTCGCCCGGGTGCAATTCGTAGGCGACATCCACACCCACCTCGTCGAACGCGTCGAGAATCGGCGTCCAGCGGCGCGCCAGCTCATCGAACGCGGCATCGACGAGACCCGCGGGCCGTTGCGGCCACGGGTACACATACGGCCAGGCGAGCGCGCCCGAAAACGACACATGCGTGTCGAGCCCGAGCCGTCGCGACGCCTGCGCCGCCAGCTTCAGTTGCGCGATCGCCCATTCGGTACGCGCTTGCGGATTGCCGCGCACGTGCGGCGCGGCGAAGCCGTCGAACAGCAGGTCGTAGGCAGGATGCACCGCCACCAGCTGGCCCTGCAGATGCGTCGCCAGTTCGGTGATCTCGACACCGGCGTCGGCCACGACGCCCAGCAGCTCGTCGCAATACGTCTGGCTCGCCGCGGCCTGTTCGAGGTCGATCAGGCGCGCGTCGACGGGAACCTGAATGCCCTCGTAGCCGAGACTCGCAGCCCACGTGGCCATGTTTTCCAGCGTGTCGAAGGGCGCCTTGTCGCCCAGGAACTGGGCCAGGTAAATCGCCGGTCCCTTGATGGTCTTCATCGTGTCGCTCCTCGGTCAAAGGCTGGGCCGCACGCCGCCGGGCGCGCGGCCCAGCGCGTTAAAACGGCGAATCCGGGAAGTAGTAGTCCTTCGCGTTGTCTTTCGTGACGAGCACCGACGGCACAATCGTCTTCGCCGGCAGCGTCTGGCCCTTCAGACGGGCTTCGGCGGTCAGCTTGATGGCGTCGTAGATGAACTTCGGCGAATACGTGACGTCCGCGTTGATCAGCTTGTCGCCGTCCAGCACGCGCTTGATCATCTCTTTCGAGCCGGCGCCGCCCAGCACTTCCTTGATGTCGGTGCGCTTCGCCTGATCGATGGCCTTGAGCACGCCCACCGACATGTCGTCATCGGCGGACCAGACCGCGTCGATATGCTTGAAGCGCGTCAGGTAGTCCTGCATGACCTTGAACGCATCGTCGCGATTCCAGTTGGCGTATTTGGCGTCGAGCACCTTCACGCCGGGGCAGGCCTTCAACGCTTCGGTGAACGCGCTATAGCGTTCGTTATCGAGCGTGGTCGGAATGCCGCGCAACGCGACGATGTCGCCCTGGCCGTTCAGGCTCTTGCAAAAGTACTCGCCGGCCAGCCTGCCGAATGCCGTGTTGTCGCCGGCCACGTACGCATCCTGCGCGCTGGTGTCGGTCAGGCCGCGATCCACCACCGTCACGTAGATGCCCTTCTTCTTCACCTGCGCCACCGGCTGCGTCAGCGAAGCCGATTCATGCGGGAAGATCACGAGTGCGTTGATCTTGTTGACGGTGACCATGTCCTGCAACTGGTTGGCCTGCTCCGGCGCGCTCGCCGACGTTTTGAGGATCACCTTCAGGTCCGGATGCGCCTTCTCCATGTCCTCCTTGGCCTTGTTCGCCCACCAGTCGATGCCGCCCGTAAAGCCGTGATCGGCCGTCGGGATCGCCACGCCCAAGATAACCTTGTCGTCGGCACGCGCTGCGCCGGCGGCCCCTAGTATCCCCAACGCCAGCACGCCGGCGCCGATCGCTCGAATGACCTGCTTCATGGTGTGTCTCCAGTGTTTATGAGGCGCTTTCGTGCGCCAAGGATTCTTGAACTGCTTGCCGCCATGCCTGCATGTGCCCACTGCTCCTCTTTACCGCCGCCCGCGCTGCAAAAACGCCACAACGATAATCACCGCCCCCTGCACCGCCGCGTTCAGATACACGCTGATGATGCTGGTGAGATTCAGAATGTTCGCGATCACCGACAGCAGGATCGCGCCGATCACCGTGCCGATCACGCGCCCCTCGCCGCCCTTGAGCGCGGTACCGCCGACCACCACCGCCGCGATCGCCTCCAGCTCCCACAGGATGCCGGTGGTGGGCGTGGCCGAACCGAGGCGCGGCACGTAGAGCACCGTCGCCACGCCAACACATATACCAAGGAGTACGTAAGTCACGATCTTCACCGTATCGACGCGGATCGCGGCATAGCGCGCAACCTGTTCGTTCGAGCCGATCGCCTGCACGTGCCGGCCGAACGCGGTGCGGTTCAGGATCAGCGTGCCGCCTGCCGCCACCACCAGAAACACCCAGATCGGCACCGGCACGCCGAGCAGGCTCGCGTAATACACGGGACTATAGAGATCGGTCAGCGAGTTGTTAAGCGTGAGCGCGCCGCCGTCGGCCAGCCACGTGAGCACCGCGCGAAAGATGCCGAGCGTGCCCAGCGTGACGATGAACGGCTCGATACGCCCCTTGGTGATCAGCAGGCCGTGCGCCCAGCCGAACAGTCCGCCGAGGACAAACGCCAGCGCAATGCCGATGGCGATGATCGCAAGCGGCGCGAAGGTGTGTCCGCCGACACCCGCCGACAAGCCGTTCATCAGCCAGATCATGCTGCCGGCGATCAAGGCGGCCATCGAACCGACCGACAGATCGATGCCGCCGGAAATGATCACAAAGGTCTCGCCGACCGCGATGATGCCAATGAACGACGTACGCGTAAGCACGTTCATCAGGTTGTCGACGGTGGCGAAATCGTGATTGAGCAAGGTACCGACAATGCACAGCACGACGAGGCCCACCAGCGGCCCCAGCCCGTACAGATGATGCGCGAGACGCATCGCGCGGCCGGCTTGAGCGGCTTCAGTGGGTGCCGGTCGCATGGGCGATCAACTCCTCTTCGGTCAGGTGGTCGAGGTCGAGCGTGGCCTGCAGGCGACCCGCACGCATCACGGCAACGCGATGGCACAGGCCGATCAGCTCGATCAGTTCGGATGAAATGACGATCACCGCGCGCCCTTGCGCGGCGAGCCGGTGAATCAGGAAATAGATGTCGCGCTTCGAGCCGACATCGACGCCGCGCGTCGGCTCGTCGAGCACGATCACATTCGGCCTCGGCTGCAGAAACTTGGCGAGCGCGAGCTTCTGCTGGTTGCCGCCAGAGAGCATGCGGGCGCGGCTCGACAGATCGCCGGTGCGAATGCCGAAGTCCGCGACGGCCTGCTTGAGCGCCACGCGCCCCGCTTTCAGATCGAGCAACGGATGCGCGTACTGCTCGAGCGTCATCAGCGTGAGGTTGTCCTGCAGGTTCAGATTGACGTGCAGCGCCTTGCCTTTGCGGTCCTCGCTGAGATACGTGAGGCCGTGGCGCATCGCATCGAGCGGCCGTTTCACTTCCACGGCATGGCCGCCAATCTCGATGCGCCCCGCGCTGCGGCGACGCAGGCCAAGGATGGCCTCGAAGGCTTCGGTGCGGCCGGCGCCCACGAGACCCGCGAAGCCGAGCACTTCTCCCGCGCGCACCTCGAAACTCAACTGCTCGACCCAATCCGGCACGACCAGGCCTTCGACCTTCAAGGCGACTAAAGCGTCAGCCGCCACCGCGGCCTTGTCCGGGAACATATCGGACACGTCGCGCCCGACCATCAGGTTCGCCATCTGCTGACGCGCGAGCCCCGCGGTCGCGCCGCGCGCGACGAAGCGGCCATCGCGCATCACGATCACCTCGTCGGTGATGTGCTCGACTTCATCGAGCTTGTGCGAGATGTAGATTATCGTCACGCCCTCGGCCTTGAGTTTCGTCATCAGCGCAAACAGGCGCTCGGTCTCGGATGGGGTGAGCGTGGCCGTGGGCTCGTCCATGATCAGCAGACGCGCGTTACGCGACAGCGCCTTGGCAATTTCCACCATCTGCTTTTCCGCGACGATCAGCTCGCGCACTTTCGTATCCGGCGGTTTCTTCAAGCCCACCTGCGCGAGATAGCGCGTTGCCTCCGCGCGCATCGCCGCATCGTCGAGCAGCCAGCCACGGCGTTTTTCGTGCCCCAGGTACATGTTCTGCGCAATCGACAGATGCTCCGCCAGGTTGAACTCCTGGTGGATCAGCACGATGCCCGCCGCTTCGGCCTCGCGCGAACTGGCGAACTGCTGCGCCTGACCGTCGATCAGCAGCGTGCCGGTGGTCGCCGCCTCATAGCCGGCGAGGATTTTCATGAGCGTCGATTTGCCCGCGCCGTTCTCGCCCAGCAATCCGTAGATGCGGCCCGGCGTCAGTTCGAAACTCACGCCATGCAGCACGCGCACCGGGCCGAAGTCTTTGCGGATGTCGTCGAAGCGCACGGCGAGGCTCATGGCTTACGCACTCCCGCGAATCACGAGCCGGTGCGGCAACAGCACGCCGGGCACGTTGGCCAGCGGATTGGCCAGGCGCTGCAGCAGCAGGCGCGCGGCGGTTTCGCCGAGCTCGCGCATGGGCTGCGCGATGGTCGTAAGCGGCGGGTCGATCTGCGCGGCGAGCGAGATATCGTCGAAGCCGACCACCGCGACGTCGTCCGGCACGCGCTTGCCGACGCTGCGCAGGCCGTGGATCACGCCGATCGCCAGTGTGTCCGACACCGCGAAGATGGCGCTCGGCGCGTCGCGTTGCGACATCAGCAGCGCGGCGGCCGAGGCCCCCGCTTCGTAGTCGAGACTGTTCAGGTTCATGCGCCAGCGCTCGTCGGGCGTGATGCCGGCTTCGCGCAGGGCGTCGAGGTAGCCTTGCTGGCGTTGCCGCGCGTAGAGGTAGGCGACGTCGGAATTGATCAGGCCGATGCGCCGATGCCCTTGCGCCAGCAAATGACGCACGGCGTCGCCGGCCGCGCGGTAGTTGTCGATCCCCACGTACGGCACGCCGACCGCCGGATCGAACTCGCAGCACGCCACCCACGGCAGCGCGCCCGATTCCTCGGCGAGCGCCTGCTGCACGGTGGCCGGGTCCAGACAGATGGCGCCGTCCGCGCGACGCCGTCGCAGCAGGTCGAAGTAGCTGCGCTCGCGGCCGGGATCGGCGCCCGTGTCGCACAGCAGCATGAAATAGCCGTGTTGGCGCGCCACGCGGTCGATGCCGCGCACGATCTCCGCGTAGAACGGGTTGCCGACGTCCGGCACCATCGTCAGCAGCAGGCGGCTCTCAGCCGTGCGCAGGTTGCGGGCGAGTTCGTTGACGCGGTAGCCGCTCGCGTCCACCGCCGCCAGCACCTTGTCGCGCGTGGCGGGACGCACGTTCGAGTGGCCGTTCAGGACCCGCGACACGGTCGCCACGGACACGCCGGCCTGCTCGGCGACGCCCGCAATGGAATTGCCGTCGGACGGCGGGTTTCCGGTTCGGGGTTCGTCAGTTTCAGATTGAGGCAGTCGGGCCACGTTTTTTTGCCGCGAAAATGTAATCGATTACATTTTTGAGCGATGGTCCGGCGAATCGCAAGGACCGTCTTGTAGGGATTAACACGGGCCGGGTTGGCACCAGGTTGGCCCCGGATTGCGGCCCTGTTGCCCGTCAGGAGACGGGTTTCGCCCCCGGTTTGGTACAATTCCGAAGTTGTCCCGAACCCCCACGAGTCGCACCTAAACCGAACCGCCGAATCCACCATGAATATCGAACAAGCGCGTTTCAACATGATCGAACAGCAGATCCGTCCCTGGGAAGTGCTCGACCAGGACGTGCTGAACCTGCTGTCGATCGTCAAGCGTGAAAATTTCGTCCCCACGGTCTACCGCGAACTGGCTTTCGTCGACTTCGAAGTGCCGCTGCCGGCCGGCCAGCACATGCTGGCGCCGCGCGTCGAAGCGCGCGTGCTGCAGGAACTGGCGGTGAAGAAGCATGAAAGCGTGCTGGAAATCGGCGCGGGGTCGGGTTACATGGCGGCGCTGCTCGCAAACCGCGCGCAGCACGTGCTGAGCGTGGATATCGAGCCGGAACTCGCCGAACTGGCGAAGGCCAATCTGGCCGCCAACGGCGTGCTGAATGCGGAAGTCGTCACCGGCGACGCCTCGCGCGGCTGGCCGGCGGCTGCGCCCTACGACGTGATCTGCGTCTCGGGCGGCCTGCCTGTCCTGCCGCAAGAAATCCTCGAGCATCTGAAGATTGGCGGCCGTCTGGCGGCGTTCGTGGGCACCGCACCGGTGATGAAGGCGCAGATCATTACGCGCATCGACGAGAAGCAGTACCGCATTGCCGATGTGTTCGAGACTTACGTCGAACCGCTGATCAACGCTCTGCAGCCGCCGCGCTTCAAGTTCTGAGACCACTGATGCAAAACCTGACCGCTCCCGCTCTGGCCGAATGGCTTGCCGATCAATCGCGTCCCGCGCCCGTGCTGCTCGACGTGCGCGAACCGTGGGAAATCCAGACGGCGTCAATCGCCGGCGCCGTGTCGATTCCCATGCGCGAAATCCCGGCCCGCAGCGAAGAACTCGACGACGACGCGCAGATCGTGTGTGTTTGCCATCACGGCGCGCGCAGTGCGCAAGTGGCGATGTTCCTCGAATCGCGCGGACATAAGAACGTGTTCAATCTGCAGGGTGGGATTGATGCGTGGTCGCGCCAGGTTGATCCGGCTGTACCGACGTATTGATTTGAGTCGGGTTGTGCACGGGCCGCGGTCGTTTTAGCTGCGGCTTGTGCAGTCCGATTGATGTTTTCCTGGTTGCACCTGGTTGTGGGGCAGGCCTCTCCATGAGGCACCCTCCAGCGCGTTGAGAAACCCGCCGCCATCGCAACAGCAGCGCTACAGGCGCCGCAACGGCGCGTACGCTCCCGTCCTGTACTCCCCTCTGCTTCACGATCTTCCGCGCCTCCGCCTTTACCCGCGTTTCGGCTAATCGCTGAACGCGGCGATGTTTCGCTTGATCGCTCCAGAAATTTCCCAAGGTATCCTCAGCAACGTCTCTGGCACCATGCTGCGACCTGTTCGATCCGCAGTGACGCGCGTCGATTCCCGTAGAGCAAGAGACCATGAAAACATCCCGTTCGACGCTCGGCGTTGCGATGCTTGCCTTCAGTATGGCGCTTTCAGCCTGTGGCGGAGGCGGCAGCGCAGGCAACGGTAACGCCTCGGGCAACTCGGCCATCGACTGGCCGGCCACGCCTAACTCGCCTGCCGCCCCCAGTTGGCCGGCCAATTCGGGGAGCGGCTCGTCCACCAGCAACAGCACGCCGGGCGGCACCATACCGGCCAATCCGACCAATGCCCCAGCCAACGGGCCGGCCACCATTACGCCGGTCAGTGGGTCGAATACCGCAGCGATCACCGTCGACGGCAAGACCATGATCAACCAGCCGTATGTGACGATCACGCTGTGTGCGTCTAACGCACAGGGCAGCAGTCAATGCGCGACGGTCGACCGCATGATCCTCGACACCGGTTCGAGCGGCGTGCGAGTGGTAGCCAGCGCGCTCAGCAGCGCCTTCGCCGCGCAGATGCCGGCGCAAACCGGCGCAACCGACGACCCAGGCGGCAACGCGCCGATCGCGCAATGCGCGACGTTCGGCTCCGGCTTCACGTGGGGCTCGGTGAAGCGGGCCGCGGTGACGATCGGCGGTGAAACCTCGAGCGTGATACCCGTCCAGCTGATAGGCGACGCAAAGTTTGCCGTGCCCACCGATTGCAGCGCGCGCGGCGGCAAGGACCTCAGCACGGTGAGCGCCTTGGGCGGCAACGGCATCGTCGGCATCAGCAATCTGGTGTATGACCACGCGGCTTCGGCGAACACGATCTACCCCGCGGGGTTCTACTATTGCTCGAGCGCCACCTCATGCACCAATACCCGCGTGGCCGTGAGCAAACAGCCGATGAACCCGGTTGCCGCGTTCCCCAGCGACAACAACGGCACGATCATCCGCTTGCCGGGTTTATCGTCCGCGGGGGCGGGCAGCGCCACGGGGCAAGTGATATTCGGCATCGGCACGCAGCAGAACAACACGATGCCATCGGGCGTGAATATCCTGCCGCTGAATCAATACGGCTATTTCACCAGCGTCTATAAGGGCCGCTTGCTCACTGTGAGCGCGGTGGACAGCGGCACCAACATGTTCGTCTTCCCGGACAGCGCAATCCCAATCTCGAACGGCTTCTACGTGCCTGCGGCGCCGCTTGCGCTTGCCGCGATCTTCCAGGCTGCGAGCGGAGCCGGTACGCCGATCAACGTCCCGTTCGAGATCGCTAACGCCAATAATCTGTACGCGAGCGGCAATGCGGCCTTCAATAACTTTGGTATGAACGCGTCGGGGATGGTTCTCTGGGGGCTGCCGTTCTTCTATGGCCGCACTGTGTACACCGTACTCGAGAACGCGAAGGTCGGCGCGCAGGCCGGGCCGTTCGTGGCCTTCTAACGCGCGGCTACCGTGCTACGTGCCGGCGGGCAGCCGTCGTGCGGCCTCCGCCGGTCAGCTTTATCCAGGCACCGTCAATGAAGCGCTTTCCGGCTTCGCTTTAAGACGTTTCCGACCGTTTGGCTCGCTGCTCGCTGGCAACATGCTCCGACCTATTTTTCGGAGCAATGTGATGAAATTTGTAAAGATCGCGCTGGCGATTGCAACGTTATTGCCGCTCGCGTCTTACGCGACGCTGGGTGGCGCGCCGGGCGCGGCCTCGTCTGCTCCGAAGGGACTTCGTTCGATGCTCCAGACCACGGCGGCCTACTCCGTGCATGCATCCGTCGATGCCGACGGCGTCACCGTGCGCGAGTACACGCTGCCGGACAACGTCGTCTTCGCCGTCACGTGGCAGGGTCCGGTGCGGCCCGATATGAGCGCGCTGCTCGGCAGCTATTTTCAGCGCTTTGTCTCCGCAGGCGAAGGACGTGCCCACGGCACCGGTCCGATGATCGAGCGCAGCGGCGATCTCGTGATTCAGTCCGCCGGCCGGCCCGGCAATTTCTTCGGTAAGGCGTATGTCCCGCGCCTCGTGCCCGCCGGCGTCAATGCAGACGATCTGCAGTAAGACGAACTGTAGATTCTCTGGAAAACGCGATTATGAAGAAGTTGAACAAGACACTGTGCTTCGCACTGCTGAGCGCTAGCGTGGCGGTTTCCGCGTGTGGCGGCGGTGGTGCTGGCGATAAGGGCGATGGTAATGCGGCGCAGGATAAGGGTGACACGGTGGTGCCGGTTACGCCTACGCCGAGTCCGAGTCCTTCGCCGAGTCCGGCACCGAGTCCCACGCCGAACCCACGCCCGACGCCGACGCCCACGCCGGTCCCTACGCCTACGCCTACACCTACGCCTACACCTACACCTACACCTACACCTACACCTACACCTACACCTACACCTACACCTACACCTACACCTACACCTACACCAACACCTACACCTACACCTACACCTACACCAACACCTACACCAACACCTACACCAACACCAACACCGACTCCAACACCCGTCGTCAATAACACTGCACCGATCGTCGTTGACCGGACGATGAACGGCATCAACAGCCTCTACGTGACCGCGACGATCTGCTATCCCGGCACGCAAGGTAGCAACCAATGCGCGACCGTCGATCACATGCTGCTCGACACCGGCTCCGTCGGCGTTCGCGTACTAGCAAGCGCGCTCGGCTCGGCACTCCCTTCGCAATTGCCCGCACAAACCGGCGCCACCAACGACCCGACCGGCAACGCGCCGATTGCCCAATGCGCGATCTTCGGTTCCGGCTATACATGGGGGTCTGTCAAGCGAGCGGACGTGTCGATCGGCGGCGAATCCGCCGGGAATCTGCCCATCCAGGTCATCGGCGACGGCGCCTTTGCTACGCCGTCGGATTGCGTTTCACGCGGCGGGACCAACATCGGCACCATCGCGAAGCTCGGTGCGAACGGTGTTATCGGTATCGGGTCGGGTATACGCGATTTCCCAGCCGCTGCGCAAACCGTGTTGCCGGCGACCTATTACTACTGCGCGTCGTCGGGTTCTTGCACTGGCGCACGCGTGCCGCTCGATACGCAAGTGATGAACCCTGTCGCCGACTTCACGTCGGACAACAACGGGACGATCATCAGCCTGCCCCCGCTGCAGGCAGGAGGTCAAGCTACCGCGATGGGCCAACTGATATTCGGCATCGGCACCCAGCAGAACAATGCGTTACCCTCGAGCGCGAACATTCTGAAGTTGGATCAGAACGGCCTCTTCACAACGGTCTATAAAGGCAGCGCGCTGACCAGTGCGATCGATAGCGGCACGAACGTGTACTACTTCCCCGACACTACGATCCCGACCGCGTTCGTATGGCCGGACACGTGGTACGCCCCGTCGACGCCGCTCAGCTTGTCAGCAGGCCTGAAGGCAAGCAATGGCAGCGGCTCGTCCGCAACGGTACCGTTTTCATTGAGCAACGCGGCCAATCTGCTGGCGAATCCTTATGCCGCCTACGATAGTCTCGGCGCACCGTTGTCCGGGGGATTCATCTGGGGCTTGCCGTTCTTCTACGGCCGCAACGTCTACACCGTGCTCAACAACGCCAAGGTCGGTTCGCAAACCGGACCGTTCGTCGCCTTCTAAATGACGAGCGTCACGCGCGACTAAAAACGAGAGGCTGGCGCCGCAAGGCTGCCAGCCTCTCGTCATTGCAGGGCGCACGCTCACCCCTCAGCCACGCCGACCGCGCTTCCTAAGCCACCTCCTTCAACACCTCCCCCACCGTGGCAAAAATCTCCGCGATCTGCCCGTCCTCAACGATAAGCGGCGGCGAGAACGCCAGAATATCCCCCGTATAACGCGTCAACACGCCCTTCTCATAGCAGCGCACAAACACGTCATACGCCCTGGCCCCGGGCGCTCCCTCACGCGGCGCCAGTTCCACCCCACCCACCAGACCCAGATTACGCACATCGATCACATGCCGCGCATCGCGCAGCTTGTGAATCTCCCGCTCGAACACCGGCGCCATCCGCGCCGCGCGCTCGAACAAACCCTCGCGCTCGTACAGATCGATCGTCGCGCACGCCGCCGCAGCCGCAATCGGATGCCCTGAATAGGTATAGCCATGAAACAGTTCGATGCCGGCCGGCGCCCCGTCGACGATCGCGTCGTGAACCTTTGCACTCGCCGCCACCGCCCCCATCGGCGCGGCGGCGTTGTTGGTGCCTTTGGCCATCGTCAGCAGATCGGGCGTCACGCCAAAATACTGCGCGGCAAACGGCGCCCCAAGCCGGCCCCAGCCGGTGATCACCTCGTCGAAGATCAGCAGGATGCCGTGCCGGTCGCAGATCTGGCGCAGCCGCTCCAGATACCCCTCAGGCGGAATCAGCACACCGGTCGACCCCGCTACCGGCTCGACAATCACCGCCGCAATCGTCGACGCGTCGTGCAGCGTCACGATGCGTTCCAACTCATCGGCCAGGTGCGCGCCCCACTTGGGCTGCCCCTTCGAAAACGCCGCCTCCCTGATATTGAGCGTATGCGGCAAATGATCGACCGCAGGCAGCAAGCCGCCCGAGAACGCCTTGCGGTTCGGCGCAATCCCGCCCACCGAGATGCCGCCGAAGCCCACGCCGTGATACCCCCGCTCCCGCCCGATGAAGCGCGTGCGTTGCCCCTCGCCCCGTGAGCGGTGATACGCCAGCGCGATCTTCAACGCGGTATCGACGGCCTCCGAGCCCGAGTTCACAAAGAAGATGTGCTTCAGGTCGCCGGGCGTGTGCCGGGCAATCTTCGTGGCTGCCTCGAAGGCCTTCGGGTGCCCCATCTGGAAGGTGGGGGCGAAATCCATCTCGGCCGCCTGCGCCTGCACCGCCGCCACGATCTCGTCGCGGCAGTGGCCGGCGTTGACGCACCAGAGGCCCGCGGTGCCGTCGAGAATGCGCCGCCCGTCGTGCGACGTGTAGTACATCCCTTTCGCGCTCGCCAGCAGGCGCGGCGCGCTCTTGAACTGACGGTTCGCCGTGAAGGGCATCCAGAACGCGGCCATATCCGGGGGATTGGCGCTCGTTGTCACGCGCTCGTTCATTTCGTGTCTCCTCGCAAGGTGGGTCTTTCAGTGTAGGCAGTCGCACGCTCATGCACAAAGGCGCGGCGGAGATGCACCGTGGCCGCTCCTTGGCGGCGAAGGACGCTTCGTTGCAGCGCGGCACGCACCGCAAGGAGGCGGGTCGCCGCGAAATGCACCAGTTTTGCGCTCAGCGCGCATAACGCCACAGAATTAACCCGCACAGCACGACCGCATCGCAGCGTGCATCCCGCCCCTTGACGGTCAGTTTTACCACTTGGCATGTGCCTTGCAGTAGTGGTCGGGCAAACCATGCAGGACAGCCTTTCATGGCTGGAATCGACGCCCATAAAACACTCTTCACTAATGGCAAGGGGTAGCAAATGAAACGTCGCAGTCTGTTGAAGCTCGGGTCAATGTCTGGCGCCTTGGCGCTCGCCGGCCAGAGTCCGTTTGCTAATGCGCAATCCGCCACGGGGCCGATCAAGGTCGGCATCCTGCATTCGCTATCGGGCACGATGGCAATTTCGGAGACCTCACTGAAAGACACCGCCTTGATGACCATTTCGGAAATCAACAAGAGCGGTGGCGTGATGGGCCGGCAGATCGAGCCGGTCGTGGTGGACCCGGCCTCGAACTGGCCGCTGTTCGCCGAGAAGGCACGCCAGCTCATCACCCAGGACAAGTGCGCGGTGGTGTTCGGCTGCTGGACCTCGGTGTCGCGCAAGTCGGTACTGCCGGTGTTCGAAGAACTGAACGGCCTGCTCTTCTATCCGGTGCAGTACGAAGGCGAAGAAATGTCGCGCAACGTGTTCTACACGGGCGCAGCGCCGAACCAGCAGGCGATTCCGGCCACCGAATACCTGATGAGCGCCGAAGGCGGCGGCGCCAAGCGTTTCTTCCTGCTCGGCACGGACTATGTCTATCCGCGTACGACCAACAAGATCCTGCGCGCGTTCCTGCAGTCGAAAGGCGTCCAGGACGCCGATATTCAGGAGGTCTACACACCGTTCGGCCACAGCGACTATCAGACCATCGTCGCGAACATCAAGACCTTCTCGCAAGGCGGCAAGACTGCGGTGATCTCGACGGTCAACGGCGACTCGAACGTGCCGTTCTACAAGGAACTCGGCAACCAGGGCCTGAAAGCAACGGACGTGCCGGTGGTAGCGTTCTCGGTCGGCGAAGAAGAACTGCGCGGCATCGACACCAAGCCGCTGGTGGGCAACCTCGCGGCATGGAACTACTTCATGTCGCTGCGCAATCCGGAGAACACCAAGTTCAAGGCGATGTTCGCCAAGTGGGTCAAGGACAACAACCTGCCCGGCGGCGACAAGCGCGTGACGAACGATCCGATGGAAGCCACCTTCGTGGGCATCCATATGTGGAAGCAGGCGGTTGAAAAAGCCAAGAGCACGGATGTGGACAAGGTGCGCGTGGCGATGATCGGCCAAAGCTTCAACGCACCGTCAGGCTTCGTGCTGACGATGGACGGCAATCACCATCTGCACAAGCCGGTGATGATCGGCGAAGTGCGTGCCGACGGCCAGTTCAACGTGGTGTGGCGCACCAAGACGGCCATTCGTGCGCAGCCGTGGAGCCCGTTCATTGCAGGCAACCAGGGCAAGCCGGATGTGGTCAGTTCGATTCCGGCGTTCCTGCGCCGTTCGCGGGTGGCCTGACGTAACGGAGGGCGTGCAGCGCACGCCCGCACAGGTCCAGTTGCGCCGGAGGATTCAGGCCGACTGGACGACGCACCCGCCTCACTAGCGACCCGACGGCGCGGCATCTCTGGCGGATTCGATGCCGCGCCGCCTGCCGGTCAATCTTCAAAGGGCATCATGGCGTTTTCCATTTTGAGGCTCACACGGCGCAGTATCGGTGCGCTGGGTATCGCGCTCATCACCGTCGCACCGCTGGCGGCGTTTGCGCTGACCCCAGCCGACGTCGCGCCGCTCGCCGCCGACGACTTCGACGCGAAATCCGCGGCGATCGACAAACTGATCGCCAATCACGACGCGCCGTCGCAAGCGCTGCTCAAGGCATTGTCCGAGGACAATGCGCTCACGACCGACTCCGGCGAAGTGCTGATCCAGGACGGCGACACGACCAAAGACGTCATCACCGGCAAGACGGTCAGCGCACCCGATGCGCAACCAGTCACGCTGAACAATCTGCTGCGCTCGAAGGTGTCGGGCGCGCTGTCGGGTTCGCAACTCGACTCTCCGGATCTGGAAACGCGCCGCGCGGCGATTAACGCGCTGCTGCAGAATCCCGATCCTTCGATGAAACCGTTGATCGACGCGCAGCGCGCGAAGGAAACCGATCCGGGTCTCAAGAAGAAACTCGACACGCTATGGGCCATGACGGCGCTGCACAACAGCGACCCGGCAACGCGCCTTGAAGCCGTGCAGCTCGTGGCCGCGCGCCACGACCTCGACATGAACGAACTGCTGCGGCCGCTCGTCGCGAAGAAGCCCGACGGTACGTTCGTGGAAAGCGACGACCGGGTGCGTGCCGCTGCGCAGGCCGGCATCGACGAGCTCGACGCGATCCAGCGCCGCAGCCAGATTGCGGGCACGCTGTTCGCGGGCCTGTCGCTCGGCAGCGTGCTGCTGCTGGCCGCGCTGGGACTCGCCATCACGTATGGGCTGATCGGCGTCATCAATATGGCGCATGGCGAGTTCCTGATGATCGGTGCGTACGCAACGTATGTGGTTCAGAACCTGTTCCAGCGCTTCGCGCCTGGCGCTTTCGACTGGTATCCGCTGCTGGCGGTGCCGGCCTCGTTCGTGGCGGCGGCGCTGGTGGGCATGGTGCTGGAGCGGCTCGTGCTCAAACATCTGTATGGCCGTCCGCTCGAGACCTTGCTCACCACCTTCGGCATCAGCCTGATCCTGATCCAGGCGACCCGGATGATCTTCGGCGCGCAGAACGTGCAGGTCAGCAATCCGGCGTGGATGAGCGGCGGCGTCACCGTGATGCCCAGCCTGATCCTGCCGTATAACCGGCTGGCGATTCTGGCGTTCTCGCTGATCGTGGTCGGCATTGCCTGGGCGGTGCTGACGAAAACGCGCCTCGGCCTGTTCGTGCGCGCCGTGACGCAAAACCGCCGCATGGCTGCGTGCGTCGGTGTGCGGACGGCGCGAGTCGATTCGTACGCCTTTGCATTTGGTGCGGGCATTGCGGGCCTGGGCGGCTGTGCGCTTTCGCAGATCGGTAACGTCGGTCCGGATCTGGGTCAGAGCTACATCATCGATTCTTTCATGGCGGTGGTGCTGGGCGGCGTCGGTCAACTGGCCGGCACGGTGATCGGCGGCTTCGGACTCGGGCTGATCAGCAAGGCGATCGAACCGTTCTGGGGCGCTGTGCTCGCGAAGATCGCTGTGCTTGTCCTGATCGTGCTGTTCATCCAGAAGCGGCCGCAGGGGATGTTCGCCCTGAAGGGCCGCAGCGCGGAGGCATGAGATGACATCGGCAACCTCCCCCGCTTCCGTCACACCGTCCGGCACGGGCGCGCCACCAGGCACCGAACGTGCCGCGCAGTCGGGCTTCGCGCTGGGCTTGCCGCCGCGTCCCGCGCTGTTGTCGCGACCGGCATGGATCGCGCTGATTGCGCTGATCGTCGCGATCGGCCTGGGCGTGCCGTTCTCGGCGCTGGTACTGCCGGAAACGAGCGCGTTCCACCTGTCCGCGTACATGATGACGCTCACCGGCAAGTTCATGTGCTACGCGATCGGCGCACTCGCACTGGATCTCGTATGGGGTTATTGCGGCATCCTAAGCTTGGGACACGCACTGTTCTTTGCGCTGGGCGGCTACGCGATCGGCATGTACCTGATGCGTGCGATCGGTCACGACGGCGTCTATCAGAGCGATCTGCCCGACTTCATGGTGTTTCTGAACTGGCACGCGTTGCCGTGGTACTGGGAAGGCACGCAGCATCTCTGGTACGCGTTGCTGCTGGTGATCCTGGTGCCGGCCGTGATTGCCTGGGTGTTCGGCTTCTTCACGTTTCGCTCGCGAGTAAAGGGTGTGTACCTGTCGATCATCACGCAGGCCATGACGTTCGCCGCGATGTTGCTGTTCTACCGCAACGAAACCGGCTTCGGCGGCAACAATGGCTTTACGGACTTCAAGCGGATCGGCGGCTTTCCGATCACGCATCCGGGCACGCGCACGGCGCTCTTTCTGATCACGTTTGCGGTGCTGGTGCTGGCGTTTCTGGGTGCGCGGGCCATCGTGACCTCAAAGCTTGGACGCGTGGTCACAGCGGTGCGCGATGGCGAAACGCGGCTGATGTTTCTCGGCTACAGCCCGCTTGGCTACAAGCTGTTTATCTGGACGGTGTCGGCGATTCTGTGCGGGATTGCTGGGGCGCTGTATGTGCCGCAAGTTGGCATTATCAATCCGGGCGAGATGTCGCCGGGCAACTCGATTGAAATGGCGATCTGGGTGGCGGTGGGCGGACGCGGCACGCTGATTGGACCGATTATCGGAGCGTTTGCTGTGAATGGCGCGAAGAGCTTTTTCACGGCGAACTTCCCTGAATACTGGCTGTTCTTTCTCGGCTTGATCTTCGTGCTGGTGCCGTTGCTGCTACCGAACGGCATCATGGGGTTGCTCGAACTCGCGATGCGCAAGAGGGATCGCTCATGAACGAGAACCCGATGGTGCCTGACCTGGCTTTACCGGAAGACCCTGCAGAACACTCGCTGAGCGGCGTCGCGGATTTTGGGCGAGTGGTGACACCGGGCGAGATTGACGTGTCGCACGGGACGATTTTGTATCTTGAGGATGTGACGGTTAGCTTCGACGGGTTCCGGGCGTTGAATGCGTTGACGTTGTCGATCGATGTGGGCGAATTGCGCTGCATCATCGGGCCTAACGGCGCGGGCAAGACGACGATGATGGATGTGATTACGGGGAAGACTGAGCCGGATTCCGGCAAGGTGTTTCTTGGACAGACGATCGATCTCACGCGGATGAACGAGCCGTCGATTGCGCGAGCGGGGATTGGTCGCAAGTTTCAGAAGCCGACGGTGTTTGAGCAGCATCCGGTTTGGGAGAATCTCGAACTGGCGATGAAGGCTGACAAGGGATGGTGGGCTTCTTTGCGGGCGCGGCTGGATCGGGAGGCGCAGGCTCGGATTGAGGAGACGCTTTCGCTGATTCGTCTTGAGAGTGAGGCGAGGCGGTTGGCTGGGGAGTTGTCGCATGGGCAGAAGCAGCGGCTCGAGATTGGCATGTTGTTGATGCAGCAGCCGGCGCTTCTTCTGCTTGACGAGCCTGCGGCTGGCATGACCGATGATGAAACTATGCAGTTGGCCGAGCTTCTTAATCATCTTCGTGGCACTTGTTCGATGATGGTTGTGGAGCATGATATGGAGTTTGTTGCTGCTCTCTCTGGCGAGGCCGGGAAAGTCACCGTTATGGCTGAAGGACGTGTTCTCGCTCATGGCACGCTTGATGAAGTTAAGCAGGATGAGACTGTTATTGAGTCTTATCTGGGGCGGTGAGGGTTTTTTTTTGCCTGCGGCGGCTTTGTGGTTGGTGGTTGGTGGTTTGCGTTTGGGGTTGGCCTTTCCTTGCTTTCTTAGTGGTCTATTAGCGTTGCCCCTGTGCGGGGCAGCACTTACTTTCTTTGCCGCCGCAAAGAAAGTAAGCAAAGAAAGCGGGCTGCAACCGCTAGCTCGTAGTGAGCCATCTAGGTCCGCTACCGGAAACGGCCCAAAACGAGACAGTCTCTCGCACCACACTCGCCAGTGACAAAGGACTCATTCATCCCGCGTGCGCACCTCGTGCGCCCCGGTACGGTTCACCATACGGTTGCCCGCATTTGTCCGTTGCTCACCACAACGCCCCAAATGCTCACTGTAAGTGCCGTAGTTACAGAACAAGCTAGCTCGTAGTCACACCCCGGGACAGTTCGGCACACTTAGATTTCGCGGTTCGCGGTTGGCGGTTGATAGTGGTTAAAGGCGGTGCTAGCGGATAGCGTTTTGGTGGGGAGTTATGCCTGACGGCGGGGCGCGAAGCGCGACGCTGGAGCGGATGAGTGCCTTGTCACTAGCGTGGGTGGTGCGAGGGCGGGTCTTGTGTTGGGCCGTTCCCCGCAGCAAACCGGGATGGCTCACTACGAGCTAGCGGTGTGAGCCCGCTTTCTTTGCTTACTTTCTTTGCGGCGGCAAAGAAAGTAAGTGTGTAGTGGTCCAATGACTCTGGACACCTCTAAAGGGGATAATTCTCCAACCGAGGTGAGAAATGAGCAGACGGAACATAACTGACGAATTCAAGGCAGAAGCGGTGCAGCTGGTGGTTGCGCAGGGCTACTCGTTCGCGAAGGCCAGCGAAGCGCTAGGTGTTGGCGATACGGCGTTGCGGCGGTGGGTGGCGCAGTGGCGCGCCGAGCAGGTCCAGCCGCCGCGCACGCAGGTGCAGGTCAAAGCTGACCAGCGGCGTATCCGGGAGCTTGAGGCGCGGGTGGTCGAGCTTGAACGTGAGCGCGACATACTAAAAAAGTCCACGGCCTTCTTCGTCAAGGAACTGGATCGCTCCTCGAAGTGATCCGTTCGCTGAAGAAGGCCTGGCCGGTGAGTCTGATGTGCAGGTTGCTGAAGGTGCCGCGAAGCAGCTACTACGCGTTCGCGGGACGGGTTTGCAAGCCGGCAGCTTCACCCGCGCTACTCAGAACTGTGCGCCAGATCCACAGCGAGAGCCGCAGCAGTTACGGCAGTCGCAGGATGGCGCGGGCGCTGCAGCAGCAAGGTCACGCGATCGGACGCTACCGGGCCCGTTCGCTGATGCGCGAGGCGCAACTGGCGGTGGCGCGACGGCGAACGCACCGCTATCGCAAGGCCGAAGGTGAAGCACTGGTGGCGCCCAACCTGCTGGAGCGCAAGTTCGAGCCGGGTGCGATCAACCGGGTATGGGCCGGTGACATTACGTATGTGAGAACGCGGCAGGGCTGGTCCTATCTGGCGATCGTGATGGATCTGCATTCGCGTCGCATCGTGGGCTGGGCGTTTGCCTTGCAGGCGGATACCGAGCTGGTGATCCAGGCGCTACAGCAGGCCCGCAGCAGCCGGCGCCCAGCCCCCGGACTGATGTTCCACTCCGACCAGGGCTGCCAGTACACCAGCGAACGCTTCGTGAGTGATCTGAAGGCAAACGGGATGGTGCAGAGCATGAGCCGAAAGGGAAACTGCTGGGACAACGCGGTGGTCGAGCGCTTCTTCAGAAGCCTGAAGAGTGAATGGATCGGAGAACAGGAGTACTGCAGTCACGAACAGGCCCAGCGCGATATCGCGGGTTACGTGGCTGACTTTTACAACTACCGGCGCATCCATTCGGCGGCCAATGATTCGCCACCGGCGCGTTATGAGGCTTCTATTTACTGAAAACCCCTTTGTGGGTGTCCAAAGGGGCTTGACCACTACAGTGCTGCCCCGCACAGGGGCGAAGCTAATAGACCACTAACAAAGCAAGGAAAGGCCAACAAGGTAGGAACAACGACAAAACCAAGCCACCGCAGGCAAAACCCCCATCTGCAAGCAGCAAAAAAAGAACCCAGAGGACAAACAGCAATGCTAGAAGTGGAACACCTAAACCAGTACTACGGCGGCAGCCACATCCTCCGAGACGTGAAACTAACAGTACCAGACGGTAAGCTAACGGTACTATTAGGCCGCAACGGCGTAGGCAAGACAACGTTACTGCGTTGCCTGATGGGCGTCGTCCCAACAAAAAGCGGCGCAATCTCCTGGCGCGGCACGCCGCTAACGAAACTGCCAACGTATGCCCGCGTAGCAAACGGCCTGGCCTACGTCCCCCAGGGCCGCGACATCTTCCCGCGCCTGACGGTAGAAGAAAACCTGCTGGTAGGCGCCGCCAGCAAAAAAGCCCCATCCAAAATCCCCGACCGCATCTACGAACTCTTCCCAGTCCTAAAAGACATGCGCAGCCGCCGCGGCGGCGACCTGTCCGGTGGACAGCAGCAACAACTCGCCATCGGACGCGCCCTCATGAGCGAGCCGCAACTGCTCATCCTCGATGAACCCACCGAAGGCATTCAGCCCTCCATCATCCAGGACATCGGCCGCACCCTGCGTCAACTCGTCGAAGAAATGGGGCTCACCGTCCTCCTCGTCGAGCAGTACTACGACTTCGCCAAAGCCATCGCCGATCGCTACTGGGTCATGAGCCGCGGTGAAATCGTCGCCGGCGGCGAAGGCGCCAACATGGACGCCGACGGCGTACGCGCCCTGATCGCGGTGTGATAGCGAGACGTTCACGCGTGCTATCCTCGCCGCACATCCTCTCGGCACGCTCGTCGCTGCAGATCAGGTCAAGCGCATCCATGACCTCCGGCAACAAGCGTCCGTCAGGCAGTCGTCACGCACCGCCCTACTACGCCTACCCGCATGTCGCTTCATGAAAACCATGCCACGCTCGCGTCTGCGCATTGCGCCGCGCACGCAGAGTGGCGCGCCCGGCTCGAACTCGGCTTCGCGAAGCACGGTGAACGCACGACGCTCGCGCATCGTCTGCACGACGGCCCGCTGCGCGTGCAGCGTCCGCTCTACCCCGAAGGCCAGGCCGTCTGCCACGCGGTGATCGTGCATCCCCCTGGCGGCATCGCCGGGGGCGACCAGCTTCACATTGACGTGGCGCTCGAGGCCGGTACGCACGCGGTGCTCACCACGCCCGGCGCCACGAAGTGGTACAAGTCGAACGATCGTGCCGCACGCCAGCAGATCGAAGTTCGCGTTGGCGCTCATGCGAAGCTCGACTGGCTGCCGCAAAACAACATCGTGTTCGATCACGCCAACGCCACGCTCGACTTCACGCTGACCCTGGCCGAAGGCGCGACCGCGCTCGGCTGGGATGCGACGCAACTGGGCCGCCAGGCAGCGGGCGAGCGCTGGTCGGCCGGCACGCTGCGCGCTTCCTCGCGGATCGTCGGCCCGGACGGACAATTGCTCTGGCTCGAACGAGCCAACCTTGCCGCGGCCGATCCACTGCGCGACGTCCCCCAGGGCCTCGCAGGATTCCCCGCATACGGAACGTTATGGGCGGTGGGCTCCGCTTGCGACGACGCACTCGCCGAAACGCTGACGGCCGGACTTCCGTTTGACGACAGCTTGCGCGCAGCCGCCACCTGCGTCACACCGGGGGTAGTACTGATTCGCGCGGTAGCACGCTCAATGGAATCGCTGCAACGAGCGCTGACCGAGTGCTGGCTACAATTGCGTCCGATCGTGCATGGCGTGACGGCGGTACCGCTGCGAATCTGGACGACCTGAAAACGGATGGAAGTCCGCCCGCCGGACCGGCTAAGCCCGGGGCCACGATCTCGATGCCCCCACACCCACCGTTTGCGCATGGCCCATCTTCCGCGGAGCTTCCGGCGTGGACGAGGAGCGGCATAGTGAACCGTACCGTGGCGCACGAAGTGCGCACACGGGATGAATGAGCGCTTTGTCACTGACGGGAGAAATGCGAGAGCGGATCTCGTCTCGGACCACTCTGGGCGGCCAAACAGAGATGGACACCTACGAGCTAGCGGTGTGAGCCCGCTTTCTTTTGCCTACTTTTCTTTGCGGCGGCAAAGAAAAGTAGGTGCCGCCCCGCACAGGGGCAACGCTAATAGACCACGAAGAAAACAAGGAAAGGCCAACCAGGCACCAAACAGGAGCAAACAAGGCCCAGAAGAGGTGCAAGCCCACCGAAAACCCCGAGCATGCGCAGCCCCACCCCTCTGGCATACACCTTGCTCGCAAAAGCACCACGAACACTGCCGCACCAGACGGCAACCACCCAGCTCCGCCCACCACCGCTTAGACAGACATGACCCAACCATCGCACCGCCGTGCGCGCCGCACCTGGCTCGCCACCCTCCTGCTCGCACCGGCCCTGGCATTAACGACACCAGCGGCCCACGCCGACGCCCTGGACACCATCACCAAAGCCGGCGTACTAAAAGTCGCTGTCCCCGAGGACTATCCACCGTTTGGCTCAGTCGGCCCCGACATGCAACCGCAAGGCTACGACATCGACACGGCCGCGCTGCTCGCCAAGTCGATGAACGTCAAACTGCAACTGGTCCCGGTCAACAGCGCGAACCGCATCCCCTATCTACAGACCAATAAAGTCGACCTGGTGATCTCATCACTCGGCAAGACCCCCGACCGCGAGAAAGTAATCGACTTCTCGAACGCCTACGCCCCCTACTATCAGGGCGTGTTCGGCCCCGCCGACATCAAGGTGAGCGGCCCGGCCGATCTCACCGGCAAGACGGTCGGCGCGACGCGCGGCGCACTCGAAGAAATCGCCCTCACGCAGATGGCGCCGAACGCCACCATCAAGCGTTTCGAAGACAACAACGCCACCATCGCCGCGTTCCTCTCCGGTCAGGTGCAACTGATCGCCGCCGGCAATATCGTCGCCGCGGCCATCAATGCGAAGAATCCGCCACGTCGCCCAGAACCCAAGTTCGTCATAAAGGATTCACCATGCTTCGTCGGCATGAATAAAAATGAAAGCCGGCTGCTGGAGAAGGTCAACGCCGCCATCGCCCAAGCCAAGGCCGACGGCACGCTCAACACCATGTCGAAGAAGTGGTTCGGCGCGCCGCTGCCCGCAACGCTGTAAGCACATCGTTAGTTTTACTTGATATCTTTGTAAACTGATCTGGCGGTAAGCTTGTCGCGGTTCGTCCTGTGCCGGTCTCAGGGCGGACACCGCGACGCACGCCTCCGATGGCATCCGACGCCTGGCCCCTCTGGAACGGGCGCAACCCAACCACATATCCGATGAAGCTGACACCCCGCGAGAAGGACAAGCTGCTGATTTTCACAGCCGCGCTGCTGGCCGAGCGCCGCCGCGCGCGCGGCCTGAAACTGAATTACCCGGAGGCGATTGCGTTCATTTCGGCGGCGCTGATGGAAGCGGCGCGCGACGGCAAGACGGTCGCCGAAGTCATGCACTACGGCACCACGCTACTCACGCGCGACGACGTGATGGAAGGCGTGCCGGAAATGATTCCGGACATTCAGGTGGAAGCCACCTTCCCTGACGGCACGAAGCTCGTGACCGTCCACCATCCGATTCCTTGACCCCGCCCCGGAGCCCCTGATGATTCCCGGCGAAATTCTCACCGACGACGGCGAGCACGAACTCAACGCGGGCCGCGCGACGGTCACGGTCACCGTGTCGAACACCGGCGACCGTCCGGTGCAAATTGGTTCGCACTACCATTTTTATGAAGTGAATCCGGCGCTGTCGTTCGATCGCGAAGCGGCGCGCGGCTTCCGGCTGAATATCGCGGCAGGTACCGCCGTGCGTTTCGAGCCCGGCCAGGAGCGCACCGTCGAACTGGTCGCGCTGGCAGGCAACCGCGTCGTCTACGGCTTTAACGGCAAGGTCATGGGACCGCTCTGAGGCGTGGCATGAGCCCCGTCGTCAGCGCGCGTTGCGCACACCCGTCCTGCCACTTTCCGGATTTCACACCATGACTTTACGCATTGGCCGCCGCGCATACGCGGAAATGTTCGGCCCCACGACCGGCGATCGCGTGCGACTCGCCGACACCGATTTGCTGATCGAAATCGAACGCGACTACACGACCTACGGCGAAGAAGTGAAATTCGGCGGCGGCAAGGTGATTCGCGACGGCATGGGCCAGTCGCAACGCGTGCACGCCGACGTCGTGGATACGGTCGTGACCAACGCGGTGATCCTCGATCACTGGGGCATCGTCAAGGCCGATATCGGCATCAAGAATGGCCGTATCTTCGCAATCGGCAAGGCCGGCAATCCGGACATTCAACCCGGCGTGACGATTGCGATCGGCGCGGCCACCGAAGTGATCGCCGGCGAAGGGTTGATCGTGACGGCGGGCGGCATCGATACGCACATCCACTTCATCAGCCCGCAGCAGATCGACGAAGCCCTCACGAGCGGCGTGACGACGATGATCGGCGGCGGCACGGGTCCGGCAACCGGCACCAATGCCACCACCTGCACGCCGGGGCCGTGGCACCTCGAACGCATGCTGCAGGCCGCCGACGGCTATCCGATGAACATCGGCTTTCTCGGCAAGGGCAACGTGAGCCTGCCCGATCCCGCTACCGAGCAGATCGCCGCGGGCGCGATCGGTCTGAAGCTGCACGAGGACTGGGGGTCGACGCCGGCGGCGATCGACAACTGCCTGTCCGTCGCCGACGACACCGACACCCAGGTCGCCATCCATACGGATACGCTCAACGAAGCCGGTTTCGTCGAAGCGACGGTGGCTGCCTTCAAGGGCCGCACGATCCACACGTACCACACCGAAGGCGCAGGCGGCGGCCACGCACCGGACATCATCAAGGTCTGCGGCGAGGCGAACGTGCTGCCCTCGTCGACCAATCCGACCCGGCCGTACACCGTCAACACGCTCGAAGAGCACCTCGACATGCTGATGGTGTGCCACCACCTGGACCCGTCGATTGCAGAAGACATCGCGTTTGCGGAGTCGCGCATTCGCCGCGAGACGATTGCGGCCGAAGACATCCTGCACGACCTCGGCGCGCTGTCGATGCTGTCGTCCGACTCGCAGGCCATGGGACGGGTAGGCGAAGTGATCATCCGCACGTGGCAAACCGCGCACAAGATGAAGGTGCAGCGCGGCGCGCTGCCCGAGGACAACGCGCGCGCCGACAACTTCCGCGCCAAACGCTACGTCGCCAAGTACACGATCAATCCCGCCATCACGCATGGGATTGCGCACGAAGTCGGCTCGATCGAACCCGGCAAGTGGGCCGACCTGGTGTTCTGGGAACCGGCGTTTTTCGGCATCAAGCCGTCGTTGATCCTCAAGGGCGGCATGATTGCGATGGCGCAGATGGGCGATCCGAACGCCTCCATCCCGACGCCGCAACCGGTGCACTACCGCGAGATGTTCGCGACGCGCGGCGGCGCTTTGGCGCGCACCTCGCTGACCTTCGTATCGCAGATGAGCGCGGATGCGGGCATTGCCGAGCGCTACGGTTTGACCAAGCGCATCGTGCCGGTGAAGAACTGCCGCAACATCAGCAAGGCCGACATGATCCACAACGCGTGGCGTCCGGCGATCAGCGTCGATCCGGAAACGTATCAGGTGGTCGCGGACGGCCAGTTGCTGACCTGCGAACCGGCCACCGTGCTGCCGATGGCGCAACGCTACTTCCTGTTCTGACCATGCGCACTATCGACAAACTGATCGATCCGAAGATCAAGCTCGCCGCCGTACTGGTGAAGCGCGCGCCGACGCTCACGCTCGATTTCGACGCGCGCCGCAAGAGCCGTCTGGCGGCGACGCTCGATAACGGTGAAGAGGTGGCGCTAGTGTTGCCGCGCGGCACGGTGCTGCGCGACGGCGACGTGCTGGTGGCGCAAGACGGCACGCTGGTACGCGTGGTCGCCGCGGCCGAAGCGGTGTTGATGGTCACCGCGCGGGACCGGCTGACGCTCACGCGGGCGGCTTATCATCTGGGCAACCGGCACACGCCGGTTGAGGTGGGAGCGGAGTATCTGAAGCTCGAATACGATCCGGTGCTCGCCGATATGCTCAAGCGGATCGGCGCGCTGGTCGAGCAGGTCACGCTGCCGTTTCAGCCGGAGTCCGGGGCTTATGGCGGTGGGCATAAGCACGGGCATGACGAGACCTTTGCCGAGGACTATGCGCTCGCGCAGCAGGTTTATGGCGAGCATCATGGCCACGATCATGACCACGGGCATGACCATTCCCACGACCACAGCGATCACGACCACGGCCACGATCACGGCCATTCCAAGCATGCGCATCGCTGAACTCACGGCTTTGCTGCATCTCGCGTCGCCGGCGCTGCCGATCGGCGCGTTCAGCTATTCGCAGGGTCTCGAAGCCGCCATCGAAGCGCACCTGATCACCGACGCCGACAGCGCCCGCGACTGGATCGCGAGCGGTCTCACCGACGTCCTCGCGCTCGGCGAACTGCCGTTCCTCGCGCATCAGATCGAACGCTGGCAAGCGCATGACGCGACAGGCCTCGCGCTTGCCAACAGCGAATTCCTCGCGAGCCGCGAGTCCGCCGAACTGCGCCGCGAAACGGAACAGATGGGCTGGTCGCTGCGGCAGTTGTGCGTGTCGCTTGAATGGGGCGACGCCGAGCGCCGCGCCACGCTGGCGGCCATGACGCCCCTGGCGCAACCCACCGCCTTCGCGTTCGCCGCTTATGCTCACGACGTCTGCGCAGACGCAGCACTCGCCGCCTACGCCTTCAGTTGGGTCGAAAACCAGGCCGCAGCCGCGTTAAAAGCCGTCCCGCTCGGACAACTCGCAGGACAACGTATCATCGTCGCACTGCGTGCGCCTATCGACGCCGCCGTCCAACGCGCACTGGCCACGACCCCTGACGACATCAACACCTTCGCGCCGCAACTGGGCATCCTGTCGGCGCGTCACGAGTCGCAATACTCGCGGCTCTTCCGCTCATAGAAGATATCGATCATGAACGCACCTCAGCATCACACCGCTCATCGTACGAAGAAGCTGCCGCCGCTGCGTGTGGGCGTCGGCGGCCCGGTCGGCTCCGGCAAGACCACGCTGCTCGAGATGCTCTGCAAGGCGATGCGCGACCGCTACGACCTCGTCGCCATCACCAACGATATCTACACGAAGGAAGACCAGCGTCTGCTGACGGTGGCGGGCGCGTTGCCGGCCGAACGCATCATGGGCGTGGAAACGGGTGGCTGCCCGCATACCGCGATTCGCGAAGACGCCTCGATCAACCTGGAAGCCGTCGACCGCATGCTGACGCGCTTCCCCGATGCGGACATCGTCTTCATAGAATCGGGCGGCGACAACCTGGCGGCAACCTTCAGCCCGGAACTGTCGGACCTGACGATCTATGTGATCGACGTGGCCGGCGGCGAAAAGATTCCACGCAAAGGCGGCCCGGGGATCACGAAGTCGGACATTCTGGTGATCAACAAGACGGACCTCGCACCGATGGTCGGTGCGAACCTCGACGTGATGGCATCCGACGCGAAGAAGATGCGCGGCGAGCGGCCGTTCGTGATGTGCAATCTGAAGGCGCTCGACGGCCTGGATGAGGTGATTGCGTTTATCGAGAAGAAGGGGTTGTTGACGGTTTGATCTGAGCGCTCGCGTCGGATCGTCGCGGTGCGTCTTACCCGGACGCCGGATGGCATTGCGCGAGGAAGGCCATCATCTCGGTCGCATCCTTCGACGTATAGAAGTGCACCATCTTTTCGTTGAAATCGCCGGCGCGCTGTGCCGGGACACTGATGGCATCAATGCCGTTCGACATCAGCACGCCGTTCATCATAAAGCGGGACGTGCGCTTGTTTCCGTCAAAGAAAAACTGCTGCAGCGCGCCGAAAAGAAAAAAGGCACAGCCTCGCTCGAACGGATTCTCGACCTGTTCCGTTAGCGCATGCGCGCCTGCCGCAAAAACGCGATTCAGTTCGGGGGCACCTGCAATGGTAGGCAACGGCGTGTAACGCCCTTTTTCCCCCAATGCTACGTCCGGTGTGTAATGCGTTTCTTCCCCCTCACCACGGAACACCCCCCACTCGAGCGCCTCATTCCGCGCCACAATGCGATGCAGATCGCAAAACGTCACCTTATCCAGTGCGAACCGCTCTTGTTGAACAAGCAACAGTAGATACTTCGAGCTGTCCGCGAGATTCAGGATCTGCTCCTGATCGGATATCTTCCGGCCGCCGACAGTCACGCCATCGAGCAACGTCTTGACCTCGGGAAATGTGAACGGATTGCCCTCAAGTACGCTTGCATCCCAAACGAACTCCGGCAGCATCCGATGGAAGCGAAAGCAAACCCGTTTAGTCGAATGGGTTGGCAGATCGTTTGGAATCGCTGCGCGGTCCCACTGGAAGCCAAGGTCGGAAAAGAGCGTCATAAGTGGATCATGGAGAAAGCGTTGGGCAGCGCGCCAGCGTAAGCGTCGATAGCCATTGTTCGCAGAATATACGATTTACCGCCGCACAAAACCACCCAGCGCCCCCGCGCCGATCACTCCGGCACCAACGCCATCAACACATCCACCGTGCGCGCCGTCGCGCCACGATGGCGCGCGGCGAACGCCGACGCCGCGCCGCCCATCGCCGTGCGCCGCGCCTTGTCGTTGAACAGCTCGCGCAGCGCCCGGGCCAGATCCGCCGGATCCTGCACCTGCACCGCGGCCCCTGCCGCGACCGCATCGGCCGTGGCCTGCGTAAAATTGAACACATGCGGCCCGATCAACACAGGCACGCCCACCCCACACGCCTCGATCAGATTCTGCCCACCCAGCGGCAACAGACTCCCGCCGATAAACGCCAGATCCGACGCCGCATAGTAAGCGCCCAACTCGCCCATCGAATCGCCGAGCAGCACCGTCACGTTCGCCGGCAACGCCCGCGCCACACCCTGCGCCGAGCCGCCCGCCGCACCCGGCGCCCACGTCGAACGACGCTCATAACGCAGCCCCATCCTCTCGACCAGCGCCGCCACTTCGTTAAACCGCTGCGGATGACGCGGCACCAGAATCAGCAACGCGTCCTCGACGCCCAGCGCCGCAAACGCCTGCAGCACCAGCTCTTCCTCACCTTCGCGCGTGCTCGCCGCCACCCACACCGGGCGGCTGCCGATCGCCGCACGCCACGCATGACCACGCGCCGCGAGTTCAGGCGGCGTGGTCATGTCGAACTTGAGATTGCCGAGCACCGCCACGTTGCGCGCACCCAGCGCCGTCAAACGCTCGGCATCCGACGGACTCTGCGCCAGCACCCGCGAGAAGCCGCCGAATACTTCGCGCGTGCCCTTGCCGAACTTCGCCGCCCGCCTGAACGAGCGCGCCGACATCCGCGCATTGGTGAGCACCAGCGGCACATCGGCCCGCCGGCACTCGTCGATCAGTGTCGGCCACACTTCGGTTTCCATCACGAGTCCGAGCGACGGCCGCCACGCACGCAGGAAGCGTCGCACGGCATGCGGCATGTCGTACGGTACATAGCTGCGCAGCACGCGGTCGCCGAAGAGTTGCTCGCCGGTGGCGCGGCCACTCGGTGTCATATGCGTGAGCAGAATGCGCGCATCGGGCCGCGCTTTCAGCAGCGCCTCGATCAGCGGCTGCGCGGCACGCGTCTCGCCCACCGACACCGCATGCACCCAGATCAACGGCGCGTCGTCTTCCGGCAGCCGTCCGCGCGTATGGCCGAAACGCTCGCCGATATGCTCGCGATAGCCGCGCTCCTTGCGCGAACGGATCAACAGGCGCAGCACCGCGAGCGGCGCCACGATCCACCAGAGCACGTTATAGAGGGCTCTTAGCATCCGCACTCCGCGCTCACGTCCGCATTGAAATCGAAATTGGCGCAGCCCCGCGCAAAGCCGGCGGCGCTCAAACCAGCGCCCTGCCCTTGAGGCGTTCGAGGATGCCAAGCGGCGCGCACTCGGGCTGCGCCATCGCCTTGACCGGCAGGAAGAAGGTCTGTTCCATCATGAACTGGCCGGACATCACCGCATGCGAAGTCTGGTCGGAAAAACACACCCACACGCAGCCCGGCGGAAACGGCATGGTCTCCTGCGGGCTCGACTTCTGATACTCGAGATCGGCCTTCATGCCGTCGTGCAGATTCAGCATCAGATGGTCGTATTCGCTGCGCGGCGATTTGGTCACGTGCAACAGGTTCATCAGCCACGCCGAACCCGGCATCTGCGGCTTGATGCCCGGCAGGAAGCGTTTGGCCATGTCCTCGAACGGCTCGCCCACCCGCCATACGCGCGGCGTGCCGTGCGGGTTCACGTTGGTGAAGACGCGCAGAATGCGCTCGCCGTAGTTCGGGCGCGACGGGAAAGCATCCACGTGCAGGCGGCTATCGTCCTTGCGCCACGAGGTTTGACGCGTTTCCACCTGATGCAGCCGCAAGCTCGTCGGCGCGACGCGCAGCTTGCCGTCGTATTCGGGGAAGAGGCCGTCCACCAGCGTGCGGGCATTGGCCTGATAACGCGCAATCAACGCGCGCACAGCCGATTGCGTCACCGCGTCGCCCACCACGCCATGCAGCGCGCCGCCGTTCGGTTCGAGACTGATGTTCTTGCGGTTCGGATCGGCCAGCGCCGGGTCGAGCAGCGCCTGCTCGCCCCCTTCGATCGCAAAGCGCAGATTGGGGAAATACAGCACCTTGCCGCGTTCGACGCCGGCCAGCAGCGTCTCGCGCGGCACGGACAGGTTGCGTCCGTGCCAGTCAGCGCTTGCAACTTCGATGATCTGGGTTTCGTTCATGGTCGCCCTTGAAAGCGGATGGAGCGTAATGCGGGTGGCCGGTGGTCCGCTGCGGTCGCCGGTCGTTCGCAGCCGGTCGTTCGCAGCCGGCCGCCAGGCCGGTCGCCGGTTAGCCGCCCTCGCGTTACAACAGCCCGAAAGCGGTCAGCGCGGCCTTCACCTGCTGCAGTGTCGGCGGTTGGCCGGCGGTGCCGAGATTGACGACATTCGGCGACCAGTAGCCACCGGTGCGCCAGGCGGTCGCGAAATTGTACAACTCGACCGTAGGCCGCTTCAGCGCAGCCGCGATATGCACTAGACCTGTATCAACCCCAACCGTGGCCGCCGCGCCTTCGATCAGCCCCACCACCGCCGGCAGAGACAGCCGCGGCGGCACGATGGCCGCGGCGCCGAATTCCTTGGCGAGCCGCTCGCTGGTCACGCGCTCGGCGTCGCTACCCCACGGCAGCACGATCGACGCGCCGCGCAGCACCAGCGACTGCCCCAGCTCGATCCACGCGGCGTCGGGCCATTGCTTGTCGGCCCGCGAGGTGGCATGCACGAACACCACGTAAGGCACCGGCAGGTTCAGATTCGCCTCGGACAGCGCCAGCGCCGCGCGCCCGGTATCGAGGCCGAAGTCGATCTCGTCGGTGGGTTGGGGTTTGGGATCGTCGAGCGCGGCGGCGACCAGTTGGCGCGTGCGCTCCACGACGTGGGTACGCGGCTCGATCGGCACGCGCTTGTCGTAGAAGAAACGCACCGGCCATTCGTAACCGGCGCCGTCCGTGCGATTACCGAGGCCCACCACCGGCCCGCGCGCCATGCCGGCCACCCAGGCGGTCTTGATGAGCCCCTGGCAGTCGATCACCAGGTCGTACTTCTCGGCGGCAAGCGCGCGGCGAAACGCGCCGATCTCGCGCCAGTTCTCCAGCGACAGCAGCCGCTTGCGCCAGCGCCGCAGCGAGACGGGAATGGCCCGGCGCACGCCGCTCACGAGCTGCACCAGGCCGACGAAGCTCTCTTCGACGAGCCAGTCGATCTGTGCATCGGGATGCCGGCGGCGAATGTCCGCGATCACCGGCATGTTGTGAACGACGTCGCCTAACGACGACACCCTCACGATCAGTATCTTTTGCACGCTCAAGGAGTGGAACGCCGGTCATCCGGCCAGAAGATGCGTTGAAAGGACGGCAATTTTAGCGCGTCGCGTGCAAAAACCATGAAAAAACGCGGCGCGGTATGTGGATACCGCGCCGCGCGGGGCGCCGATCGAGCCTGGCGCGTGCAGCCGAGCCTCTGGCCGGCTGCACGCGCCGCCGCCGTTGCAGCGGTCAGAACGGCAGTTTGGCGTCCGGCTTCTCGGCCAGAATCACGCGGCGGAAGTCTTCCTGGATGCGCGAGAGCGCGGCGTCGTTATCCGCCTCGAAGCGCATCACAACCACCGGCGTGGTGTTCGACGAACGCGCCAGACCGAAACCGTCCGGGTACTCGACGCGCAGGCCGTCGATCTTCACGACGTCATCCGCGCCGGTGAACTGGGCGCTCTTCTGCAGACGCGCGATCAGTTCGAAGTTTTCGCCTTCTTCGAGCTTCAGTTGCAATTCCGGCGTGGAATGCGAGTTGGGCAGCGAATTCAGCAGCGCGCTCGGATCGGCCACGCGGGCGAGGATTTCCAGCAGACGCGCGCCCGTGTACAGGCCGTCGTCGAAGCCGTACCAGCGGTCCTTGAAGAACACGTGGCCGCTCATTTCGCCCGCCAGCGGCGCGCCGGTTTCGCGCAGCTTGGCCTTCACCAGCGAGTGGCCGGTCTTCCACATCAGCGGTACGCCGCCCTTGTCCTTCACCCACTTCGCCAGATTGCGCGTGCATTTGACGTCGTAAATGATCTGCGCGCCCTGGTTGCGCGACAGCACTTCTTCGGCAAACAGCATCAGTTGACGGTCCGGATAGATGATCTGGCCGTCCTTGGTGACGACGCCGAGGCGGTCGCCGTCGCCGTCGAACGCGAAGCCGATTTCAGCGTCGGTCTCCTTCAGGGCCTTGATGACGTCCTGAAGGTTTTCCGGGTGAGCCGGGTCCGGGTGGTGATTCGGAAAGGTGCCGTCGATCTCCGTGAACAGTTCGACGATCTCGCAGCCGAGCTTCCTGAACAACCTGGGCGCGAGGCCACCCGCGACGCCGTTGCCGGTATCCACGACGATCTTCAGCGGCCGCGCCAGCTTGATGTCGCTGACGATGCGCTCGAGGTACACGTCGGCGATGTCGTAGTCCGTATAGCTGCCGGCGCCGCTGGCGAAGTTGTCGTCGACGATGCGCTGATGCAGCGCGAGAATCTGCTCGCCATAAATGGCTGCGCCACGCAGCACCATCTTGAAGCCGTTGTAGTCCGGCGGATTGTGGCTGCCCGTCACGACGATGCACGAGTCGACGCGGCGCTCGCCACCTGCCAGCTTGAGCGGCACGCTCGCGGCGAAATAGCCCACCGGCGTCGGCACCATGCCGACGTTGACCACGTCGACGCCCGCCGAGCGCAGCCCATCGGAGAGCGCCGCGATCAGGTCGGGACCCGACAGGCGGCCGTCGCGGGCCACCACGACGGCGTCGCCGCCTTGAGCACGCACTTCACTGCCGAACGCGCGGCCGATCAGACGAGCGGTCTCAACGTCGAGTGTCTTGCCGATCACGCCACGAATGTCATACGCCTTGAAGATAGATTTGGAAATCATGGTTGGCTCACTTGCGTGCATTGGAAAAGTTGACCGGCACCTTCTGGGGGTGTTCCGCGTCATGAGTGGTCATCGCGCTGCGCCCTTGCCGGAGGCACTCCGGTTCCAACTTATAATTGCGCTTTTCAGACACGCCTTACAGACGACTATTCTAATGCTTAGACGCCCTCCATTCGCAAAGTTGCCGCTCCAGACGGCCAGGTGGGCAATTGCACCGACAGCCGTGTCGTATCGGGCCGGGCGGGCAGGCGCTGGATGCTGACGCTCAAAGGCTTATCCGCTCGCTTCGCCAATCCCGACGTCACGCGGGCGTTTGCGAATATCGTCTGGCTCGGGCTGGAACGGGTCACGCAGATCGCCGTGGCCATTGTCATCAGCGGCATGCTGGCGCGCTACTTCGGCCCGGATACCTTCGGCAAGTGGCAATACGCCAATACGCTGCTGCTGGTGCTCTCGCCCATCACCTGGGTGTGCGGCGCCGAAATCCTCGTGCCGACCATCGTCAAGCGACCGCCCGAACAACTGGGCACCGTGCTCGGCAGCGCCTTTGCGCTGCGCCTGTCGGTCTCGGCCGCTGCGCTGCTGCTCACCTGGACCAGCATTGCCGCCGGACTCACCGATCCGCTGGTCGGCGCCATGCTGGCCGGGCTGGCCGTGACGATGCTGTTTCGCGAGCCGTTCGTGGGCGTGATCAATTCGTGGCTGCAGAGCATGACCTACAGCAAGCCGCAATTGCTCACCAGCATGAGCACCGCGGTCGTGAAGGCCGCGCTCGTGTATCTGCTGGTGCGGGCCGCGACTACGCCTTCGCGCTTCGGCTGGTTGTGGGCGCTGGAGTCGGCGGCGATCGGCGCCGTGCTGCTCGTCTATTACATCAGGCGGCATGGTGGCACGCTCGGCTGGCATCTCGACCGCTCGCTGTTTCGCCACTTCGCCACCGCCGGCACGGTGTTCTGGCTCGGCCTGATCTGCATGTACCTGTTTCTGAAACTCGACCGGCTGATGCTGGAGCGGGCCATTTCGTTTGCCAATCTCGGCCGCTATTCGGCCGCGCAGCAACTCAACGAGAACTGGATCACGCTCGCGTTGATGCTCGCGCAGACCATCGCGCCCGCCTTCGTCTATCGCGTGCAGGAACCCGCTCACCTGCGCCGTAACATGTGGCGCCTGACCGCCATGACGGCGGCCTTGATGATCGGCGGGGCGGTGGTGCTCGACCTGCTCGCGGGCCTCATCATCCGCCGCGTGTTCGGGCCGGACTACGAAGGTTCGATCGGGATTTTCCGCTGGGCTGTGTGGCTTTCGGTGCCGGCCGGCATCGAGGCGATCGGCAATCTGATCGTGCTGAAATATCAGGCCAAGTTCGTGTTGCTGGCGAAGTGGCTGCTGGCGCTGGCCGTGGCGTTCGTCGTCAACCTGCTGGCGATTCCACGCCTCGGCGCCTATGGCGCGCTGGTCGGACTCGCGGTGGGCTATCTGGCCGCCGCTTCAGTCAACCTCTACTACATCCGCCTCAAGCTGCGCTCATGACGAACTCATCCGCCTCCGCGCACAACCCGTCGCCTTCGACTGTGCCTGTGCCGGCGCCGCACACATCGCGCGGTCCGCAAGACCCTGCGGGCCCACTTCGCGCGTCGGATGCCGCCCTCGGCGACGTCGCCGTGTTGATGCCTGCGTATAACGGCCAGGCCGACGTCGAGCGCACGCTGGCTTCTTTCGATGAAGACGCGCCGGTGCACGTGCTGATTGTCGACGACGGCAGCACGCCGCCGATCGTCGCCCCTTCCCTGCCGAACCTGATGATCGAAGTCTTGCGCATGCCGCAAAACGGCGGCATCGAGAAAGCGCTGCAGACCGGCATCGACGCTCTCGCCGAGCGCGGCTTTCGTTATGCGGCACGGATCGACGCAGGCGATCTGACCGTGCCGCACCGGCTCGCGAAGCAGCGTGCCTATCTGGAAGCGAACCCGCGAGTGGCCGGTCTCGGCATGTGGACCCAGGTGGTCACGCGCGCCGGGCAGCCGCTCTTCATGTTGACACCGCCCGCCGCGCCTCAGGCGATCCGCCGCCTGCGCTTTTATCGCAGTTGCCTTGCGCACCCGTCCATGACGCTGCGCATCGACGCGGTGCGCGAGGTGGGCAACTATCGCGCGGATTACCGCTCGGCCGAAGACCTCGATCTGTTCCTGCGTCTGATGGAGCGCTACGACTGCGCGAACCTGCCCGAACTGGGCCTGTACTACGAGCTGAACGAAGGCGGCATTAGCGCCACCAAACGACGCCGCCAGGTCAGCTCGACGCTGCGGCTGCAACTGCGCTACTTCAACGCCGGCAATCTGTACGACTGGCTGGGGCTCGCGAAGAATCTGCTGCATCTGGTCACGCCCTATCGCGCGTTGCAGGCCGTCAAGCGCAGGCTGTTTGCGTCGTCGCGCGCCGGCCATCAAAACTAAAGCCCCTGTCAAACCGCCATGAAGTCCAACGTTTCGCTGCGCATTACACTCGTCTGCAATACTGCGTGGGCAATCTACACGTACCGGCAAGGGCTGATCCGCGAACTGGTCGCACGCGGCGTCGAAGTGACGGTGCTGGCGCCGCGCGACCGCACCTTCGATCTGCTGGGCGCCATGGGCTGCCGCTGCATCGACTTGCCGGTGGCGTCGAAAGGCACCAATCCGCGCGACGACCTGCGCACGCTGTGGGCGCTCTTCCGCCGCTACCGGAGCATCCGGCCGCACATCGTGTTTCACTATACGATCAAGCCGAACATCTACGGTTCGATTGCGGCTAAGCTGGCAGGCGTCGATTCGGTCGCGGTGACGACAGGGCTCGGCTACGTCTTCATCCAGCAGAGCCGCGCCGCGCAGGTCGCCAAAAAGCTGTACCGGTTTGCGTTCCGCTTTCCGCGCGAGGTCTGGTTTCTGAACCGCGACGATCAGGCCGCGTTCGTCGATCAGAAGCTGCTCGTGCATCCGGAACGCGCCCGCCTGTTGCACGGCGAAGGGGTCGATCTCGAGCAGTTCGCCTTCACGCCGCTGCCGGACAAGCCGCATTTCGACTTCGTGCTGATCGGCCGGCTGCTGTGGGACAAGGGCGTGGGCGAATACGTGGAAGCCGCGCGACGCTTGCGCGCGCGCTATCCACAGGCGCGCTTCCGTCTGCTCGGGCCGGTGGGCGTGGATAATCCCAGTGCCATCACGCGCGACGAAGTGGCCGCGTGGGAGCAGGAGTGCGTGATCGAATATCTCGGCGAGGCGCACGATGTGCGGCCGTTTATCGCCGCAGCGGATTGTGTCGTATTACCCTCGTATCGTGAGGGCGTGCCGCGCACGCTGATGGAAGCGTCGGCGATGGGCCGGCCGATTGTCGCGACCGATGTGCCCGGCTGCCGGGAAGTGGTCGCGGACGGCGTCAATGGCTTGCTGTGCGAAGTCCGCAATGCGGAGAGCCTGGCTGGGCGGCTCGCACAGATGCTCGACATGAGCGGCGCAGCGCGCCGCGCCATGGGCGAACGCGGCCGGCAAAAAGTCGCCGCCGAATTCGACGAGCGCGTAGTGATAGAAAAATATAAAGACCTGGTTCGCAACTTGACGGGCGTTTCACTTTAACGGAGCAACAGCATGGCCACGAAGGGCACGATTCTGGTAACGGGCGGCGCGGGTTTCATCGGCTCGCATACGTGCGTCGAACTGCTGAACGGCGGCTACGACGTCGTCGTGATCGACAATCTCGTGAACAGCAATCGCGAATCGCTCAGGCGCGTCGAGCAGATCGCCGGCAAGAGCGTGACGTTCTACGAAGCCGACGCGCGCGACGAAGCCGCGTTGCAGCGCATTTTCGACGCGCATCCGGTCACGGGCGCGATCCACTTTGCGGCGTTGAAGGCGGTGGGCGAATCGGTGTCGAAGCCGATCGAGTACTACAGCAACAACGTCGGCAGCCTGCTCACGCTGCTTGGCGTGATGCGCGATCGCAACGTGAAGCAGTTTGTGTTCAGCTCGTCGGCCACTGTGTATGGCGTGCCGAAGAGCTCGCCGATCGACGAGTCGTTCCCGCTGTCCGCCACCAACCCATACGGGCAGTCGAAGCTGATCGCCGAGCAGGTGCTGCGCGATCTCGAACTGTCGGACCCGAGCTGGCGCATCGCAACGCTGCGCTATTTCAACCCGGTGGGCGCGCATGAAAGCGGGCTGATTGGCGAAGATCCGGCCGGCATTCCGAACAATCTGATGCCGTATGTCGCGCAGGTGGCGGTGGGCAAGCTCGAGAAGCTGCGCGTGTTCGGCGGCGACTATGAGACGCCGGATGGTACCGGTGTGCGCGATTACATTCATGTGGTCGATCTGGCGCGTGGGCACCTGGCGGCACTCGATGCGCTGGTCAGGCACGATGCGAGCTTTGTGGTGAACCTCGGGACGGGCCAGGGGTATAGCGTGCTTGACGTGGTGCGCTCGTTCGAAAAGGCTTCGGGCCGGCCGGTGCCGTATGAGATCGTGGCGCGGCGTCCGGGGGATGTCGCGTCGTGCTATGCGGATCCGGCTGCTGCGGCGAAGCTGTTGGGGTGGCAGGCGGAGTTCGGTATCGAGCGGATGTGTGCGGACCACTGGCGGTGGCAGGAGAAGAATCCGCGGGGGTTTGAGGGAGCCTAGAGGTTCTGCCGGGAGACGCATGGACACATGGGTCTCCCGGTCACTGGTTGGACCGTCGCGTCTCGCGCCGGAAGGCTCAACGGATCAATGAGCCTTCACAGCCGCCGCAGCGCAGGCTCGCCCGCTGCAAAGCAGATACATACGTTCCTTGCCTAACGTGCCCGTCCAGACAACGGCAGTGCCCGGTCGATCCGCAGTCCGGGTGAGCAGCCAGCCGTCCTGCATGTCAGCCGGGACCCAGGTGATCGGCGCAGCGGGCCAGCGCTGGCTATCAATGTTGCCGTTCACAGAAAGGCCTGCGCTTGAAGGGTCATCCGTATAGATTTGATCGGCTCCGGTGATGGCGACGATCGACTTCGCCACAGCCGCCGCATCGCCATGCTGCCTTGTCTGGACGATCGGAAAAACCGCCAGCGCCACGAACTTGAGTCCGATAACCACCGCCACGCAGTACACGGCGATTCGCACCGTGCGTTCATTGAGCGTGGCGAGCCTTCCGGCCAGCACGAACGCGATAAACGGGTACAGCGGCAGAATGTAGCGGATGCTGCCTTGAGGCGAGAGCCAGTACGGCAGGAAGTTAAGCGCCGCTGCGAGTGCCGCCGTCGTTTCCCATGACCGTGTCTCACTCGATCCCGAGGACTGACCTCGAAGCACGCCATACGCAACGACCGCGGACACCGGGAGAAACCGGCAAAACGTTTCGACCGGGAATGAGACGACTTGCCTCAGCCACTCCAGCAGGTTGGCCGGCAACATCCGCTTCAGAACATCCCCCGTCATTGCGCCGCCCTCATGGCCGGCAAGACCTGTGCGGCTAGTCAGGTAGAACCATGCAAACGGGGCAGCGATGCCCGCGACATAGCAGAGCACGGCGGACGGCTTAAGTAGCGTCGACCTTGCGTCCGGGTGCCGCAAGAAAACGACCGCCCACGTCCCCAGCACGAAGACATAGGCGGTCAGCGCTTTCGTCAGGAAGGCGGCCGTCACCAGGACCATCGCAAAGCCGATCGGCGCCACGGCTTTGCGCTTCGCAGCGACCATGATGGACGCCATGGCGCCAAACGTCAGCAGTGCAAAGAGTGGATCCGAGTACGCCAGCCAGCCGTGATAAAGCAGCGCGTCCGAGCTGAGAAAGACCAGCAGCGCAAGCCATGCCGCGCGGCGCGTGCCACCCAGCGCACGAACAAACGCAAACAGGCTCGCGGCCGTGAACACGGTTGCCAGCGCTGTGACCAACCGGCTCGCCACCAGCACATGTGCCGGACCGAGCGTCATGGCGAAAGGCAGCATCAGCCAGTTCAGAAACGGCGGTCGGCCATATGCGTTGCCGTACAGGACCGGGTTGGACCACAGATGCCCGTGCCACATTTCGAGTGTCGTCATGGTATACACGCCTTCCTCGCCAACGTAGGGGAAGAAAAGGCTGGGTACAAAACTCACAACGGCGGCCACCAAAAGCCAGCGCCAAAGCGTAGGCGTTTCCCCGTGTTTCATGATCGATTTTCCGTATGCCGGTCGGAAGGAGACGGCGTTCTTGTAGAATGGCGTTCGCACGCGTACGTCGCGCATGCGCGCCGGAGTTTATCACCCTTTGTTTGCGGCCTATTTTGGCTTTTCTTTATTAGAAAATGAGCCGGCAGTTTCCATTCGTGCCGGTTAAATAAAGCCGTTCGCAATCCAAAGCGAAGCGGTATCGGGGAATCGAGATGTCACACAACACGGGTGTCGAGGAATACCGGCCGCTGCTGACCATCGTTGCGCCGGCCTATAACGAGCAAGAGGTATTGCCCGAATTTCACCGCCGGGTGTCGGCCGTGCTCGATACGCTCGATGTGCCCGCAGAAATCCTGTACGTGAACGACGGCAGCACCGACGCCACGCTATCGGTCATTCGGCAACTTCATGCCGACGACCGGCGTGTGAGTCTCATCGACCTGTCGCGGAATTTCGGCAAGGAGATTGCGATGACCGCCGGCTTCGACCACGCCCGAGGCGAAGCCGTGATTGTCATCGACACCGATCTGCAAGACCCGCCCGAACTGATCCCTGAAATGATCCGCTTGTGGAAAGCGGGCCATGATGTCGTGTACGCGCAGCGCGAGTCGCGCGAAGGCGAAACCTGGCTGAAAAAGGCAACGGCACATTGCTTCTACAGGCTGATCGATCGGGTTGCGCACGTGCGCGTCCCACGCGACACAGGCGACTACCGCCTGTTGTCGCAGCGCGCCGTTCAGGCGTTACGCCAGATCAAGGAACACCATCGCTTCATGAAAGGCCTGTTTGCATGGGTGGGCTTCAATCAGATCGCGGTGCCGTACCGTCGTGACGCGCGCTACGCCGGCGTCAGCAAGTGGAACTACTGGAAGCTGTGGAACTTCGCGCTTGAGGGCATCACGTCCTTCACGACGGTGCCCCTGCGTTTCGCCACCTATCTGGGCCTGGGGACCGCCGCGCTCGCCTTTTCGTATGCCGTGTTTGTCTTCTGGAAAGCGCTCATGTATGGCGACCGCGTGCACGGTTACCCTTCGCTCATGATCGTCATCCTGTTCCTGGGAGGCGTCCAGTTGATGACGCTAGGTGTGATCGGCGAATACGTCGGCCGCACCTTCAACGAAACCAAGGGCCGGCCGCTTTACTTCACGAATCAGGTGAGCCTTGGGACGACGAACCGCCAAAAAGCAGAATGCCCGTCAGGAGAATGAACAGATTCCCTTCGGTGAAATTGAGCAGCAACGAGTTCGCGAAACACCCCAGCACGAAAGCGAGCAGATAGCCGCCAACAACCGTGGCCGCCAGTGTGTCGACCCGCCGGCATTCGCGCCCAACCGCGACGAGCAACCAGACGAACAGCGCGACGCCCAGCAGCCCGAGTTGCACGCCCATCAGAAAGAACTCGTTATGGGGGTTGCTCGCCATGGCCGCGTGACCGCCGGTGCTGTTCTTCGCGAGCTTTTCGAATTCGGGGCGCACGCTGCCGGCGCCATAGCCGAAAATCGGCCGTTCGCGGATCAACGCCAGACTGCGTTGATAGAACTCGAGCCGCACGCCCATCGAGGTATTCTGGTTGTAGACCTCGAATTGCTGAATCTCCTGCCCTGTCTCCGCTAGCCGCGAGTGCTTCGCGGTGAAGGCATAGGCCACGAGGCACAGGCAGACCGCAACGCTCGCCACTGTGGCGATCCAGCGCGTGCGCCGGTCCTGGCGCCGCGATTTCAGAAGTTGAACGGCAACGAAGACCACCATGTAGGCGATCGCCACCACCTGCCCCGTGCGCCCCTCTAGCACGAACAGGACGTTCACCATCGCCAGCGCGGCGACCAGATACAGCAGCCAGCGTCCGATGCCTTTGCGCACCGTCGTGGCGAGCGCCATGGCCAGATAGCCCAGAAACGCCATCATCAGGCCGCCCGAAATGTGGTCCTTGAAGACCCACGCTTTGGTCATCGGGTCGCTGCCGTGCATGGGACCCACCGCGGTCCAGCCGAAGAAGTTCGTGTACGTGAGCAGCATGCTCAACGTCAGCGCGGAGAACAGCCCCCATATCGCGGCGACCTGCCACTTCGACCGGTCGCTGCCGTAGAACACCACGAACAGCACCGGCAACATCAGCAGCTTGCGGTACTTCAACAGGAAGCTAAACGCCTCGTCATGGCTCGCCGCACTGTAGACGATGCTCAGACCGAGCACAGCAAACAGCGTGAGCGCGGCGACGTTCACCGGCGAGGCAAAGATCTTTCTGCATGCCCGCCACGCCTCGGGAGACAGCAAGGCAAACAGCAACACCAGCCCGGAGCCGAGATTCACGCCCGCCGTGGAGATCGGGACCGCGCACAAGGTGACAAGCGCACACACTCTCGCGAGCAGCAGCGCATACGACTCCGATTGGGACCGCCAGCCTACGCCCAACGTTGCCGAGTGACCATGCTTGAGCGCGTCGGCGCTGCCCGTGGGGGCGGCGCCGGTTTGCAGTGGCGTGACTTCGCCGGTGATGTGCGGTGCGACCATCGGAAAACCTTTTCGCTATATGAACTTCTGGATTCGAAGATCTTAGCTTGTCAACGGTTCGCCACCAAGGCTTCCTCGCCCTGATTCCGATAGGGCCGGACCGCGCTACTCTCCTGCGCGGTAAAGAATTGCGCACGCTGGTCGAGCGCGGCTGCCGAATACATCGATTCGACGGTCTCCCGGGCGCGCTGTCCGACCGACGCACGCAGCGCAGGATCGGCCAGCAACGTGGCCACAATCTGACGCGCCTGCTCGGTGGTGTCGAAGATAAAGCCGTTCTCGCCATGCCGGATCCAGTCGGCATAGCCGCCGCGCCGGTGACACACCACCGGCAGCGCGCAGGCCATCGCTTCGAACACCACGCGGCCAAACGTTTCGACGTGCGACCCGGTCCGATAATAGAAGACATCGAGCGAGCGCATAAAGTCGGCGGCCGGCGTCGCGCCTTCCGGAAAGAGTTCGATGTTCGGCTGGTCCCCTAGCGCTCCAGCGAGGGTGGTAGCGCCCTGCAACCTCACATCGACGCCTTGGGCCGACCACTCCCGATACAGCACGAGGTCTTCGTCATCATGCTTGTCCGCGGTATCGCGGCTCATCCGGCCGACGACGGGCCGGCTGCGCGTTGCGGGCAAGCCTGGTTTGAACTGCTCAATGTCGATAGGCGACGGATGCACCACGCCATCCACACCCACCTGACGCTTCTGGAACTCGGAGATGAACACGTACTCCGTCTCCGGCCAACGCAGCAGCTTCGGATGCGTTGAAGTCAGCGTCAGGATCTTCGGATGAAACGTGTTGTAGACGTAAATCAGCCGTTGCGGTACCGGTCCGAGATACGGCCACGTCCGGTGGCGCCAGTGCGAGCCGACGAAGACGTAGGTCCCGCCATTCGGCCGATGTCCCGGCGCGAGTCCGAGCGTCTTGATGCCGAACTGCTCGACCAGTTCAGGCGAACTCCGCGACGATGACGACCACAGCTTGACCTCGCTTCGCGTGTTCAGCAGCCTGGCAAGATGGAGGGTCTCCTGCTCGCTGCCGCCGTACGGATTCTGGAATCCGTTCACGAGATGAATGACTGGTTCGGGGCTGGATTTAAATGTGTTCGTCATTGGCGAAATGGCGCGAATTTTGTCGCCGGGATTGAACGGGTCAATCGCCGGGCTAGCTCCGGACAGCAAGGGTCTTACTGCGATCTTCATCAGCCGGGTAACGACAGAAACGTTGAAAGATCGCGTAATGTGGCATTTGAAAGTTATTAAATCTTGTTTGACATCGGGCACGCTGTGCCTGGCCGCTCACCCCGCACGGACGGCTCTCTTCGTTAACGGCGGGCGAAGAAATAACTGAATGGCACCATGAAACAAATTGTAACATCACGATGCCTGCCAAAAACAATATCGAATGCTCTGCATGCTTCCGGCATATCAAGGGTGCCGATTGCGAAGGCGAGCGAAACCGCACCACCCGCGCGCCTGTTTAGCGCGCCGCCGGCCTTTTACAAATGTGATTTCCCGGCCCGGCCGATGAAACGTACGACCGGTGGGACGGGGAGAGAACCCCTTAACCTCGCTCGAAGGAGGTGATGCCTTAATAGCAGTCGAACACCACTTCGATCATCTGATCCGTCACGCCCCAGACGCCTTCGGTGTGCACGGCGACGACATGCAACTGTCTGCCCTGGTCCTTGCAGTAGGCCGCGGCGCGCTTCGTCCCGACGGTTCTGACGTGATTCCACGACGTGAAGCTCCAGCGCGCCCGGCTCATCAGGGTCAGGTGGCCGTCCTGCCGCGAGTCGACACTCGACACCGTGGTACAGGCAGACAGGACCCCGATGCTCGCGAGGTAGGCACTCCTTCTCATCGCAACACGCCAAAGTGAGGCGTGCAAATTCATGAACGCGGGCCCTGGGAATCGACGATGGATCAAAAGGCTAGGCATGTGAGCGGTGAGTAACGGCGAGTGTTTCGGCCACGCGATTGTATCGGCGGAATGGGCCTCGCAGTGTGTCAGTCCAAAATTCTTGGGCGTAGCGCATTTTGCCGGAATGGTCGCGCCAGAGGTTAAAATCCCGCCCAGTCGACGCTGGCCCTGCATCGGGCCCCTTTGCCCTACTCATCGCCTGCTGTGATGTCACCCACTATCGTGAAGCTATCCAAGACCAAGACGAGCCCGGTTCTGCCGACGGGATCGCAGCTCAATGCGCGTTCCAGCGAACGCCTTGAAGCTGGACCCTGCCCTACGCGCCCCCGTCTCTCGATCAAGCTGCACGTACCCGGCTGGAGCGCTCACTAGCATGCGCCAGCAACTGATTCGTTTCCTGATCGCGGGCGTCGCAGGGTTCGTGGTGGACGCCGGCATTCTGTACCTCGCGCTCGCCGTGGGTCTCGGTTACTTCGCCGGCCGCGCGGTGTCGTTCCTGTGCGCCGTATGGGCCACCTGGCAAATCAACCGCCGCTATACCTTCACCTCGGTGCGCAGCGAGTCGGCGTGGGTTGAGTGGTGGCGCTATCTTGCCGCGATGTCGGTGGGAGGCGTCGTCAACTATGGCGCCTATAGCGCGACCGTGCTCACGCTCAAGGGACTGCCGTTCCTGCCTATTGTGGGCGTCGCGGTGGGATCGCTGGCGGGCATGGTCGTGAATTTTGCCTCGGCCAAGCTGTGGGTCTTCAGGCAACGCTGAGTCCCGCCAACATGAATACGGTAGAAAGCACTATTCCCCGCAAGTCGGTCTGGCGGCGACTTCTCTCTGTTGATCTGAATACGCCGCGCGCGTTGGCGACTGCCCGCGTCGGCGTGCCTTTGCTGTTCGGCCTGTGGTCGCTATGGTTGGGCCAGGATAAAAACTGGGACCTGTTTAACTACCACCTGTACAACGCTTTCGCGTTTTTGCACGACAAGCTTCACACCGATTTCGCCCCGGCCGGGATGCAGACTTACTTCAATCCCGTGCTCGATGTCGGCTACTACGTGCTCAACGCGTATCTGCCGGCCCCGCTCGTCGGCTTTCTGATGGGCGTCATTCACGGGCTCAATTTCGTATTGCTGCTGGCGATCGCGCGTCGCGCGCTGCCCGATCTGCCGGCCGAGGATCGCTACCGCGTACCGCTTCTGCTCGCGATAGCGGGCATCCTGACGGCGAATTTTCTCTCCGAGCTGGGCAACACCATGGGCGACGACACGACCGCCCTGTTCAGCCTCGCCTCGCTGCTGGTGCTGTTGACGTACTGGAACCGGCTCGCAAGCGCGTCTGCAAAGTCGTTCGGCATAGCGGTTCTGGGGGGATTGCTGGTCGGCGTAGGCATGGGCCTGAAGCTGACCAATGTGGTCTACGCCGTCGCGCTATGTGTCTCGCTGCTGCTGTTCCCTGCCACACCTTTCGCCCGGGTTCGTCTCGCGTTTGTGTTCGGCATCGGCGTGCTTGTTGGGCTCTCGCTCAGCGGCGGGTACTGGCTGTGGAAAATGTGGGAGACCTTCGGGAATCCTGTCTTCCCGCAGTTCAGTTCCGTGTTCCCGAATGCGTTGACGCCGCGCGTCGGTGTGGCCGATACAAGCTGGCTTCCGAAGACGACGCTCGAAACCGTGCTATGGCCGTTTCTGTTTTCGCTGCACTCCAAGCGGGTTGGTCAGGCGACGCTGCATCAGTGGATCTGGCCGGTGGTGTATGTCCTGTTCTGGGCATGGATAGCGCTCTCCGGTCTTCGCACGCTGCGCCGTTCCTCTTCGCACGGCAAAGCACTTGATCCGCGCGCGCGCTACGTCGTTGCGTTTGTCGCGCTCGGCTATCTGCTGTGGCTCAAGCTGTTCAGCATTTACCGCTACGTCGTCCCCATGGAGTTACTGACGCCGCTCGTCGCCTTCCTGCTTCTGACGCAGTTGACCGCCTATCTCACCGCCCGTCGGATCGCCGCGTGGACCTTGAGCGTGACAACGCTCGTCGTCGTGCTGGGCGGCGTCGAAACATGGGGACATGAGAGCTGGGCGCGTCAGGCGTTCCGTGCGGAGACGCCGAGCCTCGACTCGCCACAAACGACAACCGCGATCATCGTAGGCGGCGATCCCGCCTGGGGATGGCTCGCGACGTTGTTTCCCGCCACGGTCGCGTTCACGCAGATAGGCGGGAATTTCCCTGGCACGCCTCTCTATGACGAGCACGTGCGGCAATTGGTGCGTCAACGCGGCGGCCCGACCTTCGCGGTATTTGAGGTCAAAGATAACTGGCGGATCGAGTTCGTGGCCAAGATGAACCGGATCGCGGACGAGATCGGCTTCACCGGCAGCACCGAGGCATGCAAGCGCCTGCAGTGGACGGTGTCCCGCTTTCGCTTGCACGCGAGCGTCCAGTGGCTTTCCGGTGCGTCGTCGCAAGGACCTGCATGTCAACTAGGCCTTCGCGCCGACGACGTGCACGACCCCGCGGCCGACAACCAGCGCTCGGTGGAGCAGGCCCGAGCGATCCTTGAGCAACACGGCTTTCTCATCGATCCGCTCAAGTGTTCGATCCATCGGGCCTATGTCGGCCAGGGGAATTATCCCTATCAGTGGTGTCAGGTCACGCTACGCTAGGCCGCCTGAAGCGGCGCCACTGCGCCGCTGCCAAGCTGACCTGAAGATCTCCCGCGCCCGCTGGCGGCAAACGATTCCTCGCTGCCTTCGTCCGCCCGCGACTCGCCCGCTTCAAGCTGAAACACGGACACCGCCTCGCGCAACACGGACGCCTGCTCTTCCAGCGATTTCGCCGCCGCAGCGGCCTCTTCCACCAGCGCGGCGTTGTGCTGCGTGACCTCGTCGATCTGGGTAATCGCCTTGTTGACCTGCGCGATGCCCTCGCTTTGTTCGCGGGCGGCTGCTTCGATTTCGCCCATGATGCTGGTCACGCGTTCGACCGACTGCATCGCTTCGTGCATCGTCTTGCCCGCTTCGGCCACGAGCGATGCACCCTGCTCCACCTTGGCCGCCGACTCGCCGATCAGCTCCTTGATCTCCTTCGCCGCCGTACCGGAGCGCTGCGCGAGACTGCGCACTTCCGACGCCACTACCGCAAAGCCACGTCCCTGTTCGCCCGCGCGTGCGGCTTCGACGGCGGCGTTCAGCGCGAGGATGTTAGTCTGGAATGCAATCCCTTCGATCATGCCGATGATCTCGGCCACCTTGCGCGACGAGGTGGTGATGCCCTCCATCGTTTCGGTCACGCGGCCCACTACGGTGCCGCCGCGGGTCACGGTCTCCAGCGCGCCGTGAGCGAGGCGGTTGGCCTGCTGCGCGTTGTCGGCGTTCTGCTTCACCGTCGCCGACAGCTCTTCCATGCTGGCCGCGGTCTCCTCGAGCGCCGCCGCCTGCTGTTCCGTGCGGCGCGACAGATCCGCGTTGCCCGAGGCGATCTCATTCGCACCCTGGGTAATCGCGCCGGTGCTGCCGCGCACCTTCGATACCGTGTCGATCAGGCCATCGCGCATCTGCGTCAGGGCGCCGAGCAACTGGCCCATCTCGTTGCGCGAACGCACCTTGACGGCGATCGTCAGATCGCCCGCGGCAATACGCTGAAAATGGCGAATGGTCTGGTTGACCGGCCGGATCACCGCCGCCGAAAGACCGACGCGCGCCAGCACGCCAATCACGATCGAGATCACGCCGATCGCCGCAAACAGCAGCGTGGCAATGCGAAAACGCGCACCGGCGGTGTCGGCCTGACGCTGCTGGTTATCGGCTTCCAGTTGCTCGAGCGCGTCGATCGCTTTCGCGTACGTGGCGTAGAAACTGTTGGCGGTCTCGCCCTGGATATTGCGGAAGGTGTTGAAGTCGTTATCGGCAAGCGCCTTGAATTCCGGCTCGATAGCCTGATCGACCAATGCCGATCGCGCCGTCTCCACGGCATGGGCGAGCCGCTGCTCGTCGTCGCTGCCGAAAGGACCTGCCGCGTAGGTGTGGAAATCGTCATTCGACTCGATCAGCACCTTGTGCGCAGCGGGCAGCAGATCGTCCGTTTGCTTGCCGACGCTGAACAGGGTCTCGTAACTGCCCAATGCGAGCCGCACCTGCAACAGCTTCGCAGAACTGGCGTTCAGATGCGTCAACGCGACCGAATTGCGCTGCACATCGTGCAAGCCGTTGCTCGCGAGCTTGAGCGCGCCGTATCCGACCCCGATCACGGTCAGCAAGAACGCGACGAAGACGCCGATGACCAGCGTCAATCCGCCCCGAATGGTGATGTTATTTAGCATTGTTTCTCCGTAACGTCCTGGTCGAGCGGCGCACGACCAAAGCTCCCCGTTCGCACCTCGCCGCCTCTGCGTTAACGGTCGTCCGGACCCCGGGCTAGATAGGGGGAATCCATGACAGGCAAGGGTTTCGGGGGGTTACGGAGTCACTATGTGGGAGCGGGAGGCTGAATGCCGTCCGGGACGTACGCGAAATATGCGCAATGCTTCGTGCAAGGGGTGAATCGGCTCACCCCATTACGGAGAGACGCTTAGTGTTGCGTAACTTTCCACAGCATGGAAAAGGTCGCGGCCCCGAGGGTCACATAGCCGGTTGACATGCAGTTATCCGAGCGCGGGTCGCATAGGATGGTCAGCTTCTGCTTGCCGCTGAAATCGAGGTTGACCGCCGGGTCAACCGTTCCGCGCTGCGGGGTCGGCAAACTGTAGACGAATGGGTAGCTTTGCTTCGGCGTTTTCGTGTGATCGCCCAGAATCACCAGCGTGCCGGTGTCTTTGGGAGCAGGATCGAAGTGCAGCTCGGCCGTGTCGGCCATTTGCGTGACGCCGGTCATCACGACGGGGTGCGAATAGCCGTCGGCCAGGGCACTGCCAGCAATAGAAAACAGAATGAAAGCAACGGTGAACTTGCCAAACATGGGTGTCAATCAGTCAAACAGTAGACCAGCAGTATGACGGAACGGCCGATTCTTTTCAGTGGCGAAGCCGTGCCTTGCTGCGCAGGGCTCCAGGGCCATCAGCGAGAGGGTCGCTGACTGAAACTGTAGTCCGTCCCGGGCCGCTTTTCGAGGCCCGTTCGTTTCGTTTGTATAATTCGGCGTCTTCGCTCAGGCTCACCTTCATGCTCAGTTTCGCGCTCGGGTTCCTCGTCTCTCTGCTGATCACCTTGTTGATCGTGCGCTACGCGCATCTGCACGAAAAATTCTCCACCGATACCGATCTGGCCGGCGTGCAGAAATTCCACGCGCAACCGGTGCCGCGGATCGGCGGCACGGGCATCCTGATCGGCCTGGTGGTGTCGGCCTTGCAGTTGCATCACGCGTATCCGGCCGTGTCCGGGGGGATTCTGGGGCTCGTGGCATGCGGCCTGCCGGCCTTCGGCTCGGGACTGGTGGAAGACCTGACCAAGCGCGTCTCGCCGCTCGCGCGGCTCGTCTGCACGATGGCGGCCGCTGCCCTCGCCTATTTCCTGCTGAATATCGCCGTCACGCGCATTAGCGTGCCGCCGCTCGATTTTCTGCTCTCCTATGCGGTGATTTCCTGCGCGGTCACGGTGCTGGCCGTGGCGGCGCTGGCGAACGCCGTCAACATCATCGATGGCTTCAACGGGCTTGCCTCGATGGTCGCGTTCATGATGTTCGCGTCGCTGGCGTATGTGGCGTTCGAGGTGTCGGATCCGATCGTGCTGTCCGCGTCGCTCATCATGATGGGCGCGGTGATGGGCTTCTTCATCTGGAATTTTCCGGCCGGCCTGATCTTTCTCGGCGACGGCGGCGCGTACTTCATCGGCTTCATGCTCGCGGAACTGTCGATCATGCTGGTGATGCGCAACCGCGATGTGTCGGCGTGGTATCCGGTGCTGCTGTTCATGTACCCGATCTTCGAGACGTGTTTCTCGATCTACCGGAAGAAGTTCATTCGCGGGATGTCGCCGGGGATTCCCGATGGCGTCCACCTGCATATGCTGGTCTACAAGCGGCTGATGCGCTGGGCCGTGGGCGCACGCACGGCACGCGAGCTGACGCGGCGCAATTCGCTGACCTCGCCGTATCTGTGGCTACTGTGCCTGGTGGCCGTGATCCCGGCCACGTTGTTCTGGCGGCACACGCTGCATCTGTTCTGCTTCGTGGTGGTGTTTGCCGCGACCTACGTGTGGCTCTATGTGAGTATCGTGCGCTTCAAGTCGCCGCGATGGCTGGTGGTGAGGAAGAAACGGCGGGCATAGAAAAAGGCGCATAAGCGCCTTTTTCTTGTCGTGCCGTGCTGCTGTCGCGAAGGGTTCGCTACCTCTACCTGCCCGAGCCGAACACCGCAACGCCCAGAAGCAGCGCTCCAGCGCTACGAAGCGCGAGCGTTGGTGACCGAAGGCACGCTCTGCAGCGGCGGCGCCAGCGTCGGCTGATATTCCGGCACCCAGCGACGCAGATCGCGCCGTACGTCCTGATCCGGCAACACACGGTGCTGCATCAACCAGGGCAACAATTCGTCCAGCAGGTTATCCGGCACTCCGCGCGCCTGAGCGATCCGGAGTTTCGGATGCGGCGTACGGGTGGTGGTTTCGTCGTCGGCGAGCAATTCTTCGTACAGCTTCTCACCTGGCCGCAGACCGGTGAACACGATGCGGATGTGCTCCTCGCTGAACCCGTACAGACGGATCAGATCGCGCGCCAGATCGACGATCTTCACGGGCTCGCCCATATCGAGGATGAAGATCTCGCCGCCGCGTCCCATGCTCGACGCCTGCAACACCAGTTGCGAGGCCTCGGGAATCGTCATGAAGAAGCGCGTGATCTCCGGGTGCGTCACGGTGACTGGACCGCCCTTGGCAATCTGCTGCTGGAACTTCGGAATCACGCTGCCCGCGCTGCCCAGCACATTGCCGAAGCGCACCGTTTCGAACTGGGTGCGCGAGCTGGTTTGCTGCAAGGCCTGACACGCCATCTCCGCGAGACGCTTGCTCGCGCCCATTACGTTGGTGGGATTGACGGCCTTGTCCGTGGAGATCAGGACGAAGTGCTTCACATCGTGACGGATCGCCGCCCGCGCCACGCGGTACGTACCCAGCACGTTGTTGCGAACCGCTTGCCACGCGTTCTGCTCTTCCATCAGCGGCACATGCTTGTAGGCCGCCGCGTGAAACAAGATGTGCGGCGCATGGCGTGACAGCACCTCGTCGAGCAGCAAGGAATCCTTGGCATCGCCGATTACCGGCACCACCGGCAAGCCCGGGAAGCGGTCGTGCAGCTCTTCCGTGAGCTTGTACATCGCGTACTCGGACAGATCGAAAGCGATCAGTTGCGCCGGCTCGAAGCGCAGGATCTGACGGCACAGTTCGGAGCCGATCGAACCGCCCGCGCCCGTCACCATCACCACGCGATTGCGCAGCAGGGCTTCGACGTGCGGCGTATCGATCTTCACTGGATCACGTCCCAACAGGTCTTCGAGGTCGATCTGCCGAACCCGCGACAGGAACGCCTGACCTTGCGTCAGCGTGGTCAGGGCCGGCAACACCATGGCACGCACGCCGGCGCGCACGCACAGCGTCGCCACGCGGCGCTGTGCTTCCACAGAAGCAGAAGGAATCGCGATGATGGCGTATTCGGTCTTGAGCGACTCGGCCAGTTGCGGCAACTCGCTGATGGAGCCCAGCACCTTGTAGCCGTAGATTTCGCGGCCATGCTTGGCTACATCGTCGTCGAGCAGGCCAACCAGACGCCACTCGCTCGAACGCGACAATTCGCGGGCGAGGCTCGCGCCTGCGGAGCCCGCGCCCAGCACGACGACCGGCTTGCCCTGGCCGACGAGACCACCGTAGAGATAGAACTCCTTGGTCGCGCGATAGAGCGCGCGAGTGCCGCCCATGACGAGGAACAGCAGCAGCGGCGAGACCACCAGCACGGAGCGCGGCACGATCGGTACCGGTTGCACCATCACCGAGACCACCATCGTGACGAGCGCGCCGGCGATAACCGACTTCGAGATCCGCATGAGGTCCGGGAGACTGGCGAACACCCACATGCCTCGGTACAGGCCAAAGATGCGGAACATCACACCGTAGACCGGCAGCACCCAGAAGAGCGAATGCAACGCACCTTCCATGAAGTCAGCCGGGACGGTGCCGTTGAAGCGAATGACGTAGGCGGTCAGCCATGCCGCCGTGACCGCAAACAGATCGAACAGGAAGGCACTGAGGGACAGCAAAGAGGCTTTATTTTTTAACATCTGCGTCATACCTCAGAGGATTGTTCAGACAGTGTTGATTGAAAGCGACGCCAACGCAGATCTACTGCCACGCCCAACAGACAGAGCGCGACGACCCATGCAGCGACAACGCACCATTGAACAGCCGGAGGCCGGCCAAGCAAATACACCGCAATCATTATGCCAGCCGCCATCAGCGCATACCACGTGATGGCGGTTCTGGCATGGCCCATCCCTGAACGCACCATACGCTGATAGTAGTGCTCCCGGTGCGCTTGCCAAAATTTTTCGCCGCGCAACAGACGGCGCGCCAAGGTGATGGAGGCGTCGGTGATGAACGGCGCGAACACCAGCACCGGAAACCAGATGGGCCAGACGCCGCGAAGCCAGCCCCAATAGCCCAAAGCACCGGCAAGAAAGCCTAACGAGATCGAGCCGGCGTCACCTAGGAAAATCCGTGCGGGGTGGAAATTAAACAACAGGAAGCCCAGCGCCGCTCCCGAGACCAAAGCGCACGCCAAGGCCAGTTCGGGCAGCGGCTGGGCCGAGCTCAGCGCGGCCACGGCATAGCCGCCGAAGCCAAACAGCGCCATCCCGCCGGCGAGACCGTCCGCGCCGTCCATGAAATTGTAAAGATTGACCAGCCAGATCATCAGAATCGACAGGGCCACGAGCATCACCCACGGCACCGGCGCCGGATAGAGCACCACGAAACCGGCGACGGCAATCAGGTGGGCCGCAAAGCGGACGCGAGCCGGCAGTCCGCGACGGTCGTCGACCTGCGATACGGCGGCCAGGAACGCCGCCGCCACAGCCGCGCACCACAGGCCCGGCGCGGCCAGCAGAATGCCCACCACCGCGACCGGCACGATGCCCCAGCCCCCGACGCGCGGCGTGGGCCGGACATGAAGCGAACGATCGTTCGGGATATCCGTGGCGAGACGCCAGGCGAGGCCGGTTCTCAGCAGGACCAGCAAAATCAGCGCACAGGCGCAGGCGGCCACCAGGGCGGCCAGTGCGATAGCCGTCCAGGGCGTCGTCGTAAGCGCTTGCATGACCATGGACGACCTCAGTGCGTGGCTCGATACCAGCGGGCGGTCGCGGCCAGCCCCTGGTCGGTTGTATAGGGAGGCTGCCAGCCGAGCACCGTGCGAATGCGGCTCGTATCGACCTGCAAACTGCCGATCAGACGATCCACCTGGGCAGAACGGCCGGTCAGGTTGCCCGCCAGGCGCAACCAGCTCGCCGGCACCGGCACCAGGCGAGCCGGCGCCTGCAGATGCCTCGCCAGTGAGCGAGCCAGCTCCGCGACGGTCAGATCCTCGCCGTCCGCGACGTGGAAAGACTGGCCCGCCGCCTGGGGCGCGGTCACACAATGCACCAGCGCATCGGCCAGATTGTCCACGTAGACAAGACTGCGCTTCGCGCTAATCGCGCCGAGCGGCAACGGTAAGCCTTTGGAAAGGGCCGTCATCAGGCGCAGAAAATTGGCGCGCACGTCGGGACCGTACACAAGCGGCGGGCGGACGATCACGATCTCGAGCCCAAAGGCGTTGCCGTATTGCACCAGCACCTGCTCGGCCTCGTGCTTCGACTGGCCATAGGGATCCTGCGGCTGCGGCTGCGCGTCCTCGCGCAGTGGGCGGCCGGCGTCGGCCTCCGCCATGGCCTTGATGCTGCTGACAAAGACCATGCGTCGCACGCCTTTTGCGCGCGCGGCCTCGGCAACCCGCAGGGCGCCTTCGACATTCGTCGCGCGGAATTCGGCAAGCGGGTTCGCAGCCGGGTCCTGCATGACGTGGACACGCGCCGCGAGGTGCACGACGCAGTCAGCCTGAAGTGCGTCAGGCCAGGCCTCGGTGAGGCCCGCGAAATTCTGCCCCTTGTGCATCCATTCCTGGGTTCCTGTCGGACAGCCGCCGGGCTGACGGATCAAGCCGGTCACTTGATGACCGCCCTGCAACAGCGCGCCGCACAGGGCGCGTCCGACGAAGCCGTTGGCGCCGGTGACGAGAACCTGACTCATAGCCACTTCCAGCCGAACCGGTTGAAGAACTTGAACGCCGACGCGACGAACATCTGGATGTGCGTCGAGCCTTTGCGCGCGGCGCCGCCGCCGTGGTGGAGCACCCGCACGTCCGGCGTGTAGACCACGCGGGCGTGCTCATGCGTGCGCAGGCTCAGGTCGTAGTCTTCGAAGTAGAGGAAGTAGCGCGGATCGAAGCCGGCGAGCCCTTTGAGCAAGTCCGTGCGGAACAGCATGAAGCAGCCGCTCACGATGGGCGGGTCCCAGACGATGTCGCGGTCGTTGATGACGTCGCGCATTTCGTAGCGCGAGAGCCGTCGCGTGAACAGTCGTCTGATGCCGCCCGGCATGAAGCCCCTGACGAACAGATCGAGCAGCGTCGGATAGCGGCGGCAGAGGTATTGCAGACGCCCTTCGTCGTCGCCGATGCGCGGCGTCAACAGACCGGCCTCGGGATGTTGGGCGAAGAAATCGAGGGCGTTCACCAGGGCGTCGCCGTCGAGATCGATATCGGGGTTCAGGACAAGGTGATAGCGACTCGCAGACCGTTCGATGGCGAGGTTATGACCGCGTCCATAGCCGACGTTGCCGTGGCCGCTGATGAGGACTGTGGGAATGCCCCGCTCCTGCAGGGTGTTCAGGTCTGCGGAGATGTCCGGCAGTCCGCCGTTGTCGACCAGGTAAAGGGTGACCGCGAAAGCAGGACTGTTGACGCGCAACGCGTTGCATGCGGTCTCCAGACTCGACAAGGTGCGAGTGAGGAGCGCCAGGTCCGGCCGATAGACGACCACGGACACGGACAAGTTATCGCTCTCAGGGCGCGGCGCGTTTGTAGCTGTCATGTTCGTAAGTGGGTGTCGTCTTAGCGACACTTATCTATGTATGGCCCGCGACGGAACCGCAATTTTGCTCAAATTGGCGTGCTTCGGCAACTTGGCTTTCCATTTGTTACTGCACGAAACGCGCCGGTAAACATTGCATTGAAGCGGCGCAGGTCGGTCAGCGAGTGTCTAAAGCGTACCGGCGGTCTCGATAAGCCCTATAGACCGCAGCTTGAACGACCTCGGGCGATTATCAGCATCAATCTGCGGAACGAAAGGAACATGATCGTCAACTGTCAAGTTAACCCGAAACGGCTTCACTTCGGGCGAAGCTGCACAGGTCAACGGCAAGGAGAGAGTTTGCACTCCGGCCTTGTCAAGCGACAGCACCTGGTCCAGACAACCCGGACTGCTCGCATGAAGCAGCGCGTGCTGTGGGGCAGCGCCTGTAAACAGGTCTCGGGGAACTTCGATCACCATGCGCAAGCTGCTCTCATTTGAGCGCTTCAACATAATTGCTCCGTCCGGGCTAACCCACGCCTGGGGATCACCGTCTCGCTTGAATATGCCTCGTTTGCTCGAGTAGTCCCCACTGGAAAAGTCGACTTCTCGTGCCAGATTTGCCGTGTCGCTATCTTCCGGTGCGAACGGAACATATGGCTGCACATCCCACAACTTGTACAAAGCGCCGCCGTCAAGCTTGAATAACACCGTGTGCTGCGACTCGTCCAGAACCGTCCGAATAGACTTCTGACTGAGCCCTTCGGTGTACATGTCCGTCACGAAATACTTGTCGCGAAGCGCGTTAATTCTGGCGGCAGACCAGTGCTCGAAGTTCATGAAGCGCCGCTGCGAAAAGAGCGCAACAACAGGTGCCTGCCACCAGCCAGTACCGAATACTGTTGCATCGGGCGGCAGGGCCCGCACTCGATCCGCCATCTGGAACATGTCCAAAGCGTATTTCGGAGGTTGCGGTGGGTGCGTTATTGTTTCCCCACTTCGAATCAAAAACAGTTGGCCGGCGACGACCGGCACCAGCGCAAGTAGCGTGACTGCACGCAGACCTCTCCCGCGGGCTACCGAGCGCTCAGGCGTCGCATCTGGACGACGCCATGCCTCAGCTAACACAACAACGATGAGACATTGCAAGAGTACCAGGCCATCAACGATTCGACGCAGCCATGCCATTGCAGTCGGACCGATGAAGATCCACCAGAAAAAATACAGCCCTACTACTACCGCAAGCATCCCGAGAACCAACCGGATATGTGCCAGCCTTCTCCGGTCAAGAGCAAAGATCAAGCCGAGCGCAACGGGCACAACAACGCAGATTGCCAGCATCGGCGCAGCAACGCCAGTAAGGTCGGCAAGAATTGACAGATGTTGTACGCCCTTGTGAATCACACCTTCCGCAGCATGATTGGGTCTGGCTCCGGACTGCGCCAGAATCTGGCCGGCCTGAAACCGCCACCAGCCAAGATAGGCATGCACACTTCCCAGCTCGACTAACCGGAATACTTCCCAGGCAGCGACCGGCGCACCAAAACCGATCGCGAAGGCGACGAGGCGGCGCCATCTGTTCGGCTGCGTGAAAATCAGGCACGCGAGAACGAGCATCCCAGGGGCAACGCAGACCAGCGCAACGACCTTCGTCAAGTAGGCCATACCGAACAACAGACCAGCGACGAACAGCCTGTGACGATCAGGAATGCCACGCACTTTGCGCGGGACCAACACGAATATCCCAGCCAGAAACCAGACGAGTACTGGAATCTCACCGTATCCGCTCATGGAGTATTCGATGAAACCCGGGGTCGCCACGCATGCCATCATGCCAAACAGGGCAAGCCAAAGCGGTACCCCAACGCGACGGGTCAGAGCGATCACCATGCAAATGAGCGCCACGACATAGAGCAGGTTGACAACCTGGCTTGTAAACGGCGTGATGCCGCCTACCCAAAATGCAAGCGCCGCAGGCAAGATGAATGGGCCATCCGTTTGCGCCGGAAACGAAAAGAACTGGTCGTAAAAGAAGCCGTAACCTTCCCCACGAGAGAAGGACGCAGCCGTGTTGAGATTCATCGCCCCATCGAAGCTTGGGGGGGCAACCATCGCGTAACGCACCAGGCCGACGAAGGTGTACGCAACGAGTGCGCCAAACAGCGCGCTTGCCAAGATCGCTACGATTGACACCTTTGCTCGATTCGATGCTTGCATCTGGTATTGAATCGTAAGTTGTCATGCCGCTCGATACAACCGACTGAGCGCGCGAAGGAGTGATGCCCTGGGTGCCGGGGCACATCCAGGGTTGACCACTGCAAATTTGGCGAGCCTCGATACCAGCGCGCCAACCTCAGGACATCGTCAGCAAATAGCACGCCCGCCGACTCAATGCACAAGTGCCCCCAACGACACCGAGGCGAAAGCCCTGCGAATGGTTACTGGCGCAACTTAGACGATGGTCCTGGCACCGCCAGATAGGCAAAGCGTTTCGCTTCAAGTCTGCCTTTCGTCACTGTGTCGAGTACCAGTCCGCAGACGAGGAACAGAAAGCCGAGCAGCACCAGCGCGGCGCACAGCACGGCCGTAGGCATCCGGGGCACAAGCCCTGTGTTCACGTAAGTTTCGAAGAGCGGAATGGCGAGGACGATCGAGAGCAGCAGACTGGCAAAGAAACAGATGGAAAAGAACGCCAGTGGACGCTCAAGCTTGAACAGCTTGAGAATCGTCATCAGGATCCTGAAACCGTCCCGGTAGGTATTGAGCTTGCTGACCGAACCTTCTGGCCGGCTACCGTAATAGGTGTCCACCTCTGCCACGGGCATGCGCAACTCGAGAGCGTGCACGGCCAGCTCCGTTTCGGTTTCGAAACCTTGCGCATGAGCGGGAAAGGACTTCACGTAGCGGCGCGAAAAGATCCGATAGCCGGACAACATATCGCGGAACGTACGGCCAAAAATTGACGCAGCGAAGCCGGTGAGCATAACGTTGCCGAGACGATGACCGGCCCGATAGGCCGCCGCTTCGTCAGACACGCGGCAGCCCACCACCATATCGAGGCCTTCGTTGACGAGGGTTTCGATCAACTGAGACGCAACGCTAGCATCATAAGTATTGTCGCCGTCGACCATGACATAGACGTCGGCGTCCACATCGGCGAACATGCGGCGGATTACGTTGCCCTTACCCTGAAGCGCGACGCGACGCACCTGGGCACCTGCCGCACGCGCAACGTCCGACGTACCGTCCGTTGAGTTGTTATCGAACACGTATATCCGGGCGTTCGGAAGATACTGCCGAAAGTCCGCGACGACCTGAGCGATGGTGCTCGCCTCGTTGTAGCACGGCAAGATGACCGCGACGTCGTGATCCACTTCTTTCCCTCGTTCGTCGATCGGCGTAACAGGGGCGATCCAGTTCACACAAGCGCAAGCCCGCCCCAGAACACCGCTAGTGTTCAAAAGCCGACATGATACCTGCCCTTGTCTTTGAAATGACCAACTAGCGACGGGAAACCCACGGTTTTAGTCAAAAAGCGACACCCTCCGATCACATGTCTCGGCGTGAAAGACCGTGTGATAGTGACCGGACTCGCAGTAACGAATCGACCTGCTTACGCTTTTGTTTTATTAAATACCAACGATTTTAAGTAGCTTAATGCACGTCAACCTTCTACTTCGAACAGGCACCGTTCCACGGATAGCTTAAGGCCACGCTATGCGGCCTCAAATCTAGCTGCCCCTTAAAAAACCCAACGACCTAAACAGCGCAACGGCCGGATTCTTCGCGGTAGTTCACCTGGGAATGGAATAATGAACTAATGACTTCGCTATAATCGTTGCTTACAATCAGCCATACGGAACGCTGGGAGATGTTCCGGCACTCCGCGCACTCCAATGCCGGCGTGTGAGGCACGGCCGACCTGACAACAAGGAGGAGTGGTTGACGACCGGCAATCAAACTCGTGCGACAGACCATGAAGCGCTCCGCGAGCTACGTGCTCGCAGCGGTGGAATCTCCGCCTCTGCTCCCCTCAAGACGGCGAAGCCGGCACCTCGGAACGCCGGGACCGGTGCAGGCTCTGTTGGACATCCCATCAAAATGATGACCTCACCGAAAGAAGCGAATCGTAACTAATCCGCAGCGCGCAAAGGCAACGTAGCGCGAAAGTTATTTTCAGTAATTTTTCTCAATTCACAAAATGCGGACCGTAATCGTTCACTACCACCTTTTTAAAAATGCTGGCACCACGATAGACAGCATTCTGGATCGAAATTTCACTGGCGATGCGCACGGCCACCTTGAAGGTCCCTACCCCTGGTCGACCGTCAGCCCAAACGAAATTTTGAACCACGCGCTTGCCAATCCGGCACTGCGCGTCATCTCAAGTCATCAGGCCAGGCTGCCGCTCCCTCAGCACCCGTCGATTACCTTTCTTCCCATCCTGTTCCTTCGCCACCCAATCGATCGCTTTGCGTCGGTCTACGAGTTCGAGCGACGGCAACCGGCGGATAGCATCAGTCCGAGCGTAGCCATTGCCCGAAATGGCGGCCTGGCCGCTTTTGCAAATTGGGTCGTCGAACGTGAAGCGACTGCGGTGTGCCGGAACTTCCAGGTTGCTCACCTCGCCAGCGCCCAGAGCGATATGCGCGAGGCACGCGCGACGCATAGCGACTACCTTCAGGCACTCGCTCATCTGAGGAGCCTTCCGTTCTTCGGCATCGTCGAGTCGTTCGAAGATTCCATGCAGGTATTGCAGGAGTTTCTCCGACCGCATGTCGGGGAGCTCAACATCGACTTTTCGATTGAGAACTTTACCCCGGGGCGCAAGGCGACCCTGGAAGATCGACTCGAGCATATCGAAAGCGAACTCGGACCGTCGCTGTACCGTGAACTACTCGAGCACAACGCGCTTGACCTGTTGCTCTATCGCGAAGCCGAGCAAAGGTTTGCAGCCAACCTCCTCACGCGCCAACTGGACAACAGTCCTCCTCCGGCGCGAAAGGGCCTGCGGGCGCGAGTCATGCGAGCGTTTCGACCAAACTCGAAATCACCGGTAGGTGCGTGACCCTGTGGCCGGCCTTCAGGGATGCGCAGGAAACATGAGATGGGTTAAGTCGGATTCTGATAGGCAGCAGCTTCACGACTCAGCGGCGATTTCTGACTGCCAGATCCTTCAGGAACCTTCAGCAGCTTCGGCGCACTCAAGCGACTGGAGAGGAAGTGAAGCGCGAAACCCATTATCGTGACCGTGACCATATAGAACACGTAGATAGCGACTTTGGGTTGCTCAACGAACCCGAAGAAGTGGCGATACCACCCGATAAACGGCATGTGGACGAGGTAGACCTCGAAACTGATCTGCGTCAGGCGCGGCAAGTGCCAGGGAAGTGAGCAAATTGCAAAGGCAACAATGATGCCTCCGAGCCCGAGCATCGGATGCACAATCGGGTCGAACAGCTTATAAAAAGTCAGGACCGTTCCCGTGACGAACAGCAACACGCCCAGCGGCAGCGACTTCCGCAGGAGAGCTTCCGTGCGAGCGCGGTCTTCTCCCAGATTGATGCCGATATACATCCCGATGGCAAACGAAGCCAGCCAGAAAATCACCGACGATGCCTGCGAGAACAAGCCCGTATGGAGTGGATGATGTATCCACACCGAGTGGAACACCACGACAGCAGCGACCGCAAGCAACCTGTATCGCTTTATCGCCATGTAGAGCAGCGGAAACACGAGATACAGCTCGATCAATGCGTACAAAAACCAGTAGTGCGTAGAGAACGGATTGAAGCCGTTTTTCAGAACGAGGATGACATTGCACACCCAATCTTCCGGCGTAAACGGCCCGCCGAATGGGCGATCCCACGTTCCTGCGGCAACGGACGCGCCCTGAAAGGCAAAAATGGCGACAACGGTCACCCAATAAGGTATGTAAATGCGTTTCGCACGGGCGACGATGAAGCGAAGCCAGTCAGGCCTCTTACCGGTTAGGGAAAGAGCCAACCCCATCCCGCTGACGGCGAAGAACAGATCATCTGCCTCCCATCCGAGCTGGAACGGTAGGGCAATGATCCGCTGAGGTGTCGACACCAGTTCATGCAGGCTATGCGCCATTGGATAGAAAAATATCCAGAAGTGAAACGACAACACTCCAACCATGGCCATCAAGCGCATGTTGTCTAGCCAAGGAATGAATTGACTACCTTTGTTGCCGACGATCCTCACAAAATCTCCCCATATTATTGAAGGCTAGGCATCACCGCGGAGGCCAAGACTTCTCAACAGGTAGCAAGGCTCATTCCGCGCCTCGTTTCAGCCTCAACGCGGACGGCGAAACTATCCGCGCGAACAATAGGGGATGGCACATTGCAGTGATCGCATCGGGCCGACAGATAGAAACAGCCTACCGAGCGCACGCCTGCATTGCGTTCGGCCGCGGTGTGCCGCTACTCCCGACGGGACGGCCTGCCTCCATCGCCTCTACGTGGGGCACGCCAAAATTCGCCGTGGCAATGACAGTTGCTCAGCAAGCACAAACCCGTCGCCACCGACGTCGCGAATGGTAGTATCGAGCCGCGCTTTTTTCGCACGGGATGTTCCACCCTCTGTTCTCGCACTAAAACTATGAAAGTTCGTTGGCGTACCGTTTTTCAAGAGATAAAGTACCAATTGCTCCCATTTCTAATAATGGGTGGAGTGGTGTCGATATATCTGGGCAAGGATTGGAACTGGGACCTTCGTAATTACCATTTTTATAATCCATGGGCGCTAACGCATCATCGATGGGGTGTCGACCTCTTCCCGGCGCAACTCCAGACCTTCCTCAACCCGCTCTCGGACCTGTTTTTCTACAAACTGGCAGACTCGGGGCGGCCAGACTACATCGTTGTATTTCTAATGGGTTTGCCCGCTGGAATTGCAGCCTATTTCTTGTGGCGATTGCTGGCTAACCTCGATCAAGTCGACGCGCAAAATCCCACCTTGACAGGCTTTGGGTTCCGGGTGGGCGCGTGTGTAGTCGGGATGACGGGGGCCGCCGGATTAGGGCAGATTGGCAGCACCACGGGCGAATGGACCGTGTCGTCCTTGATTATTGGCGCCGTCCTCGCGCTTACTCTGTGGCAAAAGAGCCGCCTGAGCGCGCGCGCCGCGATGGTAACCGCAGGCCTCGCGATAGGTGCGGCGACGGCACTGAAACTCACTGCAGCTGTGCCGGCAATTTCGCTAACCATCGCACTGCCCTTTCTGCTGGTCGGAACGGACAAAAAACAGCTCTGGCGTCTAATTGCAGCTTATGCGCTGGCGGGGTTAGTGAGCTTTGGGATCCTCGCAGGACCCTGGATGTGGAAAATGTACTCGAATTTCCACAACCCTATATTCCCCTATTTCAACGGTCTTTTCCGATCGCCGCTTATCAGCGGGGCTAGCGGTATGGATGTGAGATTTATCCCTCACGACGTTAGGCACCTGTTAGCCTTTCCAGGTTACTCCGCGCTAGTCGGGAACAGCCTACGATCGGAACTTAACTTGAGGGACCCTCGTTTACTGGTGGGCGCATTTATTGCCGTCGGCTGGATAGTGGGTACAGTTGTGCGGCTTGTCTTACGCAGACCTCAAAGTCGCATGTGGAACTTGAAGCTGTTTTTTGCCGTGAGCTACGTTGTTATGTACCTCATCTGGTCAGAACTATTCGCGATCTACCGCTACGCCATCGTACTCGAGCTCCTTGGCGCCGTAATGCTGTTTACGGCGCTACAAGACGTTTGCCGACAACATCGTCAGGAGACAGGCGTCACGATTGCCGGACTCGTGTTCTTGTCGCTTGCGTTGCTTACATCGGTACCTGACTGGGGGCGAATCCCTTTGGACGGCAGCCCGTATTTCCGGAATAAATTGCCTCAGTTGCCCTATGACTCGCTGATCATTTCTACCACCAACGAGCCCGTAGGATACTTGGTGCCGCAATGGCCCGACCATCCAGCCTTTTTTTCGGCCATATCCAACCTGTCAACGCCTTCGTACAACGTGAAGCTGCAACAAATAATTGCACAGCGCGTGGCAGATCATAAAGGCCCCGTTTACGTCCTGCGCGACAGTCGAGAAATGAGCGACGACGTTCGACGCTTATACGAACTCGATCAAATTAAGGTCGACGATTCATCGTGCATTCCCATTGAACCGCCCGCCCCCACTAACCTGGAGGTTTGCCAGGCACATCCAAACAAAACGCCTGCGGTGAACTAGTTCGGCCCTCCCCGGCAGCCCATCACGCGCGAACAAATCCTTCGTGCAGGGAGCGCGGCGGCACAGCGGGAGGGCAAATACATCCAGATACATTTGTAAGTAATATCTATCGGATAATTTCGGTATGTTATAGATTGAAACATCCCGCCGACTAGACAACTTGCAGCACGATCGTGCTGCTGGAGACAAAGATGACTCGATGCGCAGTCTGTTCATCACACGCCGTAGACACCTATCAAAAGATCGATGACGTCGTCTACTACACCTGTGGGGCGTGCGGATCGTTGTTTGCGGACCCGGCATTCCTGCGCGCAGTGGAAGACGGTACCGTCTCAAACTATCGAGACGCTTACTGGGAAATGGAACTGCGTGCTGCAAAGGAGAGGTCGTACGGATCGTCGTTGCAGCGGGTCGCGGAGACTTTCTTCTACAGCCGGGTTCCAATCAAGCGATTTGTTGATATCGGCTCGGGACCTGGATACCTGCTGGACGCCGTTGCAACAGCGTTGCCCGACGCAACAGACATGTTCTATGGAGTGGAACTCTTTCCGCCAGAGCCCGCGTTCCAGTCAAAGCACCCAAACTACAAGGTCTGTCCTCTCGCAGACGTCGGTCAAAAGTTCGAGGCAGGTGTTTGTATCGAGGTCATTGAGCATTTGACGCCATCCATGCTCGACACCCTCGCAAAGCAAATGGCACAAACATCAGCACCTCAGGCGGTTTATTTGATCAACTCCGGTCAACCTGAGTATGTACTGAACGAAGATCCCGGCTATCTGGACCCTCACGGCCGTGGACACATCATGTCCTACTCGCTCGAAGGGGCGAGACGAATATTTGAGCCGCACGGCTTCACAGTTATTCCGTTGCCGGGGCGTCACTGGGCTTTCCTTGTCGAATACCAATCTCAATCCACGAGTAAGCACCCCATCCAGCAACTTGAGGCGAGAATCTGGTCGCCGATTCCAGAGAACGCCGCCACGCTTAGGGACGGTCGCAGTGGCTCCTTGATGTACCACGTGGGCCTAGATTCGGCTCGTTGTTACCTCGAGCATGCGACGGTGGTGGAGCGCACGGAGTGGGCTCGATCGCTTCAGGCAGAGATGGAGCGTGCGGAAGCAGAGGTCGCGAATAATGCTGTGGTACACCAGCCCCCCTCAGAAACCAGCCGCCACGACGATCATGCAGGACTCATCGGGCGCGCACGACGCTGGGTGCAGCGCCACGCGAGTTAGCAAGGCGATACAACAAAAACCATCAATTCCGGTAGGGGCCGACCCACGATCGGCCCTTATGACGCCCTATTGAGTTTTGATGGATGCCAAAGTGAACGCAAGGCGTCGGGTGTCCGGATTGCTCCCGTTCTCTGCAGGCACCATCGACCGACTCGCGCGAATTTCAACCTCCGCGTAGTCCGCGTCATGCGCGGCGGCACGCACGCTCTTTAGCGGTACCGATATCGTGAAAACGTCGTCATTGACGAACTCTTTCGATACGACTTCGGTGCCATTGACGACAACGGAAATGCGATCGCTCCCCTCCGTCCTAGTCGTTTTCGAAATTGTCGCAGCGGGCACCCAACCGGATATCACAAGCGATTTGTCCGACGGTGCTCCCTCGATTGGGAAAGTGAAGAATGTCGACGGGCCAACCCATGCGTGGCGCTTACCGGCATCACCTTCGATCGGAAACGAGCCACGTACGACATCAGTAGATCGAATCGGCGTTTTTGTCCAGTCAGCGTTTGCGTCAAATTCCGCGACATTCCGACCTTGCGTCAGATCGACCGTCGCCATGCCAACTTCGCCATTCAAATTCTGTGCAGGCTCGGCCTTGTCTCCACCACCAAACCACACCGACCACTTTCCGTTCCCGACTGGGAGCAAGGTCGAGTCACATATGACCTTCAAGTCCCACGCAGCGCGTTGCCGATCCGTAATGAGCCCTGCTACCGACATCTTCTTCCAGTGTATTCCGTCTGTCGAAACCGCATAGCCCAGGTTCCGGATCTCCGTATTGCTTCTGCCCGTATAAAGCATGTAGAAATAAGGCGGCGCATACGCAACACTCGGCTCTCCCAAGCCGTTCTCATCAAACGATCCGTAAGCACCGACATCCAAAATCGGATTCGCGGGAGACCTTTGCCAAGTGATGCCATCGGAAGACCTGGCAACACCGAGTCGCTGCGTCGCTATCTCATTCTGCCCAAGGTAATACAGGTATAGATAACCATCTTTGGCGATGACGTAGGGATCACCTACTGCCTGACTGTCCCATGCATGGGCTGCGCCAGTCGCAAATACCGGCTTCGGATAATTGGTGAATTTGAACCCATCGCTAGAGGTCGCGAGACCGATCTGCGTACGCCCGGATTTATCACGACCTTGGTAGAAATAGAGAATCTTGCCCTTCCAGACTATTGCGGCTCCATTCGCCGCAATATAGGAAACATCCCAGCTTTTTGCGTCGGGTTGCAGGACAGGATTGCCGGCAAACTTCTGCCAGACAACACCGTCTGAGGACGTAGCAATCCCAGTCCTCCAGACTTTTCCGTCATAGCCCGAGTAGTAGTTAAAGAGCTTCCCGTTCAGTCGCACCACCGATGGGTTCAAAAGATCGACGCCATCCCATTGCGTCGGAGCGCCTCGTGTTAGCACTGGCTTTGCGAGGACGTTTTCTATCTTGAGAGGAACGGGAGCGGCCAGACCCTTGGATGATGCGAGAGCGAAATCATCATCAGATGGCGCCGCAGGTGCCGCATGCACAACTACAGCGACGAGGCACGCGGCGATCACGGCCAGCTTCTTTTCCATGTTGTTCCCATACAGTTTGAGGCGGCAAGTTTGCCACAGTTTTTGTCCCTAATCGCCACTAGCACGTCGCGGAGACGCACAGCCCCCTGGGGACCGAGACAGGATCGACGAATGGACGCGAGAGAGTCGGCTGGCCCGTCGCAAACTGACCGATTCTTGCCACGATCTGGCAGTGGCGATCCTACCCAAAAGCGGCCCGCTGCCCGGTCTGCAAATCGGGCACCTTGCTGAGTGGATGGGATAGAATCGCGGGAATTCTACGCGGCCATTCACCCTACGAACTGCTACATGATCCAGCACGCCCATCGCCGCATTGACGATATCGAAGCCCTTCGCGCGTTTGCTGTCCTGTTCACCATTATTGAACACGTCAGATATGTGCTGTCGTGGGGCAACCATTACGTATACACATTCGACCTGTTTTTTAGTGCCACGACCGGCGTCGACCTGTTTCTTTGCATATCGGGCTTCGTTATAGCGCGGAGCCTTCTTCGAACCCTGGATACCGCGCCCGACAGCGAGACGTTCTGGCGCCGGGTGTTCGCCTTCTGGGTGCGTAGAGTGTTTCGCATCTGGCCCACATCTATTTTTTGGGTGACGGCCATCGTCGCATGTGGAGTCATCTTCAGGCACGCCGGATACTTTGGCCACTTCAGGGAAAATTTGGCTGACTTCGCAGCAGTTGTCACTCAGACCGCGAATTTCCATATGGTCGGCTGTCTTCCTCTGTCGGAATGCGGAAATGCGGGGCCATGGTGGAGTCTCTCCCTCGAAGAACAGTTCTATATATTGTTGCCGTTTGCCGCGTTTTTCTTTAGAAGAAAAATCGCTTACTTCATGGTGTTCGTCGTCTTGGCTCAGGTATTTCTCCATCGTCCGAGTTGGACCTACCCCTGGGTATTTAGAACGGATGCGCTCGCCATGGGCGTTCTATTAGCTATATTCGCAAACGGCAAGCTCCAGGAAGTCGTGAACCCAAAGTTCCTGGCAAATCGCCTGTATGCGATTCCTATGGTCGCAGTTCTGCTGTTATTGATGGCGTCAATGCCCGACGCAGCGAGAAAAATCAGTTCTGTGTCGTTCTCAACTGGAATGGTCGCAATAGTAGCCGCCGTGCTGGTGTTTATCGCCTCGTTCGACGGCGACTATATCGCGAGGGGACGAATGCCGAAGACCGTCTTGCTATGGATCGGATCGCGCTCGTACTCGATTTACCTGATCCACTGGTTTTCCATTCAGGCAACAAAGACTATCTGGTGGTACGTTGAGCCGGCCGGCACGGTATTTGACGGGAGATACACGCTACGGTACTTGCTGGTGTGGATCGCGCTGACCGTCATTCTGAGCGAACTAAATTACCGGTTGCTCGAGACACCGCTGAGAAGAAAGGGCGCGGATATAGCCAAGCGAATCGCAAACGGCGAATCAGGCGATCGGCCGGCACCTCCAACGTCCATGTCCGAGCATTCGACGGACGAAGCATCAGCCGCATCTGCGTAGTAGCCGTCTATAACTAAGCGCCAAACACGCCAACACCCTCGGCGGGTTACACCTGCGCGGCGCCTTTTATCGCAGTCGCGCTCCGCGCTCGTCGAACCGGCAGCGCCAACGCGTGAACCGGAGCGCCCGTACTTTTGACATCTCGAAGGTCGGGCAGCATCTCGAACGAAGCCATTTCATTGGAAGCGTGGAGGCAGAGTTCCTTTCAAACGGCTAGCTCACGAGAGGCCCCTTCCGATGTGTCATAATTCGCGCATCTCCAAATGCTAGGTATCCCGCCAACAGTCGCGCGGAACTGAGCTCAGTGCAAGTCACGCACCCAATACCGACCATCCCAAGAAAGTCCATGCAGAGTCGCCTAAGTAACTTGCCACCACGGTCCCTTGAGGCGCCCGCCCGCTCAGACGTACGCATCGCGTTACCACTTTGGATAGTAGTGTTCCTGGCACTTACTGCGGTGACGTACTGGCGATTTGTGCGGTGGGAACCATCGGTCTTCTATGGAGACGACCTCTACACCATCCTAGCCGCGCTGAAAGACCATACTTTCGCCAGCGATTGGCAGCAACCATTCACAACGCCATTCTACGAGAAGTACCGGCCCGTCTTCGAACTGATATGGGTGGCACTCGTCCGCATATTCCAGACGGATTTACGCGGCTTCTTGGCCTTCAACTTTGGCGTGCATTTGCTAAACGCAATGATTTTATTTGCTATCGCAATGCAAGTCTCGAATGGCAACAAACCGGTCAGCGTAGCTCTGGTCGTCGCATTTGCTGGCTCACGCTTCGCCCTCTATCAAATCACTCAGGCCACCGGCCCAGTTGAAGCGGTTGCGCTCACGCTGTTCCTACTTACGATCACTTGGACTCTAAAGGCGTATCAATACCCGGAAGATAGTCGCTGGCAATGGTTCGCGACACTCGCATTCTTCCTCTGCATACACACGCATGAGCGGTATATCGCCCTTACGCCCATACTTGCATTTATGCTCGCGCTATCGCGCCGACACTACGTTGGTCTTTTCAATCGCTACGGCGGAGCGCTCGTATGTATTGCGATACCGCTGTTCAACGCGCTAGTAAAAACTAGCCTACTTCATTTGGCATTCTTCGTAGGCACAGGTGAGACGCATATTGACGTGAATATGCACCGAATCGTTGAGCAGACACTTCAAGCGGTCTTGTCAGTAGTTGGATTCAACTATGGTCCTGAATATCTGGCCGGCCATAGCATCGTATTCGGCGAGTCATTACCCGGCGATGACGCCGCACGCCTTCTGGCAACGGTAATCGTGCTTGCCGCGCTCGTCGCGACAACTTATGCGGTTTTAGTTGGCGGTCGATCCCGCGCACCGCTCCGCTGGTACCCTATCTTGTTGCTAGCAATCGCGGTTTTAATACTGGTTCCACCGATCGTGACAGTTCGCCTCGAGCAACGCTGGCTTTACGCTCCGCTCGCGCTTTTCTTGCTGCTTTTTGCCTGGGCGGCGAGACTGGACGGCCGCAAACGGATCGTGCCAACAATAGCAGGACTTGCGGCGTGTCTTTCGCTACTCTCGCTGGACATCCTTTTGAGCCAGTACACACCCTGGATCTATTTCATGAGTTCCGCGACCGCCGCCTCGCTGGCAAAACGCGACATCGTGGACACTCACGCAGCGCCGCTTGGTCAAGATCTGCTGTTGCATGCATCGCGTGACCATTGCAAGTGGACCTTGGACGAAGGGCGCTTCTTTGAACTGTACGAAGGACAGGACCGAAAGATCTACTGCGCCCTAACCGATGAAGCGTTTGACGCCCTGCTGAAGAAGTATCCATCGGCTCAAGCGTTCAGCTACACGCCAGGCGTGTCGTTCACTCCCGTTGCAAGACCGAAGTAACACCTGGCTGCGGCGATCTACATCGCGCTCTAGAGAGCGGGCAAATTCGACGATAGTCAACTCGCAACGTTCCCTAAGGGGGGACGTTGCTCGCCCGACGGGCTTCCTTGTGTTTAACCTATGCGGACATCTCGTCTTTGGGTAGTTCCCCGTCGGCAGCAATGCTAGTGCTATGCCCAATACGCTCGCGCTCGATGACCAAGGGTCGCTTCATCACATACGTAAGAATCGCTCCAACATACTCTCCGAGCAAACCCGTGAAAAAGAGCTGCACGGAGGCAAAGAAGAACAGCCCGATAAGCAGTGGAGCGCTACCAAATGCAAACTTGTTCCAGAAAACAAGTTTCAGAACGAGATACAGGAACGATACGAAAAGACTCAGCGCCCCCATAGCGAATCCCGCAATCGTAGCCAGCCGCAAAGGGACCTTCGAATGCGACGTAATACCAAGCATCGCAATGTCGAACAGCGTGTAAAAATTATTCTTCGAAATGCCACGCTTTCTTCGCGGCTGAACGTATGGAATCTGTACGATATCGAATCCAATTTCACAGATCAACCCGCGAAAATAAGGATAGGGATCGTCTATTTTTCGAATTATCTCGATCACCTTTCGATCATAAAGACCGAAGCCGGTGAAATTCTGAATCAGACGTACGTTCGCGATTCGTGTGACAAGCCGGTAGTATGCTCGCCGCAATGCGAAAAAGATGGCAGACTCTTTCGCCTCAGGTTTGACGCCTACAACAATGGGCGCCCCGGCGTGCCATTCCTCGATGAACTTGGTAATAAGCTCCGGAGGATCCTGAAAATCAGCAACAAGCAGAATTACCGCATCACCTTTTGCCTGCATTAGTCCATATATAGGTGAGCGAATGTGTCCAAAATTGCGAGCATTGACAATAACCCCCACCCCCGAGTCCTTTTGCGCAATCGCACGCAATTTGCTAACGGTCGAATCAGTAGAACAATTATCGATGAATAAATGATCGTACGTCACAGTGGAAATACCGGAAAATATCCGCCGCACCTCCTCGTGGATTCCCTCGACGTTTTCTTCTTCGTTATAGCAAGGCGTAACGACTGTGATATGTTTCATGGGTGTGCAAATACAAAGCGGCGGTTTAATAGAAAAGCGATCAGGCTGAGCGGCAGCAAGACAACAGCGTTGGCAACATAGACGTTTGCGCCGGAAACCAGTAGAAGACGGACGCCACCCAGATTGAGAAGATAAATCAGGCAGTAGACTCCGACAAAGCGCCAGAATCTGGAATGCGGCGCACCGCCAAAGACGAGATGCCCTACGCTTTGAAAATTAAAACTGACGCCTGCAATCGTCGCCAGTCCAATGGCCAAGGGGTAGCGCATGCCGAGCCAGGTCAAAACAAAAAAAACGGAATATCCGAAGACTGTATTGATGCCCCCGACAATCAAAAAGCGCAGGAGTTGCCAGTGCGTACGCGTGTCTGAGATAGCACCGACCTTGCCCGGACGAACCGTTTCTTCCTCTATGCCCGCACGCGGTTGTCTTGTATCAGGCGCCTGCATTGAAGGCCTTCGCAATTCGTCCGGCCACAGCTTCCGGGGCCAATCCGTGGCTTTCCATCAGGAATCGATAGTCGCCGCACTGCGTACTAAACCGGTCCTGGATACCGATGCGCAGAAATTTGCCGTTGTACGAGCCGAGTAGGCGCTCGGCGACTATGCTGCCCAAACCGCCGTCGATTGCATGCTCCTCGAATGTCACGATTCCCTCGCGCCCCTTGGCTAGCTCGTGCAGCGACGCTTCAGGGAACGGTTTGAGACGAGGACATGACACGACGTCCGCACCTCCGGTAATCTGCGCCACGCGTTCGGCCAGCTTGACGCCTGATCCCGTTCCGAGAAACAGGTATCTTGCCTTGTTTCCGCCAACGGAAACGAGGTCATCCGCAGAGCCCGCATCGGCTAACCCGCTATGGACATCCCCGAGATCGGCCTTGCCCATTCGCAGATACGCCGGCAGGCCTTCGTCGTAAGCCCGGTTCATGCAGGACGTGAGCTCGAATCGGTCGGCGGGGGAGTAGATATTTATGCCGGGGACCGCGCGGAGTGCTGCTATATCTTCAGTCGATTGATGGCTCGTGCCAAGTTGCGCATACACGACCCCCGCTCCGTCCCCGACCAGAGTTACCGGCAAATTCTCATAGCAGATGTCGATCTTGATCTGCTCAAGCACACGGATCGGCACAAACGCGCTTAGCCCATACACGAACGGTCGAAATCCTGCCTTCGCAAGACCGGCGGCAACACCGACCATGTTTTGTTCGGCGATGCCGCAATTCATATATTGGTCCGGGCATGCCTTGATGAACGGATCAAAAAGCGCGTACCCATGGTCTCCGGTCAACAGCAGAACCTTCGGATCGCGCTGCGCGAGCGCGACAAGCGCGTCGGAAAAAGCAGCTCTCATGCGTCGCCTTCTAATGCGGAAATTGCAGCACCGAACGTCTGGGCGTTCAACCGAGTGTAGTGCCAAACATTCTCGTTCTCCATAAACGGAACACCCTTGCCCTTCACGGTCTCTGCGATGATCGCCTTCGGCTTGCCATTCTTCGAAAGCCGCAGTTGGCCATACACCGCGTCAATGGCATTTTCGTCGTGTCCGTCGATCAAGACAGTTTCAAAGCCAAACGCATCGAATTTCGCTCGAATATCACCGAGTCCGATCACATCGTCGGTACGGCCCATCGCCTGGAAGCCATTCACGTCGACGATGACTATCAGGTTATCCAGTTTGAACTGGCTAGCGAAAAGTGCCGCCTCCCAGATCGTTCCCTCGTTAAGCTCACCGTCGCCGACAAGTGCATAGCAAATCTGGTCCGTGGCGCTCCGCTTCGCACCGAGCGCCAGGCCAACCGCCACCGACAGTCCATGTCCCAACGACCCCGTCGTCGCTTCAACACCGGGCACATGTGCGTCTGCCAGCCCCTTGAGGCGAGTGCCGTTGCCGAAGTACCGTTCGAGTTCGCCCTTGCCGATCCATTCCAATTCGCCGAGGCAGGCATATTGCGCCATGACTCCATGACCCTTGCTCAAAACCAGGTAGTCTCGACCGGCCCACTCCGGGCTCTTCGGATCAACACGCAAATGCGCGCGATAAAGCACGGCCAGCAACTCCACAATCGAAAACGCACAACCGATATGGACCGTAGAACCGCTGAACGCCATCTCAAGAATGGTCTTTCGGATCCGCTTCGAATCAAATCGCTTCATGCTATTGCCGCTGCGCGGCTCCAGTTTATAGTCTTCGTCAATCCCGCTTCGAGCGACGTGTACTCGGCCAAGCCAAGTCCAGTTCGGGCTTTGGAGGTGTCCGGCACATACCTCGGCGGCAAAGAATTCGGCAGAGCCTTTGAGGCTTCCACCCGCGGCTCGCGATCAAACAGGCGCTCGATCGTGCCAGCAAGGTCCGCAATCGATACCGGCCGCTCCGATCCAAGGTTATAGGCGCCGCCGTTCGCGCCGGTCAGCAGAATATGTAACAACCAGATGCAAGCATCTGAAGCATAGAGATAGCTTCGAACTGGGCGGCCATCCCGGATAGTAATCGGCTGGCCAGCAAGAGCATCACGGATAAAGTTTCCCGCCGCGAACGGCCCATGCAACGGCAAGCCGGGGCCAAGCAGAGCGAATATTCGCGCAATAGCGACGTTAGGTAGACCACGACTGACCGCGGCTGTCGCCAACCACTCCGCAGCGCGCTTGCCCTGGCCATAAGCCGTGCGGTAGTCGAGTGGGTCGGGAGCGCCGCCATACGACTCTGGAACCCGCTCAAGTTCCGGAGGTTGCGTCCCATAGACAGCACCGCTCGACGTCAGGAGAAACCGCGAAGCCCCATGTGCGATCGCAGCATCGAGAACGCGCCGCGTCCCAAGGGTACCCGAGTCAAATATGCGCTGATAGTCGGCTGCTTTCGTGGTATCCGCCACGTCAGTTGCCGCGTGCACGCACACGTCGATAGCACCGATGTCGGTGGCAAACGTTGTGACATCACCAGCGATCAGCGAAATGCGCCCACCGGGGCCAAAAAGATGCGACGCGGACTCTATCGCGCGCTGGGGTGCGCGACTCAGCACGACCACGTCAATATCAGCACTCACAGAAGTATTAGCGTGCTGGATCACTTCCAGCAGCCATGATCCGATAAAACCGGTGCCGCCTGTCACAAACCATCGTGTTCCGCTTAAGGCACGCCATACGTCGCCAGTCAGCCCGATGACGTGGTCAAGGTCCTCTCGTGGTAGCGCTTGGCGCATATCGCCCTTCAGCTCAGAAATTCACGCCGAGGAAGGTTTCAATCTTCTCGGCAATGTGTTCAAGCATCTCGCGGCTCAACCCCGGGTAGACTCCGACCCAGAACGTCTGATTCATCACGACATCGGTATTCTCAAGCGTCCCGCTAACACGATACTCACGACCGATCATGTAAGGCTGTCGGGTGAGATTGCCAGCGAAAAGCAGCCGCGTTCCAATCTTATGTTGATCAAGGTAACCGAGAAGATCAACGCGGCGCACTCCAGCTTCCGGCTTCAGCGTAATCGGGAAACCGAACCACGAAGGATCGGACTCCGGCGTCGCCTTCGGAAGGATGAGGAACTCGCTGCAAGACTGAAGGCGCTCGTGAAGAAACGCAAAATTGTCCTTGCGGGCCTGCACAAAGCCGTCAAGCCGATCAAGTTGCGCCAGTGCACAAGCGGCCTGCATATCCGTGATCTTCAAGTTGTAACCGAGGTGTGAGTAGGTGTACTTGTGGTCGTACCCTTCCGGGAGTTCACCGAGCTTCCAGCAAAAACGCTTCCCACAGGTATTGTCCTTACCGGGCGCGCAGTAGCAGTCACGCCCCCAATCCCGGAACGATTCCGCAATGAGTTTCAGGTCGGGATTGTTCGTGAACAACGCGCCCCCCTCTCCCATCGTAATGTGATGGGCCGGATAGAAGCTAAGCGTACCGATATCGCCGAAGGTACCCACTCGCTGGCCACGATACGTCGATCCCAGTGCATCGCAGCAGTCCTCGATCAACCAAAGATTGTGCTTCTTGCACAGTGCAACGATAACGTCCAGGTTATAGGGATTGCCGAGCGTGTGAGCAAGCATGATCGCTTTCGTCTTCGGCGAAATCGCAGCTTCGATCTTGCTGGCATCGATGTTGTAATTGCCCAGTTCGACGTCGACGAAAACAGGCACCGCGCCAAACTGGATGATCGGATTCACCGTCGTGGGAAAACCAGCGGCGACACCGATGACCTCGTCTCCCTGACGAATGGCTCGCTCACCTAGCTTCGGCGACGTAAGCGTTGAAAACGCTACGAGATTCGCCGAAGAACCGGAGTTCACGGTCATCAGGTATTGGACGCCCAGGTATTCGGCTAGCTTCCGTTCAAACTGTTCGTTAAACCGCCCGGTCGTCAACCAACCGTCCAGGGACGCCTCAACCATTAGTTCCATTTCGCGCGCACCAATGACCTTTCCGGACGGTGGCACTACGGAGACACCAGGCTCGAACTCTGGGGCCTTGCCGGCCATCTCTCCATATTGGCGGACGAGATGGATAATTTGTTCGCGGAGCTGATCTTTGTTCATAAGTGTATTTACTTCAAGACCGCACGTAGCGGTCAATCTGATTCAACGAGAACGCGCGCATATCCTCATCGCGCGCATCTGCCTTGTACCAACTGACAATGTTCTCAAGCGCCAGAGTCAGGTTCCATCGCGGGTGCCAATCCAACCGGGCACGCGCCTTAGAACAATCCAGCTTTAGATACGTCGCCTCGTGGGGATGCTGGTCGGTATCCAGGACCCAGCTTGCGTCGCCGCCCCACTGCCGCACCAGTTCTGCCACGATGAACTCAACGGGTTGGGCGTCCGAATCGTAAGGCCCGAAATTCCATGCGCCGCCAAATTGCGGCCCGTCGGTATACAGCGCTTCGGCAAGCCGCAGATACCCGGCCAGCGGCTCAAGAACGTGCTGCCATGGGCGTATCGAGCGAGGACTCCGAACTTTGACGGCCTCACCGCAAAGGAGCGCGCGAGCAATGTCCGGTACCAGCCGATCTGTTGCCCAGTCACCTCCACCGATTACGTTCCCCGCGCGCGCGCTTGCAATCGCTACGCCGTGGTCCGCATACCGAGCAGGATTGAAAAACGAGTTCCGGTAGGCCGAAGTCACAAGTTCCGCGCACGCCTTACTGCTGCTGTACGGGTCGTATCCACCCATCGGCTCGTTTTCACGGTAGCCCCACTCCCACTCACGGTTCTCGTAGCATTTGTCGGTCGTGACCATCACTGCCGCGCGAACTGTACTGAGATGCCGCATCGCTTCGAGTACGTTGATCGTACCCATCACATTTGTTTCGTACGTCTCGACCGGATTCAGATAAGACTCTCGAACCAGCGGTTGCGCAGCCATATGAATGATCACGTCGGGCCGCGCTCGCTCCATTGCGTCGCGCAGGCGCGCCGCATCGCGGATATCCCCTATGACGGAATCGATGCCATCGGCAACTCGAGCACACGTATACAGGTTGGGCTCGGTGTCAGGTGACAGCGCGAAACCCGTTACATGGGCGCCAGCCGACTGGAGCCAAAGAGTCAGCCAGCCCCCTTTGAAACCGGTGTGCCCAGTAAGGAAGACTCGCTTATCTCGCCAGAAAGACTGTGTCATTTCCATGTCTTCCATGGCGCATTTCCGCTTTGCCACAAGGACTCAAGCAGGTTCTTGTCCCGTAACGTGTCCATCGGCTGCCAGAATCCGCTGTGCTCATACGCCGACAATTGGCCGCTGTTCGCAAGCTGTTCAAGCGGTTCGCGCTCCCATACCGTCGTGTCATCCTGAATCAGGTCGATTACCTTGGGAGACAGCACAAAAAATCCCCCGTTAATCATCCCGCCGTCACCGTTCGGCTTTTCTCGAAACGAATGAACCTTGCTGTCCCGGATGTCGAGAGCTCCAAACCGACCTGGCGGATAAGTTGCAGTCAGCGTAGCCATTGTTCCACTACGTCGGTGGTGTTCGATGAGGTCAGAGATATTGATATCGCTCACCCCGTCGCCGTAGGTGAAGCAAAACGCGTCTTCGTCCTTGACGAATTCTCTAACGCGCCGCAAACGACCTCCAGTCATGGTGCTTTCGCCGGTGTCCACGAGCGTGACGCGCCAAGGCTCCGCGTATCGCTGATGTACTTCCATTGCGTTCGTCTGCATGTCGAACGTGACATCGGAAGTGTGCAGGAAGTAGTTCGCGAAGTATTCCTTGATGACGTAGCCCTTATAACCGCAGCAAATCACGAAATCATTGATCCCGTGGACCGAATAGACCTTCATGATGTGCCAGAGGATTGGCTTACCCCCAATCTCAATCATCGGCTTTGGGCGATTAATCGTGTCCTCGGAAATCCTCGTGCCAAGGCCGCCAGCAAGAATGACTGCTTTCATCAAAATCCCTATGTGTGTCCGTCGCAACTTATACACTTGTGTCTGTGTCCGAGGCGTCGCACTTTGTGTCAACGCATCTGCTCGGGTGCTCGGGAAAAATCGACTCGTTATCTCACTTTTCAAATAAACAGCTTTGAATCGATTTTTCGTTGGCCGTGATTTCCAACACCACCCGCTACCACTGCTTTGAGGCAACACACCCAGGAACCTGTCAGCCAGTCTGACCAGGATTTTTCACCAGGCCTATCCAAAGTTTAGGACAACTTCGTCCAGCGACAAACGGGCATGCGATGCCGCTGGCGCAAGGCACGGGGTGAGCGACCGACGTAAATCCACCGCGCCAACCTCGTCATCATCTCGACCCGACGTTGCGCGCAGCAATATCCTGCGAAACATCAGCAAGTGTCGAAACGCGTACGACGTCCAGACCCGCCTCATCGTCACCCTCAGCATGCTGCAGCAAGTAGCACTGCCCCACGCCCGCCGCACGCGCGGCCTCCATGTCGGTGATCGAGTCACCGACCATAATCGACCGGCTCAAATCAATTCCATGCTCCCCCGCCGCCCTCAACAACATCCCCGGCGCCGGCTTCCTGCACTCACAAACAATCCCATACCCGCCAATCCCAGCCGTCGGGTGATGCGGGCAATAATAAACCTGCGTAATCGGCGCGCCTTCTGCAGCAAACTGTTCGAGCATCCACCCCGTAAACGCAGCAAACGTCTCTTCACTGTAGTACCCGCGCGCGATCCCCGCCTGGTTGGTCACAACAAACACGTCAAACCCAGCCTTCCGCGCCTGACGCACCAACTCAAAAATTCCCGGTACGAACACGCAGTCCTCGGCGCGATGTAGGTAACCAATGTCGACATTGATCACCCCATCGCGATCGAGAAACAGCGCACGCTTCAATGCGGTCATCGTCTCAAGCCACCATCTGCGGCACAAGCGTCTGCGCCAGCGCGTAGTCTTCCGGCACGCCGATATCGATCAACTGGCTAACGGCCGGAACCGCGTGTACCTGAAGCTCGGCAAGATGGGCGTGCAAGAAATCCTGCTCGAACGAGAACCGCTCCTGCGTCACGTAGTGCATGAACGAAGCGCGCTTCACCAGATACACCCCGGCGTTGATAAAGCCCGCACCGGTCTGCCCCTTCTCGCGGAACGCAGTGACGCGACGCGGCGCGGTCGCATCGAAATCCACCGCCCCATAGCGCGCCACATCGTCAAGCTGTGCCACCGCCATGACGACGTCGGCCACGCCCGATGCACCGGCGGCGCGCAGGTCGTCGAAATCGACAATGGTCATGGTATCGCCGTTGAGCACGAACGCTTCGTCGCCCCCAATCTGCGCCATCGCCTTGGCAATAGCGCCACCGGTGCCGAGCGGCTCATCTTCGATGACGTAGTGCACCTTCAGTGCTCCGAAGGCGTCGCCGAAGAAGTCCTCGATCACGTCGCGCTTGTACCCGACGGACAAGTAGACATCCGCGATACCCTGCTGCTCGAGACGACGCAGCACCCACCACAGGAATGGCTTGCCCGCGACCACAGCCATCGGCTTCGGCAGATCAGGCACCACCGAGCGAAGGCGCGTACCGAGTCCGCCGGCGAGAACGATTGCGGGAATCATGCCGGGGTAAACAGGCTCGACTCAACCAGGCCACAAATGATGTGGGCCAGCAGGATATGCCCTTCCTGGATCTTCGGCGTCGAACGGGACGGGACTTCAATGCACACGTCGCACAGATCGAGCATCGCGTTGCCGCTTGCGCCGGTGAAGCCCGCCACATACATGCCCTTCTTGCGGGCCTCTTCCATGGCGCGCAGGACGTTCGGCGACTTGCCGGACGTCGAGATGCCCCAGAAGAAGTCGCCCTTGGCGCCGCCGGCCTGGACCTGGCGCGCAAACACTTTCTCGTAACCGTAATCGTTGCCGATGGCGGTCAATGCCGAAGTGTCCGTGGTCAACGCAAACGCCGGCAAGCCGGGGCGGTCGAAGTTGAAGCGGCTGACAAACTCGCCGGCAATGTGCTGCGCGTCGGCCGCGCTGCCGCCGTTGCCGGCGATCAGCACCTTGTTGCCTGCCTTGAACGTGTCGACGATCGTCTGTGCGAAACCGGCAACCTTATCCAGCAGGACTTCGTCGGCGTGAATTGCAGTGAAAAGGTCGATCGCCTTCGAGATTTCATTCCGGATCGTGTCTTTCATTAGGTCCTCCAGGAATACGCACCGTGTTCGGTGAAATTGCAGGTAAATACCTGACCGTTGAATTGCGCGAGCGTGCGCATCACGTCAGGACGCTTCGTCGGATCAACAACGAACATCATAAAGCCGCCACCGCCGGCGCCGGACACTTTGCCCGCAAGCGCACCAGCCGCGATCGCCGCATCGTAAATTGCGTCGATGCTTGAATTGCTAATACTCGTCGCCATCAGCTTCTTCGAGATCCACGACAGACGCATCGACTCGGCAAAGCTGTCGAAGTCACCCTTGAGGATGGCTTCCTTCATCTTGACGGCCTCTTCCTTCACGCGATGCAACGCGTCCAGCGAGGTGGAGTTACCGCTCCGGACGCTGTCGGTCTGCTGCTGGATGATCCGCGCAGACTCACGCGACACGCCCGTGTAAAACAGGACCAGTGAGGACTCGAGTTCGGCGCGCACCGATTGCTTGACGCGCAGCGGGTTGACGATCACCCGGTCCTTGTAGAACTCCATGAAGTTAAAGCCGCCAAACGTGGCCGCATACTGATCCTGCTTGCCGCCCGCAAAGGCCAGATCCACGCGCTCGATGTCATACGCGAGTTGCGCAATGTCGTATTCGCCAAGCGGAATCTGCAGATACTCGACGAAGGCGTGAACCAACGCCACCACCATCGTCGACGACGAACCCAGGCCCGATCCCGGCGGCGCTTCGGAGTGCGTCGTCACGAGCACGGGCAGCGCAACACCCGCGTTGTAATCGCGAACAATACGGTTGTACACCCCGACATGCAGCTCGAGGCCCTTGACCAGGCCGAGCGACGCCGTAGCCGCGCCGGACCAGTGCACCGAGTTGTCGGCGGCCACCAGTTCGATCGTCTCGTCCTCACGCGGGGTAATGGTCGCGTACGCGAACTTGTCGATGGTGGCGTTCAGAACCAGTCCGCCAAAGTCGTCCGAGTACGGCGAAACGTCCGTGCCGCCGCCAGCGAGTCCGAGCCGCAGCGGTGCACGCGCGCGAACCGTTCCGGGTTTGAAAGTGGTAGTCATAATCGATCAATCAAAAGTTGAAATCCAGATCCTGCTCGAACACCTCGCGAATTGCCGCGCTCGAGAAGTTCGCGGCAACGTACGCACGCCCCGCTGCTGCGACACGGCACCAGCTCTCGTCGTTGCGAACCAGTTCAATCACGTTCGCGGCGAACGCAGCCGGATCGTCGGTCACAGGAAGAATATCGTCGAGCCCCGCCAGTCCTTGCACGCCAACCGGTGTTGTCACCAGCGGCGTACCGAAGTTCAGAGCCTCAACCACCTTGTTCTTGACGCCGGCGCCAAAGCGCAACGGCACCACGGCCACGCGGGCGAGCTCATACAGTTCGGCAAGTCGCTCATCCGTCACGTAGCCGGTCACCACCACATTGGATCCGGCAAGCGCCTTCACTTCGTCGGTCGGATTGGAGCCCACCAGCGCGAGGTGAATATGCGGCAGCTCTGCCTTGATACGCGGCATGATGTCGTTCACAAGCCACTTCGCGGCATCGACATTAGGCGGATGGCCAAAGCCCGCGACGAAGACAATCTGACTGCGCTCGTGCAACGTAGCGGCGCTTTCGGTATCCGGGCGCGGCTCGAAGAAATACGGCGGCAAGGTGCGCGCGGTCACGTCCGGCGCCATCTTGTTGACCGTGTCGGTTTCCGTAGACGACGGGTAGTACACCCGATCGACGGCTTTCCAGACCTTCAGCTCGAGCTGACGCTCAGTCTCGGCCTGGCGCAGCAACTTCTGGTCGCCCGACACTTCCACTTGCTTCAAGGTGCGCTCGAAGTGGAGGTCGTGACCGTAATAGAGCAATTTCGCAGCAGGTGCGTATTTGCGCAGCGGTGCGATGAACGGCTCGCTGACATAGGGCCGGTTCAAAAACGCAAAGTCGATGGTCTGATCGGTGTTTTTGATCCACTCGTCAAAACCGTCCAGGAACTGCGGCCCGTAAAAGACCTCGACACCCATCTGCTGGAGCGGCTTCACATAGGCTTCGTCGTACCAAAGGTTCTGCGGCCAGAACTTGACGTTGAGGCCCATCTCCAGGAATACCCGGATGAAGCAGATCAACGAGCGCGAACCGGCATCGCGATCGGGTTGCGGAACATAGTGATCGACAATCAACACCGTCTTGCGGTTACGCGTGCGATCGCGCGCCGCGCTCACCTGCGTGCCGTTGTCGAAATGCTGCGCGTCGAGGACTTCAAGCCAACGCTCACGAAACTTCTTCTGATTCTCGACCTGGTAAGCCTTGATGCCCGAACCCGTATCGGTTCCGTTCGAGACCCCTTCGTAGTGAACGATGACCGATTCCGGCTGGTAATAAACCTTCTTGCCGGCCAGACGCACCTTGAATGCGAGATCGGAATCTTCACAGTAGGCCGGCACATAGTGCTCGTCGAAACCACCCAGCTTGTTCCATAGCTCCGTTCGGAGCAGTAACGAGGCGCCTGACGAATAGTCGATTTCCTTGACGTAGTTGTAGGCGCTTTTGGAAGGATCGTCGAGACGGCCGAAATTCCACGCGGAACCATCCTTCCACATGATGCCGCCGGCTTCCTGCAGACGGCCATCGGGATAGACCAGCTTGGAGCCCACCATGCCGCAATCCGGACGCGTCTCGAACAACGCCACCATCGAGTCGAGCCAGCCGGGCGTGACTTCCGTATCGTTGTTCAGGAAGTAGACGAATTCGCCGCGTGCGTGCGTCGCCGCATAATTGCAGGAGCGGATAAAGCCCAGATTCTGCGGATTCAACACGAAGCGAAGGCCCGGGATCTCCTGCATGCGCAGAATGTCTTTGTCGCCGGAGGCGTCTTCGGCAACGATGACTTCGATCGGAACCGCCGGCATGTAATCGACAATCGAGCGGACGCAGGCAAGCGTGTACGGCAGGTTGCCGTAGGCCGGTATGACGACCGACACCCGGGGCTTGTCCACCTCGGGCAGTCTCAACGTAGCCAGGATCGAATCGAACTCTTCCGGCTTGATCTGCGGGCGCCCCAAGACCTGCGCTAGCGGCGCGCCCTGGCGCTTCCACGTTTCGTAGAACACCACGCCTTCGAACAGCGGGCCGGCAACGCGAAAGACCAGTTCGGCCAGCTTGTTTTTCTGCTTGTGACTGAGCGGCAACGCCTTGTAGACCGTGCGCCCCCAACGTTTGGCATAAGGGCGAAGCGGTCGCAATAGCGGCGCGACGTCACCGCGAGCGAGTCGCACCGCGCCACGCAGCGGCCGCGTGATCTTCCACGAGGTAGACGCAAGGACGCTTGCCAGCTCGCCCTGCACCTGGCCGAGGGACGTCTGCAATTCGTCGCGTTCGTGGCTAAGCGACTCATACCGATCGAGCAAGGCGGCGGTGTCGCCGTTTGCGGTCGCTCTCAGCCTGCTCAGCTCTTCGTCGCGTTCCCGCATCGATTGGGCATGCCGTTGAACCTGCGCATCGAGCGACAGCGCCCACGCGGTGCGATCGGCAAATTCGGCTTGCAACCGGCGGATCTCATTGTCGCGTGCTTCGATTTCGCTGGTCTGGCGATTCGCCCACGCGGCAATTTCCTCTTGCCGTGCATAGAGGTCGCTGCCCTCTTCAAAGAAGACCGAGGCTTCCAGCTTGGGCTGTCCATGCTCGGCATCCTTCGAGCAGACCGCCAGAAAGTACATGATCGCGTCGAGCTTCGGCGTACGTACCGTTACGCCGGCCTGGTCGAGCGTCAGGGCGGAGTACGCCGCATCCTGCCGGTCACCCGGAAGGATCACCGAACTCGTCGCCAGGCGCTGGCCATAGTAAGTGACGCCGCTGAAATAGCGCTTTACCAGTGCATCGAGCTCTTCGAAATAGAGCTCGCGGACGTGAAACTCGTTCCTGAAGTTGCGATCGTCCGAATACACCTTCTTGTTCGGCGACGACAGGATGAGAAAACCGCCCGGCTTCAGCACGCGGTGAATCTCCGCGAGCATTTCGTCGTGCTGCGTCAGGTGTTCGAGCGTCTCGAACGAGACGACCGCGTCGACGCTGGCATCAGCCAACGGAATCGCGGTGGCGCTGCCCTGCCGAAACGAGAGGTTCGCCACATCCCCGTAGCGCTCCACCGCATGCTCGACCGCTTCGTGGGAGATGTCGACACCGGTGACTTCCTTGGCGTATTTGGCCAGAATTGCCGAGCCATAGCCTTCGCCACAGGCAATGTCCAGCACGTGCAGACCCTTGATCGTCTGCGCGGCCCAGCCATAGCGATGCAAATGCTCATAGCGCATGTCCCCTTCTTCGGTCGGGACATACCGTTCGCCGGTGAATTCGATCACGCCAGTGACCTCTCTTTTTCGACGCTGATGCTCAACATAGGGATACCAATTAAGCCGTGACGCATCGTGCTGTCGACGGTACGGAACTGCAACGCGTCATGGAGCCAATGCTGTTGGGTGTGATCATCCTGGGTGCCGGATGCAACGGCCGCGTCAATGGAGTACGCGCCGACCGGCAGAATAGGCATACGAAAGCGGAATGAAGCGAGGAACACGTCACCCGCGCCGCCATCGATCAGGTCTTCGTAACTCAGGTGCGAGTTGTCCCCGAACAGCCGTTGTCCGAGGCGGTCCTTGACGTAGAAACCGAAAATCAATCCGGCCAGTTCCGCGTGGACCTCAACTTTCAACTGCAGGGTGACCAGCTCACCGCCCTGCATCAGTTGGGTCTGACGCCCGTCTTCGTCGATCAGCGCGACATCGACAATCGAAGCGCCACCCGCACCGAAGGCGCTCTCTTGCACCTCAGGATCGAATTCGAATACCTTGATGGTGTTCGCAGCCTTCAATTGATCCAGCCGCGGATCGATCACGTCTTGCGCCTTCATCTTGGCCCGCGCCCGCGCCGTCTTCACCGCGCTCACCGCCACGCCCTGCGCCTTTCGATCCAGCACATGCTGTTCGGCAAGATAGGCTTCGACCACTTCCTTGGCCGAGCCGTCCATGCGCACCGAGCCATGATCGAGCCAGACCGCGCGCGAACACAGGCTCGTCACCGCGCCGACGTCGTGGCTCACGAACAGCAGCGTGCCGTTCTTCTGAAACTCACGCAGAAAGCGCATGCATTTCTGGGTAAACCGCACGTCGCCGACCGACAAGGCCTCGTCGACTACCAGCACGTCCGCATCGACGTGTGCCGCAATCGCGAACGCGAGGCGCACATACATCCCGCTCGAGTACGTCTTCACCGGTTGCGAAACGAAGTCGCCGATTTCCGCGAACTCGATGATTGACTTGTAGCGTTCCTTCAACTGCTTTTCGGTCAGCCCGTAAAGCATGCCGCTCAGGTAAACGTTCTCTTCCCCAGTGAAGTCCGGGTTAAAACCGGCGCCCAGTTCGAGCAGCGCGGCGATCCGGCCATTGCGTTTCACCTCGCCTTGCGTCGGGAACAAGGTGCCGCACACGAGCTGAAGGAAGGTCGACTTGCCCGACCCGTTCTGTCCGATGATCGCCACCGTCTCACCGCGGTTGACCGTCAGGTCGACATCCCGCAGGGCCCAGAATTCGCGGAAGTATTCCTTCGGCTGTCGACCCACCATCCGCGCGAGGCGCGGAAGCATCATCTGCTTCAGCCGATCCTGGGGCGCACTGTAAATTTCATAACGCTTGCCGAGACCGTGCACCTCGACAGCGGTTTCTTTCACGCTATCAGAGCACATCTGCGAATCCCTTACGCGTTTTCTGGAACCAGAACAGTCCAAGCGATGCAACGATATACGCGATCACCGAATAAATAGCCCAACCCACCCAGTTGACCTGGCCACCCCAGATTGCGACGTTACGAATCTGGTCGATCACGAAGGTCAAGGGGTTGAGCATGATGATCGCGCGCAAGCGCGGCGGCACGGAGCTCAGCGGATAGAAAACGGGCGCCATGAACATCAGCAACGACGACACAATGCCCATCACCTGCCCGAGATCGCGCATGAATACGCCGAACGACGCCAGGAACCACACCAGCCCGGCGATCAAGACGATAAACGGCAACAGGATCACGGGGACGAAAATCACCGTCCATGGAATGTGCCCCTGCCACAGCAGGATCGCGACGAGCAGGATTACCGACGCCACCAGCATGTGGAACAGCGCCGTGCCGATCGCAATCCACGGCAAGGTTTGAAGCGGGAACACCACCTTCTTGACGTAGTTCGGATTGCCAACAACCAGCATCGGCGCCCGTGTCAGGCACTCCGAGATCAGGTTGTGCGACAGCACCCCCACAAACATCACCACCGCAAACTCAATGTGATCGGTCGAACCCGCCCGCCATCTCGACTTAAACACAAACCCAAACACAAACGTATAAATGCTCAACATCAACAGCGGCGTAATGAACGACCAGAAGAGTCCGAGAAACGAACCCTTATAGCGGCCGGCCACCTCGCGTTTGACGAACTGCACGATCAGGTGCCAGTTCTCCGTGAGCGAGTACACGACTGCCAGCGGATGCAGCAGTCGATTTGGTGTTTCCATACCTGTTCCTGTTTGCAATGCGGGACGCGCTTACTGCCCCAAAAGATCGTCCAGCGCCAGCGCGAGCCCTTCGCGCCAGTCGAGGCGACCGAGCCTGAAGCGTCGGTCGAACTTATCGTTGTCGAGCATGGAGTACTGCGGGCGGCGTGCCGGCGTCGGATACTCGTCCGAGGCAATCGGCTCGATCGAGGTCGCCTTGATCGCCATCTTCCCCGACGCGCGCGCACCTTCGATGATCGCGCTCGCGAAGCCATGCCACGTGGTCTGGCCCGCAGCCGTCATATGGAACAAGCCGGACTCGAATTCGCCGGCATTGCGCTCGCGCTGAGCCTGCGCCACCACATGCGCCGTGAGATCCGCAATCATGCGCGCCGAGGTCGGCGCACCCGTCTGGTCCGCCACCACGCGCAGGCTGTCGCGCTCGCCGGCCACGCGCAGCATGGTGCGCAGAAAGTTGCGGCCGCGCGGGCCGTACACCCAGGTGGTCCGCAGCGTGAGCCAGTCGCCGGCCACGTTTTCAATCGCCCGCTCGCCGGCCAGTTTGCTCGCGCCATAGGCATTCAACGGCGCCACCGGATCGAGCTCGACGTACGGTGTGCTCGACGAACCGTCGAACACGTAATCGGTCGAGTAGTGGACCATCAGCGCGTTCTGCGCGCGCGCCGCCTCAGCCAGCACGCCCACCGCCTCGGCGTTCACCCGGTTTGCCAGCGCGGTTTCGGTTTCCGCGTTGTCGACCGCCGTGTAGGCCGCCGCGTTGACGATCACGTGCGGACGCACCGACGCCACCAGCTTCGCCAGCGTCTCCGGCTTCGCCAGGTCGGCTTCGTTGCGGTCGAACGCCACGACGTCGCCCAGCGGCGCCAAGGCACGTCGCAGCTCCCATCCGACCTGCCCGTTACGGCCAGTCAGCATGATCCTCATTCGAACACCTCTGCTTCGGCAAGCGGCCGCCCTGCCGCATCTTTCGCGGCAACCTGCGGCTCGCCCTCGAGCGGCCATTCGATACCCAGCGCCGGATCGTTCCACAGCAGGCTGCGTTCGAACTCGGGAAACCAGTAATCCGTGGTCTTATAGAGAAACTCGGCGCTTTCCGACGTCACGCAGAAACCGTGCGCGAAACCGGGCGGCACCCACAGTTGCCGCTTGTTGTCGGCGGACAAGACCACGCCCACCCACTTGCCGAAGCTCGGCGAACTGCGCCGGATATCCACCACCACGTCGAACACCTCGCCGGACACCACACGCACCAGCTTGCCCTGCGGATGCTGGATCTGGTAATGCAAGCCACGCAGCACGCCCTTCGCCGAACGCGAATGGTTGTCCTGCACGAACTCTGCGTCGACGCCGGTTTCTCTCGTGAATTCGCGTGCGTTGAAGCTTTCGTAGAAGAAGCCGCGCGCGTCACCGAACACCTTGGGCTCGATGATCTTCACGTCCGGCAAAGCGGTCTCAATTACATGGATGGCCATGCCAAGGGGTCCGAAAGTAGATGTTGCAGATACTGCCCGTAGGCATTCTTCGACAGCGGCGCGGCCAGCTTCTCGAGTTGCTCCGGACTGATCCAGCGCCGCCGGAACGCAATTTCCTCAGGGCAAGCCACCACCAGCCCCTGACGCTTCTGCAGCGTTGCGATGAAGGTGGCCGCTTCGATCAGCGAGTCGTGCGTACCCGTATCGAGCCAGGCATAACCGCGCCCCATGATCTCGACGTTGAGCGCGCCGTTGGCGAGATACCGCGAATTGACATCGGTAATTTCCAGCTCGCCGCGCGGCGAAGGCTTGATGTCGGCCGCGATATCGCAGACCTGTTTGTCGTAGAAGTACAGGCCCGTCACCGCGTAGTTGGAGCGCGGCTTGACCGGCTTCTCTTCAATCGAAAGGGCCCGGAACTGCTTGTCGAATTCCACCACGCCGTAGCGCTCGGGATCGTGCACGTGATACGCGAACACGGTTGCACCGTCGTCCTGCCCGGTGGCGCGCTCGAGCTGCTTGGCGAGGTCGTGCCCGTAGAAAATGTTGTCGCCGAGAATCAGCGCCGACGGATCGTTGCCCACGAAATCGCGGCCAATGATGAAGGCCTGCGCCAGACCGTCGGGCGACGGCTGAACCGCATACTGGATGTTCATGCCCCACTGGCTGCCGTCGCCGAGCATCGTCTCGAAGCGCGGTGTGTCTTGCGGCGTGGAGATAATCAGAACGTCACGGATGCCCGCTACCATCAATGTGGATAGCGGGTAATAGATCATCGGCTTGTCGTAGACCGGCAGCAATTGCTTCGATACGACGTGAGTGATCGGGTACAGACGCGTACCCGACCCGCCTGCGAGAATAATGCCCTTGCGCGCCATGACGGTGCCCTTACGCGCGCTGCGCGTAGTTGGTCTCAACCCACTTGCGGTATTCACCCGAAGCCACTTCGTCCACCCACTCCTGGCTGTCGAGATACCAGCGCACGGTCTTCGCCATGCCCGTCTCGAACGTCTCAGCCGGCTTCCAGCCCAGTTCGCGCTCCAGCTTGCGGGCGTCGATTGCGTAACGGCGGTCGTGACCCGGACGGTCCGTCACATAGGTGATCTGTTCGCGGTACGAGCCGGCCGCCTTGGGACGCTGCGCGTCGAGCAGGTCGCACAGGGTATGCACGACTTCGAGGTTCTTCTTCTCGTTCCAGCCGCCCACGTTGTAGGTCTCGCCGGGCACGCCGCGCGCGAGCACTTCGCGGATGGCGCTGCAGTGGTCGCCCACATACAGCCAGTCGCGCACGTTCTGACCGTCGCCGTAAACCGGCAGCGGCTTGCCGGCCAGCGCGTTGGCGATCATCAGCGGGATCAGCTTCTCGGGGAACTGGTACGGGCCGTAGTTATTCGAGCAGTTGGTGGTCAGCGTCGGCAGGCCGTACGTATGGTGATACGCGCGAACCAGGTGGTCGGAGCCGGCCTTGGTGGCCGAATACGGGCTGTTCGGGGCGTACGGCGTGGTTTCCGAGAACTGCGGGTCGGTTGCGGAAAGCGAACCGAAGACTTCGTCGGTCGAAACGTGCAGGAAGCGGAAAGCAGCCTTGTCGGCCTCGCCCAGCGTGTTCCAGTAAGAACGGGTGGCTTCCAGCAGCGTGAAGGTGCCCACCACATTGGTTTGCACAAAATCGGCAGGGCCATGAATCGACCGGTCGACGTGGCTTTCGGCCGCGAAGTGCAACACGGCACGCGGCTTGTGCTCGGCGAAGAGCGCGTCGAGCGCGGCCCGGTCACAGATATCGGCTCGTACGAAGACATGGCGCGGGCTGTCCTGCAGCGACTTGAGCGTGCGCAAGTTGCCTGCGTACGTCAGCTTGTCCACATTCAGGACCGACTCATCCGAGGCGTTCAACCAGTCAAGCACGAAATTGGCGCCGATAAAGCCGGCGCCGCCCGTTACCAGGATCATGAAATTCCCTTCTAGATGTTCGTGGCCGATGCAACCGGACTTGTTGATCTGGTCACCCGCGTTGTGGTCGTATGTGGCGATTTTTATCGCCTTACATCTGCGCCCTATATGTAAAAAAGGCGTCAGCACCCGCTATTTTATGAAGCCCCGATTATAAAGCGGCAGCGGGCAAAAACTAGAGACCTAACAACTTGAAACAGCTTGACAAAGTTCATTCCCGAATGGCAGCAAAAAAGGCAAATCTTTCCTGAACTTTATAAAACACGACCTCTGTCAGTTCCGGCGCGAATGATCGGAAGAAAACGGCCTCTCACTGCCTGAAGTATTCTGACAGGTAAGACTTACAGCGCTGAAAGATTAGGGCGTTGTGCTGCAACAACGGACTACGCCGCCAACATCCACTCCAGCGTCTGCCGAAACTCGATCGCCTCCAACTCCGGCACCAAGGTCCGCAGCTTGGCGGGCGATCCGACCAGCACCTTCACATCGGTCTGCCGCACGAAGGCCGGATTCACCCGAATCTCCAGATCATGGCCGGTGATGTCGCTGGCCATTGTCAGGATTTCCCTAAGCGTATAGGGCTGCCCGGTACACACGTTCACCGTTTCGCCTACCGCGGCGGAATCGAGCAGCGCCTCATAGGCCCGCACGACGTAGCGCACATCCGAAAAGTCGCGCGCCACGTCGATATTCCCCAGCGAGATCTCAGGCTCGCGCCGCGCGAAATGCTCGACGATCTTCGGTACGAGGAAGTTCGAGGTCTGGCCGCGGCCGGTGTAGTTGAAGGGCCGGGCAATCAGAATGGGCAGCCGGTCGAACCACGTGCGCGCCATCGACTCCATCGCCGCCTTGCTAGCCGCATAGTGATTGACGGGCGCCACGGGAAAGCTCTCGTCGATCGCGTCGCTGGTCACGTTGCCGTAGACGTTGGCACTGCTTGCCACCAGCACCTTGCGCGGCGTATGGCCCACATCCGCGCAGGCCTGCAGCAGGTTCAGCGTGCCGAGCACGTTGACGCGGTAAAAATCGAGCGGATCGTCGTGGCCGACAAAACTGATGGCGGCCAGATGCACGATGTAGTCGGGCCGCACTTCGTCGATCACCTGCCGGCATTGCTCGAGCGAGGTGATATCGAGCCGGCGCCGTGAAGGCGTCTCCGGCGCGCCGGCGCCGGCCACGGTCTCGGTGACCGCGTGGCCGCTCGCGAGCAGACCGCCGATCAGCCATGCGCCGGTAAAGCCACTGGCTCCGGTAACGAGTGTTCGTGTCAGGCGTTCAGCATGCGTTGCTGGTTTCGTCGTTTCTCCGCTCACCCAGATTCTCCTGTTTGCGACGTGTTGGCTACCTGCCTGTGACCTCTGGGCAGCCTGCTTTGCAGCCTGTTTGCTACGGTGACCTGGCGCCGCGCGACAACGTCGCAATAACGTCTCAATCGCGCTGCACCAATCGGGCTATTATGTCACGCTAACGCGCAGCCTCCTGCGCCCGTGCATCCCTGATTCCGCCCCAGATGACCGTCTCCAGCCTGCCGAATTCCATCCCCCTTGCCTTCGGTGACCTGCAAGGTTGCCGCACCCAGTATCAGCAACTGCTCGCGAAGGCCGCGCCTTCCGTCGACACGCCGCTGTGGTTCGCCGGCGACCTCATCAATCGCGGTGGCGAGTCCCTTTCCACCCTGCGCGACATCATCGCATTGGGCGAACGCGCCAAGCCGGTGCTGGGCAATCACGATCTGCATCTGCTGTCGGTATCCGCGGGCATTCGCAAGTCGAAGAAAGGCGACACCATCGACGAGATCCTCGCCGCGCCCGATGCGCAAGACCTGCTGCATTGGGTCCGCCATCGTCCGCTGGTACATTTCGAGAACGGCATGCTGCTGGTGCATGCTGGCGTGTTGCCGCAATGGGATGTGACGCTCACGCTGGAACTCGCCGATGAACTGCAGCGCGCGCTGCAGGCGCCGAACTGGAAGGAAACGCTGGCGGGTCTGTACGGCAACGAGCCGAATCGATGGAAGCCCGGCCTGAAGGGAATCGACCGTCTGCGGCTCACTTGCACCGCGCTCACGCGCATGCGTTTCTGCAATCCGGATGGCGTGATGGATTTCAGCACGAGCGGTGGCCTGAACTCCGCGCCGCCGGGTTTCATGCCGTGGTTCGACGTGCCGTCGCGCAAGACGGTCGACGTCACGGTGGTGTTCGGCCACTGGGCCGCGCTGGGCCTCTTGATGCGCGACAACCTGATCGGCCTCGATTCAGGTTGCGTGTGGGGTGAGAAGCTGTCCGCCGTGCGGCTCGCGGCCAACCCGGCCGATCGCGCGCTGACCCAGGTCGAGTGCGAGGGCTGCCGCGCCTCCGCCGACTAGGCTGAGCGCCCTTGCTGATCGACGCCGTCGATCAGCGTTCCCGCTTGAGCGTCTTGAATGTCTTGAGACGCTTGAGACCTGCCTGCCTCCGCTGCGCTCGCCTTGGCAACCAGCGCGCTTTCGAGCGATGCTGCTGCGGCGGCGCTCGCGCCCATGGTCGTGCCTTGCAGGCTGCGTAACGCCGCGCCGATCGTCTGCTCCGCCTGCGCCGCCAGCGAGCGCCGGTCGGCCCCCGGCGCCAGCGCCTCGCCCACGTAGACATGCGCCGTCAGCGGTCCGCCGCGCAGCAGCGCGTCAAGCGACTCGCCGAGCGAAAGCTCGCCGATATACGCCGGCGCCGTCGATTGCCGTCCCTGCGCGTCTTCGTACATCAGGCAAAGCGGCTGCACCGGACTCCCCGCCGAGACGGCCGCCTGAAACATGTTGGCGTGGAACGGCAGCAGCGTCAGGCCATCGGACGTGGTGCCTTCCGGGAACACGCACATCAGTTCGCCCGCGCTCAGCCGGTCGGACAGTTCATGCATGATGCGCTTCGCATCGCTACGCTTTTCACGCTGGATGAACACCGTGCCCAGTTGCTGCGCGAGCCAGCCCACCACCGGCCATTGACGGATCTCGGCCTTGGAGACGAACGGCGTCGGCCGCCACGCGTTGATCACGTAGATGTCGATCCACGAGATGTGATTGGCCACCACCAAGGCGCCGGCGTCGAGCCGCGCGCTGTCGTTATGGACCACGAGGCGCATGCCGCACAGCCGCAGCATCTTCAGCGACCACGCGCGATTGAGCGCTTCCCGTTGCGCAGCAGTGGCACGCGGGAACCGCGTCGCCACCGTCCACATGCCGTGCAGCAGGTGCACGATCAACCGGGCCTTGCGAAGTGCGAGCTTCATGGTCAGAGCGTTCCGTTTCGGTCGCCAGGGGTCGATGTTAATTTTAGGCGCGAGGCCGGGGTCTTCAGGAAATCAGCGCTGTTCGAACGCCACGTGTCCGGAGACGATCGTCGCCCGGACGCGCGCCGGCAATTCGTAGCCGAGGAACGGCGTGTTATGCCCCTGGCTCTTTAGCGCACGCGGCTCGACCCGCCAGTACGCGTGGCGATCGAAGACGCACAGATCCGCGGCCGCACCGACTGCGATGCGTCCCGCGTCCAGCTTGAGCACACCAGCCGGCGCCGCTGTAATGCGGTTGAGCGCCTTCGCGAGCGGCACGCCCGCTTCTTCCGCCCACTTCACCGTCAGCGACAGAAACAGCTCCAGCCCGGTCGCGCCCGGTGTGGCCTCGGCGAACGGCAGCAGCTTTTCGTCGTCGTCGACGGGGGTGTGATCGGAGCAGATCGCGTCGATCGTGCCGTCCGCGAGTCCCGCGCGGATCGCATCGCGATCGCGCTGCGAGCGCAGCGGCGGGTCGAGGCGGAACTGCGCATCGAAGTAGCCGATGTCCAGATCGATCAGGTGGATATGATTCACCGTCACGTCGCAGCTCACCGGCAAGCCTTCCGCTTTCGCCGCGCGCATCAGTTCGACACCCGCCGCCGAAGACAGATGCGACAGATGCACGCGCGCGCCGGTCACGCGGACCAGTTCGAAAATCGTATGCAGTGCGATGGTCTCGGCCGAAACCGGCACGCCCGAGAGCCCCAGCCGCGACGCCAGCGCGCCGCTGGCCGCTACGCCGCCCTTGCCGAGATAGGCATCCACGGGACGCAGCCACACGGTGTAGCCGTAGGTGTTCGCGTACTGCAGCGCGCGCAGCAGCACCTGCGTATCCACCACCGGCACATCGGCCTGCGAGAAGCCGATGCAACCGGCTTCGGTCAGCTCGACCATCTCGGTGATCACCTGGCCTTTGAGGCCCACCGTCAGCGCGCCGAGCGGATACACATGCGCCTGGTTCAGATTGCGCGCGCGGAACTTGAGCATTTCGACGAGACCCGGCTCGTCCAATACCGGATCCGTGTCGGGCAGGCAGACGAGGCTCGTCACGCCGCCCGCGAGTGCGGCGGCCATTTCCGATTCGAGCGTGGCCTTGTGTTCATAGCCCGGCTCTCGCAGTCGCGCGGCGAGATCGACGAGGCCTGGCGCGATCGCGAGGCCGGTGGCGTCGATCGTCTTCTCGGCCTGGAAATCCGCGGGGGCGCTGCCGAGCGCAACGATCTTGCCCGCTGCGATAAATACGTCCTGCTGCTGTTCGGTGCCGGCTGACGGATCGATCAGCGTGCCGCCTTGAATATGAATCTTCATGCGCTGCCTTTTTCTGTGTTGCCTGAGACGCTCAGTCGTTGCCTAATCGTGATTGCCCGCGACGATCCCCATCACCGCCATGCGCACGGCAATGCCGAACGTGACCTGATTCAGGATCACCGATTGCGGACCGTCGGCCACCTGCGAGTCGATCTCGACGCCGCGGTTCATCGGGCCCGGGTGCATCACGATTGCATCGGGCTTCGCCAGCGCGAGACGCTCGGGCGTCAGCCCCCAGCTCTTGAAGTACTCCTGCGCCGACGGCAGCAGCGCACCGCTCATCCGTTCGTTCTGCAGACGCAGCATGATGATGACGTCGACGTCCTTCAGGCCTTCGTCGAGATTGTGGAACACCCGCACGCCCATCTGTTCCAGGCCGCCCGGCAGCAAGGTGCGCGGACCGATGGCGCGCACTTCCGGCACGCCGAGCGTGGTCAGTGCATGGATGTCCGAACGCGCCACCCGCGAATGCAGGATGTCGCCGACAATCGCCACGCGCAGATTCGTGAAGTCCTTCTTGTAGTGGCGAATCGTGTACATGTCGAGCAGGCCCTGCGTCGGGTGCGCATGACGGCCATCGCCGGCGTTGATCACGTGCACGTGCGGCGCGCAGTGCTCGGCGATCAGGTACGGCGCGCCGCTCGACGCGTGACGCACCACGAACATGTCGGCATGCATCGCGGACAGGTTGTTGATCGTGTCCAGCAGCGACTCGCCCTTGCTGGTGGACGAGGCATTGATGTTCAGATTGAGCACGTCCGCCGAGAGGCGCGTCGCCGCAATCTCGAAGGTGGTGCGGGTGCGCGTCGAGTTCTCGAAGAACAGGTTGAACACCGACTTGCCGCGCAGCAGCGGCACCTTCTTGACCTCGCGGTCCGTCACGCTGACAAACTGCTCGGCGGTATCGAGGATGTGATTGACGATCGCGCGCGGCAGGCCTTCGATCGTCAGCAGATGCTTGAGCTCACCGTTTTTGGTGAGCTGCGGGTTGCCCTTCAGGAAGCCGTGCCGAAAGCGGTCCGGCGACGGCGTCTGGCCGGTAGTGTCCTGGGAAACCTGGGTGGCGGTGTTCATGAGAGACCTGATTCAAACGTGTACGAGTCGTGCTGCAAGTGCGTGTGGGGTGCAGCGTGTTGCTTGGAGCGTGTGGCGTGTGGCGTGCGGTTTGCGGCACACCTCGCGCTCAATCGGCGCGTGCTTCGGTGTGGAACGTGAAACGCTCGGTGGCGCCAGTGGTGTCGCGCGCGAGTACGAGCGTAGCTTCAGCCGGCACATCAACCACGCCGCCGACAAAGCGCGCCGCCACCGGCAACTCACGGCCGCCGCGATCGGCCAGCACCGCCAGTTCCACCGAGGCCGGCCGTCCATAGTCGTAGAGCTCGTTCAAGGCCGCGCGCACGGTGCGGCCGGTGTACAGCACGTCGTCCACCAGCACGATGCGTCGCTTGTCCACTTCGAACGGCAGCGCGGTCGGGCTCGCTTGCGCGTGCAGACCTTTCTTCGCGTAGTCGTCGCGATGCAGCGCAACGTTGACGACTCCGAAGGCGGCGTTCAGATCGCGCGCCAGACGCTCCGCGAGCCACGCCCCACCGCTGTAGATGCCGGCCAGCACGGCGCCATCCGCGCCGCCGAGCGCGTCGCCATAGGCGGCACGAATCTGTTCAAGGACGGAGCGATACAGCGCTTCGGCGTCAATGGAACTCATGGTCGTCAGAAAGTCCGTCTAGATATTGCTGGAGGATGATGCAGGCGGCCTCGGCGTCGAGCATGTCCGCGCGCCCTTTGCCGGAGCGAATCTCGGCCTTCGCTTCGACCGACGAATAGCGTTCGTCGACCCACGTCACCGGCAGATTGAAGCGGCCGTTGAGCTGGTTGCCGAAGCGTTTCGCGAGTTGGGTCATTTCGTGGGGCGCGCCATCGGGATGCATGGGCAAACCGACCACCAGCGCATCCGGCTTCCATTCGGCGATCAGCTTGCCGAGCGCCTCGAAGCGGTACTCGCGATTGCGGTTTTGCACCACCACGAGCGGCCGTGCGCTTTTGGTCAGCGAGTTGCCGACCGCCACGCCAATGCGTTTTTCACCATAGTCGAACCCAAGCAGCGTGGCTGCCCGTCCGGCCGCACTGCTCATGCGTGGCCTGCTTCGCCGGAGAGCATGGAGAGGGAAATACCGAGCAGCGCCAGGGCGGCTTCGAGACGTTCTTCAGCCGGCACATCAAATACGATCTTCGGATCGGCTTCGACCGTGAGCCAGCCGTTCTTTGAGATCTCTTCTTCGAGCTGACCCGCGCCCCAGCCGGCGTGGCCGAGCGTGAGCAGGAAACGTTCCGGACCGGTGCCGCTTGCCACGGCCTCGAGCACGTCCTTGGAGGTGGTCATTTCCAGACCGCCAGGCACGGACATGGACGACGTATACGGGCTGCCGTCCTTCGGATAGTGCAGCACGAAGCCGCGCTCGGTTTGCACCGGGCCGCCGAAGTACACGGGGACATGCAGCAGGGGTTCGATCTCCAGCTTCAGATCGATGCGACTGAAGAGCGCTTCCAGATCGATGTCGGTCGGCCGGTTGATCACCAGACCGAGCGCACCGCGCTCACTGTGATCGCAAAGGTAGACCACCGTTCCTGAAAACGTGGGGTCCGCCATGCTGGGCATAGCGATCAGGAACTGGTTGGTCAGATTGATGCGATCGGTACTCTTGGACATAGTTCGGATTTTAGCAAAGACGATGCGGAATGGCGGGCTTTGAGCGTGGGCAGATCAGGTTTGCCGCGATCCATGAACGGCGGATCATGTTGCCACTCTATCACGCGCTTACACCTTGCCAACGACGCGTATTCGGGTGCGCATCCGCGCGTGCCTGGCGCTTAGCCTTTCACGCGCCGCCGCCCTGCTCGATGGCTCGGGTCAGCGCGGCCAGCACAGGGCTGCCGCCGGGCGGCGCGACACCCGCCGCGATGGTGTGCAGCATGGCGCGCAGGCCTTCGGCGCCCTGCTCGAGCGCCCGCGCGTCGGGCGCTTCAACGACCACGTGCGAGCGCACCGCCGGGGTCGACACGCCGGCGTGCGCGCGGCGCCGCCAGGCGAGCCCGAGCGCATCCGCCAGCAGCGCGACGTGACCCAGACCCAGCGCGCCGGAGGCGGCGCCGAGCCGGTAGGCGGCGTCGCCTGCCTGCAACGCTTCGCTCGGATCGGCTTTCTCGGGATGACCCGCGGCCCGTGCATGCTCGGCGAGTGCGGCGATCGCCCCATCTGCGGTCTGCAGGAAATCTTCATAGGCATGGGCGTTGACGGTCAGCACGCCCAGTTCGCGCGTGCGCGCTTCGCGCAAGCCCGCGCTGGCGCCGATGCCTTGCGCTTCGGCCGCGCCCGCTTCCCACAAGGCTTCCGATTCCTGGGTGGCGGCCACGTGCCAGTCCACCGTCAAGCCATAGTCGCGCAGCAGCTCGACGTGCTCGGCGTCCTCTGCCGCAGCGCCGAACAATGCGTAATCGCGCCATAGCAGCGACAGCGTGGCACGCACCATCGAGCGCGGCGCGAGCGGCAAGCCCCGCGCGTGATCGGCGAGCGCCAGATTGCAGCGGGCATGAAAGCGCCGGGCGTCTGCGTCTCCCACCAGGTGACCGCTCACGCGCAACGAGCGGGCACAGGCCGAGGCGAGACGCCAGAAGTCATAGGGATCGGGGGTGGCGAGTTCGGCCAGACAGGCGTCGAGTTCATCGAGCGCGGCGCGCGTCAGGGCGGCTGCAGCGGCGCTGGCCGCGCCGTCGCTCGAATGCGCCCTCAAGACCGGCAGCAGCGCACGCTCATAACGCGCCCGCAAGTGCGCCAGCCGTTGCGCGGGCTGCTGGCTGAACGACACCGGCGGCAAAGGCCTCGCGGCAAGCGCGAGATCTTCATACGTAACCGTGAAACCGGGCGTGCGCCGCGCAATCAGCGCGCTGAGCGCCTGATAGTGCGTGAAGAGCGTGGGCGAGCAAGCGAGCTCGCGCAGGTTGTGGCGGCCAATCGCCGCGCGGAAATCGTGCAGCGCCGCGGCGAACAACTGACGTGCGTCAGGTTCTTCCGACGGTTCGGCCGCCGTCAGCGGCGACACCAGCACCAGCGCATCCGCGAGACGCTGCGCCCCGAGCCAGCCCGCCTGGCGCAAGGCCTGAACCGCGCGCAACAGCGCAGCCGCCATCTCGCCGCGCTGCTCGAACGCAAGCTGCGCTTCGGCGAGCGCGAGTTCCGCAGCACGCACCGATCCGCCGCGCGGGTTCGGCAGTGCCTCGAAAGAACCGGGGGGTACGGATCCAGGAATCATGGGCAAGCGGCATGAACACTGACAGACCGGCGCACGGCCGTGCGCGCCAATGAGCACGCGAGCCCGCGACAGGACGATGACGAACTACCGTTGCGACAGAACGTGAAAATACAGGTTCCACGATGCCGCGCTGCGCGGCCGCCAGACGCGCTCATGCCGTCCACCGGACGCACGAACGCCGGATGGTCAGATCTGGACCATCTCGAAGTCTTCCTTGCGCGCACCGCATTCAGGGCAGGTCCAGTTAATGGGAACATCTTCCCAACGCGTGCCCGCCGCGATTCCTTCCTCTGGCAAACCGGCTTCTTCGTCATAGATCCAGCCGCAGATCAGGCACATCCAGCTTCTATATTCCATTCTTGTGTCGCGTCAAAAGGGGCGTTGAAACGAGAGCCATGATGGTACCGTGTTGCCGCCCTAATGCCTAGCAATCGAAAGTCGCCATCGTACCGCGTTGCGGGCGCGCTGACCGCCCATCTGGATAAGGCGTGACGCGATGCCTCGGTTCGGTGCGAGAAGCCCCTCTCAGCGTGCGAAAAAACGCCCCCGTTGCACTTTAGGCCGCATAATTGAGCCGACTGCGTGCCCGGTGCGCGCTTACATGCTCATTTCCTGCCAACCATCTTCATGCCCAGCGACACGCCTCCGATCGTTCTCACCTTCGGCCTCTCCGACCCGACGGGCGCCTCCGGCCTGCAAGCCGACCTGATGACGCTAGCCAGCATGGGCTGCCACGGCGTCAGCGTGCTGACGGGCTATACCGTGCGCGACTCGGCGAGTTGCGACGAAGTGACCGGGCTGGACCCGGAAGTCGTCGCGACCCAGGCGCGCATGCTGCTCGAAGACATGCCGATTGCCGCCTTCAAGGTGGGCGCGGCGACGCGAGCGGAAGTGGTAAGCGCCATCGCCGAAGTCGTGGCCGATTACGACGACATCCCGCTGATCCTCGCCCCCGACTTCACCCTCGACGACGAACACGTACTCGCCGCCGACGAACTGCGCGAAGCGATCGCGGACCTGCTCGCGCCGCAAACCACCTTGCTGGTCGCCGATCACGCTACCCTGCTCGCGCTGGCGCAGCCGGACGGTGACGCCGAGGCGCCGAGTCTCGACGCGGCGATCTCGCATCTGCTGTCGCAAGGCTGCGAATACATCCTCTCCACGGAAACCGGCACGCATCGGCTCGTCAATACGCTCTTCAGCGACGACGGCCAGTTGCGCCAGGACATGTGGGACCGCGGCGCACACCGCATCATGGGACTGACCGATACGCTGGGCGCCGCAATCGCGGCCTTGCTCGCGAACGGCCAGGACCCGGCCGAAGCCGTGCGCGAAGCGCAGGAGTATCTGTATCAGGCCATGCGCGCTGCGTTTCGTCCCGGCATGGGCGCGTATCTTCCGGACCGGTTTTTCTGGGCGCGCAGCAGCGAAGAAGAAACGCCGCTCGGCAGCGCCAAGGATGCGCCGCCGGGAGAGGCGCGGCACTGAGGGCGCGGGTGGGCACGGATCGAGGAGTCGGAGCGGCAAAGGCCGGCTCGCCGAACGTCGCCTTGAAGCTTACTCAATACCCACGCTCGCCTTTCATCTGCTTGCGCGCGCCGCTGGATTCCGCGCAACCCGCCCGGTTAAGGTGATGCCCTCACCTCCCTCCGGGGCGTTTCGCCGGAGCACCTGATTAACCCCATCCCCTCAAGCTTCCAGCGCATGGCCTTGGCGTCGATTTGATCTCCGCCGAATTGCATTGCTTCTATCTTGCGGACGCAAACGTTTCCGAACCGACATCGCGCGCCTCTATCCTCACAACGTGACCGGATAGCCATGCCTCACTTCGCACGCGCACGGTTCGTTCGCGGCTCGCAAGGTCATCATGTTACGGACGATCACACGTCTCGCCTGAAGCGCCCGCGCCCCTACAAAATCGTCACCGGCGTATTACTAACGTAATTAAACGTTACAGATGGAATACTTATCACACAGTAGAATTTACGGACTGTAATCTCGCGGGTCGCACATCATGCCCCTACGAATCCTGTCGTTTCATCCGCCGGAACGCGATCCAGCACGCGTGGTCCGTTCCCGCTGCATCGAGATTGAGACAGGTAGCCTCGGCCCCTCAACCGGAATCGACCTCTGCGGGAATCGCTAAAGTGGACAATTCGCCAGCCTACGCCCGCACCCTTTACGACGCCACGCCGGACTCTCCGGACACCTCCTCAGGCGCCCAAACCAACTCCGAAGAATGCCGCTCCATCGCCACCGCGAAACCGGTGCGAGCGTTCCTGCAACGCGTCAGCGGTACCGTCAGCGATCAAGACCGGGCACACATGTTCAGGCAGAAGGCCGTCACGGTCTGGCTCACCGGCTTATCCGGGGCGGGTAAATCCACGATTGCCTATGAACTGGAACGCCGGCTGATCGAGTTAGGCCATCCGTGCTACGTGCTGGACGGCGACAACGTCCGGCATGGTCTCGGCAGCGACCTCGGTTTTACCAAGGAAGACCGGCGTGAGAATATCCGCCGCGTGGCACACGTCGCGCAATTGATGAACGACGCCGGGCTGATCGTGATTACCGCGCTGATTTCGCCCATGGATGAAGACCGCGCCATGGCTCGCGAGATTATCGGCGGCGAGCGGTTTGTGGAAACCTACCTGTCCGCGTCCGTGGATGACTGCGCACGGCGCGATCCCAAGGGTCTCTACGCCAAGGCACGAGCCGGTGCGATCGCCTCGTTTACCGGTGTGTCGGCGCCCTACGAGCCGCCCGCGAACCCGGATCTGTGCGTGGACACCGCGCGTCAGAGCAAAGAGGCGAGCGTGTCGGGGATCTTCGATTACCTGCACGAGACGTATCTCATGAAGCCCTGAGTGCGAATCGCGACGCGGGCGTGCCTTGAGTCGGCTGCCCGCTCTCGATTGAAGCAACTCATGTTGAAGCAACCCGTGCGCCGAGCCAAGCCGGCGCCGGAAAAGAAAAAACCCGCAGCGATGCGGGTTTTTTCTTTCGGGAAGCACGCCTTGCGGCGCGCTTCCCCATGCGTTTCGAACAGGCCTCCTCTCGCGAGAAAGGCCCGAAGCGAAATTACATGTCCATGCCCATGCCGCCCATGCCGCCCGGCATTCCGCCGCCGCCCATCGGAGCATCTTCCTTCGGCAGTTCGCAAACCGCTGCGTCGGTCGTCAGCAGGAGACCTGCCACCGATGCTGCGTTTTGCAGTGCCGTACGCGTGACCTTCGTCGGGTCCACGACACCTGCGTCAACCAGGTCGACGTACTCGCCCGTTGCTGCGTTGTAGCCGTAGTTGCCCGTACCGGCTGCAACTGCTGCCACCACCACGCTGGCTTCTTCGCCGCCGTTCGTGACGATCTGGCGCAGCGGTTCTTCCATGGCGCGCAGAACGATCTTGATACCTGCATCTTGATCGGCGTTAGCGCCCTTCAGACCGGCGATTGCCGTGCGAGCGCGGATCAGTGCAACACCGCCGCCAGCCACGATGCCTTCTTCCACAGCTGCGCGCGTTGCGTGCAGTGCGTCTTCGACACGTGCCTTCTTTTCCTTCATTTCGACTTCGGTCGCAGCGCCGACCTTGATCACTGCCACACCGCCGGCCAGCTTGGCCACGCGCTCTTGCAGCTTTTCACGGTCGTAGTCCGACGTTGCTTCTTCGATTTGCGTGCGAACTTGCTTCACACGTGCTTCGATGTTCGCGCCTTCGCCAGCGCCGTCGATGATCGTCGTGTTTTCCTTGCCCACTTCGATACGCTTCGCTTGGCCCAGTTCGGCCAGCGTTGCCTTTTCGAGCGTCAGGCCGGTTTCTTCAGCGATAACTTGACCGCCGGTCAGGATCGCGATGTCTTCCAGCATGGCCTTACGACGATCGCCGAAGCCCGGAGCCTTGACAGCCACCGTCTTCAGGATGCCGCGGATGTTGTTCACCACCAGCGTTGCCAGTGCTTCGCCTTCGACGTCTTCTGCGATGATCAGCAGCGGACGGCCAGCCTTGGCGACTTGCTCCAGAACCGGGAGGAGGTCACGAATGTTCGACACCTTCTTGTCGTGCAGGAGCACGAACGGGTTGTCGAGCACAGCAACTTGCTTGTCCGGGTTGTTGATGAAGTACGGCGACAGGTAGCCGCGGTCGAACTGCATGCCTTCGACGACGTCCAGCTCGTCTTGCAGCGACTTGCCGTCTTCAACCGTGATGACGCCTTCCTTGCCAACCTTGTCCATCGCTTCAGCGATACGGTCGCCGATCGACGAGTCGCTGTTTGCCGAGATCGAACCGACTTGAGCGATTTCCTTGTTGGTCGTGCACGGCTTGCTGATCTTGCGCAGTTCTTCGATTGCTGCGAACACAGCCTTGTCGATACCGCGCTTCAGGTCCATCGGGTTCATGCCCGATGCGACGTACTTCATGCCTTCGCGAACGATGGACTGAGCCAGAACCGTAGCGGTCGTGGTGCCGTCACCTGCGTTGTCGCTGGTCTTGGAAGCGACTTCCTTGACCATTTGTGCGCCCATGTTCTGGAGCTTGTCTTTCAGTTCGATCTCTTTCGCGACCGACACACCGTCCTTGGTGACCGTCGGGCCGCCGAAGCTGCGTTCCAGGACAACGTTGCGACCCTTCGGGCCCAGCGTGACCTTCACAGCGTTCGCGAGGATGTTCACGCCTTCGACCATCTTGGCACGAGCGGAATCACCGAATACGACGTCTTTAGCTGCCATCTTCTAACTCCTTGAATTCTTGGGATATAACCGGGTAAGTAGCGCTTTGCGCTTACTTCTGCACCACGGCCATGATGTCTTCTTCGCGCATCACGAGCAGTTCGCTGCCGTCGACCTTGACGGTCTGGCCTGCGTACTTGCCGAACAGGACGCGGTCGCCGACCTTCACGTCGAGCGCGATTTGTGCGCCCTTGTCGTCACGCTTGCCCGGGCCAACTGCCAGAATTTCGCCTTGATCCGGCTTTTCTGCTGCGGCTTCGGGGATCACGATGCCCGACGCAGTCTTGGTTTCTTGATCCAGACGTTTGACGATCACGCGATCATGCAAAGGACGAAGGTTCATACATACTCCTCTCTTGATTGAGACTGAAGAACGCTGAGAAAACCCGGCTGGCTGAGCCAACCGGCGATGTTGTTAGCACTCTCGTGCAGCGAGTGCTAATTATATGGACGGGTGGTGACAAATTCAAGAAGGAAGGGGGGAGGAAATTTTTGCGGGAAGCGTCGAGATTCACTTAGATGTGAACTCGCGGTGCGCATCCGTGCACGGCGATGACGCGTATCTTCCCTAACAAACAACGACTTAGGATCGAAGTCGCTGTTCTACAGTATCGCGCGTACCGTACGAGCCCGGACCTTTTCTTACTGCGTCCGGTCGCGAAAACTTCGCGATCAACGTTCGCTCCAGGGGTAAACCCAGGAACCGATCCCATTCCTCAGTCACGCTCCGGGAATTCAAAAAGCCTGATACGGGCAGCGGCCATCACGCTAGCACTATTTGTGTCTGGCGACTCCAGGTTCAGTTGCTCGATCAATTCATCGCCGAGCGATGCGATAACGACGGCGCAAAGGTCCGCCCTAGTGATACCGAAGAAGGACCAGACGATCCGGCCGCTCGGGGTTGCGCTCGTCGGAGAACACGCTCACAGCGGTGCGTTCCACCCAGGCTTCTCGCACCAGGTGCTCGACCGCATGTTCTGTGGCCCGGAACAAGCGCTCATGCCCGGCTTCGGTAAGAATCACAAAGCCGCAGAAGTCTCCGAAACGGTCGTAGTGAACGGCTGCCACCTTTCCTGTGCATTCGTGCTCTCCGTGATTCACTATCGGCAACCCGGAACCGGAGCCTTCGCGGGTGACTTTGCCGAGCTCGGAAGGCGGAATCGTATTCGGGTCTGTGCCCAGGTTCCAAACCAGGCTTTCGGTGTACTTCAGGTAGCGTTGCAGTACGGGCTTCCAGCGATTCGTTGCCGGAATGACGCCGAAGCGCCACTTCAACCACGCCACCAGCCGCTCTTGCTCAGACAACAAAACCTTATCCGGCTTCGCGGTGACCGTGTATTGAAAGGCGCCCTGCAGCTGGCGCCAGGAGAAAGTTTCCTTGCTCGATCTCGCCGATTCCGCTTTGGCGACGGACACCTGTGGCGCAGGAGGCGGAGGCGGCGGTGTTCGAGCCGTGGCGCTTACCTGGTTGAGCTGACGGACCGATACCATGAAGCTCCTGCCCTCCGGCATCGAAGGATGCACTTCGACGGAAAGAAGGCCAGCATAGCGCCCAGTGCCGGCCGGAATCGGGATAAGCGCCAGATCGCTCGCCGGGAACTGAATGGTATTCGCGTCCGTCGCAGTAAGCCGGTGCCGTCCATAAATCTTGTCGGCCAGCGAGATGATGGCTTTCGAAGAGACGGCAGGAAGATAGATTTCAGCGACGCTCTGCGCCGGCGTGCCCCGCCATGTGATCATGAGTACGTCTGGCCCCTGGTTGGTCGCCGAAGGCTTGATCTCGAAAGGATGAGAAATCATGGCTGCACTCCTAGCCAGGCGATGTTCCGCTGGGCGAGCTTATCGGTAGTGGACGTGTCCGCGCCGGTCGGAATCGGCGTGTCGTCGAACCGGATCTCCGCGACCAGGCACTGATGCGGGGCGACGGCAATGGCTCCATTGAGAGACTCGGTCCCGGTCCACGGTCCATCCCACCCGGATTGGCTGCTGGGCGGCGTGGGAATCAAGAATTTCGTCGTCTGGTTGACGTCCAACCAGCAACCGAAATAAGTGTCCACCTCCGCACCCGCCGAAGTCTCGATGAGCACGGCGTTAGGGGGATCGGTCTGGGTATTCATGTCAGCAGCCCCGTTGAGGTTGACCCTGGCTGTGGCGAAGCAGGGAACGGTCACGTACTCGCGCGAACCGGCAATCGTCTCGACTCCCAAGAGCGGAATCTTATGACCCGCAGTGCCATTGGTTCCCCAGCGATAGGTACCCTCACCCGTACCGACCTCGGCGAAATTCGTCACCGTGCTGGCCGCGCTGAAAAGTCGGAAGAAGACCCGCACCGGACCGACGGTCGTGGTGATGCTGGATTTGATCCTTACCCGGGCGACCGCGAAGGCAAACTGGGCGGGATCGCCTGCCTGCGGCGGCAAGAACGGAATGGCCGAAGCGTCTTCGCTCTGCGTGAGGGCGTTGTCGAACGTGTCGCCGTTAGTGATCTGGGTTGGCTTGTTCAGGTTGCTCAAGACCTGGTTGATGTAAGACACCGCCTGGCCGGCATCAGTGGGGCTCGGCACGCTGAACATGTCGTGCGGCTGTCCTGCCGTGACGGAGAATATCCGCAAATCGTAGCTCAACCACGAAGGGTAGGAGAGCGGGCTGATCGGGTTCAGATCCTCCATTCGAGGGTCTTCACCCTTTGCCAGCTCGATGTTCGCCTTGCACTGAACGGTCACCTTGGTGGTCGTGACGGGAGGGACATTCGTGTTGCCACCGGTGGGGACTTGCACGTTCAGCTCCGCGGACAATGTGACGACCGCGACCTCGTGCACGTTCAGAGCGTTAAACGCGTTCAGGTTGGGAAACGAGATATTGTACGGATACAGCAGGGTCTGATAATTCGTGAGTAGCGCGCTGTCGATAGCCAGCACTGGCGGTGCGAACGTATTCACGACCGGCAGGTTGTTCCGGATCGTCGTTATCTGAGACGAACTGAGGCTCTGATTGAGCGACGCATCGATCGAAACCGAGACGGCAGGTTGAGGCGAAAGACTGCTGCTGTTCAGATCCGAAGGTGCATTGAGACCAAGGGCATTGTTCGGGAAGCCAATCACCTCCAGATAGTAGGCCGGGTTCCACGTTGATGTGCTCTCGACTTCGTCTTGTCCGAACGAGGACTGTTCAAAGTCAAAAGACATGCCCATAGGGACCACAGATACGGTTTGTTGGGTCAAGGCAGAGCCGGTCGCGGGCGTCACGTCGCCATAAATGGCGTTGGAATCCTCGGCTGTGCCTGGTTCCGGGTAGCCACCGCAACTGTTGGTTTCGACTCCAAGCGAGCCCGACGATACCAGATAGCTTAGCGTTCCCGCCCCAGACGTAAAACTCGTCGGCGCACCGTTGATCGGGCCGACCACTACGGCCTGGGCGCCGTAGATGGGGAAGATCGCGTTGTTTTGGAACGTGTAGTTGGCGGTTGCCAGGTCGCCGCCGGGGGGCGTGTAGTTGAAGATCGCCTGAGTGACGTTCCCATTGGCATCGGTAATGAGCTGAATTTGCAGGATCGAACCCGCGAGAATCTGATTCGAGGGGGCCGATGCGAACGGAGAGGCGCCTGAGTCGTTCGGGATCACCGGCCGTTGGGGAACCGTATTTGGGGGATTCGGCGTGTAGCCGGATGGCCAGGTCTTCGGTCCGATCGTGTTCCAGTATTCGACCGCCCAGCTCACCTTCTGGTCGTTGGGATTGCCGATAATCATGGCGTATTGGAACCAGTTCAGGGTCTGATTCTGAAAGACCTGTCCCGCCTGAGGAAAGCAGTTCAGTTGCAATCCAAACCCTTTATTGCCGAGCGTGACCAGATCCTCGGTAACTTGAAACGTGACTGTCAGCCCTTGCAGGTTGTTGCACTGGCTCACGAGGACAACGTTGTTATTGCCGCTTAGAAAGCCCATAAGAACTCCTTAAGACTCCGTTGAGTCTTTTCACGTTCTTTCGGCCGCCTCCACTGGCGGTCGCCGACCTGGCGCTGGCCAAGAGGATACAAACGCGCTAGTGAGTCAGTGTCGCGACAAGTTCAGCGACGTATGGAACCCCCAGGCCCGTCACCATGTCGTACCCTTCACCTGCGCAATAGGCGCCGTTACTGCCTGCAACGGGGGATCACCTGTGCGACGTCGCGATTCTTGAGAACAGACATTCATAAGGAATGCTTATGAGTCAATTTACCGCTGTCAGATGCTCCGGTCGATGCCGCCGACGACAACTCTGTCCGGCCGTGCGGCTCCGGCCACGCCGAGGACTATAGTGGAAAACCGGGAGGACCACATTTTTCAATCCGAAATTAACCAGGTAATGGCGCAATTACACTGAAAGCCCTGAAAATGTTCGCTAACAAGTACAGGAATATTTGAATATAAAATCACATACCTCTTTCGTTCTCGAAGTGTTTCATTAAGTTTCCACGCTGATGCATCAAGGGACTTCCGAAAATCCATCCACTGACGACTTCAAATTGGTTCATATATCTAATATATGAACCAGAAATTTTCAATTCACGCACATCCAACTTGACATCTGACGAGGAAGGACTACCGTTATTTTCATAACTTTTAAAAATTAACTAATTCGAAGCGCACGCTCGAACGGAAAACGCGCGCTTGACCAATGCCGAATTGATTTTCACCTGGCGAGAGAATCTTGAGCACCCATCCGCGCGAACCTTACGCTCGCGGATGAACCCGTGGATCACGCCCACACAAGAACAGGAAGTTACTGTCCGGCCCCCTTTAGTGTTTCTGTTGACTGACAGCTCTGTGATTTTGCACGACCCTGGTGGCAGGCTCGGCGGCGAGCAGTGATTAGTGCTCATGCCCGATAAGCGATTTCGGAATGGACTGTAGAGCGGTCCGCCAGCGGCTTTCCCAAATACGCCAAATACGCTCACGCGAGGAACATCTCATGCCAACGACCAGGAAATCTGTGGAATCGGTTGAGTTCGAACGTAAGCGGTTTCTTCCGCTACTGCTCGCAAACCCAAACTATTTTGGAAACATTGAGAACAGCCCGCTGAAACCGGTGAAGACAATTGTCGCCAACAGTTCTTATGAAGAATTGAAGTGCGTTGGCCTCAACCCCCAGCTCAATCGTCTGGAAGGTGTGATCTGGATCAAGCAAACCGCTGGGTATGAAGGCGGCATCTGCACGAATGGTTCGCTGGAATACGTTAGCTTTTTCCTCTCCTATGACGACGGCTCGACATGGCTACCGCAAGGAACGACAAGCTTCCCGGTCTACGATGTTCCGGGTCCACACCCACTGGAATATGCAGTAAGTGTGGTGACCCAGCCTGACAGGAGGTTTTGTTTTGTCAATAACCTGCCGCTGGTGAGGGCAATTCTTTCATGGAGTACGCCGCCGGCCGGGCCGAACACAATCCCGGTATGGGGGAACGTGGTGGATGCCCGAGTTCAGGTTGACGCCTTCCGGCTGATTGTCGATTTCCCAGACTTGTTGAAGGCGGCGGAGGTCAGTCTGCCACCGTCCATTGACAGCCTGGTCTCTGAGACGGCCACGGTAAAGTTGCGGGTGCCTGCGGCGCTAACCGCTGCGGAGCTGAGACAGCTATATGCGAAATCCAACGTTCCTGCCCATCGCTTCCTGCAAAATTTAATCCAGAAGGCCGTCCAGAATCCGACGAAACTCGCGACGATGAGTGCGTACTTTAGCGGGCTCGGAATCGACGTTAGCGCAGTAATTGGGGCTTTGCAGAGTACTAGCGGTAACACCGACTATGAGCAACTCGGGTGCATCGGACTAGACGAAGGCACTGGGTCACCGGATGCGCTGGTAGGAACTCTTGTGATCAAGCTTCCATCGGGTTACCTGGGGACTCCGTGCTCGGCGGGAAGCAAGGAGTATGTCGCGTTCTGGATAGACTGGGGCAGTGGCTGGCAATGGGCAGGAACGCCGTCGGTAAACGTCTATGACGTCTCGACCATTCCTAGAGAAGGTCTGAGCTATGCGGTGTATCAGCCCGTTGACCTGAATTCGCATCGAAAGCCATGTGGAGATGGGCCGCTGACCGCAACGGTTCGGGCGATTCTTTCGTGGGACATCCCCCCACCGTCCTACGATCCGGACTATGTTCCCGTATGGGGAAATCGCCTGGAAACACTGATCCTGGTCAATCCTGGTGTAAGTACACAGATCGGCGACTTCACGCCTTACCTGACTTCGATTTGCGGAGTACCGATTTGCAGTATCGATCAGACGTCAGGTTGGGCGTATCCGGGCGCCGGCGACGATCCCTTTGGCGCCTCGGTCTCCATTTCCGGTTCCATTCCCGGTGCGCCGCTATTCAGTTGGCCGCTACCCGCTCTCCCCAAGTACCAGATCACGGTTCAGGAGATCGATACCGCGACAAACAGCCTGCTAGGCAGCCCGCAAATCGTGACGGATCCGTTTTCAATCTCGGTTATGCAGGAAATTGGAGGCGGCGTGACTACCAGCTTCGGTTTGACGCAGAACGCGCTGAGCGGCTATTTCACTTACCAGCAAACTAACCCTAGCCCCGCCGGTTGGAGGATCGTTTCTTCACCGGGCCTCCTCGGCGTATGGAATACAACGGGAAAGACCGGAACGTGGTTGATTGCGGTGACAGCGTGGGATGCGACGCTGACGACACAGTACACGGCCGGGACAGTCCTCTGCAGTTTGGACGGAAAGACGCGCCAAGGCGTCGTGATCGATCTCGATCAGTTGGCGCCGGTTCCTACGCTCGAAATCACCGGATACATGCCCGGTGGAGTCGAGCCGTGCATACCGGCCGCAGACTGTCAGACTTTTACGATAGGCGACGTGATTTGCGGCACGTATAGCGTTACCGACGAACACCTCGGCGGTTTCTCCCTTAACGCAGAGCCAACGCCATCACCGGGCTCGGGCTTCACCATCGATGGAACCGCCGGCAACGGGCTTTCGTATCCGGATGCAGCCCTACCGTTGGCTGGGAAGAAATCTGGTGTATGGACCTACAACACGGCCGGACTACCGGCCTGTGGTTACACGATCCAGCTATTCACGAACGACCGAACGATCGTGGACTGCGACGGAGACTGGCAGGATAACAGCAAGTTCGTCGGCTTCTGCCTGGTGGCACCGCCCCCCGGAAAGTAGGAGGTGCACCAGCTTGACGGACCTTTATCGCCTCCTGCTTGGCGTGTTGTGCGTCTGGCGCATCACGCATCTCTTCCAGGCCGAGGACGGCCCTTGGGACGTGGTCGCCCATCTACGGCGAGCAGCAGGCGATAGTTGGCTGGGGAGAATGCTCGATTGCTTCTACTGTTTGAGCCTATGGGTCGCGGCACCGTTGGCGTGGGTTATCGGACGAACCGCGATCGAGCGAGTTTTGATGTGGTTGGCGTTTTCCGGCGGGGCGATTTTGGCGCAGCGGAGTACTCGTGGATCGACTGAGGAACCGCCACCCACTGTCCAGGCCGCATACGAAGAGGATCGGGAGGATTAGGAAGATGGCATGTTGCGGACAAAGGCGAGCGCTAGCATCGACGAATGGAAAAGCGGTTGGAGCAAACCGCTCTCCACCGATTCCGCGCGGCGTACTCTACGAATATACCGGAACGAGCCGGATGACAGTGACAGGATCCGTGAGTGGCTTGAAGTATCTTTTTGGCCAGCCAGGTGCCCGGGTTCAGGTCGATCCACGCGATGTTTTTTCGATGGCAGGTTTGCCCAATCTTCGGCGACTACGCTAGTCAACCGTGGCACGTTGCAGGAACCTGTCGCTCGATCCCGGTCAAAGCGGGCGTCTGCTTTTGACCGTCGATATGGCTTACAAGCCGCTGAACCCGGCTGCTCTGATGCGAACGCAATATGATTAGGTACCCTTATCATTTTACAACCGAAACTCCACCCACTGCACTCAGGCCCGTTTGGACAGCCTCTGCAAACTCGGCCAAGACCGATTCACGTGGTGACCTTCCACCATAACTTCTTTGTACCGTCCGCTACGGTCTGCTATGGTTGTCATAGAGCACACTCGCTGGCATCCAAAGGGCACAAAATGGCCGATCGCGAAAATTCGCCAGGATTCTGGCAGACCGTGCCAGGTGTTTTGACTGCGATAGCCGCCGTCATTACCGCTCTAGGGGGCATGTTTGTAACGCTGAAGACGTTACAAAGCACACCCAATCTTCCGGCGTCGTCCGCCAGCGGCAATGCCGTATTACCTTCCAGCCAACCCCAGCCTGGTCCGCCCCAACAGCCGAACGTGTACTCTAGCGGCACGCTGGTCGTTCGAGGTACTTGGTCATATGACCTGGATGCGGGTACCCAGACAACCGATCAAGCTCATGCAGACTTCTTTTGGGAGCAGGTTACCCCTGTGAGGCGCCTTCTAGTGCCAAAAAGCGGCGCTCAATTCGACGTTGTCGGTATAAGAGATTTCAAGTCTGTGCGATACGCGGATCTGAAGCGCTTCTCGTACTCGCCTGATCAGATCGACGGTAGCGATATGCCGTCTAATCGGATCCCGCAAGGGACGGTCGTTGCTTATCGGACCAAAGCAGGACGCCTCGGCAAATTCGTCGTCGAACAATATGGCTATAACCTTTCGATCGAATGGGTAACCTTCGCGAACCAATGAATAGGTAAGTTGCGCGGAGCGCCTCCGGTCACATTCCTCTGTCATGCTCTGGGAGTTCGCACCGGACCGTCCTCCGGATACACACGATTTAACTTCGTCATCGAGGTCGGAGTCAGCCAGAACAATGACGGGCGCGTTGCCTCCCAGGTCCATCGTCAGTTTTTTCAGCCCTGCGGACCTGGCTATCTTTTCACCGGTTGCGAACCCTCCGGTTGTCTAATCCGAGGAGCCCGGCGGCGCCGCATCGACCCCCGGAACCAACGACGCACTCCCCTGCGCCGCACCGCATTGATGGCAATGCGGGAAAAAGAAGAAATTGCGCCCACCGCATCCACACAGATTGAACAGCCTCAATCCGCAATGCACGCAGAACGTGGAGTCGTCGCCACCGAGGTTCCATTGTTTGTCGCACGACGGGCAGCGTTTCTTTTCGAGTGAACGAACGGCCTTCTCGTAGCCGATCGTGCGTGCGCGCTCTCCCTGGTCCTGCTGCAATTCCAGTTGCTTGCGCTCGGCATAGCGCTGAAACGCTTTCAGCATATAGAGGCCGGCAAACACCGTGAGCGCGATGCCGACCAGCACCCTCACATAGCCGCCGAAATTCGGCAGATACGGGACCAGTTCGATAAAAAACGCGCTCAACGCAAACAGACCGAAACCATACACGAAAGGCCAGTAACGAACCTTGCGGTAGCGAATGAACAGCCAGATCGCGATCAGCAGAATGGGCAAGGTCAGCGCGAGGCGCAGGCCAAACACCTGCAACTCATAGTGCCGGGTCGCCTCGTCGAAGCGCTGTTCGGCTGCTGCATCCTCGCTGGCGATTTGCACGTCCAGCTGACTCTGCTGCGCGACGAGTGCCCGTTGCTGGTCGCCGATCGCGTCGATCTGATGCTGCCAGTCGATCGTCACGGCCTGCAGCGAGTCCAGCTTGCGGGTTCTCGCGAGCAGGTCAGGGTCCCGTGTGCTGTCGCCCGTCACTGAGCGCGTGGCCAGCCAGTTGCGGAAACTCTCCTTCTCGTCCGCGTACTGCTTCGCGGCGCGTCCGCGCGCCACCTCCAGGGTTTCAGCCTTTTCATCGAGCGTGTCGCGCTGCGCCTGCAGGTCGCGTCGTGCTGCATCCAGCCGCGCCTTCGCCGGTGCATCCGCGAATTGCTCCATGACGGGCGGCCCGCCATGGGGTGCAAACTCCATGTCGCGGATCACGAGGCTGCCGAACATGTTCAGAAACACGGCGAAGACGATGGCGATCGCCCATGATGCAAGTCGTAAGAGCCGCGCGGGACCGGTCAAACCGTCGCTGGAGGTCATCATTGTTTTTAGCCTCGGTGGAATGGTAGAGCTCAACGACGAGTTGCTTCGCTGACGCTACGTCTTATGTTTTGACCGCCGCCGCGCGCTCTATCGTAGCGATATCGATCTTCTTCATGGTCATCATCGCGTCCATCGCACGCCCTCCGGCATCGCGATCGGACCCGCTGACGAGCTCAAGCAGCCGCCTGGGCGTGATCTGCCAGGAAAAGCCCCAGCGGTCCTTGCACCAGCCGCAAGGCGCCTCCTCCCCGCCGTTGCCGACGATGGCGTTCCAATATCGGTCAGTCTCTTCCTGGCTATCCGTCAGGACGATGAAACTGACCGCCTCATTCGCCTTGAAGGCGGGGCCACCGTTGAGCCCCAGGTAGCGCCGGCCCAGCACAGTGAACTCGATCGTCAGCTCCGCGCCTTGCCCCACGCCCGGCTTCGGCGACACATGACCGGCACTAACATGGCTATCGGGGAAGGTAGCGGCGTAAAACTCCGCAGCCTCACGCGCTTTGCCTCCATCGAACCACAGGCATGTTACAAGCTCAGTCATCGCAACCTCCTTGTCGGACACTCGAACCGTCGAGTGGCTTCAATAATACTCGCCGCTACAGATGCAGTCTGATCCCTTCCGCAAAGGCGTGAATGACTGCTTCGCATCGCGCCAGAAGCATCCACTGACCCACGCGGGTCGACACCAGCAATCGCGCCTCGATCAATGCCGCGACGTGCGCCGATACGGTGGACTGAGAGAGCCCGCTGCGCGCGTGAATTGCATTTAACGGCACTCCGCAACCCACGTCGAAGGATCCTTGTACGAAGTAGGCGTTCGGCGTCTTCAACCACTTCAGGATCTCGCGCCGGAACGGGTTGGCGAGCGCCTTATGAATCAGATCCTCGTCAAGCGCCGCTTGCGACACACACATCGCAGGAGTTGGACTGCCCTGCGAAGGACTGGTTGGGTTTTGAGTCATGGTTGGCTCGACAGTGACTTGACGATGCTTCTGGCGAACGCTTCGCCAAGGTCTTCCCTGACGAAAGCCAAGGCCATCTGGATAGCGTCACCGACACCGCGCGACGAGTACACGTTGCCGTCCTTCAGGCAGCGGCGGTCGGCAAGGCCGGCACGCGCGAGTAGAAACGCCCCGTTCGACACCGATGCGAGCCTTCGCACTCTGCACCCGGCATCGCCAAGCCAGCGCACCAGTTCGCGATGCTCGCGCCCCGAGCCGATGAGCGGCGAACCGGGCACCACGACGATGTCGAATGCAGTACGAACATCCGACAGACACTCCGTCGTGCCCACCGCTAAGCCACTCGAGCACAGCACGGGCCCCGGCGACGTTCCCACGAGATGTTGCTCATACAACGTTGCGCCGCACAAACGGTTCGCTTCGTGGAAGACATCCATGGGGCCCGTCACTTCGAGCAGCCGAAATCCTGCGTACAACATCATCGCAACCTGCATGCGCCGTCACTCCTTGTGCTGGGTTACTGTTCCACATCAACGCAGACCGCGACTTTTGAAGCGGCGGCGGCTGTAGCCGAATCCACCAGGTCAAGTCTAATCAGCAGGCATGGGAGAAGAAACACGTGGATGACGCGACGCCCGGCCAATTCACGTGAGATTTCGGCCAACCCGGAGCCGAACGCAAGACTAGGCGCAGGACCACGCGCGACCCGAATCCCGCCGTCTTGTTACACGGACGCAAAAGTCAATTACCGGTTAGCACATCCCTCTTTCCGGACCATTGCGGTAAGCTGCGATACCGCTCGTCGATACAGATTAGTCAGCCTGGCCCAGTCCTCCGGGCGAAGCCAATCGAAGCATTGCCGGTATCGGAAACGGGTCTACTCACTCCACCAAGGTCACGGCATGAAAGTCGCCATTGTGATATTCGATGGTGTCCAATCGCTCGATGTTGCGGGCCCCCTCGACGTATTCGCGGAAGCCAACACGGTCCTGTCCGGCCAGCAAAAATACGAAGTCTCGCTGGTGGGGCCGCGGGCCGGCGCCGTGACCTGCTCGAACGGCATGCAACTCTCCGTGCCGTTCGGCTATGCGGATCTCGACACGCAATGGGACCTGCTGCTGGTCGCGGGCGGCCCGCAATTGCCCGATGCTCGACTGTCCGGCGACTTCCTGACCTGGCTGCAAAATCAGGCGCGCGACGCGAAACGGTTCGGCTCCGTGTGCAATGGGGCGTTCGTGCTTGCGCATGCGGGACTGCTCGACGGCAAGGAAGTGACGACGCACTGGGCAGACGCAGGCCGCCTCGCTCACGAATTTCCGCAGGCGCGTGTACAGCCCGACAAGATCTTCGTTCGTGACGGACGCCTCTTTACCTCGGCGGGCGTAACGGCCGGCATCGATCTGTGCCTGTCGCTGGTCGCCGAAGACTGGGGACACGAACTGGCGGTGCGTGTCGCCAAGCGGCTGGTGGTGTATATCCAGCGCGAAGGCGGCCAGTCGCAGTACAGCCCGTATATCGGCGCAGGAAGAGACGAGGATCCGATCATCGGCAAAGTGCACCGTTATGTGACCGAGCACATAACCGATGCGCTTTCTATCGAACAGCTCGCAGAGGCGGTGGCAGTGAGCCGGCGGACCTTCTCAAGAGTGTTTTCGAAGTATGCGAAGGTGACACCGTCCGTGTTTGTCGAGCAGGTTCGCGTCGACACCGCGCGCAAGCTGCTCGAAGACACGGACGCACCGCTAAAAACCGTGGCATTCAAATGCGGCTTCCGCAACGCCACGCATATGCGCACGACGTTCTCCCGACGGCTGGATGTCACCCCGAAACAATATCGGCAACGCTTCCGCGGCGAGGCAGGCCAACAGCCGTGGACGAATAACGGTGCCGGCAAGCAGGTCTCTTTGCAAGGACTGTCTCATCTGTGACTGACGCAGCTTCCCTTCCATCGCTTCCCGATGTTCTCGAACCAGGCTTGCCGTTGATATTTTGCGGCATCAATCCGGGGCTCAGCTCGGCATCGACAGGTCATCACTTTGCAGGTCGAAGCAATCGCTTCTGGCGAGTGCTGCATCTGGCAGGTTTTACGCCCGAACAGATTCGTCCTGAGGACAGCCACACGATTCTTCAATACGGTTGCGGTCTCACCACGGTAGTCCCGCGGCCCACCGCACAGGCCGCCGAACTCTCGCGAACCGAAATTGAACTCGCCGGCGAGGCCTTCCGGCAAAAGATCGAGCACTACGCCCCGCGCTACGTCGTCTTTCTTGGCAAGATGGCGCTCGCGGCGATCTCCGGCACACGCGATCTTCAATGGGGGCTGCAAGCGGAGCCCTTCGGTGGCGCACACGCGTGGGTCGTGCCGAATCCAAGCGGACTCAATCGGGCCTTCGACCTCGCTGCACTGGTAGCCGCCTACCGGGAAGTTCGCGTTGCAGTCGCATCCATGCCCTGAAGGTGGGCGTTTTCGCGTAGTGCCTCGGTGACGAACTCCACGAAAGCGCGAATCTTGCCGCTGGTGCTACGCCGCTCTACATGAAGCAGGCTCACCGGAATCGACTCGGGCTCGAACGACGTCAGGATGGGCTGGAGGCTGCCATCGAGCACCTCGGGCGCCGCCTGATACGACAGCAACTGGATGATCCCCACGCCGTCGACGGCTGCAAGCACGGCAGCGGGACCAAGGTCGACAATCATTCGCGGCTGAAGTCTCACAGGCAACCTTGAGCCGTTCTCGTTGAACACCCATTCAAGCGGCGACGAAACGCCCGTGAAAGACACGCAGTGGTGGTGGGTCAGATCTTTAGGGTGAAGCGGCTCTCCATGCGCGGCGAGATAAGCGGGCGCCGCATACGTGCGACGCCGCACATGGCCCAACGGAATCGCGAATGTCGATGAGTCGCCAAGGTGCCCGACACGGATGGCAATATCCACGCCCTCCTCTAACAGCCGTGTCGTGCGATCGGCGTACACCGCATTGATGCTGACGTCCGGATAACGCAGCGCGAAAGCGTTGACCAGAGGCGCCACATAGCGCTGACCAAACAGGACCGGTGCGGAGACGGTCAACGTACCCACTGGATTGAGCGGATCGGCGGCAATGGTGGCTTCCGCATCCGTGATGGTGTCCAACACCTTCCTGCAGGCTTCGAGGTAGGCCAAGCCTGCATCCGTCGGACGCACCGAGCGTGTCGTCCGCGCCAGCAGATGCGTGCCGAGACGCGATTCCAGCGAATTGACCGCCCGCGACACCGCGGCCGCCGACATCGCCACTTTTTCGGCCGCGCCCGTAAAACTGCCCCGGTCGACGATGGCTACAAAAACCTCCATCTCACGCAATTTGTCCATTCGCTTTCCACCCTGATCAAGACGTCCTCGTGCCGTCATTCTATGCGTTGTGATCCGCAGGGTGACGATCGGACCGTTCGCATGGCCGTTACGCAAAGGACTCTTTCAGCCGGTGAGGGTTATCGGAACCTTCGCAAACCGGTTGGCAAAATTCGCAAACTCATTGGCCCAATACTCACTAGCGTGGACTCCAAAGAATTGGGCCGATCCACCACAATGACTTCACGCCGTACAGCCCAACCAACGAACGAGGTCCTCATGTTTACCGCGATGCTTGAAGTTCACCCCATCCCCGAACAGTTCGATGCCTATCTCGGCATGGCCAAGATGCTGCGCCCTGAACTGGAGAAGATCGACGGGTTTATCGACAACAACCGCTATGCCAGTCTCACACGCGAGGGTTGGCTGCTTTCGCTGTCGAGCTGGCGCGACGAGAAGTCGCTCATCCGCTGGCGTAGCCAGGAGACGCACCACAAGATCATGCAGGCTGCGCGCGACCGGGTGTTTTCCGACTATCGCTTGCGCATTGGCCAGACCGTCAGCGATACCCAGGTGCCCGCGGGACAGGTGTTGCGTGAGCAGCGCCTGGACGTCACCGAGGTGGGCCAAGGCACGGCGGTGACGCTGCATGACGGCAAATTCTCGCCGGAGTGGCTCAAGCGGGCTGGCGCAGATGCGGTGGCGAAATCGCTTGGCGTGGATACAAGCGCGCCGGGCCTCGTTTCGTGGGACGTATTCGACGCACTGATGGCGCCAGGGGATGCGATTGCGGTGGTGACGTGGCGTGACCATGCGGCAGTGGAAGCATTCGAACGCAACGCGGCGAAAGCGGATGTGTTGCGCTTGCGGAATATCCGCATCATCCGGCAGTACGGCATGTTCGATCGCCGGGAAGCTCCGCAGTATTTCAAAGAGGCACAAGCGAAGGCGTAAGCCAGCCGCGTTCCGTTATCGAGGTTGGAGGACTTTCATTTTTCATGCGGCTTCCAACCACGATATTTAGATATCCGATCTAATCTTGGCAGCAACGGGATTCCTATGAGCAGAGACAATGCCTTGGCAACTGGAGCACAAGCGCCGAACGTCGCGGCGTCGCCCGCGTCAGTGCCCGCAGTAGTGCCGGCGACAGCGGCCCCTGCACAACTTGCGCCGAAGCAAGCCACGCTTTCGCTGCGTCTCGCCATCGGCCTCGTCGGAATGTTGCTGGCGTCTCTCCTCGCCATTCTCAACGAACAGGTCACCGCATTGTCCATGGCGGACATTCAGGGTGCGCTCTCGATCGGCCATGACGACGGCACCTGGCTGACTGCGCTGTTCGAGGCGGCCAATGTCGCCACGATGGTGTTTGCACCGTGGTTCGGCATCACCTTCACGCTCAAGCGCTTTACCATCGGCGCCGTAATCGCGACGATGCTGCTGGGGTTCCTCTGCCCCTTCGCGCCGAACCTGCCGACGCTCTATGTATTGCGCGTCATGCAGGGGATGGCCGGCGGATGCCTTCCGCCGATGCTGATCATCGTGGCGCTGCGCTATCTGCCGCCCAAAGTAAAGCTGTACGGACTCGCCGGGTACGCGCTCACTGCCACTTTCGGGCCGGCGCTCGGCACACCGCTCGCAGCGTTGTGGACCGAGTATGTCGGCTGGCAAATGGCCTTCTGGCAAATCGTGCCGCTTGGCCTCGTCTGCTGCGTGGCGATCCAGCAAGGACTGCCGCCCGATCCGCTCAAACTCGAACGGCTCAAGGACTTCAACTGGAGCGGATTTCTGCTGGGGTTTCCAGCCGTCGCGATGCTCGTGATCGGTCTTCTGCAGGGCGATCGTCTCGACTGGCTCGACTCCGGGTTCATTCGCGTGATGTTTATCGGGGGCGGGTTGCTGCTGGTGACGTTCCTCGTCAACGAATGGTTTCACCCGCTTCCTTTTTTCAAGCTGCAGATGCTTTCGCGCAGAAACTTTACGCACGGCCTGACGACGCTTATGGGCGCCGTCATTCTGCTGGTTGGTGTGGCTGCCATACCGAGCCAATATCTCGCCAAGGTTCACGCCTACCGGCCGCTGCAAACAGCGCCCTTGTCGTTGCTGGTTGCGCTCCCGCTATTGATTACGCTGCCTCTGACGGCCGCTGTGCTGAATCTGCGCCGGGTCGACCACCGCTGGGTGATGGCTATTGGACTGTGCCTGATGATCAGCACCTGCCTGATGGGAACCTTCATCACCTCCGAGTGGATCCGCAACGATTTCTACTGGCTCCAGTCCTTGCAGATCGTCGCGCAACCCATGGTGATCCTGGCGATCCTGATGGGGGTCACGACGGGCTTGCCGCCGACAGAAGGTCCGTTTGCGTCGGCGATGTTCAACTCGCTCAAGACATTTTCCGCGGCGGTGGCGACGGGTCTCATCGAAGGGTTGGGTACCGATCGCGAACGCCTTCATTCGAACGTGCTCGTGGACCACCTGGGCAATCACGCGCTTGTGACGAGTCAAAGCATCGACGCGACGCCGGGACTCGGCGAACTTGCACACCGGATCCACGAGCAGGCAGTGGTACTCGCCTCGGCGGATCTCTACCGGGTCATGGCGGGAGTTGCCATCGCCCTTCTTCTCCTGGTGCTCGTGTTACCCGTGCGGATTTATCCGCCGTGGTGCACGACGCCCCCCTCTTCTCGTTAAGGGACGGTCATCATGTCATCCGTTGCTCGCTCTCCCCTCAGGATTATTCGTGTCGCCGCTGTGGCTGTCGTACTCGGCGTTGGTGCATGGGCTTGCTCGAGCCTGTCAGGCAGCTCGAATACCGAATCCACCAACGATGCTTATGTCGACGCCGATTTCACGCTCGTGGCACCGCGTGTGTCCGGCCAGATATCCGACGTGTTCGTCAAGGATAACCAATCAGTCAAGGCCGGCCAATTGCTGGTGCGTATCGACGACCGCGATTTCAAGGCCGCGTTGATGAGCGCAGAAGCGGACGTGACGGCGGCCAGGGCGTCCGTCGCAAACTACGACGCCGAGATCGCGCGGCAGCCCTCGCTCGTCGAGCAGGCGCGCGCGACACTCAAGGCCGATGATGCATCGATCGGGTTTGCGCGTGCCAATGCTGCGCGCTACCAGAACCTGTCGGATGCCGGCGCAGGCACGGCAGAGGAGCAACAGCATGCTTCGAGCACGCTCGCCGAGCAACTCGCGCAGGAGGCCCACGATGGGGCCGTGCTGGCGTCTACCGAGCAGAACCTGAGCATCCTGCAGACGCAGCGCGACAAGGCGGCCGGCGCACTCGCGCGCGCCGAGGCGGCGCTCGATCAGGCGCAGCTCAATCTCTCCTATACGGAGATTCACGCACCGGTCGACGGCAAGGTCGGACGGCGCTCTGTGCGAGTGGGCGCGTTCGTGACGCCAGGTGCGCCGCTTCTGGCGATCGTGCCGCTTTCCGATGCGTACGTCGTCGCCAACTTCCAGGAAAACCAGATCACCCACATGCGGCCTGGCGAGCGCGTGCGGATCAAGGTCGACAGCTTTCCGGGCGTGGTGATTCACGGGCGTGTCGATAGCCTTGCTCCTGCAACCGGTGTGAGCTTTGCGCCGATCGCCCCCGACAACGCGACGGGCAACTTCACCAAGGTCGTCCAACGCGTGCCGGTCAAGATCACCCTTGACCAGGGTCAGGAGGCAGCGTCCGTGTTGAGCGTGGGGCTGTCTGTCGAAACGGAAGTCGCCGTCGGTCAGCATGGCGATGCGTCGGCCGAAACGGGAGAGGCAAAATGAAAGCGAGCGACTTTTCCTACCGCGCGTTAATGCTGGAAATATTGGCGTGCCTGGTGATGGCGGGCTGCACCGTCGGACCGGATTTTCAACGCCCCGCGACGTCCACGCCGGCGCAAGTCTTCGATCGCACCCAATCTGAGCAAGCGCCGAGCAAGGCCGTCGAATCCGGTTTCAATTCGGACTGGTGGACGCTGTTTAACGATCCGACGTTGAACGCCCTCGAAAAGCAACTGGCCGACGCGAACCTCGATGTGGCCGCGGCGTCGGCGCGTCTTCGCCAAAGCCGGGCCGAACAGCGTGTGGCGGGTGCCGCGGAATATCCCACACTGGACGGCGCTGCTTCGTACGACCGCGAGCGCGGCAGCCCGAACGGCATTCTCGGGCTGCTCGGGGTAAGCCCGACCGACACCCCATCGCAATCCGCTTCGGGCGATACACCGCTGGGCGTGGCGCCATTGCCTGGGTCCAAGGGTTCGCCGGCTTACAACCTCTATCAGGCCGGCTTCGATACATCCTGGGAACTCGACATCTGGGGCCGCAATCGACGCGGCGTCGAAGCCGCCTCCGCCCTGGCGGACGCTTCGTACGAAGACCGGAACGCCGTGTTGTTGTCTGCCCGCGCCGAACTCGCGCGGGACTATATCGAGTTGCGCGACACGCAATCATTGCTTCGGATCGCGAAGCAAAACCTGGAGATTGCTCGCGACACGACGAAGCTCACGCAGGTGCGAGCGCATGAAGGCGTGACGACGGATCTGGACGTGGCCAACGCTTCCGCGCAGGCGGCGTCGATCGAAAGCCTCATTCCCACGCTCGAATCGCGCTGCACGACTACGATCAACGCGATTGGCGTCTTACTTGCCGAGGAACCGGGCGCACTTGCGCAAACGCTCGGCGAGCCGCACGACGTGCCCGCGCTGCCGGCTCAGGTGCCGATCGGCTTTCCGTCTGAACTGGTGCAACGCCGGCCCGATATCCGGAAGGCGGAAGCGCAGTTGCATGCGGCCACGGCGTCGATCGGAATGGCAAAGGCCGACTTCTATCCGCGCATATCGCTGAACGGCAGTGCCGGTTTCCAGAGCCTTCAGCTCTCGAGCCTCGCCAACTGGGCGTCGGGACAGTTTGTTGTCGGCCCCTCCATCACGATGCCGATCTTCGAAGGCGGACGCCTCAAGGGGACGCTGCACTTACGCGAGGCGCAACAACAGGAAGCTGCGATCGACTACAAACGCACCGTACTCGAGGCCTGGCGCGAAGTGGACGATGCCCTTGTCGTCTATGACGCCGAGCAGTTGCGCCGCGACCGGCTCACGGCGGTGGTTGCCCTGAACCAGCGTGCGCTCTCGGTCGCGCAGCAGCGCTACAAGGCTGGAGCACTCGATTATCTCGACGTGCTGAACGTGCAGAAGCAACTACTCGATGCCCAGAGCAATCTGGAACAAAGCCAGGCGACGGCCGCCGCGAATCTCATCACGCTCTGCAAGGCACTGGGCGGCGGCTGGCAATCGACTTACGCCGATCCGTATGCGTCGCGTTGATGGTGGACGGCAATGCTTGGGTGGGAGCTGGCCGTCCGGCGATGGGGTAGCGGCTCCTGCTTGTCTCGTTCGGTCCGCTGCACTATGCTTCGGTACATGAACCGATTCCACATCAACTCGATTATTCACGCCGCGAGAGTCCCGGCGGGATAGCGATTGAGTTGACAATACGCCATCACAACCCGCCCAGAAGGCGGGTTTTCGCTTTCTGGGCCCTAATCGGAGTGCCAGGAAATGACGAGTGAGAGCACGTTGGCCGATGAAGTTGAATTGGGTAACCCAGCCGTTCTGCATATGGTCTGCGGCAAGATTGCCGCGGGCAAATCCACACTGACCGCCCGCCTCGGAAACGCTGAGCGGACGGTGTTGATCAGCGAGGACGTGTGGATCGCACGTCTCTATCCGGACGAAATCCATACGCTCGCCGACTATGTGCGCTGTGCAAGTCGCATCAAGACGGTCCTCACCGGGCACATTCAGGCGCTCCTCTCGGCAGGGGTTTCCGTGGTACTGGACTTCCCGTTTAACACAACCGACACCCGTGCGTGGGGACACGCATTGTTTCGGGCCGCCGGCTGCGAACATCAGCTGCACTATCTGGATGTGAGCGACGAGATTTGCAAAGCTCGTCTAAGGGCGCGGAACGCGTCAGGCGAGCATCCATTCCAGACATCCGATGCGCAGTATGAGCTGATCACCCGCTATTTCGTCCCGCCCGCGCTCAACGAAGGCTTCGACATCGTGGTGTACGACGAGACAGGGAATGTCCGTTGTCCAGGCGCGCACGATCTTCAGCCCAAATAAAAGTCCATTTCGTCCGATATCACGAAAGCGATTGGACCTTTATCGGTGTTGACACTCCCGCGACCATCAGGCCATCACGCAGGACCGGGTAGTCGGCACACAGATTTGCCGGACCGAACAAGGCATCAGCCGGCCGATTCTGGGTTCCGCACTGGGGCAGTGGCGTCTTGTGATGCGCGTCAGGCGCTGCTGCAAGACGCCACGCCCCGGGCTTCATGAAGAATCCATTTCGCAAATGCCTGGAGCGGCGCCTCGCTCAACTCGATAGGCTCAGGAAGAACAAGGCAAAAGTTTTTAGCGATCGTTTTGCTGTCCGGCCAAGGCGCGAGCAGACGGCCTTGTTCAAGCTCTGCCCCGATGTAAAGACGCGGCACCAATGCAACACCCAAGCCGGCTAGCGCCGCCTCGATGAGCATGGAGTGGAGATCGTAACGTGCGCCAACCGCCGAATTGGTCAGCACGATACCGGCCTCTTGTGCATAACGCTGCCATGCGTCCGGATTTTGTCGTCGGTGAAGGCGCGGCAGTTCATCCAGCGATAGGTTCGCATCGGCGCCTGCGAGAAGCGCCGGACTACAGACAGGCACCAGCACCTCCTCCAGCAGGCGATGCACACGCATACCCGCCCATGCTGGATGCTCGAAATGGATTGCCGCGTCGAAACCGCTACCAGCAAGAATGAAGGGTTCCATGCGTTCGGCGATGTGGACGGTAATGTTCGGATACTGATGTTGAAAGCGTTTCAGTCGAGGGATAAGCCAACGGGTGGCGAAGGTCGGAATCGCGGCGATATCAATGCTTGCGCCCTCGATAGGCTGCCCCATCAGATACAGGCTGTCGCGTTCCAGCCGGTCCAGAATCTCGCGAACCTGCACCGCGTATCGCGTGCCGTTGGGCGCAAGCCGAACCCGATTTCCAATGCGTTCAAACAGCGCGACATTCAAAAACGCCTCCAGGCGACCAATCTGACGACTGATGGCGCCCTCGGTCAGCGCTAATTCCTCGGCCGCGCGGGCGAAACTGCCGTGTCGTGCCGCGGCTTCAAAAGCCAGCAGCGCGGAATTGCTTGGGATCTTACGTCGCATTGGGTTCTCGCCGATTGATATGCGCTCGACGTCAGCTTGATCAAACGTCACTGAAGGCTGACTTTATATCGTTATATGCGCCGAAAATCTCAGATTAGCATTACGTTACCGCAATGAACATGGATCGTTTGCAGCAATCTGCTTACGCGCCACCAAGGATAGCCTGATGATCTACACCGTGGAATGCAGCTTCGCCGATCTCAGCAGCGAAGCCGAATGGAACGACTTCTACAGCCTTGAGAAACTGCCCGCCCTCATCTCGGTTACCGGCTTTCACACGTCGCAGCGCTTCAAGTCGTTAAGCGATGGTTGCCCGGTCTACCTTGCCGTCCACACGATCGACGGTCTCGATGTTCTGACGGGAGAAGAATATCGCCAGAAAGGCGGCGGCAATTTTGCAAGGTGGCAGCAACACATCACCGACTGGCACCGAAATCTCTACAGCGATATCGGCCTTGCACCAGCAGTAAGTGCAGACGAACTCCTCGTGCTTTGTGCAAACGGCCCCGGACCGCTGATCCAGATGGGCCTCACACCGTTGGCCATGCGAGCCGTTGCGCTGGAGAAGTTTCCAGAACGCCGTTGGCTCGCAAAACTGCCTCGGCGAAACGCTCAGCTTGTCGGGAGCTTGTCCGAAGGTGTTCACCTCTACTCCCCGATGACTGAACAACTGACACGCTCATGCACCGTTTCGACCGGACAGGGAACATAGGTCCGCGATGCCCAATGTCACTCTCTATATTCCTGCGGGACACATGCCGTCTCATGAGCGGCTTGCCGAGCTTTCCTGCGACTGCATCAAGCTCTGTACGAGTGTCCTTGAAGCGGCACTCGAAAACGTTCATGTCATCTATGTCGAAGTTCGGCATGGGTACGGACATCCCGTCTTCGCGGAAGTCCAATATCGCCTTGAGACGTTTCGCACACCCCCGGTAATGAACCAGTTCATGGAAGCCCTGGACGACGCCATCGCGCGCCGCACGGGTCTCACGGCACGCATCCGTTGTTTTGGTTATGCCGCGTCGAGCATTCACGCCCGAAATTAAGAAGTCCTCTGGAGAAGAATTGTGTCCACCGTCACCTTTCCAAGTCAGCGAGCCGGCGATTTCACGATCACCGCAATCAGCGACGGCTACCTCACCGCTAGCCTCGACCTGCTCGCGAATATCGACCCGTCCGAGGCCTCCAGAATGCAAAGTGATGCAGGGCAGCAAGCACCTTCCACCGTGCATATCAACTGCTACGTGGTACGAAGTGCGGGCCGCACCATTCTCATCGACGGTGGGGCGGGAGGCATCAAGCAATGGGGCGGCCGCCTGAGGGGCAATTTATCGCTGGCTGGTGTCGAACCCTCCGAGATCGACACGATCCTGCTCACACACGCTCATCCCGACCATGTTGGAGGGCTAGTCGACCCAGCCGGACACATTGCCTTTCCGAATGCGGAGCTTGTTGCGCATCAGCGAGAGGTCAAATTTTGGCAGGATGACGGAAATCTAAGTCGTGCCAGCGAGCGTGCTCGCGGCAACTTCCTGATAGCGCGTCAAGTGTTCGACGGCTACCGCGACAAGCTCCGTACTTTCGATGAGGGCGAAGTGCTGCCCGGTATCAGAGCGATGCCGCTACCGGGACACACAGATGGGCACTCCGGATATCTTCTCGAATCCCATGATCAAGGCCTGCTTGTCTGGGGCGATATTGTTCATTTTCCTCACATCCAGATTGAACGGCCAGACGTATCGATTGCATTCGATCAGGACCCTTCCCTCGCGGCCACGACACGATCGCGGCTTCTGGACCTGGTCAGTTCAGAGGGACTTTTGGTCGCCGGTATGCATTTGGGGGAACTCGGCTTCGCGCGAATAAAGCGGACGAGCGGGAGCTATGGTCTGCTTTACGAGGTTGGGGCATGAGGCCACAAACGATAACGCATGGCAGTCGCACATAACGGAGACACCGGGCGATGGCTAGCCTTGAACCGAATAGCCGCCGTCCACCGGGATGATTTTGGAATGTTGATTCTCGAGCTTCGGCTGACTCGGTTTACCTGCGCTTTTCGAATGCCGCGACCTTGGAGCTTGGTTTGCCGGCGCGGGGCCGTTGTCTTCGCGCGAAGTCCAGCGGCGGCTCGTATGGGTTCTTACTCCGTGCGGCTTAAAGTTCGGATGAGTTGCTCAAACATCGCTCCTGCCGCAGCCGATTGTTTGGCCTGCTTTGAACGGATGACGACCACCTCCATTTCAGGCAAATCCGGGAGTCCGTGACGGCTGTCGAGCACTTTCAGGCCGGCAGGGAGACTGCATTGCGTTAGCACCGCCACCGCCATGCCGCTCTCTGCGGCGGCCAGTTGTCCAGCGACGTTTGGGCTGTGATAGACGATCCGATACTGACGCCGCTGGGATGAAATAGCTTTGAGCACGGCATCGCGCGGTCGACTTCCTGATTCGTGGACGGCGATGGGCAATGGATTACGACGCCAGGCCTCATATCGTTCTTTTCCGACCCAGACAAGCTTTTCTCGAAACAGCAACGTCCCTCTGTCAGCGCGATCCCGCGTGACGACCGCCAGGTCCAGTTCGCCCCGTTCTACTTTGGGAATGAGTGCGGTTGACTGCTCGCAGACCAAAGTGATTTCCACCGCTGGGTAGCGGCTCGAGAAGGTGCGAAGGACTGGTGTGAGATAAGCCATCGCATAGTCCTCCGGCACGCCCAAACTAATGCGGCCTGTGACCTCTGGCCCCCGAAGCGCAGCGATGGCCTCGGCATGTATATCCAGCATTCTCCGCGCATAGCTCAAAAGCTCACTGCCGGCTGCTGTTAAAAGCATATGACGTGGCCCGCGCAACATCAGCGATTGCCCCACGGCATCCTCGAGCTTCTTCAACTGCATGCTCACAGCGGACTGCGAGCGATAGACCTGCTTCGCGGCTGCCGTGAGCGACCCCGTGTCGGCGACGGCGACAAACGCGCGCAGCCAGTCAAGCTGTAGATCGGGAGATCGGGACATGGCGGTCAACCATTTGAAAATCGAATAATAACGAAACGATAAATTCGCTTTTCGTGACGGTCAACCCATTCCACAATTCAGGACATGAAAAGCGCAACGCCTTGCCCGCCCGAATCTGCCCTGCTGGCCCCATCAAGCACCTCGGAACGGCAAGGCACTGCGTTGATGGTCGCGGGCGGGCTAATTCTCGGGACCATCGGCATATTCGTCGAAGAAGCCCGCCAGGATCCGATGACCACGGTGTTCTTTCGCTGCTTCTTTGGGGTGCTGGCCCTTTCGCTGTGGGGCGCGGCAACGGGACGGTTGCATGAACTCAAACTGCGATGGCAGGAGCTGACGGTGGCGCTGGGCGCAGGCGTGCTAATCGTGCTCAATTGGGTTTTGTTCTTCGCCGCCATTCCACGGGTGTCTATTGCAATAGCGACAGTTCTGTTTCACATCCAACCATTTTTGGTCATCGGTCTGGGCGCCTGGTGGCTGGGTGAGCGTGTATCCAAAGCGCAGGTCATTGCTTGCGTTGTAGCGCTAGCCGGACTTGTACTCGCCACCGGACTCATTGGAAGCAAGACGAGCTTGATCGCGACATCGTCTTATCAGACCGGCGTCACCCTATGCCTCGTGGGTGCCGTCGCCTATGCTGGCTTACCGTTAATCGCGCGCAAGGCGAAACGAGTTAGTTCGTTTGCGTTGTCCTGGTGGCAGAGTGCTGTCGGCGTGCTGCTTACAGCTTGGTGGCCGCTCTGGCATGGAATGCCGCAAACGACGACTGCATGGCTTTGGTTAGCCGGGCTAGGAAGCATCCATAGTGGCGTCGCGTACGTCGTTCTCTATGCCGGGATGAGCCGGCTGCGCACCAGTCGTGTGGCGCTGTTGCAATTCGTCTATCCGCTGACAGCCATTGTCGTGGACCGGGTTGTATACGGACACCAACTAACCGCACTACAGACCGTCGGGGTCCTAATCATGGCGGGCGCATTGTGGACCGTTCGCCGCGACAGCTAACGCGGCTGCAAAATGCCGTCTGGCGCAGAGGCAACCCCATCGGCTTCGCGCCAGGCAACGGCCACTCGGATCGGGTACCGTTCTACTGCAGCATCGCTCTTCACTTTAAGGAGCCAACACATGGCAGCATTTGTTGTCGTACAGGAATCGATCGAAAACGAAGCTGTTTTCAATCAATATCGCGCAAAGGCGCCGGCGACGATCGAGGCATATGGCGGCAAGTTCCTCGCGCGTGGCGGTAACCTCGAAGTGATGGAGGGCGAATTGCCGTACAAGCGGCTCGTCATCATCGAGTTCCCTACGCGCCAGGACGCAATTGCATGGTACAACTCGTCCGCATACCAAGAAATCCTGCCCATGCGACTCTCAAGCAGTAAAGGCATTTTCGCAGTGGTGGACGGCGTGTGATTGGAGCGCCGAACTGGTTTGGAAAAGCCGCTTCCCGCTCGCCTCGAACGGCTGTTGATGGCCGCCCTGAGACGGCTAGCGGCCATCTCAGGTCGCCCCCAAGCGGTTATTCGCAACGCTCCAGGGCTGGCGTGACTCATCCCCACGGATCAGGGTTGGCGTTTGCCGCGGCCACCAGCGGGTTTGCCAACCGGCTTATGTGAACCGGCAGCTGGCTTGCCGGCGGGTTTGCTGCGTGGCTTTTGCACGCTGAATGGACTACCGCTGGAAAAGGGTGTGCCTTCGCCCGCGGCCGCAGCGCGTTGCGCCCCAGGCTTGCGTTTGCTTTCGCCGCTTTGCGGACGTGGCTTTTTGCCAAGCACCTGCACGGCGCCCGGCGCAGCTTGCGACACTTTGGGCTTCTTAGGCTTTTTGGGTTTCTTGATGATCTGGCCCGTCGCGCTCGTTTGCGGCACGCGGTGTTCGGCCTCAAAACCCGGCTCTTCTTCACGGGGCAGCGTTTGCCGGATCAGCGCTTCAATCGCGGCCAGTTGCGGCGCTTCATCGGCACACACAAGGGACACCGCCACGCCGCTGGCGCCCGCGCGGCCGGTACGGCCAATACGGTGCACATAGTCTTGCGCCACGATCGGCAGATCAACGTTGATCACGAGCGGCAGGTCGTCGATATCCAGCCCGCGCGCAGCCACATCGGTGGCTACCAGCATATGTACTTCGCCCGTCTTGAAGCGCTCCAGTGCACGCAGGCGCGCGGGCTGGGGTTTGTCGCCGTGGATGGTGTCGACCGCGTAGCCCGCTTCGTCCAGCATGGCCGCCAGGTAGTCCACGCCATTGCGGGTTTTGACAAACACCAGCGCGTGCTGCCAGTTGTTCTCAGCCACAAGATGCATGAAGAGGTCAGGCTTGTTCTTTTTATCCACCGTCACCACCCACTGCTTGATCCTGCTGGCCGTGGCATTGGGCGGGCTAACGCTGATATTGACCGGGCCCCTCAGAATGGCCGCCGCGATGGCGCGGATATCATCGGTAAACGTGGCAGAGAACAGCAGGGTCTGGCGCTCGGCGGGCAAGGCAGCAAAGACAGCGTTGAGTTCGCGTGCAAAGCCCAGATCCAGCATGCGGTCGGCTTCATCCAGCACCAGCGTTTGTATTTGATCAAACTGCACTGCGTTCTGGCGATGGAGATCCAGCAAACGGCCCGGCGTGGCAACGAGCACATCCACGCCCTTGCGCAACTTCATCATCTGCGGGTTGATACTCACACCGCCGTAGGCGGCCAGAAATCGTAACTCGAGGCCTTTGCCGTAATCGACAAAGCTTTGCAACACTTGTTCGGCCAGTTCACGCGTGGGCACCAGCACCAGAACACGCGCGCGGTTGCTGGACACCGCCGGGCCGTATTGCACTAGCCGTTGCAACAGCGGCAGCGCAAAACCCGCCGTTTTGCCGGTACCGGTCTGTGCCGCAGCCATGACGTCCTTGCCACTGAGCACAGCAGGAATCGCCTTGGCCTGCACCGGCGTAGGTGTCTGGTAATGGAGGTCCTGCAGATTACGCAGCAAGGGATCGATCAGGCCAAGCGAGGCAAAAGACATTGGCGTATTCCGGGCTAAAGCCGCAATTCTAGCGGTTACCGCCTGGTTGCGCCGCGCAGATCATCCTGTCCGGCATCGAAATCGCGGACATGATCCGCACAGAGCCGATGCAGAGCGACAGCGGCACGAACACCGCAGCGGAGCAATTCTATTCGCTGATCATGTAAGCATTCCTACTAATTCGTGAATTCTGCCCCTTCGTTTGTGTAATCGCGGCCCAACCATTAGGCTTCTGCCGATCGACCCGCGAATTCACCGCAGGGGCGAATTGATAGTCGGTATCCAGATAGTGGACGTCGCCTCATAGAAATTCTCAGGCCCGCCTTTGGGCGGCCAGATTCCATCAGCGTAAGACTTTGCACGTATCGCGATCCGTTCATCCAGGCTTTCCCAGGGCCATATGTGCGTGATGCGCGGCACGCCATCAAGCGCGTACATATTGACTGTCAGAGGGGACCGTTTTGACCGCTCGGGCATCGCGGCCTCCCACGCCTCAATCGTAGGCGCCAGTCCACCGGGTCTTAGCCAGTAGGTGCGAAACTCGTAGTACCTGCCGAACGAGCCCGGCTCGACCGGAGGCAAGAAAGGAAAACCAGCGTAGCTCTCCATCTCGATCGTAGACGTGCTGTCGGCCACCCCGAATGGATTGGCGTGATGTAAAGCACGCGCTCTTTCCTGAGACAGTGTCCCGGGATCGACGAACCCTCGCAGAATACGCACGCTTCCTAGCCGCCCGTTTTCCGAGGTCCATGCGCCGAGCCAGCGCCCCGCGGTTTCGGGATGATTGAGGTAAGCCTCCGCGCTCGCGATTACCTCCGGCAGCTTCAGAATATGCGACGACAAGGTAACCAGTTCGTAGAACATGTCAAATTCTCCTGAGTCCGTGTACGGCGATCAGACGACCGCTACAAAGGAGGCTAGACTTGCTCTCGTCACTTGGGAATTCCTCATCGGTTCACACACTCTGTTAAAAATTCACTATGTTCGACTGGCAAGATTTGCAGTACTTTCTGGTACTCGCGCACACGGGAACGCTCTCAGGCGCCGCCAGCGAACTGTCGGTCGAACACGCCACGGTTGGGCGGCGTGTCATGTCCCTGGAGTCCGCGCTCGGATTGAAGCTGATTTATCGGCTGCCCCGCAGCATCCGTTTGACCGAGGATGGAAAAGCCATCGCCATGCTGGCCCGATCGATGGCCCAAGGCGCTCAGGCAGTTGAAACATATGCGTTGCGGGCGTCGTCGGCGCTGTCCGGAACGGTCCGTATCAGCGTGCCGCCTACGATCGGCAGTTACTGCATTGCGCCACACATACGCGTGCTACGGGAATCGCATCCGGCCTTGAAGATCGTGATGGAGGGATCTCCCGACATCGCACCGCTGGACCGGGGCGTCGCCGATATTGCTGTTCGCATGGTCAAGCCGGAGGACGGCAGCCTCGTTACGCGCCGCATAGGCACAGTCCGATTCGGTCTCTATGCCAACCATACCTATGCGGCTCGCCCTTCTGCGCAATGGGAGTTCATTGCTTATGACTCGTCGCTGGACCATGTGAAACATCAAAAGTGGCTACGCAAAAATATCGACGGACGGCCCATCGTATTCGAAGCGAGCGATGCGATTGGGCAGCAGATGGCCGTGCGCAACGGCGTCGGGGTTGCGGTTCTGCCTACGTTGATCGGCGATAACGACGCTGAACTGGTCAGACTCGACATAGGATCCGAGCCGCCCGAAACCGGGCTTTGGCTGGTGACCTACCCCGACCTGCGTCGAACGCCGGCGATCAAGGCTGTGATGGAATTTTTGGTCCATTGCATCGGTCGTGAAACCCGTTACACGGATAAGGATGTGCGCGGATAAGTCGCCGTCGCCGAACGGTTCGCTTTACTCTCCGAGCATACGATCCTCTGGAAGCAGCCATTCGCTGAATGGCTCGCGGACAGCCGAAGTTGAGCGGTCACTGCCTGACGATGGTTCGTAGAGCGAAGATACCGATGTCGATTTCGACCTCTTCGTATAGCTACGACGAACGACAGAGGCACGACTCGACATGGCCCGAGGAACGGTTTGAATTTGCCCTCAAGTATCGCCGGCATGGGCATCGGGCCGTGTCTCAAGAGCTAGCTAAGGGTAGCTGAGTGACCGCTTGCGGCCGAACAGGGCATGGTGGCGATCAGCCCACACCGACCCGTTGCAGCCGCTCACTGCTGGCACTAGGCACGCCGGGTATCGTCAATGATCGCTCGCGCGAGCGCAGCCTGCGCGCTTCGAATCTCGCTACTCGAGAGTCCGGTGGCGAGCAGATCCTCGATAAGGTTAATGTGCAGTGCGCTAAGCAGGACGTGTGCCGAATATCCCGCGTCGTCCGCTGCCGCTCCGCTCGCGGCTTCCTTGATCAGGCTCCGTAGCAAGCCATGCATCCACCTGTAATGCTCCGACTGCCGCAGTCCGGTGGAGGCTATCCGCAGCTGCTGACATTTGCCGGTTGGGTAAAGAAATACACTGACGAACACTGACCGGCGATCGTGTTTTAGGCCTGCCGCGCGGCAGCGTATTCAGGAGAGTGCGCAAGAGATGAGGACAGCTCGCGGTGGGCATTCGCCTGAGCGAGTAAGGTGTTTGCCTTCGCCTCAAAGGCTTCGACCGCATCCGCGCCAGCGGCGAAGCGAGCAGGAGGCTCATCCTGCGCCGTCAACGCTACCAACGCAGCGGCAAGCTTGGCCGGATCGCCGCCCTGCTTCCCGCTCATGCCTTTCCAGGCGGTCACGGTCTCCTTAGTACGGGATGCGTAGTCTTCGATGGAGAGTTCGGCGTAGGTAGTTGACTCTGCGGTGAGAAGGTCGGTCCGGAAGAACCCCGGCTCCACCAGCATGGTGCGGATGCCAAAGGGAGCAATCTCCTGCGCAAGCGACTCCATCCATCCTTCGACTCCAAACTTTGCAGCAGCATATGCGCTGCAAAAGACAAGACCAGTAATGCCAGCCGTCGATGAGATCGTGACTACCAGGCCAGAGCGCTGCCTGCGCATCACGGGCAATACGGCCCTGGTAACATTCATCGGACCGAACAAAAGCGTTTCGAACTGGCTGCGCACCTGGGCGGCGCTAAGCTCCTCGAAGAAGCCCCCATAGAAGTTGCCTGCGTTGTTGACCAGTACGTCAATGCGCCCGAACTTTTGGACCGCAGCCTTGACGGCGGCGTCGGCATCGACCGGGTTCGTCACGTCAAGCGACGCAATCAACAGACTATCGTGATCGCCGATGGCGTTCCTGATCTTTGCGAGATCGCGGCCAGTCGCCACAACGTCGTGGCCGGCTGCCAGTGCCGCCTTCACAATGTCCACGCCCATGCCACGGCCGGCGCCGGTCACGAGCCAAACTTTCTTGCTGTTCATACGTGGGTCCTTTGTGTCGTGATGCCTCGCCGAAACTTAGGCATCGGGATATGAATCGGGTGGTTTCAGTGTCGCGCGATTGGCACCCAGGCGGTTGCCGAAACCGCTGTACCTTTTGCCTAAAATGACGAAAGCAGCATGAAACTGCACCGATGTCCCGCGGCAGGGGTAAAGTGTGCCTACCGTTTTCTCGTTAGAGATACGCATGAATCGCAGGGCTTTCAAGCCAATGAGTACCAGTACCGCCTCTACGGACCGCCTCGCGCGAACCATTGCACGCTTTGCCCAGTCTGACGGCGACCACACCACCGCTATACCGGCGCTCTCACTTCATCGCCGGAAGGGGCCAACCGAGCCGTTGCATTGCATCTTTAGCCTCGGGTTGGGTATCGTTGCTCAGGGCCATAAGCAGGTATTGGTAGCGAAAGAGGTGGTGAACTACGGCCCCGGCCAGTCACTGCTGACCAGCATCGACCTGCCTGTGATCTCGCATGTCACGCGGGCTAGTATTGAGGAGCCGATGCTTGGCCTGATGCTGACACTAGACCGGCGTGACATCGTGAAGATAGCTGAGGAGATGCAGTTACCGGCTCCGCCCCGAACGCCAGCTTTCACGCCTATCACGATCGAAACCCTTGACGATGCGCTGATAGGCGTCCTGATTCGGCTGATCGAATTGCTGGACCAACCGGTACTGGCTCCGCAATTGGCGCCGCTCTATCAGCAGGAAATAATCGTCCGGCTTCTCGCTGGTCCCCATAGTCCACAATTACAGCGTCTTGCAGCCAACGGATCACCGAGCCAACAAATCGCCAGGGCAGTGACCTGGCTCAAACAGAATTTCTCAAAGGAACTATTGGTGGATGATCTGGCCGCGCAAGCGCACATGAGTCCTTCGACGTTCCGTCAGCATTTCCGCAACATCACGGGAACAAGTCCTCTGCAATACCAGAAGCAACTGCGCTTGCAGGAAGCGCGGCAACTGATGCTCAGCCTTGGCATCGACGCGGGAAGTGCCGCAATCCGGGTCGGTTACGAAAGCGCCTCGCAGTTCAGTCGCGAGTACAGCCGCCTGTTCGGTGCGCCTCCGCAGCAAGATGTGAGGCGACTGCGGCTACTGTGATGTATCAAACTGGAGTTGCTCCAAGGCCGCTTTCCGTGTGCGCATTTCAAATACCTGCAGCGCGGATTGCCCGCGCGGCCTGTTAGCGTTCCGGGCTCACTCGTCCGGTGGCGAGCAAGCCTCAACCGCGGAGCGCCACAGTAGCCACAACGAGAGCCGAGAAGATCAGCGCCGGGGCAAGATGCCCAAACGGCTCCCGATTTCGTAGCAACGTGAAAAGAGCGCCGATCATGATTGCACCGGCCAGCGTCAAGCCCAAGATTCTGGTTTGCTGTCCAGGAAGAAGTGCCGCGCTAAGCAGCTCGAGAGCGCCACAGAGCCAACGAAACCACGCCGGGTAACCCCAGCGTGCGAAGTCGCGCTTCACTGCGCCTAGCCCCGAGAGATTGACCACCCCAGCAACCGCGAACAGAACCGCTACGATCATCGCGAGAACCGATCCTGAAGATGCACTGTTCCACGCCATCGTCATGCTCCCTTGATCTGCTGAAAGTACTCTCGTACAGAGAGATCCGCAATCAGGCCGGGGCCGTGGGGTTCCCACGCAAGCACTCGCCGGGCATGCTGGCCGCTGACTGTCTGATCGAGCGCCAGTGCGTCAGCGAACGGTCCAAGCGATTGGCGAGCATCGTCGAGCGGCCAGAGTTCGACGCGATCGGCGCCGACCGAGGCCCGAATCGCTTCACCCATTTCGGCAACGGCAACGGCATCTTCCGCGACCACGTTGAAGATCTGTCCCGTGACTCGACCGTCTCCGCTTGCCGCCCGCTCCACCGCGCTCAGGTAAGCCGTGGCGAGATCGTCGACGTGAACCGCTGGCCAGTGGTTGCGACCATCGCCGACGATCCTCACACTGCCAGTCTGACGGACCATGCCGGCAAGCATGCCGAAAACGCCGCCGCCGTAGCCATGCACCATCGCCGGCCTGAGGATCACTGCGGCAATCGAGCGGCTTGCTGCTAGCGCCTGCACACGTTGCTCCACTGCGGGCCGCCAGGCGATGAGTGGCGTCGGGTTCAGCGCCGATGCTTCAGTCGCGGCCTCCCCCTCCGTATTGCCGTAGACCCAGGTGCCCGACGTATAGACAAATGCCGCGCCCGGATGCAAATGCGAAAGCATCGCTACAGCCGCGGCCTCATCAGCCGCACCGGCGGAAGCATCGTTGGTCGACGCGGTGTGCACCACGCCATCGGCGGTACCGGCAATCGCAGCGAACGACTGTGGCTCACGCAGGTCGCCGGAATGCAGTTTCACTCCGAGACGCGCCAGCGCGCTGGCGGCCGGCGAGTTGGCCTGGCGCACCAACGCCGTCACCTGATGACCGAGGCTAATCGCCTTGCGCGCGACCGCTTGCCCGATGAACCCCGTACCACCTGTAATGAACAGTTCCAAAGCGTTCCCCTCGATGATTGCCTGCAAAGTTGATAAATCACACAAACGAGACTTATCGGTCTCGTTTTGAGGAATCTAAACGAGACTGGTCAGTCTTGTCAACTACTCGATGATCTGCTATTAATCGGGCATGAACACGTCCTCTCCCCCCGACCTGAGCCCGCTGCAGCACCGTAAGCGGTCCGCCATCCTCGACGGCGCGAAGGCCGTTTTTTTAAGCCAGGGTTTCGGCCTGGCAACGATGGATGATGTCGCCGCGGCCGCGGGCGTCGGCAAACAGACGGTCTACCGCCACTTCAAGTCGAAGGAAGCGCTCTTCGTTGGTCTGGTGGGCTCGATGTGCGCTCAGGTGGGTGGCGTTCTCGCCAGCGCTCAGGACGAGCAATCCGATGGATCACCCGAAGACGAGTTGCGCAAGTTGGGATGGGTGTTGGCACAAATCCTTATCGCGCCGGATTATCTGCGGCTCTACCGGGCCATCGTTGCTGAGGCCGAGCGTCTTCCGGAACTCGGCCAGGTGTTTTACGAAAATGGTGCAAAGGGCGTGCGTGCCTTCGCCGCAAAAATTCTGCGAAGGCGATTTGACGAATCAACTGCTGCATTGCGGGCAGCGACGTTTGTTCAGTTGGTGCTAGGCGACGCGTATCTGGAACTGTCAGTTGGCTACGCGGTGCCCGATGTTGAAGCGCGCTTTGCAGTGCAGATTGACGAGGCGGTGGCAGCGGCACTTCGCTAAGGAGTGCCGTGTATCCTGAGCGGTACGAGAGTACATCGGTGTCGCCATGCCGAATGGCCGGTTGTGCTCGATCTCGTAGTCGTCCGGGCTGCGCTTGAACAAGAATTTCTGCTGCTGCTTCGGGTGACGTCTGAAGCGCTGCGTTTGCAATAGCAGGTCGATCAGCATGTCGTGGAACTCCCAACTCACCGCGCAGACCGCCACGTCGACATCACGCGTGGCGACAGGGGCCTTAATGTCGTGAAGATGCTACATGAGGATGTCGCGCGCGGTCGCGCCCGCGAGCACGAACCGCGTGCCGAGTTGCGCGCACGCGCCTTTGACGTCTCGAAGCAAGGCGATCGTGAGCGGCTCGACCGGACGTTCGACGGAGACTTTAAGCATTCTTTTTCGCCATGTAGCTTGCGTAGATCGCTTGGGCCACTTCGCGATTCCGGTCGTCGCCCGACATGATCAGATCCGCGTAGACGAGGAGAGGGTGAACGACTCCGCGATCGGACAAGCCCCATCGGTCTTCCGCCGCCACGGGCCAGAACGCATCGAGCACTTCGACGTCACCGCGCTCGTCTGGCCTCAGCATGGCTTTCGACATCATTGTCGGCGCGAGCCCGCCTCGCGCGTAGACCGTCACGGTCGCGGGCTTGAGATTTCGGGTGAGGATGTCTGCCGCCACTTCGCCGCCAAGACGGGCTTGGGGATCGAGCGCCTCCGGGTTAAGCCACCAACTCTTGTCTTTCGCCCAACTGGTAAAGCGTTGCGGGCCGAGCTTGGGGCGCAGCCGGGTCGGATAGAGGCTCACCCAGTCGTCGACCAGTCGGCGGCGGTCGACGATCACCCTGTTCTTGCCTTTGACCACCACCAGACCACGATCCATAAGGTCGTCCATCGCCAGATTCACCGTGTTCAGGGCAACACCCGAGAAGTCTGCGATCGTGCGATAGGGTTCATCCACGAGACCGGGCAAAGTCAGGAGCGCAAAGGTCACGCGCATGCCTTTTGGTGTGGTCGAGCGCGACGTCCGGTCCAGACGCTGCAGTGTGGGTTTGCCGCGGCCGACGATCATGATCGTCGCCTCCGGCGCCTGGAGGAAGACGTTGCCCGCGGTGTCGAGGAACGGAATACGTTTGGCGATCAGCTCATCCGCCAGCCGCGGCGTGACATGCTGCGTGACGAGCATCAACGGACGATTGTCTTCAGGCGTGGAGCGAGAGCGCATGCGGTTGACAATGACCCCCGCGCCGAGCGAGCTGGCGCTCGCCTTGATGACTACGGGGATTACGAGGTGCTTTCCCGCAACGTCGAAGCGGATCCACGCGTCCGGGCCATCGTTTGTCGACATCCGCGCGTCGACTTGCCCTTTCCTGCCTGACGCGCTGAGGGGCGTCGCCTGATAGAGGCGCGTCGCATCTGAAAACGCTTCGCAAGCCAGCGTCAGCGCGCGCTGCTCACTACTGGCGAGGCGATCCGAGAAGGTCACGTGCAACTCCCATGTACGTTTATTCATTAGTGTATGATAAAAACATACACAATACAAATAACGTACATATGCCCGCAACGGCGCCTACGGTAGGGAATGTTTAGCTGGTGAGCGATTCATATACGTTATAGAGCGATGTCAGCACATAGAGTCTCGCGGACAACATCGCTAGCCGTCGCGAAAGATTGACCGGTGCCCGCAGCAGAAGCGCAAAAGCGCGGACACCGCCGGCGCTAAGCTTGCCGCCCCACCGCCACTCGAACCGCCTCCAGTTTTCCGGTCCGGCGCGTGGCCGCGATATTCGGATTCGATGTTTCAGCCGTGCAGCATATCAAGGTCCTTCCGTCCGGACCGCTCAGCCCTACCGCGAAGCACGGTTGCGAGGTCCTTATGCGATCGGTCACTCGGCCATGGCGGTCCAGGCGGATAGCCCGGCTGTGCGCCGGGTCGGACACCCAGATCCCATCTTCGGCATCCGCACAGATGCCATCAGGCAACACCCTGTCGCCGTCAGGCCCGAGTTCTGAAAGATCGGCCCAGATCCGCCGGTCGGTCAGCTTGCCTGCCGGGTCAATCGAAAAGGCCGTCAGGCAGGTACCCACGGTTTCGGCGATCATCAGGGTTCCGTCGGATAGCTGCACCGTGCCGTTCGGGAATTGCAGCCCCTGCGCGGCACAACTCACCGTGCCGTCCAGGCGTACGCAAGCGATATCGGCCGTCGGAGGATTCGCGCCGGGTCCGAACAGCGGGTCGGCGTTCGGATCCGCTTCCAGAAGCCCGTAAAAATCGAATCCAAACGAGCCGACCCATGCGCGTCCTTGCGCGTCGACCTTCATGTCGTTTGCCGCACCACGAGCGACCGGCGACAGATCGGCATGGACCGAAAGGCTTCCGTTTTCTTCGAGTCGCAACAGCTTGAGGTCTCGCATGGATACCACGAGCATCCGGCCATCGGGCAACCAACCAAGGCCCGATGGTTGCGCAGGCACCGTCGCAGCGACGCTGGCACTCCATGTTCGCGGGTCGATCCGCAACACCTCGTGCGCATAAAAGTCCGACACGTAAAGCAATCCGTCGGGCCCCTCGGACGGCGATTCGGCAAAATGAAGACCGTCCCTGACTACAGTTGTATCGACCATCAATTTCATCGCGCGGTTACCCGCGTGTCTCCTGGTGTGTTTGCCAATATCCTAGCGGTGGATCTTCTCAAGCACGGTCTGCGGCGCAATGCGCTTCATGCTCATGGCGGACACCGCCGCAATCAACGGCGCAGCGACGCACCATATGATAAGGGTCGTGGTATAGCCGGCATGGTTCAGAAGCCACGGTCCAGTCAGCGCCGCAACCATGAAGCCGATCCATTCCGATCCCGCGACGAGGTTTGAACCCGTACCGCGCACACGCGTCGGAAATGCTTCGGCGGCAAATCCCACTGCCGAGGTGACATGGCCAAGCGTGAAGAAATAAAATAATGCGTAGAACGCAGTCAGCAGCGCCCACGTGCCCGCATAAAATGCGAGCAAGGCACCCGCTGCAGCGCCGAGTACGAGAAAGACAGCGCACACTTCGCGCCGGCCATATTTTTCGCCGAGAAAGGCCGACAGGACATAGCCGAAAGCGGCAACACCCGTCGCAATCGCCGATGACTCGAACATGTTGGTCAACGAAATATTGAAGTGCGTATACACGGTCGGCAGATAGCTGATGATTCCCGCCGCGCCGAATGCATAGACGAAGTGCCATATCGCCAGGCACACCGACGAGCGGCGCAGGTCCGCTTCGAACAACTGCCCAAAGCGGTTTTGCCGTAGCTGACCATGGGCCTGTTCGATCGCTTTCTCCTCCTGGAAGCGTTCGGTGTCGTGGATACCGCGACGTGCCACGATCATCAGCACCACGGGCAGCAGGCCGCACACGAACAGCACTCGCCAACCGAAGCGATCGACGATCAGCATGGCTAACAACGCGCCAACAAAAAAGCCCAGCGGATAGCCAATCTGCGCGAGTCCAATCAATCTGCCGCGGACCTTCGCCGGCGCCTCCTCCGCGACCATCACCTGCCCCGACATCCATTCGGTCGCGGCGCCAATCTGGGTGATCGACCGCCCAACGACGAGGATCAGGAAACCGGGCGCCGCAGCGGTGACGAGACTCCCTAGCGCAGCTGCAAACAGACACGCCTGATAAATCGGCTTGCGGCCGATGCGGTCCATCAACGGCCCCGCGACGAACGTCGATATCGCGCCCACCGCGTACAACAACGTGTAGATCACGCCGATCTGATTGTCGGAAATGCCGAGGTCCTTCTGGATCAGCGGATAGGTGAAATTGAAGAGGCTGCCGTCCGCGTTGACGAGTAGCCAGCCGCCCATCGAAAGGATCGTTACCATCCATGCGCGCTTCGGGATGCCTTGCAACCCAAGCACGCCGAGCAAACCACCGCCCTTGTCCGGCATGATGCGCGCCTCTGCCGCGCCCACGGGTTCGAATGCGGCTCGCGCATCTGCGATTTCTTTGTCGATCACGATGTTGTCTCCTGAGTCAAACATTTAACGACAATGGAACGGCTATGCGGATCTGAGCCCGCTAACACCGGTGAATCCTCAAAACAGTTTGACGATGGCCGGCACGCTCAACACGGCGACGTAATAGCCCATGAACTGAACGCCTGTGTTGAACGCAAACGCCCTGGATAACAGCCCGCCGAACAGGCCGACGGTCAGGATGACGGCGAGGCCAAGCAGTTGCCCTTCCCATACGCTGATCACCACGATGAGTCCCGCAAACGTCGCGATGATCGCCTCGTGGCTGAGGCGCCGTGCGACGAACGACGCGGCACGATGCGCATAATTCATGGTCAGCGGGTAAGCGATCAGCGCGGCAAGCAGCACCGACAACAGCCCAAAACCGAGGAATTCCCACCCCGACATCAATGTGTGCAGGTTGTTGATATGGCCCGTCGCCGTGTCGACGGAAAAGCGCGGTGGCGCGTTGAACAGCGGCGCCGCCGGTCCCGCCGCCACCGGACTGAGCGGCAAGCCAAAGGCGATCAACGGAATGAGCGCTTCAGCGATATAGGTCGCCTCGGTCACGCCGTTTCGCGCCGCGATGACCGTGGTCAGTCGCTGATACGCATGCTTCACGCGAGCGCCGACGAGTTCACCCATCACGACCGTCATCGCAACCGGACTGAAAACGAACGTGGCGCTCGACACCGCTGCGGTTGCCACGGTCCACGCCGTTTGTTGCCGGTCGAGCACCCTGAACGGATTGGGAAAATAGCCGCTCCACCCTTTCACATCCGGCGCGAGGGAAAACGTCGCCTTGCCTGAGCGGCGCATGCGTTGTCTTTCCACCGGCGAAAGAATCGAAAACAGATCGGCGATGAGTGGTCCGATCGCGATCCCCAGGAAGTAACTGACGCTCAACTTGACGCCATACTTTCCGGTCAGGGCCTGAAGCCCGACGATCAGCAGAACGAACGGGATCAGCAACAGCATCGACGCCCATCGGCCGGCGGAAAAGTAAGCGATGCCTAATGCGGCGGCGAGGAAGACCCACGGCGCGGCTTTACTGATCGACCCGCCGAACGGCGCAAGGAGGACCGCGAAGAGCACCGCGAGCGGTACCGCCACAAAGGCCGCGATGATCGCGCCCGACGTCATCTTGCGCAGCGCGATATGGGGCACACCCAGCGCCCGAAGCATCGTCGCCTGTTGCAGAAGCGGTGCCGCCATCGTGTCGCCGGGGATGCCGAGTAGCGCGGTCGGAATCGAGTGCGTCATGTGTTTCGACACCGCGCCCGACATAAAAAACGTGAAGACGCCCGCAGGCGGCACGCCAAGCAGCGCGACCAGCAAGGTGAGCGGCGCAATCGTCGTAGTTTCGTCGGTGCCGGAAATCAGCCCGATACCAGCAAAGACGATGGCGCCGACCAGTCCCATCGATAAAGCAACGAGTATTTGATGGAGCAGCGGAGTCATGCCTGCTCTCCCTGGCGAGGGGACGGCGCTGCATGCCCATGCGTCGCTTCATACGACACGAACAACTCGAGAATGCCCAGTTCCTTCATCTCGGCGCGCGTTGCCGGCGAGAGATCGCTGATCGAGCCAAGACCGCCGGATTCTGCCGCGAGCTGTTCGAGCACGTGAAAACGCTCGCTCTCATCGCTCGCATGCTCGACGACTTCTCGTTTCGGTTTGAACAGGATGGCGCAGACGACGCCCGCTACGAGGCAACCCGCCAGACCCACGAGCATGGCGTAGGCACGGGCGATCGCACCATCCGCGACGAAGCTCGACAGCACGCTCGTGCCGGCAAGGAACGCGCCGACACTGATGCCGACCCCCAGCACAACCGACCATGCAAGATGGCCGAGGTCGACGGTGTCGCCCCATACTTCCGCATAGCGTGTTGCGGCTGTATCGGTCGACGCGCGATCCGGCATGACGGCCACCGTCTGACCAGCGCGATACTGTTCCATGTGTCTCCTCCGTATTCGGGGGTTTTGATTGATATGAATGTCAGCCATGACATTCCATTCGTACTCGAACTATCGTTGCATTGACGCTGCACGAGCGCGTCGCGCCGCCATCGCCCTGGCCACGCGCGACGACGTACTTCTCTCGAGTGACGACGAAATGAATTCACCGGCGTCAACCAGGGCTGCAAGGTCGATGCCTGTCTGAATGCCGAGTTCATTGCATAAATAGACGACATCTTCGGTCGCGACGTTACCCGTCGCGCCCGGTGAATAGGGGCACCCGCCGATGCCGGATACCGAACTGTCGAACGTCGCGACGCCGGACTGAAGCGCCGCGTAAATATTGGCGACGGCCATGCCCCAGGTATCGTGGAAATGCCCGGCGAGCGCCGACGTGGGCACGCCCTTCGCGCATGCCTCGATCATGCGGCGGGTCTTGAGAGGCGTGCCCGTGCCGATGGTGTCGCCCAGACTGATCTCGTAGCAGCCCATCTGATAAAGCCGCGCGCTCACGCGAGCGACTTGCAGCGGATCGATCTCGCCCTCGAACGGGCAACCGAGTACGCAGGAAACGTAGCCGCGCACCCGCGCGCCTTCTCGCAGTGCTCGCTCCACGACGGGCGCAAACCGGTCGATACTCTCGGCGATCGAGCAATTGATGTTCTTCTGCGAGAAGGTCTCCGAGGCAGCGGCAAAGACGGCGACCTCGTCGCATCTCGCTTCCAGTGCAGCCTCCAGACCTTTGAGGTTGGGCACCAACGCTGAAAAAACCACGCCGTCCCGGCGCTCGATTTCGCGAAGTACATGAGACCCGTCAGCCATCTGCGGCACCCATTTCGGCGAAACGAAAGCCGCTGCCTCGATATAGGTCACGCCGGCATCCACGAGCCTGCGGATCAGTTCGACTTTCGTCGCGGTCGGGACAAACGACGATTCGTTCTGCAAACCGTCGCGAGGACCGACCTCGACGATCTTCACCTGGGCAGGAAATTGTTCGTCAGGCATCGCGCGGCCCCGCCAGCAAGGCGACCGCGAGGTCTGTGCGGACGTCCTTCGCCGCGATCATCTTTTTGACCACCCAGTCGATATCGGCACCGGTGGCGCCTGCAGCCATCGCGATGTTGCGCGCATGAAGCGCCATGTGACCGCGCTGGATACCTTCCGTGGAAAGCGCCCGCAGCGCGCCCATGTTCTGAGCCAGGCCGACCGCCACGGCGATTTCGCCGAGCTCTTGGGCGGACTTGACGTCCATGATCTTCAGCGCGAGGCGCGCAAGCGGATGGGTCTTGGTTGCGCCTCCAACCAGGCCGACGGGCATCGGCATTTCGATCGTACCGACGAGGTCCCCGTTATTGGCCTTCTCCCAGGTCGTGAGCGAGGTGTAGCGGCCGCCGCGGCAGGCATAAGCGTGTGCGCCTGCTTCGACTGCGCGCCAGTCATTGCCCGTTGCGACGATGACCGGATCGATGCCGTTCATGATGCCCTTGTTATGGGTCGCGGCACGGTACGGATCGATCGCCGCAAAAAGATAGGCGTCGATCACGCCGTCGATGATCTCTTCTCCCGAGTATTCCTTGGTCTCGAGCGTCTCGGCCGAGTACCGGACCTGCGCACGTGCGAGCCGGAGATCCGCGAGGTTGGAGAGAATCCGCAAGCGCACCTTGCCGCCCGTGACTTCCTCGATCCGCCCGGCGACCGACTCTGCCATTGTGTTGACCGTGTTCGCGCCCATGGCGTCGCGGACGTCGACGATCAGGTGGGCGACGACCATCGCGCCACGAGGCGTGTCCGGGAACACGTGCACCTCGATGTCCTTGCAGCCGCCGCCCAGGCCGATCAGCACCTTGTCGCGGCTATTGGCGAGTTCGATCAGTTCATCCTTGTGTTTGAGGATGGAAAGACGCGCGCCATAGGGATCGGAAACGCCGAGGACCTGAACCTGCGCGCGCATCAGCGGACCTGTGCTGGAGGTCGCGAAGCCGCCCGCGTCACGGGCGAGTTTGGCCATGAACGAGGCAGCCGCGACGATGGACGGCTCTTCGACGGCCATGGGCACAATCACGTCCCGCCCGTTGATCTGAAAGTAACCGGCGACCGCCAGGGGCAATTCGAAGGTGCCGATGACGTTCTCGATCATGCCGTTTGCGGTCTCGAGCGACAGCGCGCCGGGTTTCGCGAGTTGAGCGTACTGCGCGTCGTCCAGTCCAACGACCTTGCCGAGATGGCCCAGACGCTCAGCCGGGGACAGCGTACGAAAATTCGGAAGGGTGGAATCGATGGTCATGCGTTGTCTCCAGGTGTCGTGAGTGCCGCACTGCGCTGATTGGGCTTGCGACGGTGGGTAGATGGCCGAATAATAGGCCTTGCGTACCCTTTATAAAGGTACAGTAAGCCCAGACAGCCAACTCACTGTACCCAGAACAGTGGATGTATTTTGCGGAGCAACAATCATGATTCGGCGTGAGAAGACCACCCTGTCGGATTCGATGGCGGACAATCTGGCCAGACAGATCGAAGAAGGTGTGTTGCCCGTGGGATCGAAGCTGCCTTCCATTAGGGAATATGCTGAGGCGTCCGGATGCTCGAAGAACACAGTCATCAGCGCGTTCGACATCCTCACCGCGAACGGTCTGATCGAGCCACGGCGTGGCTCCGGGTTTTTCGTGTCGCGCCTCGTGAAAGCGACGGACGAAACCGAGGAGACTTCCACGCTCGATCGGGCGATGGATATCGTCTGGTTGATGCGCGAACAGTTGCAGGTCAAACCCGACGTGCTGAACCTCGGAGAGGGATTTCCTCCGGTCGAATGGCTGGAGGAGACACGTCTCGATCAGTACCATCAGCGTGTCGTTCGCACGGGCGTTGCCTCGCTGTTTCGCTATGGGAGCCGGTATGGCTACGCCCCGCTACGGCAATCGCTTCAGCAGAAACTGGCAGGTTATGAGATCGAAGCCACCCCATCCCAGATCGTTCTCACGCACGGCGCGAATCAGGCAATGGACATGGTCATCCGGTATTTCGTCAAACCCGGCGATACCGTTCTCGTCGACGACCCAGGCTACTACCCGTTGTTCGGCAAGCTGAAATTGAGTGGCGCCAACATCGTGGGCGTGCCGCGCGATGTGGACGGACCGAACATCCAGAAACTCGAAGAATTCCTGATTACGTATCGGCCACGGCTTTTCTTCACGCAGTCTGTCGGCCAGAATCCAACCGCGACCGATACGAGCGCGGCCAAAGCGCATCGAATCCTGCAACTTGCCGAAGTGCATGATCTGACTGTTGTGGAGAACGATGCGCTCGCCGATTTGCGGCCCCGCTCCCTGACCCGCATCGCGACGCTCGATCAATTGCGGCGCACGATCTACATCGGCAGTTTTGCGAAGTCCGTGTCGGCGGCGCTGCGAGTCGGCTTTCTCGCATGCGATGCGTCGCTTGCCAGCGATCTGGCCGACGTGAAAATGCTGACGCATGTGAGCAGTTCCGAATATTGCGAGCGCACGCTCGATGCGATCATTAGCGACGGCCATTTCCTGCGTCACACCAATCATCTTCAGGACAAGCTTCACCGGGCCACGGACGTTGCCGTCAACGCACTGACAAAACTCGGCGCGGAGATTTTCAAGGTGAGCGACCAGAGTCTGTATTTGTGGGCATCGCTACCCGGATACCCTGACTCCATGAAGCTGGCTGAGGCCCTGATCAAACACGGTGTGATTCTCGCCCCGGGCGCGATCTTTTCGCCGAGAAGCGATCAGGCCTCCGCGTACTGCCGATTCAATGTCGCGTATCTGGCGGACAAGCGTTTTGCGGCTGCGCTGCGCGATGTCGCGTGAGGTTGACCCAGGAACGCGCTGTTTGTGCGGAGTGCGATGCCGGCAGCGGTGGATCGAAACGGTGGGTTCCGCTAATTGGCATCGGAACCGGGCATCAGCGGTCCGGTGAACGGGTGTGGCCGATGTCGGGCAGCAAGGCTTCGAGGTCGACGGTTTCGGCCATGACGCGGTTGCCTTCGTCTCCCGGATGCAGGTGATCCCCGGAATCGAAAGGCGCGCTGATGCGGGCCGGGTGAGCGGGATCGCGTAGTGCCGCATCAAAATCGATGACAGCATCGAATGCGCCGCTGTGACGAATCCACTCGTTCACCCGCTGACGCAGAGCGTCCTTGTCGGGCTGGTAGTAGTTATCGAGCGGCGTGTCGGGCAACGCGCCTTCAAACGGCGTAAGCGTCGCGCCGATCACGCGCACGCCACGGTTATGGGCTTGCTCGATCAGTTGGCGATAGCCCGCCGTCAAAGCATCCAGTGTCGGCCGTGAACCGGTTGGCGCAAAGGCCGTCCCTGGCCAGGAAATGTCGTTGATCCCCAGCATCACAATGACGCTCCGCACACCAGGTTGCGCGAGGACATCACGGTCGAGCCGCGCCAAGGCATTGACGCCCATGCCATCCGACAACAGGCGAGCACCAGAGATACCTGCATTGATGACCGCTACCCCATGCGGCGCCAGGCGAGCGGCAAGAAAATCGGGCCACCGGCTATCCTTGTCCAGGCTGGCAGTCGCGCCATCTGTGATGGAGTCGCCGATTACCGCAATCGCGCGTGTGTCGGGTGCGGCTTCGACGAAAACCCCGGTCAGCAACGGGCGCGCTGTGGTGCGTTCGATGTGAGGACTGGACACGTCCGGTTTCGCAGCAGCAGTCTGGTCGCCGGAAGCGATCCATCCGGTCTGACGACCATCCCAATGGAAGGTGGTAATCGGTGTTTCTTCCGGGAAATACAGACTCACCGCGACCTGTCCAAGCGCGGATACGGGTAACGCGACAGGGTCGCTGACCAACGATGCGCCAGGCAGGATCGTGGCAACTTTTCGCCCGCCGAAGGTGGCGGTGTTCAGGCTGTCGACGATCACCGCTCCATCCGCTGCAGGCAGCGCAATCGTGGCCTTGCCCACGGTGACCGGCTGCTTTCCATAGGCATTGGACAACACGATGCGCACGCGCGATCCACCCAGACTGACACGGACCACCTGACGCACGGTCTGGTCACGCAGCGTGGTGGGAACGTTGGTGGGGAACAGGAAATCCGCTCCCCATACCGGCTGCGGACTGGCGGTCCAGGTGGCCACCCAGGTGGGGTCCGTAGCGCTGGCACGGCCAGAAGGCGCAATGGCACCGGCTGTCAGCGTCAAGGCCAACATTGCGCAGGTCGATGGTTTGTAGCGTTTTTTCATATCAGTGAATTCAATGGCGGTACGAGCGCCAATGATGAATTCAACGACGAATACGGGATAGACTGGCTCCAGTAAAAACATTTGTGAATTGAATTCACCGTGGAGGCCAGCATGGCGCGTCTTGAGGTCAATCGATCTGGCGAACTGGAAGTGTTCGTCCGCGTAATCGAACTGGGCGGCTTCTCGGCTGCAGCACGTGCCTGTGGGATGACCCCATCTGCCGTCAGCAAACTGGTCGGGCGTATGGAACAGCGCCTCGGAACGCGACTAATCAATCGATCCACACGGCAACTTCAACTCACTCCAGAAGGTTGCGTTTTCTATGAGCGTGGCGTGCGCGTGCTGGCGGATCTGGACGAAGCGGAACGTTGCGCCAGTGCACATATCACGCCTCGCGGCAGGCTGCGGGTCAATGCAAATGTGCCATTCGGACATCACTTCCTGTTACCGCTTGCGCCGGAATTTCTGAAGCGCTATCCCGATGTCACACTGGACATCGTGCTGACCGATGAGGTCATCGACATTCTGGAGCAGCGCACCGACGTGGCTGTTCGTGCAGGCCCACTCAAAAGTTCCAGCCTCATGGCACGCAAGCTCGGCCAGACACGCATGGTCATCGTCGGAGCACCGGGTTACCTGGCGCGTCACGGCATGCCCTCGATGCCAGATGAGCTGCGGCAACATAATCTCCTCGGGGCAAACTACCTACGTTCCCAGGCCGGTTGGCCCATACGGCACGAAGGTACGGATATCGTCCTTCCCGTAACTGGAAACGCACAAGCCAGTGATGGCGAAGCCTTGCATCGCCTGGCGCTCGCCGGGTTAGGCCTCGCGCGCCTTGCTGCGTTCCAGGTTCGAGAGGACATTGCTGCCGGCCGGCTGTCGGCAGTGCTCGAAGCCTTCAACCCCGGTGATGTTGAAGAAGTCCATGCCGTCTTCGTCGGACAAGGTGGCCACATGCCCATGCGAGCGCGAGTTTTTCTGGATTTCCTTGCGGATCGGGTCAGCATTCATGACATACCGTGATGGATAAGAGGTTCGTTGAACTCCGCGCGTGCCGCTCCGGGATTGCCACGAGTCAAGGCTATCAGGTTGCAGACGGGCCAAGGTGCTCGTGAATGATTTGCCACCGATCTCCATCACGTACGACCACTGTGGTGCCTCGCCCCGTTCCCGACGCTGGTTGACCCTCGATCAATCGCGCTGATCTTATTGAAGGTGCAGCCGAATAAGCAACAGGCGTTGGGTGCTGCCATGGCAGCAGTCGGATTGGCTCCCCTTACCATAAGTGACCGCGCTGTTCACATCGGCGACGTCCTGGTCCTCGGCTGCGCAGTGTTTACGGCGCTCCATATCGTCATCCTGTCGAAGGTCAGCAAGAACCATGATGCCGAAGTCCTGGCGTTCATTCAGGTCATGGTGGTCGGCGTGCTGTCTCTCGTATGGTCAATCGCGACGGGAGAATTCTCTACGCCACATACGTCGCAGGCCCTGACCACTATCGTCGTACTAGGCATTGGAGGTACAGCGGTCGGCTATTTCGTGCAAACCAAGGCCCAGGTGGAGTCGCCTCCGAGCCGGATCGCACTTATCCTGGTTCTTGAGCCGCTTTTCCGCGGATTGTTCGGTTACCTGCTGGGGGGCGATCGCCTGAGCGTCATCAATTTATCTGGAGCCGTCCTGATCATCGTCGCCATGGTCGTAACGGAGTTCAAGCCGAGAATGCGTGCCGTGTCGAGCTAGAAACATTGGCGACGATACTGCAGGTTGTTGTTGGTCGATCATCGACGGAATTGGCAGGAAAGTATGGGGACACCCGCCCGGTTTTGACTCGGGCTTCGTTCTCGCCATGGAACTCCGCAACGCCTACGCCCCGTAGGGCCCATCGGGGTGCAGGAGCATATCGATGTTCTCAACGCGAATACAGAAGTCATGGCAAGTAGTGTGCGTTGGGAGGGTCTGCTGTTGCCGGTGTTGATATCCGACGGGTCGCTGTCGAGCCAGAGCACCCGGTGGACGACTTCCAGCGAGAACGGCGGGTTGCAACGGCGAGATCGCAAAAAAGCCGGAACCTCACGCAGCCACTCGACAGCCCTTTCATTTGAACGACATCACGCTCGGCAACAACAACAGCTTCGAGGCTGATCCCGGCTGGGATTCGGTGGTGGGGCTGGGCTCGCCCAAGGGGGATGCGATCGCAGCGACCCTGTCGGAGGTGTCAGTGTATTCATGACGCGACTCGAGCCGGCCCCGCCCTAGGGCCAACCCCGCGTGCCCCGATCAGACAGGTGCGTCGCGGCCGCGCGTCAGAAGCGGCGTGGGTTGTGGCTGCCCCTCGTAATAATCCGCCTCGCGCAGGAATCCGTGGCGATGGAGGGCGTCGACAACGAGCGCGCCGCTGTCGGGATAGGTGCAGACCTCTGCGGGCGGCTCGGCGCCGATCGCGAGATAGACCAGGTCGCCCGTGCCGTCCGGGGTCACAGGGTTGGCGATCTGATGGGCGATCCCCGTGTCTGCCGGACAGGAAATGCAATCTCCGGGGCGGATCTCGTACACGCGATCGCCGTAGCGGAACAGACCTTGCCCTTCGAGCACGACGAAGATCTCGTCGGCCATAAGGTGCGTGTGCGCCGGGCACGCGCTGTGGCCCGGGGGCACACGCCTGGCGTTCATGCCAAGACGGCCCATCCCGAAACGCCCTGGCCCCGCATCCTTCATCGCAGGCGTCAACTCGCGCTGGAAATGCGTCCAGGCGGCGGGCACTTCGGCTGCGATTTCCGGCGCCGTGTGCATGTTAACAATCATAGGCGCCTTCTCGGTCATGTCGTCCTCTAGTATCCGCGCCAATCAAGCGCGCGCCGATCTTCCGGCATGCGCGCCGCGAGCACAAAATTGTGCCGGAGGGAGCAGAGCCGGTCAAGATTCCGTCGTGGAAGACCGATGCAAGACCGGCGGAGGGGATTACGGAGCAAGACGATCCGCAGCGGCGGGACTGCCGGTCGGTCGGCATCGACACCAAGACGTGGCCTGCACGTCGCGTCCTGCTGATGAACAGGAAGCTCGCGCCCGCTTGCGTGTCCTTGCGGGTGGGGTGATGAACTGTCATCGACACTGCCAGATTCATCGACCGCTTTCGGAGCGCTAGCGACGCTTGAATGTCCTCCGGCATTTTCCAGTGAACGTGTCTTCCTGGCCAACTCCGGCCCGATTCTGACTGAATCACCGATACGCCGCAGACCGCCTGGCGTCGGGCTCAGTTCGACCCACAACGGTCCCCCACAATACGCGCCCGAACGACCATTGCTTGACCCATAGCAGCCACACCTGTTGCTGCGAGCGCAGCATCTGGAAGCGCGATAGTGCCGTTACGCTTCATATCCGCGAACCCTTACAGTTCGCGACGCGATCGTAGCTTTACCGACCGTCGCGGTTGTTCCGCTTTCTCGCGGCGACATGGACATCAAAAATCTCTCACTTTTCCGCATCGGAACGATCAGAAATTGCATCGCAGGACAACCGAAGGATTTTGGCTATCGCACCCGTCTTTTACGATCATTACAGCCTCACGCGATCCAAAAAGGCCGCGGAAGTGCCAGAGTTCCCTTAAATCCGTCGACGCAACCTAGCGAGCGCCCGAGCATGAAAAATCTGAAATTCATCCCTCCACTTTTGACGATGGTGTTCGCGGTGCAGCCGCTTCTGGCAGAGGCGGACGTCACGGTCGAGATCGGCCAGGTATCGCCATTGACCGGCGAACTGGCTCACATTGGCAAGGACGACGAGAACGGTGTTCGGCTCGCAATCGAGGATCTCAACGCGAAGAAACTCCGTATCGGAGGGCAGCCGGTAACCTTCGCACTGGATTCGCAGGACGACGCCGCCGACCCGAAGACAGCTGTGACTGTTGCGCAAAAGTTGGTCGATGACCGTGTTGCAGGCGTAGTCGGCCACGCCAACTCCGGCACGTCGATTCCCGCGTCGAAGATCTATTCGGATGCAGGCATACCAATGATCACCGAGTCCGCAACCAACCCCAAGCTCACGGAGCAGGGCTACAAGAACGTCTTTCGCATGGTTGCGAACGACGTGCGGCAAGGAATGGTCATTGGCACCTTTCTTGTGAAGGAACTGAAGTCGACGAAGATCGCGATCGTCGACGATCGAACAGCCTACGGACAGGGACTCGCCGACGAAGTCGAAAAAGCAGTCAAGGCTTCGGGAGGCATCGTTGTCGCGCGTGAATACGGTACCGACAAAACCACTGACTGGATGGCGGTCCTCACGACGATCAAGAGCCACGTTCCCGGCGGGATCGTCTTCACCGGCGGAGATACGCAAGCGGCCGCATTCGTTCAGCAAGCCCAGAAGCTCGGTCTGAAGGCCAAACTCATCGCAGGTGACGAAGCCTGTACGCCGCAATTCATTAAGCTCGCGGGCGCCGCGATGAACAGCGGCACGTATTGCACGCTGGCGGGAGTGCCGCCGTCGAAAATGCCGCAGGGAGACGCCTTCTTCAAGCGCTACCAGCAGCGGTTCGGCGTTCCGGTGCAACTCTACGCGCCGTATGCGTATGACGCTGTGATGGCGATGGCCGGTGCGATGCAGGCCGCCGACTCGGTCGACCCGAAAGTCTATCTGCCCAAGCTTCAGAACCTGACCCTGGACGGTGTGACGGGAACGATCAAGTTTGACGCGAACGGCGACATTCGCAACGGAGCGATTACTGTCCGGCAGTTTGGTCAGGGCGATTGGCACGACGCGAGCGTCGTCAGATAAGCGACTTCGTCGCGATAGACGACGATGTCCATCGCGACGCCGTGGGCATTGTCAGCCGCGTGCCGGCGGCGATGCAACAGAGACGTCACGTTCCGCGCAGCCGGGTGATCTGCTTCAGTCGTCGATATCTACAGGTACGCCGAGCCCTACTTTCACCCGACTCATGCTCACGAGCGTCTTGAAGCGCTTCACATTGTTATTGGAAAAGAACAGCTGCCGGGTCAGGTCGTTGTATTGCTCCATGTCCCGCACTGTGAGGATCAGTACAAAATCCCATTCACCCGCGACGTAGTAGCACTGCTGGATCTGCGGGCATTGCTCAAAGGCTCGCTTCATGGAATCGAGCAGGTCGATCTGCTCGCTCTCGACTTCCACCATGGAGACGATGGTGAGAGGACAGCCCACCTTTTCGGGCGCGACGATCGCTGCATACCGATCAATCACGCCGTCTTCGGCGAGGCGGCGCAAACGACGGTTTACCGCGGCAGTCGAGAGGTTGACCCGGGCGCCAAGTTCGTTTTGCGGGAGTTGAGCGTCCTGCTGGACCTCGGCTAACAGCTTGCGATCGAAAGCGTCGAGAGTGATAGTCATGAGGCGGGTCCTTGTACGAAAGCGAGAAATTATTGCGCCGGGACCCTAGATTTAGGGATTAATTTGAGCACGTCAAGCAATATTATTTTGGCATTGGTTGACGTATGGATTCCCCGCGGGGAATGCGACGGCCCGCCCCGGACACTTATTCACTGGAGCCTCACCGCAATGCTGATCGCTAACAAGCACGCGTCGCACACTGACTATCCCAACGAACTGAAGACAATTCTGAGTGTCGAGTCCGCTGAGCAGAGCCGTGCATGGCTTAAGAACTGGAAGCTTCTCAGTCCGTCCGCTACGCCGCTATGGAACCTGCCCGATGCGGCAGCACGACTTGGCGTGGCGCGCCTGAACCTCAAGGACGAATCCGTCCGCTCACCACTCGGTAGCTTCAAGGCTCTGGGTGCACCGATCGCGCTCGTACGCCTGATTCTGCGTTTGTGGCCAGAGCATGATCTCGATCCGAATGGCCTGATCCAGGGACGCTACAAGGAAATGCTCACGAACCTCGTCGTGATCAGCGCGACCGACGGCAACCATGGCAAAGCCTTGGCCGCAGCGGCGCAAACACTCGGCTGCAATTGCGTGATCGTCCTGCACGCCAACGTGAGCGCTGAACGCGAGCGTGCCATCGCTGCATACGGTGCGCGGATTATTCGTATCGAGGGTAACTACGACGAGTCGGTGGAAGAAGCGGCGCGCCTTGCAAAAGACAACGGTTGGCACGTGGTCTCAGACACCTCTTATGAAGGATATGAAGCCATTCCTCGCGACGTCATGCAGGGCTACGGTGCGATCGCGGCCGAGATCGTCGAGCAATCAGAAAGTCCTGCCGACGACTGCGCCTTCACGCATATATTTCTGCAAGGCGGTGTCGGCGGTCTTGCTGCCGGAGTCGCCAGCTATCTTTGGGAAATTTATGGCAGCAAACGTCCGCGCTTCGTTGTCGTCGAGCCGCAGCAGGCAGACTGCCTGTATCAAAGTGCGCGCGAAGGCCGGGCGGCGAAAGCAACCGGCTCCGTCGATTCAATCATGGCCGGCCTTGCATGCGGCGAAGCTTCACCGCTCGCGTGGAAAATCCTCGAGTCGTGCGTAGACGATTTTATGACGATCAGCGACAAAGACGCGATTGCCGCGATGCGCACGCTCGCAGTTGGAACGGGTGCGGACGTTCCGCTGGTAGTCGGTGAATCCGGCGCAGCGGGCTACGCGGGTCTCGAAGTCCTCGTGCAGGATCCGCAACTGGCGCGCGCCGCCGGCCTGTACAAAGATTCGCGCGTTCTCGTAATCAGCACCGAGGGAGCAACGGCGCCGTCGGTGTACCGTGAATGCGTGGGTGAAATGGCCGACTCGGTGCTTTCACGTCAGGCTCAATGGCTCGAAGCCGCGGTTCGATAAGACAATCTGAATGGCCATCGAAAAAGGATAGACGTCATGGAAATCGCCTTGCAATCGCAGTTGAAGAGTTGGCGTCAGCATCTGCACCGGAACCCAGAGACCGGCTTCGAGGAAGTCGCGACTTCGGACTATGTCGCACGCGCCTTGAAGGCCCTCGGCCTCGACGTGCACCGGGGAATCGGCGGCACCGGCCTCGTCGCCAATCTCACGGTCGGCAACGGCCGTGGCGTGATTGGTCTGCGTGCGGACATGGATGCGCTCAATATCGCGGAGAACGCACCGGACCGCCCGTATGCCTCGCGAACGCAAGGCAAGATGCACGCCTGCGGACACGACGGACATATGTCGATGATTCTCGGCGCGGCGCGTCTGCTTGCCGAACAGAAGAACTTCAGCGGCACCGTACGATTCATTTTTCAACCGGCTGAAGAACATGGCCGCGGTGCAAAAGCGATGATGAACGACAGGCTTTTCGAGCGATATCCCGTCGACGCAATCTTTGGCGCGCACAATATGCCCGGCATGGCCGCCGGAACCTTCGCGACACGCGCGGGCGGCATCATGGCCAGCGAAGACAACTTCGTCATCCATATCAAAGCCCGTGGCACGCATGCAGCGAGACCGCACATGGGCGTCGATCCTATTGTGATCGCGTCGCAAATCGTGCTGGCATTGCAGACAATCGTGTCCCGCAATCTCGATCCGAGTCTGCAGGCGGTGATCTCCTGCACGGAGTTCATTACGGATGGCATCCGCAACGTCATCCCGTCGAACGTCACGATCAAGGGCGACACGCGCAGCTACACGCCCGAAATCCAGGCCATGCTGGCAACTCGCATGCGAGAAATCAGCGAAGGGATCTGTCATACGCACGGGGCTGAATGCACGTTCGAATACACGCACGAATTTGCGCCCACCGTAAACTCGCCGGAATATGTCGACCTTGCCGTTGCGGCGGCCCGCAATATCGCCGGCGCAGACAAAATCGACGCCAGCGTGCAGCCCATGATGATCTCCGAGGATTTCGGCGCGTTCCTTCAGGCCGTACCGGGTAACTTTATTTTCATTGGCAACGGCGATACGGGGAAGGAAGGAGGTATCCCGCTCCACAACGCCACGTACGACTTCAACGACGACATATTGCTCACCGGCGCGCGATACTTTGCAGAGATAGCACGACTTGCCCTCCCTCTTTCCTGAGTGACATCCGCTTCGAGTCCCCGGCTTGGTCAACGGCCAGCCGGCTCTCGCCCGGAATTTCAATGCCTCATTCATTTCTGTGAACGGTCTTTCGAATTGAGAGGCTGAATGACGACAATTGGCCGAACCCGGAAGTTCGGCCAGCGCGCGTCAGTCGCCTGCCCGATCTCGGCGCGAACTTCCCTTGTCGACCCGTTACCGCCAGTCGGCGCCGCCACAGGAACGACTCCTTTGCATTCGGTAGCGGTCATATGCACAAGCCGCTCTCTCGGGTCAAAGTTTCGAATCCGATTCAGAATCAACTACGTCATATATCGCGGGTATTGGAGCCGGAAGGGTTCGCACTTTGCGGTCAGTGCCAACTACTTCATGCGTTCTGGTGATCGGGATACCTGCTCACGAAGCGTCCTACGCAAGTCCAGGCAATCGCGAGCAGCTTCTTTCGAGGGCCGGACTAGACCGTCAGTCTGCGAAGACCGCTACGTGCTTCCGGATGAACGCCTCGACGGTCATGGGCGGGGTGCCCGTTAGTTCCTCGACCAGCGTATTGGTACCGGCGAAAACGCCATTTTGATAGTCGACAGCGACAGACAGGAGATGCTGTGAAAATGCATCGCTAAATTTCGAATCGGTATTCAAACGCCTTTCGAACATATCGAGGTCAATCGGCTGGTACTTCACTTCCCGGCCCAGAACCTTGCTCATTTCATCAGCAATCTGATGGTGGTTCATCTCGACGGGACCGTAGAGCGGGTAGACCTTGCCAGCGTGCGGAGCTGGATCGCGAAGAATCGCAACGATGACGCGCCCCTGATCTTCTGCTGCAATCGGTGCATGACGCCCGTTACCAAAGGGCAACCTCAACGTTCCGTCCTTTTTGACGTTTGCAACCTGGCCGGGATAAGTTAACCATTGTGCGAAGAACGTCGGGCGAATGTGGGTGACCGGGATTCCCGACCAGTCAAATACCCTCTCCGAGATCCAGTGGTCACGTGCGGCGTGACTCGTTGCGTTCCTGCGAGCGGAAATTTGCGACATGTTCACGATCCCGCTGACTCCAGCCTCCCGGGCCGCCTGAGCAAAATAGACGGTCGCCTGTATTCCCCCTGCTTCGATTGGATAAACAAAGTACGCCGAAAAAATGCCCTCGAGAGCTCGTGCCACGTCGTCCAGACTGGAAAGGTCACCGACCAAAACTTCGACTCCACGTGACTTCAGTCGTTCCGAACGTTGGTCCTCCTTCCGCACCAGTGTGCGTACCTTTTCACCAGCCGCTAGAAGTGCTTCGGTAGCTGCTCCACCGGTATCGCCTGTCGCTCCGGCAACAAAAATTTTCTGATCAGACATTTCGAACACTCCACGCTGTAGGGAAAGGGCTGTTGGATCTGTGGCATGTCGGGGTGCTTGATTAACCTCATGCGAGGAAGCTTTGCCTCAGCCAATCGACGAACTGGTTCACTTCGACCGGGAAACGTTCACCCGGCCGGTCCACCCGCTACAACCCGCTCGTCTTAAGCCACGAACGAATCGCTTGGACAAGCTCAGCCTTGCGCTCAAGCGGAAGCCAGTGGCCAGCGGGCAGGTTCGTTACGGAAAGGTCGGCGCAGGCGCTGCGCATGGGTTCTCCGAGGCGACTGCGGTTGATGTCGCAGATTGCGTCCCAATCACCGTTGACGAACAAAACGGGCTGGCGTAGTTGGCCGCCGTCGAGCGCTGTGTGCGCGTAGGCAATGTTGGCGGTGTCGTTCAGGTACCAGGCATTGACTGAACGGAAACCACTGACATCGAACGCATCGACCAGCTCGTTAAAGTCGGTGGGCGTCCAGAGCGCTGGATCAGGCGGCGTCACCGGGGCGCGATGCGCCGAGCCATAACGCCCACCGTTTTTTGTGATCAAGGCGGACGGAGAGACCTGGCCGACAGACGCAGGATTGCCGCGCCGATAGAGCGACGCGAGCGTTGCCGGGGTGTCCGCCTCGAAATCGCTAACCGTCTGGCTGAAGTGCGTCAGGTAAAAGCGGAAGTAATCCCACTGCCCATCCGGATATTGATCCGCAGGATACAACTGACGGTCGATCAGCGGCACGAGATTGGGCAGTGCGAAGCCCTCCGGAAAGTAAGGGACTGAGATCAGCACCACGCCGCGACTGCGCGCCCCGTGGTGCGCAGCGAGTGCTCCGGCCACGGGGCTTCCCCAGTCGTGGCCAACCCAGATTGCCGGGCGCGCCCCCAAATGGTCGTGCAGTTCGACCATGTCGTGGACGATCTCGTTCAAGGCATAGGCCTCGGAAGCGGCCGGCACCGATGAGCCGCCATAGCCACGCATATCCGGTGCAACGCAGCGCCAGCCTTCGGATGCGAACGCCTCGATCTGCGCGCGCCACATCAGGCCGATCTCGGGCCAGCCATGGAGGAAGATCATCAACGGCCCATCGGCCGGGCCAGCCTCCAGGTAGCGCGTTGTGTGACGCGGCGAGCTGAAGGTACGCACGGTCAGGTTAGGGACGTTATCTGAACTGGCACCGACGACTACCGTGCCGCCGGCAGCGCCAGACCCAGCCCCAAAAGCTGCCTTACTCATCAACAGGCTTGCACCAAACGCGGTTCCATTGGCGAGCAGAGTGCGGCGTGACATAGCTGACATAGGTAGGTCTGGTTTAGTCACGATTGATTATAGGAAAGGTTTGCGGACTCACCTGCTCCGGGTCTGGTCCGCCACGTTCGCCGGTGTCGAGCTCGCTGATTGCCTGAACTTCCCCCGACGCAAGTCCGAAGTCGAAGATATCGATGTTCTCGGCAATCCGTTCCGGACTCACGGACTTCGGGATGGGAGACGTGCCCAACTGGATCTGCCAGCGCAGGATAATCTGCGCCGGGGTCTTTCCGTATTTCCTGGCGAGCAGCACCACTGTTGGATGGGAGAGAGGGTCATGCATCTCCTGCGAGGTCTTCGCCTTTTCTCCGTCGCGTTTGATGCCGCCAATCGGAGACCACGCCTGGGTGATGATTCCGTGCTTCTCATTAGCTTCGCGAAGTTCACGCTGAATGAAGAAGGGATGCAGTTCTACCTGATTCACCGCGGGAATGTGACCCGTTTTCTCAATCAGCCTGTTGAGATGGTTGGAGCTGAAGTTGCACACACCGATCGCTCGAACGCGCCCCTCCTCAAGGAGCCTCAGCGCAGCCCTGTAAGCGTCGATAGTTGCATCGAAGGCCGAAGGAACCGGCCAATGAATCAGATAAAGGTCCAGGACATCCAATCCCAGCTTCAGAAGACTTCGGTCGAAAGCACGAAGGGTTTGGTCGTAGCCGTAGTCGGTGATCCAGACCTTGGTCGTCACGAAGACGTCCTCTCTTGGGACGCCAGACAAGCGGATACCCTCCCCAACCTGCTGCTCGTTCATATAGGCTGCAGCCGTGTCGATCAGCCGGTATTCATTTGCGACTGCCGATCTGACCGCAGCTACGGTTTGCTCAGGCTTGCTACGAAACACCCCAAGTCCGAATGCGGGCATCTCGATTCCATTGTTCAACCTGTACACGGGGCTTTTGCCTGTCACCATCGTTAAATCCGTTTCAGTTGGATGTAGTTCTTGCCGGCGCGGCTGCTGCAAAGTGCGTGGGATCGGGTGCCATCACGCAAGATAGATGTCCCTTCCTCGTATCAATCCCATTGCAAGTCAGGTGGGCGTTACGGTTTGCAGAAACTTCACGAGTTGCTCATTGACCACATCAGGGGCTTCGTGTTGTACCCAGTGGCCCACATTGTCGAGTTCGAGACCGCCAATGAGACTTGGAACGCCCGAGCGCATCTGGTCCACGGTCAGCGGATAGAGCTCTTTCAAACCATCCGCCTTCCCCCAGATGAAAAACGAAGGCTGCGTAATCCTGGCGCCTTTCCACGGAGCGGACAGGTAAAAGTACGGTTCAGCGGCCCGATAGTAGTTCAGGGCACCGTGAAAGCCGGTACGCTGAAATTCCGCCACGTTATGAGCGACGTAATCAGGCTCCGCCCATGACGGTAACGGTCCGGGGGCCGCACGGTGAAGGCTGCGTGCCGGATCCATCGGACTCCACCGCTTGTCTGCGGGAGCGGAGCCCGATGCCCAGTACAGGATTCCCGGAATTGTCACCGTGGCGTCGGCCCAGATCTGATCGGCGTCTGGCCGGCTCTGTTCGAACATGTAGAAGTCATCCTGGTGGCCGGACTTGCGCATCTTCTCGAAGACGCTGACATCCCCTCGAGGAACGAACGGCACGCTCAGACAGAACACGGCCTTGAATCGGTCGGGACGCATCAACGCTGCTTGCCACACATGCGTTGCACCCCAGTCATGACCCACGAGGACAGCGCTTGGAATCTTCAACGCATCGAGCAGGCCCACCAGGTCGCCGACCGTTTGCAGTGGCGTGTACAAGGTTGGGTCCGCCGGAGCCGAACTGCGGCCGCAGCCGCGCATATCGGGAGCAATTGCCCGATATCCGGCAGACGCCACGGCTTTCATCTGCCGGCGCCACGTGTATGAAGTGTCCGGAAACCCGTGGCAGAAGAGTACGGCTGGCCCATCTCCCTGTTCGGTTACGTGCAGGGTGATGCCATTGGTATTGACGTCGTACTCCTTGATACCCGGTACGCCGCCGGTTCCAGGACTTTGCGCCTGCGCCCCGCGATCCAGTAGCAGGCTTGCACCAAAGGCGGTCCCGCTCGCGAGGAACGCGCGGCGCGAGATAGAGGGTGCGGGAATAGACGCTGTTGCAGAGAGGTTGTTTTCCATAGGGGTTTCTCGATTGGTCCGATGTGAGACTCGGGAATCCGCCAATGGTAGAAGCCCTCAACAAGGCGGGAAGGACGTATTTCCGACAATTCTGGCCATGCTGGCGCGACCACACTTATCTGTATCAGGATCGGTGGTTAGAATCACCGTACAGCAGGCGACGGCTCGCGCCAGGCGCCAGTGTGCAGGACGTAACGTTATGTCCTGCTATTTTCCGGGACCTATCATGCTGCGCATTGGCTACATCGTCGTTCCAGGCTTCCAGGTCATGGTTTTCGGCGGACTAACCGTGTTTGAGCTCGCAAACCGACTGACCAAGGAGCCGTACTACGAGATACGTCTGATATCTGAAAGCGGTGGGCCGGTTGAAAGTTCTCTCGGATACTCCGTCATGACGGATAGTTTCGCTGAAGGTGGGTTCGATACGGTGATCATCGGCGGCGTCATCACTGGCGCGCACCTGGCGAGCGCCGCACTGATTGAATATTTGAGAGGCGCGGTGAAAAACACCCGGCGCGTTGCCTCAATGTGCACGGGTGCGTTCTTTTTGGCTCAAGCCGGCGTTCTGGACGATCGGCGTGCCACGACTCACTGGGCACACGCGCGCGAATTGCAAACGACGTATCCGAAAGTCAAAGTCGAAGAAGATCGGATATTTATCGTGGATGGTCCAGTATGGACATCCGCGGGCATGACTGCGGGGACCGATCTTGCGGTTTCGATGGTGGAAAGAGATCTTGGTGCAAAAGTAGCGCGCATTATCGCCAAGCGCATGGTCATGTTTCATCGACGCGCCGGCGGACAGTTACAGCACTCCACACTGCTGGACCTCGATGCAAAAACTGACCGGATACAAACTGCGCTGGTCTATGCGAAAAGCAATTTGCACACTCCGCTGACGGTCGATAGACTCGCTGAAGCTGCCAATTTGAGCGTGCGGCAGTTCAGCCGGGCATTCCGTGAAGAGACGGGACAATCACCTGCGAAAGCTGTCGAGAACTTGCGGTTGGAAGCAGCGCGTCTGATGGTCGAGCAGGGCAGGCTACCGATTGACGTCGTTGCGCGAGAGACGGGTTTTGCTGATCCCGACAGAATGCGTCGTGCGTTTCTGCGAGCTTTCGGTGAACCACCTCAGGCTATTCGCCGCAACGCGCGTGAGCACGCCGACAATTGAGGTATCAACTACCTGTCATGAGCACGGCGCACGGTCCAGAATTTCGCATCAATCGAATGACCGATAACGTCGAAGCTGCGGTCGTCGCTCGCACGTTCGCGACTGGCTCTTAGTGGCCGGCTACAGCCTCATGCGGCCGGCACATCGCGACCCCGAACGGTCTCTCAGATCCCTCCAACGCAGCCACTCAAACCGATAAAACTCGATCGTCGGTGCAAGTTCTGAAAGTTGGCGTCAGTCTATACTGACGGCCAGTTCGAAAACTCTACTTAGGTGGCCTGGTGACGATTACGTCTTTGATCGGTGACGTACAGCGACGTTACATTGAATTTTTCACGGCTGCCCGCGACCGCATTTCGGCCTCTGAAGAAAACGTCGCCGCAGAGGTATTAATCGCTCTCAACAACGAACAGATCCCGTATCCGTATCGTTATCTCAGAGTCGATGTGCTCTCCAAAAACTCCGATGACGCGATCAAGCCATTCGAGTTGGCGCTTGACCCAGACCCAAATTTCGAGGCGACCGCATTCAAGTTTGGTGGGCTTCAGGTCGCATTTTATCCGTTCAGCTGGAACAGGGCACAAATCGTTTTCGAAAAGGCGATCGCCGATCAGCAGCAGTTGGACCGATTTATTACTCGGTGGCTCGACGTTGAAGAAACAGAAGCTCATGCCTATGACAATCTTAGCGGGGCGGCTCATTCCTTCACTCCTGTCGAATCGAATGGCGAGTGGTGGTACCTGACAGTTGACTTTGGTACGGCGCCGGCGCAAGCAATGATCGAGTTTATCGAAATTCTGGCGTCTCACGGCATGACGCGGATTACCGTAAAGGCTGGATGACGATCGTCAACGATCTACGCAGCGCGGTCGACAGGCCGCTGTTGGCCGACCGTCGCCTTATTACATTCGCGTAGCGGGCCGGCACCTAGGACTGCAGATTCGCCATGAGCGCCCGCTCGCTTCGAGGAGGCGGTGATTCACGGGGGTAGAGTTCGGCCAGTAACGACAAACACAACGAATAACGAACGGTCTCGCAAGGAATGCAAGAAATCCCGGGCTGCAGAGATGCCCTCGTCGACGTTGTTTCCCTCGTAAAACCAATTGTCGTACGTGGGCTCAAGACTTCGTCCGTCTGACGTTGCGCGGTAAACGTCCCCTCCAAGGAGCAGCCATTTTTGGCCTGCAAACAGGTCCAACGCTTGCCCTGCTTCAGAGAGATCTAGCGCGGCTTCCTTTAGGCCCATATCTTCAAGCGACCGTCCACTCCGAGCGTAAAGTTCGAGAATTCTGGAGATGGTCATTGGCACTCTCGTGGCGCTGTCTAGCGAAAAACTGGATGGATTGACAAGTCGTCGATCGGCGAAAGACGCCGGATTGTCAGCAATCTGAGGGCGATCGTCAAATGGTCTTGAGCGAACACCTGAAAATCATCAAGCGAGGCTAAGGAGAGTACATCTTGCGCGCGGGAACGGAGGCAGGATCTACTCCATCCGAATTGAATAACAATGATGTCGCGTTCTTGCTCGCTGCGGTTGGGTGAACTTCCGTGAAGCGTTGCGGAGTGTATAGCCAAGCCCGTACCTGCAAATACGGTCGGCCATATCGCGTCATCAGTGGAGTCGTCCTTCACCAGATGCGAGCCCGGCACGACCCCTGTGCCGCCGTTGCTCGCGGACATCGATTGGATGTGGAATCAATAGACGCAAGGTACGGCCATCCTCTATGGTGAAATAGGTATTTTTCGCATCCCGATGCCATGAAATAGCGGGGCCTGCCGTGGGGGTTTACGGGTGAGGTTGCAAAAATGGAAAGCAACGTCCACGACGGAGCACTGCAGCATTTCAGCGACGCTATGCCACATGCGCTCATTGGCAAAGAGGGTTGCCAATCCAGGCTCGAGAGCAATGAGATCGCTGATGATGAATGGCTCACGCTCCCAATGCGCTGGCTCGATTCCTGGATTTCGTTCTGGCTGCATTCGATAGGCCGCTGCGATGCTGAGCGTGGCTGCAAGTACTTTGGGATCACCCGAACGATGTCGGGTCACTAATCCATTTGCCAACTGTCGAAGGGCCCGAACTTCCGACCGGTCAAATATTTCCGGAACAATCGAATACCCTTGAACGGAAAACTCCGCATGCCGTTGACTCACAACGCCCCTCTCTTAACTGAGGTGAGGAAATTCTAGTCCGTCGGCTGACCGACGGACCGCTTCTGGACGAACCCGGTCCAACACCGACCTCCACTAGCCGGCGCTCGCAGCGGAAGTGCGAAAGGTGAAAACCGACCCCTAGCGGGCATTCGCGGCGCTCGAAAGCGGTCGTTCACAGCTGTGTCGCATCAAGCCTGCGCAACAATTTGAGCGGTTAAGCTGCGAAATCGAAGTAATATTTACCCGAATAACTTTCACTGTTCTACAGCAACACGCCTCATCGCTCGAAGGCTGCGACTACGGCTTACAAAGCGACATTGACGACCTTTACCGTGAAGGAGGGAATGGAAGCCAAGGCCGATGAGTGGCTACGTGTCTTAATCGAGCGAAAGGCGGAATGTCTTGAGACGCTGGATCGAGAAAAGATGCATTTTGAAACGATTTTCAAGTCCGTGCGAGACGGACGTCTGCGTCTAACGTGGTTCGACGTACAAAGCCCGGACGGTGCGCATGTTGGCACCTCGATGCTGGCGATCGACAAGATTCATGTGGATTACTGGCAGCAATGTATTGACCGCGAGATCCCACCAGAGACGTTTGAGCATGTGGTGAACTTCGTCCCCTTTGAGCTTGAGACCATGATAAATCAACGAGGCGAAATTTAGATCGCGCCGCGGCTGGAACAAGCCCAGCGGCAAAGTACCGCAGTCGACCCTGAGCGATCCTTCATTTTTCTCCAAAGTGGACGCTCCGGGCCATCCGTCGAGATCCATGATCACTTGCTCGACGAAAATGCCGCAGCGATCCATGGATGCGTGTCGCAATCCATCAAACCACGATACAACACCGCATCCCACCCATATTCCCGGGCGCTATTCACGACGGATTCGGAATCGTCAAAGAACAATGGCGGCTCATCTTGCGGCCCCAAGATCTCTTCAATCCTTGCGTAAAATCCGAGATCCGGTTTGAGTACCCCCAAACGCGCCGAATGAAACAGATCATCGAACAGGTTTTCAAAACCCAGCTTGTTCCACAGATAAAAGGCGCGCATGTGCTCTTGATTAGTCGCGATGCACAGCCGGACCTTGCCCGTCAGTCGCAGTCGGCGCACAAGATCCAGCAACTGGAAATTGACCTGACTGTCGCGAGTGAGCCAGTAGCTTGCCACCGTGAACGGCGATCCCCGATAGCCTAGAGCAGGCAAGGTTTCTTCCAGAGCCGTCAGCAATGCCTTGCGACCAGTCAGCACTTCCTTCTCGAACACTTCCCTGATAAACGAGTCTCTAAACCTGTCCGGATTGATTCCGAGATCGGCTTCGATATGCGTGTCCCAACGTCGAAGGCGCTCAAGCTGGCCGGTATATCCGTGGACCAGAACTCCATCTACATCGAAAATTACTGTTCTCAACCCGTTTCTCCCCTACGTCTGTCTAGCGATTGAAAATCATCTAGCGGACCTCCTGCCGTCGCCCTGTTGGGCGACGGGGTTCAAGTGAGTTTGCCGAAACAGCTTTAACCGGAAGGAGGTCATCATGAACTATAGCGGCATCGACCTGCATTCGAACAACAGCGTGGTGAGCGTGATCGACGAAACGGACCGCGTGGTCGCCGAAAAGCGGCTGCCGAACGACCTGGCAAGGATTATGGCGTTCCTTGCCCATGGCAGGCCGATCTGGCCGGCGTCGTGGTCGAATCCACGTACAACTGGTACTGGCTCGTCGACGGTCTGCAGGCGGCTGGTTTTGTCGTCCATCTGGCCAACACCACAGCGATCAAAAAATACGATGGACTGAAGCACAGCGGTGACGAGACCGACGCGCGTTACCTCGCCCACCTGCTGCGCCTGGGCATTCTTCCCACTGGCACCATCCTGCCGGTCCAGCACCGTGAGGTGCGAGACCTTGCCCGCAAACGCATGCAACTGGTGCGCAGCCGCACCAGCCACATCCTCGCCGTCAAGAACATAACGGCGCGCCAGTCCGGCACGCGAATCACGAGCAATCAGGTCAAGCAACTCGATCAGGCTGCAGTTGACCAGTTGCACCTCCCGGATGACGTGGCGCTCGCGGTCCGCGCGAACGTCGCGGTCATCACGACGCTGTCGGCACAGATTGCCATCGTGGAAAGGCGTCTTCAGGAAGCCCTGATCGCTGACTGGTGATAAGCCACCGCAATTGAATGGGATACCGTGCCGCCGTCCCCGATGTGCAGTAAAGCGGATCGCCCGCAACACGAGCCCGTCCTGGATTGGTGCCGGACATCCGGTAACCACGAGTATTGTGCGAGTCCCATGGACGTGTTGCGGCACCAATGGTCTTCTGGGGTGGCAAAGTCACCAGGGCGAGAGGCAACGGATGTACGCCGATCGCTTGATCCTGATGGGGGTCTGGCGCGATCCGTCGCAGCCATGAACTGAAGAGACGGGTGCGCTCAGCTACTGCATTCGGTCAGTGCAATCGGATTAGGCTGCTCAGGTAGCCGAGGGTACTGCTTGCTCACTTGACACCGGGCCCGCTAATGGGTGTCAGCGATCTATACGCCAATGTCGACCGGCCGCTTCTGGCCGATGCCTATCGGAAGCAATCGGCATACGCCGCCCGAAACTTACGGGCCGGCGATCGACAGCACGCGACCCACAACGGTCTTTCAAACCTCCCGAGAGCAGCCATTCCAGCACGGTTGTGTGTTTGATAGGATGCCGCATGTGCCTACACTCGCGCGGCTCGGATACACGCGTCCGCAATTTTAATGAAAAAATTGGTTTGGATTCTTCTCATGCTCGCCGTGATTTCATGGGGGATCTGCTATGCATACGTATCCAGTTCCATTCACTTTGGCTGGCTTGGAACCTTGCTTGCATCGGCTGCAGGAGTACTCGCAACAATATCTGCTTATCTGACAGAAGAGAAAGCGCACACTCGCGGCGGCGTCGTATACAAGTCCAAATCGCCCATCCAGTTTCTCCTCGTTCACCTCTGGTTGGGCTTATTCCTGACGGCAATTGGGCTCTTTAGCGTAATGGGTTGCCTTGGGTACACGACTGGCTTGTAGGAAGCTACAGGTCTAAGAGTTGTTCCCAATTGGTGGACGGTGTCGACCGCCCGAAACTGGCCGTCCTCAACGTTTCTCACGCTCGGACTCGTCCGGCTCTTGCTCGTCTTGGGAGAGAAGGTCAGATAGCTCAGGCGGGGAAAGCCGCTTCATTTTCCTTTCGAGCTTGCGATCGTATTGCCGGTCGTTCGGATGCGAGGCTTGAGCCTTGCGGGCGTACTGCTGTACGAAGCGACCGAGTTCACCGGCTAGCCGAGATTTTGTTCGTTTCGTGGTCATGTTTCAAATCTTGCGCTGCTCGAAGTCATGCGTAGTGTATGCCCACGCATCGATTGCCAACGATTCAGATGCTGACGTCGAACGGCCGGTTGTGGTCGAACCCGGTCCGACGCTGAACTTCCGTACTCGACCCGATAGGGACCTCCGCGTTTCTCCAAAGCTGTCATTCGCGATGACGCAGAGGGTAATAGCGGATCACGTAGCCATTGACGTGCGAAATTACTGCGCTACATATGCAAATGCTCGTGCAGAAAATCGATAAAGACACGCAGCTTCGGCGGCAGGTTTCGTCCTGAAGGCCAGATCACGTTGAGCGCGATGATGCGTTCGACGTGATCATCGAGGATCGAGCGAAGCGAGCCGTCCGCGAGCGCCTGCGTGACCGAAAACGCCGGCAGACAGGCAATGCCCAGCCCGCGCAACGCGAAGCACAATCGCGTTTCGATGTTGTCGCAGACCATCGAGATCGGCAGCGCGATTTCGGGCTCACCGTCCGCGCGACGCAGCGGCCACGATTCGAGCTTTCCCGTATTCGGAAAACGATAGTGCAGGCAGACGTGATTCAGCAGATCGGCGGGAACGGCGGGCGTGCCGTGTTGCGCGAGATAAGCGGGAGACGCGACCAGCAGCAGACCGAAGGTGCCGAGGCAGTGTGCGGACAGACGCGAATCCGACAGCGGACCGGTACGTACCACCGCGTCGAATCCTTCGTCGATCACGTCAACCGTCCGGTCGGTGAAGTTGAGGTCGAGTTGCACGTCGGGATATGCGCGCATGAAGTCGGCGAGCACCGGCAACACGAGCGAGCTGACGAGCGGCAAGCTGACGCGCAACCGGCCGCGTGGCGCTTCGGCCCGGTGCGACAACTCCAGTTCAGCGGCTTCGATTTCAGCGAGTATCCGTCGACTGCGTTCGAGCAACAGCGCGCCTTCGGAGGTCAGCGTGATGCTGCGCGTACTGCGATGAAACAGGCGCACGCCGAGCCGTTGCTCGAGCCTCGCGACTCGCTTGCCGACCGCCGATGCGGACACGCCGAGCAGCCGCCCCGCGTCGACGAAGCTGCGCGTTTCAGCGACCTGCACGAAGACCATAAAGCCATTCAGACTTTCCAAAGAGGCGCTCCACGATTGCGGACAAACTTGTCCGGTCAAAGCGGAACTCTAGCCTGTTTTTCTTTAGTTGGTGCGCCCGTACCATCGTCCGGACTCACACTTCTAAAGGATTCGGCATGTCGGGGCAATCCTTATCAGCCGGCTTGAACGCAGACACGCGCGCGTTGCACCAGCGCGTCAATGCAGCCATCGATGCCGCGCTCGACGAACGGCGGCTGGTCGGTACGGTCGTTCTCATCGCGAAGCGGGGCGAATCTGTCTACCGGCGTGCAGCCGGCCTCGCGGATCGTGAGCGCGCACAGCCGATGCGCGAGGACACAATGTTCCGGCTGGCGTCGGTCAGCAAACCGATCGTATCGACGGCGGCGATGGTGCTGGTCGCGCAATCGCGGCTCAGACTCGACGACGACGTCACACGCTGGCTTGCCAATTTCCGTCCGCGTCTACCGGACGGCCGTGCTGCGCGGATCAGCGTGCGTCAGTTGCTGTCGCATACGGCCGGTCTTGGCTACCGATTTCTCGAGACGGACGAATCGGGACCGTATGCGCAAGCCGGTGTCTCCGACGGGATGGATTCGTCCGGGCTTTCGCTCGAAGACAATGTGCGCCGGATTGCAAGCCTGCCGCTGTCTTACGAGCCCGGCACCGCATGGGCCTACTCGCTGTCGATCGACGTGCTCGGGCTGTTGATCGAACGAGTGACCGGCGCGTCCCTTCAGGACGCGGTTCAGGCACTCGTCACGACGCCGCTCGCCATGGCCGACACTGCCTTCTATGCAACCGATCCACTACGGCTCTGCACACCGTATGTGAGCGACACGCCAACGCCGCACCGGATGCGCGACTCGGAAGTCGTCCCAGTGTTCGACGGCACGTCAGGGATTCGCTTCACGCCGTCACGTGCGCTCGATCACGATGCGTTTGCGTCGGGCGGTGCGGGAATGGTTGGCACCGCCGGGGACTTTCTGCGCTTGCTCGACACGCTGCGCAGTGGCGGCGGAGCATTGCTGCCGGCCGCGCTGGTCGATGAGATGGGCACGATCCAGACCGGCGATGCAGGTCCGCCGGATGCGCCAGGATATGGTTTCGGACTGGGTTTCTCGGTGTTGCGCGATCCGCTGCTGGCCCACTCGCCGGAGTCGGTCGGGACATGGCGATGGGGTGGCGCGTATGGCCATTCGTGGTTCGTCGACCGCGCGCGCGGACTGAGCGTGGTAGCGTTCACGAATACACTGTACGAAGGGATGTCGGGCGGGTTCGTTGCCGAGTTGCGCGATGCCGTGTACGGCGCGGCGCGCGTCTCGAACGACGGAGACCACGAGCATGAGTGACGTCGATCTCGCCGCGTGCGACGTCACGTCCGATGCCGTGGGTTCCGGACGGCCGCAGCGTCTGCCGGTTGCGGGCCTGCTTGTGCTCGCGACGTGCGGTTTCATCACCATCCTGACCGAGGTGCTTCCAGCAGGATTGCTGACGCAGATGAGCGGCGATCTCGGCGTCTCCGAAGCGCTGATCGGGCAGTTCATGACGACATATGCTATCGGCTCGTTGCTCGTCGCGATCCCGCTCGCTATCGTCACGCGTCACTGGCGGCGTCGGCCTTTGTTATTGCTGTCAATCGCCGGATTCGTCGTCGTCAATACAATCACCGCGGTCTCGACGCGTTATCCGGTAATACTCGTGGCGCGATTCCTTGCGGGCGTGTCGGCGGGCGTGATCTGGGCCTTGCTGGCCGGTTACGCCGCGCGGATGGCGCCGCCGCATCTTCGAGGACGCGCTATCGCGGTTGCGATGGTCGGGACACCACTTGCATTGTCGATCGGCATTCCCGTCGGCACGTGGCTGGGTGCGTCGGTGGGCTGGCGGATGACGTTCGGCGCGCTGAGCGCGCTGGCTTTGGCGCTGACGATTTGCGTGCGCTGGATCGTGCCGGATTTTGCGGGGCAATCGTCAAGCAAGTCTGGCGGTGTGGTGGCGACGCTGCGTCGACGCGGTCTCAAGACGGTGCTCGTGGCAACCTTTCTCTATGTGCTTGCGCATAACGTGCTCTACACGTATATCGCACCATTCCTCGCGTTGTCGGGCAACGCGAATCGTGTCGATGCAGTGTTGCTGGTATTCGGTTTGACGGCACTCGTGGGGATCGGTGTGGTCGGGTTAATGATCGATTCGCGGCTGAGGCAGTTGCAAATCGCGAGTACGCTTTTGTTCGCCTTTGGAGCGGTCTTGATGGGCGTTGCTGCTTATCAAACCGTTATGGTTTTTGCGGGTGTTGCCATGTGGGGGCTAGCATTTGGCGGCGTGGCAACCGTGTTTCAGACAGCAGCGGCGGAAGCGGCCGGCGAACTGGGTGACATTGCGCAATCGTTGATCGTCACGGTATGGAATCTGGCGATCGCGGGCGGCGGCATACTCGGCGCGATGACGATCACCTCGGTCGGTCCCGGAGCGCTGCCGTGGAGCGCGGCCGGATTGCTCGTGATTACGCTTTCGGTGGTGTTAGGGACTTGGCCGCGGGCGCTACGGCGTGGTAACAGGGGTGCCTGACGCTCGGTAATGTGCCGAATGACGTTCGTCCGGGATGGGAAACGGCCGTGATTGTTCAATCTACGCGCTCGAGTCGAGTGGCTGAAATTGGCCGAACCCCGCCCGATGCTGACTGGATCACCGATCCACCGGAGGCTGCCTGGTGTCGGGCTCAATTCGACCCGCAAGAGCCGGTCGCAACTCCAAAGAGGGGACACTCACTCAGCGCGTCTATGGGAGATGCGACATTGTCGCTTCACGCACTCGGCTCAATGTGACGGCACGATTTCGGCGATTACGTCGTTGTCTTCCTCATCGAAGCCTGACTCAACGAAACCGAAGCTCGCATAAAAATCCTTAGCGACCGGGTTGTCCGTCTTGTAGCAAATTTCGATGCGATCGACCCGGAGATTCTGCCTGATTTCGTCCAAGGCAAGTTGCAGTGCTTGGCGGCCGACCCCGTTTCCTTGATGGCGATGATCGATCATAAATCGAAATATTTTATAGTCATGAGGTTTGCCATCTTCTGTCAACGGCGCATACATCAAGAAACCTACCAACTCCTCGCCACTGTAAATTGCCCTGGGTCGAAAATCTGGATAGAAATGTAGTTGTGCCAGAGAGAAGGCATTACTTGCAAGGTATTTCCGCTGACTTTCGAGAAGCTGCAGCGCCCCTACCTTTTCATAATTTTCTCGGGTTACGTCTCTAAGGGTTACGGTCATTTGTAGTGGTATTGACAGAAGGTGGGAGATATCCGTCTTTGCCCTATCAATGCAGGAGGCGGCTTAATTGTCGACGAACTGGGCCTCGATGTCGACCGGCCGAAACTGGCCGCGTCCTGCCCGATGCTCAGCCGGAAATGTGCCGTGTCAGCTGCCGCCTTGAATCATGCGGCGATTCAATTCGCTCAGATATGACCCGGGAATCAGGGAAATCTCTCCGTTCGGACCGCAGACGCGCGTTCGACGATTGTCGATCGAGACTTCCACCATCGGCGGCAACGCGAAAAATTTGATCAGTTCTGGCCTGTCCAACCCCAACTGATATAGCGACGTCGTCAAGAGCCGCGCCGGGTCGCGTAAGCCGGCCGAATCCTCCGTGTCCGTGATAACCCAGCCGGAGCTTACCCCTTCCACCACTTTCCGCTTCAGCGAGACGGAGGCTGCGTGTTTGTAGTTGACGTGGACGACAGCACTTTGCCTTAGCGATGGGAAATGCGGATCGATTGCCGGGGACAGGCTTCTAACTACGTCGTTTTGGTTTCGCAAATGGACGAGCGTACGGTCTACGGAATCGACAAAGTTAACCGGGAAGCTTTTCATATCCGGCTCGGTTAATCGCAACGCTCCTGCCCGGCCTTCCTCGATGCGCACAAGCATCCATCCAATCTGCATGGTCTCACCGATGTTTAGGCGGGTGCCAGATGCGATGTAACTCTCGATAAACCCAAGGAGCCAGGTAATGTCTACTTTGGGAATCGCGGGATTTGACACGCGAATCTCGCATTCCGGATGATCGAAGCGCTTACAGCCGGTTGTCGAATGTATTGTTGCCACGGTGTCCATCAAACTATTGTTTTCGGCCAATCAAACGGTTAAGAATTGCACAGGTCCGAAGTCGATTGTTGACGAACTACGCCGCTATGTCCAACGTCCCTTCATGGCTGGTCGCTGTCTCATGCGACGGGCATAAGCGGCCTGCATTTGTGAACTGTGCGCGCCGATTATATTGTGAAAAAATCCGAAGCTCCGAAGCAAACGAGGTCGCTCGAAACGATGAACACTCAAGTGGACATACCGGACCAAGAAGCATGGAATGCGTGGCAACCGGCCGAACTGGCTCAACGGTTGAGCGATATCAGTTTGCCTTGGTGCGTCGCGGGTGGATGGGCACTCGATCTTTGGCACGGTGCCCAGACTCGCGAACATAGCGATCTGGAATTCACAATATTGCGAGAGAATTTCAGCAGCTTTCGTCGGACGTTCAGTGATTTGGAGTTCTACACTGCCCACGCTGGCGTAGTCGCAAGTCTGCCGGCAGATCGGGATCCGCCGACCGAGGTCATGCAATTTTGGGGTTTTGACCGCGCTGCAGAATGCTGGCGGATCGATATGATGATCGAGCCGGGAACTAACGAATTCTGGGCCTACAAGAGAGATCCATCGTTCAAGCGACCGCGCGCCGAAATGGTGATGAGAACCGCTGACGACATCCCCTATCTGAACCCGTCCGCTGTGCTTCTGTTCAAGGCTAGGGATCAGCGCCCAAAAGACCAGCAAGATTTCGAGAGAGCGTTGCCCCACCTGCCGGTTATCGAACGCGCCTGGCTGAAAGACTGCCTTGATGCCCTCCACCCCGGAAATGAATGGGCGCGAGCGCTGTAGATCGCTACTTATTAACCTCGCGGGATAGAGGTGTCGACGATTCCTGGAGCAGTGTCGAATGCCCCTTCATGGCCGGACTGAGGCCGACAACAACCGGCTCCGTGCGCCCCACATCCGCCTAGCGTCTTTCCTGAAGCAGTCGTTAAAAGATGATTAGGATCACGATCTATGGATGGCGTTCTTCGAGGACCCGGATAGGCACACTCTAGCGCCAATGCATGAAGCGCCGAAAGGTTACATTCCGATGATCACCTAAGGTAACGGCGTCTGCCCAAACTTTTATTCATCTAACAAATACAGGACCGTCAACTCAACGGTCCGTATTTGGCCTCCTCGCACGCCACCGCCACGACGCCCGGCCTAGGCAATACATCAGCGCATCTCTGGCGTCTCAGCGTACCGGTTCGATCTTGAAAGCATCGACTGCTACACCAAGGTCCACGCCTTCGCCGCTGCCGCTCAACGCCATCGACGTCGTTCCCTTGGTCAGCACCTGTGCGGTACCGCTACTCCCTGCACCGGCCGAAGCACCGGCCTGCGCATAACTGCCGTACACATCCCTGATGCTGTAGACATGGGTGATATCGCCGTGGCCGCTGACGTGAAACTTGCCGGCCGTCAGGCCACCGCCATGCACGCTGATGGTGACAGCGGCCCTCTGCCCATTATCGCAAGTTACTCTGCCGCGTCCTTCGGCGTGCTGATAAATCGCCGACCATCCGGACATGCTGAAGGTCAGATGGCATTTCACCGGCGCGCCGCCTGCCTGGGCCGGAGTAGCGGTCAAGCCCGTCAGCGCACCCACGCACAGCAATGTGGCGGCAGTCGATACAAGGGTATGCTTGCTCATAGAAGTCTCCTGGCACGTGAAACATGAACATAGGATAACCAGTGTAACCGTCATTCGCAGTGGCCCACCGGTGATGAACGCAGGAACGCAAATGGGATTGCGAACACAAACCGAATATCTGGTCACGCCGGGCGCCGGTAGACACCACCAATGATCAGGCCAGGTGCTTAGCCATAAATACCCGCTTCAGGCCATTCTCCTCGGCGCGGTGCGTCTCGGCATAACCAATGCGAGAGTAAAGCGCGATATTTTCCGTCATGGTCTCGTGGGTGTAGAGCCTGATGACGCGGTAGCCTGCCGCTCTGGCTGAGTACTCGGCGTATTCCAACAGGCTGCGGCCTATTCCTGTTCCCTTGGCGGAAGGTGCTACGGCCACGTTGTCCAGTAGCATCGCATCCTGCTCCGGGATCAGCACAAGAAGGCCTTGTATGGCACCTTCCAGTTCGACAACATAGACCCGGCCCTCGCTGATCAGTACTTCATAGTCGTCCAACATCGGTCCCGGCTGCCGCCCGATACGACTGATATAAGGCGAGTAGGCGTGTCGAACGATCTCCTCGATAGCTTGACGGTCAGCGAGAATGGCGATTCGGGGATGGGGATGCATTGGAATGTTTCCGAAGTAGTCGGCGACTAACAGCAGTTCACCGGAACGAGCGCATGGAATCCAAAACGGCGAGAACCCACATCAATAGCACTCCACAACCTTCCGAACCCCCGCCGGCGAAACCGCCAGCCGTTGAAGTTCCACCCTCGCCGCGTCCACCTCGCCCCGCTCCAGCACTTCCGCAATCGACAGCAATTCGCCGAGCACACCACCACCGCTAAGAATAGCCACCCGGATGGAATCGGAAACAGGTAGCTCCTCGACAAAGCTGCGCAATTCCATGTGATACGCGACATGCAGTAGCGACAGCATACCCGTCAGATAGGCCGTAGCCGCCAGCGAGCGCGATCCGTCCTCCATCGCCTCGATCGCTTCTTCCATGAAAAGCGCCCGTCGTTGCGCAAGCAGCACAAGCGGATCATCCGCGACCGGAAGGCCGTCCCGGTTAACGTAAAGCAGAAGTCCACACCAATGCAAAAGTCTGCGGCTACCCGCGATTGACAACGCTTGCTTCAGCGATGAAATGCGCTCCGTTTTACCGTTCGACTGCTCGCTGCTATTTGCAAGCCGCAACAGTTGAGCAACCAGCAGTGGCGTCTCTCTTAGCGCCCCCGCAATACTACCCAACGCGGCATCGCTGCCGACCAGTTCGACCACGTGAAGAATCGCCTTGACTGGCGGCATCGCGTGCTTGCCTGAAAGAATCTGCGGTTTGGCGAAGTAATAGCCCTGCAGCAGATCACAACCCAGTTGCCGGGCCAGCTCCGCATCCTCAGTACTTTCGATTTTCTTGGCGAGCACGACCTTTCCCGCCCGTTTGAACTGACCGACCAGCTCCGCTAACACCGAACGCTCCACAGACGGCCAGTCGATCTTGACGATGTCGACGGAAGGAAGAAACCCTCGGATCTCGTCAGTCATACCCGTGACGTCGTCCAGCGCTATCTGGAAGCCCGCTCCTCGCAACTCGCTGCAGCGTCGCGAGAGGTTCGATGTCAGTTCGGCAGACTTCCTGATCTCAAGAACGAAGCGTGACGCCGGCAGCACATACGGGTAATCCGAAAACAGAAAATCATGCGCGCAGTTCAGAAAGCAGGCCTTACTGGCGGAAAGCCGTTCGAGACCGATCGAGCCCAATGCGCGTTCTATCAGCGCCGTCGTACTCCGCAGTTCGTCCCCTATCCGTGCCGCTCCCGCGGCCCCGTCCCTGAAAAGCAGTTCGTAAGCGACAACGCGCCCCGCCCGATCCATGACGGGTTGACGTGCCACAAACACGTCGGCATCGCCCGGCGCGACGGGATCAATGGGAATGCTGCTCACGACGACCTCTGAAAGGAAGGCTTGAAGATGGATACGACGACACACCTAGGCTCGAACCTCAAGGCAGGATTGTCGGCGATTCCAGCGTGCCTGTCCAAAGGACACATCGTGGCCGCTCGCTGCTTCATGCGAACGGCATGGATTGCCTGAATCCAGGCCGGGTTTAAGACCGGGCGGCAGTTGTACCCAATGATTGCGCAGTCTCGCGCGCTGCCCGTTGCCTTCCAATCTGCAACATCGCGATACTGGCAAGAATCAAGGCGATGGCGCTCACTTCCAATACACCAACCTTTTCCCCGACGACCCACCCAATCAGTAGCGCAACGGTAGGTGTAATGTAAGTTGAACCCGAGGCCGCAACGGCTCCGAGTTCCTGCAGCAGAAAGTAGTAGAGCAGAAAGGCGGTTCCGGTTCCCAGGATACCCAGTCCGACCACGACGCCGGCTGCCGCCCGCCAATCGTGCAGGATGTGCCCTATCCCGGTGAAGTCTGTGAGTACGGTCAGGATCAGCAGGGCCAGTCCCATCTGCCACGTGACCAACGCCAGCGGCGGAAGGCTGAATGGCGATAGAAAACGGCGGACGTAAACATACGACGTCCCGAGGACGATCGAACCGGCCAGCATCCAGAAGACGTCGGCGAGATCGATGGGGTTGCCTGCACCTTCCCAAGGCCGCGCCGTCAGCACAATGCCGGATCGAAACAGGCGTACTGCGCGAATTCAGAGGACAAGCTAGCCGAAAACCCGTGTCCATGCTGACCGGAGACGTCGCGCGCGGTCCTCGAAGAGATATGACGCAACGAGCGTCAACAGACCCGAAATCAGCCCCGTCACGACGTGCTCCACAAAGGGAAACCGGTAGTGGCTCTTATGCGAGAAGACGTCGCCTGACATCGTCAGCACGCCCATGACCAGCGCGTTGCCGTAGCGGTTTTCGTAGCATTTCGCCGCGGGCGTGAAGGTCAAAAGGATGGCGAGGAGTCCAGTGAAGAGACCCGTCTGAAATGCAATGGTCCAGTGGGCGAGGCTCATGACATTGCCCCAGCTCCCCGGCATGCAACTCATGCACGCGCTGGTCGGCTGCCAGAAACGCTGGACAAACAGCTTGATACGCCGCTTCCATTCGCTTGACACAACGTATCTCCATCTATGCCCTTGCCACGGCTGAAGCCCATACTACACCGCGATGACGCGGCCATCGCTTCGACCGGGACCACAATGGGCGCGTGCACAAGCGGCACAGCGTCTCGCGATTGATGAAACTGTTATTCTGTCTTCTTCCGACTGTCGCATGGTCGCTCCTGGTGGACCAACCGCCTGGCATGAAGCCAGTCAGGATTTTGCATGTTCGGTTTTTTGCGCAGCTATTTCTCAAACGATCTGGCGATCGATCTCGGCACCTCCAACACATTGATCTACATGCGCGGCAAGGGCATTGTGCTCGATGAGCCGTCGGTCGTGTCGATCCGCCAGGAAGGCGGCCCCAATGGCAAGAAAACCATTCTGGCAGTCGGCAAGGAGGCCAAGCAGATGCTTGGCAAGGTGCCCGGCAACATTGAAGCCATCCGCCCGATGAAGGACGGTGTGATCGCCGACTTCAACCTCACCGAGCAGATGATCAAGCAGTTCATCCGCATGGCCCACACGCCGCGCGTTTTCGCGCCCTCGCCGCGCATCATCATCTGCGTGCCGTGCGGATCGACCCAGGTCGAACGGCGTGCCATCAAAGAAGCCGCGCACAGCGCGGGCGCGTCGCAGGTGTTCCTGATCGAGGAACCGATGGCCGCTGCAACCGGCGCCGGCCTGCCCGTCTCCGAGGCGACCGGCTCGATGGTGGTCGATATCGGCGGCGGCACCACCGAAGTCGGCGTGATCTCGCTTGGCGGCATCGTGTACAAAGGTTCGGTGCGCGTCGGCGGCGACCGGTTCGACGAGGCCATCGTCAACTACATCCGCCGCAACTACGGCATGCTGATCGGCGAACAAACCGCCGAAGCGATCAAGAAAGAAATCGGCTCGGCGTTCCCCGGCTCCGAAGTCAAGGAGATGCAGGTGAAGGGGCGCAACATGTCGGAAGGTATACCGCGCAGCTTCACCATCTCCAGCAACGAGATCCTCGAAGCCCTCACCGACCCGCTGAACCAGATCGTATCCGCGGTCAAGATCGCGCTCGAACATACCCCGCCCGAACTGGGCGCCGATATCGCCGAGCACGGCATCACGCTCGCGGGCGGCGGTGCGTTACTGCGCGATCTCGATCGCCTGCTCGCCGAAGAAACCGGTCTACCGGTGTTCGTTGCCGAGGCTCCGCTGACCTGCGTCGTGCGCGGCTCCGGCATGGCGCTCGAGCGCATGGACAAGTTCGGCGGGTTCTTTTCCTACGAATGAGCCTGGCGACGCACCACGCCGGCGCACTATCGAGCCTTTCGGGTAATAAACGACGCCGCCACTCCAAGAAGGGTATACAGTGGGCAAAGGACGGCTCGCGCCTCGCGACCTCCAGCTTCGGGATCAATCATGCAATCAAAGACCAAACCCGCTTCGGCCACTGTCCATAGCGTGAGTTCGTACGCCCACGAACGCCGGACGAATGCCCTTGTTCTCGAGACGGCGGACGCTTTGCGTGCAGAACAGCGCCGCGTGAATGATGCCACTATTGATTCGAACGCCAGTAAGTGGCGTTACTCCGTCACACGCAGGGAAGGCTGATCGTGGCGCTTGAATTCCCCAATCCCAGTCGTAGTTACGATGCCGCAAGACATTGTGTGTGTTTCTGGGGTTACGACAATTCGCGCGAGATCACTTTCCAGATTGACGACGCGATGATCCGAAATCTGCAGCCCGATGCCGGCTCAGACGAGCGTTCGATACTCAGTGCGTTCGACCAGTTCCGCGAGAAGCTCCTCGATATCGCTCGCAAGCGGTATGTAGCCGGCCCACAGAACCGGTATTCCATTTCCTGAGCAACCGTCTCCGGCGATAATTCGCATTCCTGCAGATGGGCGCGGACAAAGCGCGCCACTTCCGCTCGCAGTTCCCGGTCTTCCGGCGCCCCCATAAAGCCGCCGTGGGGCATGGTTTCGAAGATGTGCAACTCGCAGGGAACGCTCGCGCGCAACTGGCCGGCCAACTGGGCCATGGCGGCGCCGTATTGCGCGTCGACGGCGGCTTTGAAGCGCATCCAGCCGTCGATGTCCTCGGGGTGGGGCGGGCTATGCAAGGCGTTCAGCGGCATGCCGTCGGCATTCACCGGGCGGCGCAGCGCGGCCTGAGCCTCCGCGCTGATGCTTTGAGGAAAGCGGATGTCATGGACCAGCTCAGCCTCGGGCAACGCATAGCCGCGCAGCTCAGCTTTAGGACACACATGCAGGGTCAATTCGCCGGCGGCCATTCGGGGTGGCGCGGAATCGGCTCGTCTTCGCAGATCCACGAACGATCGTGCGAAGTCCAGATATGCATAGCAGGCGTGACGCCGGGATCGTCGTCGAGGGTCGGCACTCGCAGAATGACGTGCGGCTGTTCGGGACGTTCGGCAACGAGGTGCGTGCCGCAAACCGAACAGAAGTGCCGCAGCTTGCCCGGAGAAGATTCGAAACTGCGCAACAGGCTCTCGCCGGAGGTCCAGCGAAAGTGCTCTCGCTGCACGCGGGCAGTCGTGGCATATGCACTCGCGTGGGCCTTCTGACACGTCCGGCAGTGGCAATGAGAAATAGCCGTGGACAGCGCGTCTACCTGATAGCCGACCGCCCCGCATAAGCAGCTGCCTTTCATTTCCATCCGCCTCGATCCAGGTTGATCAACCGTTGACCCGTACACCTGCCAAACGAATCGCAGTGCGGGCCGCCGCGGCTTACGCGCCGCTACCTACGCCGCCTCGCCGTTGGGGCACGCGACGGCCTCGGTCTGCAGTTGCGCCAGATGCCGCAGCAGTTTCGTCACCATGCCGACGACCGTGAGCGCGAGGATCACGAAGAACACTGCGAGCGGCGTCAGGACCTGCACCGACACGAAGCCGGCGAGCCCCATCATCGCCGACGACACCAGCAACAGCGCACACCCCAGGATCGCGCTCGTCAGGCCGGCGATATGCGGGAACAGCGAATTGCCCTTGGCCATCAGCGTGGGATACATCGCCCCGGCGCAGAAACCCATGACGAGCACAGGCGTGGCGAGCGTCCAGACGCGCAGGCCGGCCGTGAGCGCGAGCACCAGCATCGCGATCGACGACGCCGCCATCACGCGCGCACCGATCTGCAGCCGCCGCTCGGCGCTCGGCAAACGCGGGCTATGCACGCGATTCGACAGACCGCCCAGGAAGTACATCATCCCGATACCGAGTGCGAGGTAGGCGAAATAGGTCGGTGGCTTGTGCAAGGTGTTCTGCACCATGAACGGCCCGACGATGTTGAACACGAGCAGGATGCTGTAGCACAGCCCCTGCGCGAGAAAGCAGCTCTGGAACACGGGGCTCGAGAGCACTTTGCCGGCGTTGGTCAACAGCGTGCGCGGCGCGAGGTGCACCGGCCGCCGCAGCGTCTCGCGATAGCGCCACACCAGTGCCCACATCACAAGCGAATAGACGAGCAGGAAGACCAGGCAGGACTTCCAGCCGAACAAGGTTTGCAGATGGGCACCGATCACCGGCGCGACAATCGGTGCGAGTCCCCACGCAATCGCCATGTAGGTGAACGCGTGGACCAGCGCCTGACCGGAAAACGAATCGGTGATGATCGCCTTCGCGAGCAGGTTGGTGGCGGCGATACCGAAGCCCTGCAGACAGCGGGCGAGGAGGAACGTCTCAAGATTCGGCGCGGCGAGCGACAGCAGGCAGCCAATCGTAAAGATGACGAGACCGAAAGCCAGTACGGGCTTGCGCCCATGCGCGTCGGCGACGGGTCCGAAGACGAGCTGGCCGATCGCATAGGCCGCCATGTAGCCCGACACGCTCGACTGGATCGCCTGAGGCGAGGTCGCGAAGAAACGCGCCATGGCGGGTAGCGCGGGTACGTAAATGTCGATCGCGAGCTGCCCGGCGGAGGCGAACAGGCAGATCAGGAGCAGCAGAAACCGCGGCGAGTTCGGCTCGCGCGCGGGCATGGCGGCGCGCTCGGGGATGGTGTGGTTCATGACGACATTGAAGAGACGGATTCCAGGGGCGCGACAGGTTACGCTGCGGGCGGCCGCAGCGTATGTCTGGCGCCGTCGTCACGTATTGTGCCTGTTATCGCGCAAATCGACGCGATACCCCTTGTTCCGTGTCCGCTTCCCGAGCGTCGGGCGCCGCCTGATTTGCCATGCTCTGTGCAGGTGCGTGCGCGGAGCGCCATGACGGATGGGTACCGGAACGCCTCGATACCCACCGCCACATCACTCGCCGTTCAACCGAGCGCCTTTTCGACGATCTCGCGTACGGCGCGCGACTTCACCCTCGCCGCGACCTGCTCCAACGCAGCGCGCATTTTCTCGCGCAGCGTGGGCGTGAAGCGATGCCACATTTCGAGCGAACGCGCGAGGCGCGCCGCGACCGCCGGATTCAGCGCATCCAGCGCGATCACCTGCTCGGCCCAGAAAGCGTAGCCGGAGCCATCCGCAGCATGGAACTGGGCCGGATTCGCCGCACAGAAGGTGAAGATCAGGGCATAAACCCGGTTCGGATTTTTCAGCGTGAAAGCCGGATGCGAGCTCAGGTTGCGAACCATGTCGATAGTCGGGCGGCTCGCGCTGCCACGCTGTCTCGCCAGTAGTGCGAACCACTTGTCGATGACGAGCGGCTCGGTCTCGTAGCGTTTGTAGAAATCGGCGAGCACCGGTTCCGCGATCGCGTCACCGCGTGTGGTGGCCGCACTCAACAGCGCCGAGAGTGCCGCTTCGCGATCCGTCATGTTGTTGGCCGCGTCGTACTGGGCACGGGCGAGACGGATGGCGTCCGACGGATCGTCGAGTTCCGCGAGGTACGACAAGGCAAGGTTCTTCAGCGCGCGATGGCCGATTGCCTTCGCCGTGGCTTCATACGCACCGGGCGTGCGGTTCTGCTCGTACGCGGCGAGCCATGCGTTTTTCAACGCGGCGGCGAAGCGCTTGCGCACATACTGGCGCGCCGTATGGATCGCGGCGGGATTCGACTCGGCCATCTGCTCGGCCAGGTAGCCCTCCGACGGCAGCATCAGCACCAGTTCCCGGAACGACGGCGACAACGATTCATCGGCTAGCACGCGGCCAAACGCGTCGACGACGGAATCGTCGAGGCTCAATGCGGTGCCTTCGGCAGCATGCTGGGCGAGCGACAGCAGCTCGCGCGTGATGAGCCGTTGGCCGGCGTCCCAACGGTTGAACGGATCGCTGTCGTGGGCGAGCAGGAAAGCCAGTTCCTCGGTGGTGTAATCGTATTCGACGATCACCGGCGCCGAGAAATCGCGCAGCAGCGACGGCAGCGGTTGCTCGGCGACATCGACGAACGTGAACGTCTGCGTGGCCTCAGTCAGTTCGAGCACGCGCGTGGTGCCCGGCGCAGCGCTCGCCTCGCCTTCGAGCCGCAGCGGCAGATCCTTACCGTCCTTGCCGATCAGGCCAATCGAAAACGGCATCAGCAGCGGTCCTTTCTGCGTCTCGCGCGCGGCGGCGAGGCTTTCACCGTAGCTTTGCGTGAGCGTCACGCGGTAGCTGCGCTGCGCGGCGTCGTACGCGGTCTTGACGGCTACGCGCGGCGTGCCCGCCTGGCTATACCAGCGCTCGAACTGCGCGAGGTCGCGCCCGTTGGCATCCGACATGGCATGCCGGAAGTCGTCGCACGTCACCGCCTGGCCGTCGTGCCGCTTGAAGTACAGGTCCATGCCCTTGCGGAAGCCGTCGCGGCCGAACAGCGTCTGATACATCCGCACGACTTCCGCGCCGTTGTTGTACACGGTGGTCGTATAGAAGTTGTTGATCTCGACATAGCTCTCCGGGCGCACCGGATGCGCCATCGGGCCCGCGGCTTCCGCGAACTGCGCCTGCTGCAGCGTGCGGACGTTCGCGATCCGCTTGGTGGCGCGTGCCGCGTCGGCGGATGCATTTGCTTCGTCGCCAGCGGCCATGTCGGCGGAGAATTCCTGATCGCGGAACTTGGTCAGGCCTTCCTTCAGGCTCAGCTGGAACCAGTCGCGGCAGGTGACGCGGTTGCCGGTCCAGTTGTGGAAATACTCGTGACCCACCACCGCTTCGATGTTGGCGAAGTCGGTATCCGTTGCCGTTTCCGGGTTGGCCAGCAGGTACCGCGAACTGAAGATGTTGAGCCCTTTGTTCTCCATCGCACCCATGGTGAAGTCGCTCACGGCGACGATCATGAAGCGGTCCAGATCCAGCTCGAGGCCATAGCGCGCTTCGTCCCAGCGGATCGAATGGATCAGCGAATCCATGGCGTGACGGGTCTTGTCCAGGTCGTGCGGTTCGACCCACACCTGCAGCAGCTTTTCCTTGCCGGAGGCGCTCTTCACGCGCTCCTCGATGCATTCCAGCTTACCCGCGACCAGTGCGAACAGGTAGCTAGGTTTCCTGAACGGATCGTCCCAGCGGGCGAAGTGCCGGCCGTCGGGCAGGTCGCCTTCTTCGAGCAGATTGCCGTTCGACAGCAGCACCGGATATGCGGCCTTGTCGGCGCGCAGCGTGACCGTGTAAGTGGACATCACGTCCGGGCGGTCGAGGAAATAGGTGATGCGCCGGAAGCCCTCGGCTTCGCACTGGGTGAAGAAGTGGCCGCCGGACACATATAGCCCGGAGAGCGTGGTGTTTTCAGCAGGGTGGCAGAGGCTTTCGAGCGTCAGCTCAAACGCGTCCGGCACCTGGTCGATGCTGAGGCCGGACTCGTGCACGTGCACCGCGGTATGCGGCTTACCGTCCAGCGTCGCGGAGACAAACTGGATCTGTTCGCCCATCAGATCGAAACGCGCGGCATGCACCGCGTGAGGATTGCGGCGCACTCGCATCGTGTTGCGCACCCGCGTGCGTTCAGATGCAAGGTCGAATTCAAGCGCGACCGTCTCGATGAGGAACGCGGGTGGCGCATAGTCGGCGCGATGAACGACAGCAGGTGTCGCGATGTCTGAATCAGCCATGATGTCTCACTTGAAAGGTCTGTAGGCGTTGACGAGTGCCGGCATCATGCGAGAAAAACAGGAAATTGAAAACGGATAGGATTGGTCTTTCAGATTTCCTCTTTTATGGTCTGGAATGCGAGGCATGTCCAAAGCGTTCGGCGGAGTAGTTTCAAGCGTGGCGCAAAAACCGAATATGGCGATGCCCGGCATCGCGTTGTCGACGACGCTAATGCTGGGCACCGCCAACGAAGCTTACGTACGCGTAATCGATGCGCCGCCATCGACCAACGAGGCGGTACCGGTCACGAAGGACGAATCATCGGACGCGAGATAAAGCACCGAGCGAGCGAGTTCTTCGGGGCGTGCGACCCGCTTGAGCGCATGCAATCCGGTCACGAAGGCCTGCGACTCGGCGGTATCGTTCATGTCGCGATACATCGGTGTGTCCACAGCGCCAGGCAAAATGGCATTCACGCGCACGCCTTGCGGTCCATACTCGGCAGCCAGCGCCTGCGTCAATCCAATCAACCCAGCCTTACTCGCAGCGTAGGCCGCGGTCCCTGGGAACGCGAATGAGTAGCCGACGAACGTTGACGTGAAGATGATCGATCCACCCCCTTGCTTCACCAGTTCGGGGATCTGGTGCTTCGCACCTAAAAAGGCGCTCGTCAGATTGGTCGCCAATGCGGCCGACCAGCCTTCTTCCGACACGCCCGTGCTCGGCCCCATTTCGCCCAAGGTGCCGGCGTTGTTATAGGCGATATCGAGGCGGCCGAAGCGGCTCACCGCGAGCGCGACCAGCGCTTTCGCGAACGCTTCCGACTGCACGTCGCCCGCGAGAAGCGCGACCTCGCCGCCTTCGCTGACGATCTCGGCAGCGAGCGTTTCAAGTTCGGCTTCGCGCCGCGCTGCAATGACGACTTTTGCGCCTTCCGCCGCGAACAGCTTTGCGGTGGCACGGCCAATTCCCGCACTGGCGCCGGTCACGATGGCGACTTTTCCTGTCAGGCGTTCCATGTTGAATCTCCTGCTGCTGTTGGTTGGCCGGTGCCCAATGCCCCGGTCCATGGGAAGCAATATAGGCTTCAGCCGCAGAGGCAGAAAGGCGCAAAACATGGGTATATCATTCAGCAATTGTGAACGATCGGGGAAGCACATGGATCGGCTGCGCGCTTATGAAGTCTTCGTGACCGTGGTGAACCGCAGCAGCTTCACGCGCGCCGCCGATGCGCTCGACACGTCGCCCGCCAACGTGACCCGCTACGTCAATGAGTTGGAAGCGCACCTCGGCACACGCCTGCTGAATCGCACTTCACGCAGGCTTTCTCTCACCGAAAGCGGCGAGACCCTTTTTGCCCGCTGCAAGGCGATCCTCGACGACGTCGCCGAAACCGAGGGCCTGGTGTCATCTGCATCCGTCAAACCCCGCGGACGGCTTCGCATCAATGCTCCTGTAAGCTTTGGCATTCTGTATCTGGCGCCTCTATGGCCCGAGTTCATGCGGAGATATCCCCATGTGGAACTCGACGTTGCACTGATCGACCGCGTTGTCGATATCGTCGATGAAGGCTATGACCTCGCCATTCGCATCTCACACGCCGGCTCGACCCATCACGCGGCTCGCAAGCTGGCGACATCGAGAAACATCCTGTGCGCGTCACCGGCCTATCTCGCGCGCTGCGGATATCCGGCGGCAACATCGGACCTGATCGGGCATCGATGCATCGGCTACTCGTACGCGGCCACCGGCGACGAGTGGCAACTGATCGATAGCGAGAACACGGTTCACCCCGTGAAAGTCAACTGTCACATGCACACCAACAATGGCGATACGGCGCGCGCTGCGGCGCTCGCCGGGGAAGGCGTAATCTGGCAACCCACCTTTCTGGTCGGCAAGGACCTGCGCGCCGGCAAGCTCGTTCGGGTCCTACCTGAGTATCGCTTGCCCGACATCGACGTGCTCGCGTTGTACCCGAGTCGCCGGCACCTGAGTGCCAAGATACGTGTGGCGATTGATTTCCTCGTCGAGGCGTTCGGTGAGCTGCCGCCGTGGGATCGGGCGGATACATGAGGTTGTCCGAGGCTTCGATCCCGGCCCGCAGGTAAACCCGATAAGCGCCGGAACCCTGCTTGCCAAACAGCGCCCGTGTGCTATAAAAAAATGCTAGTTAGCACATCTACCGGTCGCTCGGCCGCAGCAACGGGCGGCTCTACGGGAGCGAGCGCGACATTCCATGAGTCTTCTGGAGCTCAGAGACGTTTCCAAGCACTTCGGCGCCATTCGCGCCCTGAACGACGTCACGTTCAGTCTGGAGCCGGGCCAGGTGGTCGGGCTCATGGGAGACAACGGCGCCGGTAAATCGACCCTGGTGAAGGTCATCGCCGGTAACTTTCCGCCCTCGCACGGCGAAATCCTCATCGACGGCAAGCCGGTGCATTTCAACAAGCCGGTCGACGCCCGCGCCCGGGGAATCGAAGTCGTCTATCAGGACCTCGCACTTTGCGACAACCTGACGGCAGCCGCCAATGTGTTTCTCGGCCGCGAGCCACGGCTCGGTTTCTGGCCCATCCGCATTCTCGATCACGCCACCATGTACCGCCGCGCCGGCGAGCTCTTCAAGGAACTGAAATCGGAGACGCGTCCGCTCGATCTGGTGCGGCAGATGTCGGGGGGGCAGCGGCAAGCGGTGGCGATCGCGCGCACGCGCCTCTCCGAAGCGCGGCTCGTCATCATGGACGAGCCGACGGCCGCGATCAGCGTGCGCCAGGTGGCGGAGGTGCTCGAACTCATCAAGCGGCTGTCCGAACATGGCATCGCGGTCATTCTCATCAGCCACCGCATGCCGGACGTCTTCGCCGTCGCCCAGCGCGTGGTCGTCATGCGGCGCGGGCGCAAGGTGGCGGACAAGCAGACCGAAGCGTCCTCGCCGGAAGAAGTGACCGGCCTCATCACCGGAGCCATCGCCACCGCCTGAAGCCGACTCGCATGGGAGTCCCGAACGTGAACGATCCGCAGGAAAGGCCCACGCCCATCGCCGCATTGATGGACGATCCGCAAGCCACGAAGACCCACACCCGCTGGACGGGTCTGCTCGCGAGCCAGGTGTTCTGGGTAGTGCTGGCCACGATCGTCGCCTGCGTCGTGCTGTCGTTCGTCACCTCGACCTTCGCGACGCCGCAGAACCTCTTCAACGTCACGCGCAACTTCGCTTTCGTCGCCATCGTCGCGCTCGGCATGATGGCGGTAATCGTGACGGGCGGCATCGATATTTCGGTCGGTTCGACGATTGGCCTCTCGGGCATCGTTCTCTCGGTGGTGATGAATGCCGGCTATCCGATCTGGGCCGGCATCGGCATGGGCCTCCTGACCGCCGGGATTGTCGGCCTCGTGAACGGTCTGCTGATCGCCTATCTCGACATGCAGCCGTTCGTCGTGACGCTCGGCATGCTGAGCGTCGGCCGCAGTCTCGCGCTGGTGTTCTCGGGCAGCCGGACCATTTTCGATTTCGGCCCCGACGGCAGCAAGCTGCTTGCGCTCGGCGGCGGCAAGACATTCGGCCTCGCCAATCCCGTGTGGTTCCTCCTCGTCCTCGCCGTGCTGTTCTGGTTCGTGTTCGCCTGGACACGCTGGGGCCGCTACGTCTTCGCGATCGGCGGCAACCGTCATGCGGCCAGACTCACGGGTGTGCCGGTGCGCCGCATTATCTGCTCCGTCTATATCCTCGCCGGCCTGATGGCGGGCGTCGCGGCGATTCTCGAAGTCGGCTGGCTCGGCGCGGTGACGACCGGCCTCGGCACCGGCGACGAATTGCGCGTGATCGCTGCGACCGTGATCGGCGGCACCAATCTGATGGGCGGCGTCGGCAGCGCCTTCGGGACCGTGGTCGGCGCCGCACTCATCGAAGTGATCCGCAACAGCCTGATCCTGCTCGGCGTCGACTCGTTCTGGCAGGGCACGGTCGTGGGAGCTTTCATCATCGTCGCCGTGCTGTTTAACCGGCTCGGCGGCGAGCGGCAAGGAGATTGAAATGTCTTTGGGCGCAACGGCCGCGCGACGACCGTTGCCCGAGGGGCGGCCGGATAACGAGGCACTGCCGGACGCCGGGATTCACAAGATCACACAGGAGACGACCATGAAGAAAGTATTGATGTGTCTGGCTGCGATCGGAGGGCTCGCGCTAGCGGCCTCCTCCGTCTTCGCAGCCGATAAGACCCTGGCGCTGGTGGTGAAGGGGCTCGACAACCCCTACTTCGACCTCATGCATCAGGGCTGCGAGCGGGCCAACAAGGAACTCCACAAGGAAGGCTATACCTGCTACTACACGGGCCCGGCAACGGCCGCGGACGAAAGCGCCGAAGTGCAGATCATCGACGACCTGCTGACCAAGGGCGTGGCGGCCATGGCGATCTCGCCCGCCAACGCGCCGGCTGTGGCCGAGGTGTTGCGGCGCCGCAATGTGCCGATCCCGGTCATCACCGCGGATGCGGATCTGTTGCCGAAAGACGCGTCGCTGCGCAAGAGCTACGTCGGCACCGACAATTACGAACTGGGCGTCAAGCTCGGCGAGCAGTTGAAGGCGCTGATGCCGAAGGGCGGCAATATCTGCCTCGTGATGGGCAATCCCGCGGCGGAGAACATCAACCAGCGCGCCCAGGGGACGCGCGACGTTCTCTCCGGCAAGAAGGGCATCGCCAAGCTCGCCGGCGAAAACGGCTGGCAGGAGATCAGCGCCTGCCCGCTCTACGTGAACGACGACGCCGCCAAAGCGAACCAGATGATGCAGGACACGCTGACCGCCAACGCCACCGGTCTCGATGCCTTCGTGCTGGAAGGCGGCTGGCCGCTGTTTGCGCCGCAGGCCTATTCGCAGGTCGTCGCGCCGATCATGGACAAGATCAACAGCGGCAAGTTCGTGATCGTCTCGGCCGATACGCTCGGACCGGAACTGCAGGCCCTCAAGGATCACAAGGTCAATGTGCTGGTTGGGCAGCGGCCGGAGGAAATGGGTTATCAGGCGGCGATGGTCATGCGTGACCTCGCGGAAGGCAAGACGGTGAAGCCGGTCATCCACACCGGGCTCGATACCTGCACCTGGAAGAATGCGGATACCTGCCTCAAGCATTGAGGTGCGGCGTGGCCCGTTGCGACGCTGGATGCGGCGGGCCACGCTGGGCCGAGGCGGCGATCTCGGATATCAAGAACGATGCGAGGCGGGACTGCTACATGACACGTCCTCGACCACGTCGCTATCCGCCCTTTGAGCAACGACCGCGACCTTCCTGCGCGCCTCGCGCTTCAGCGTGGCGGTCAGCTTGCCGAGCGTGACCAGCGCCTTCTCGATCGACGCCGACCACGCGTAGCTGTAGTTCAGGCGGATAAAGTTGCCGTAGGCGTTGGACGTCGAGAACATATATCCCGGCCCCACCGTGATCCGTCTTTCGAGCGCGAGTTCGTACAGCCTGAGCGAGTCGACCTCCGGCGGCAGTTCGACCCATAGCACGTAGCCGCCCATCGGACTCGAGGTCCGGGTGCCCGCCGGAAAGCATCGTTCGATCGTGCCGCGCATCAGATTCGCGTTCTGCTGATACACCTTGCGCAAGCGGCGCAGGTGATGCTCGTAGCGGTCGTTCTTCAGATACTCGGCGATGGCCTGCTGCGGAATCGTCGGCGTGGTCAGCGTATTGAGGAATTTCAGCTTCTCCACCTGGTCGCGATAACGCCCTGGAATGGCCCAGCCAATCCGGTGCCCGGTAGACAGGCTTTTCGAAAACGACGAGCAATGCAACACGAGTCCGTTCTTGTCGAGAGCCTTGAGCGAGCCGGGATGGACCTCGCCGAAGTAGAGCTCGTGATACACGTCGTTTTCGATGATCGGCACGTCGTGATGCGCGAGCAGATCCACGAGCCGCTGCTTGTTCGCATCGGACATGCGAAAGCCCAGCGGGTTCTGGAAATTCGGCATCACCATGCACGCGGCAATCGGCTCGCGCGCGATTATCCGTTCGAGCGCATCGAGGTCCATGCCTTCGTCGGGATGCGTCTCCACCTCGATGGCGCGCATGCCCATCCGCTCGATCGCATGCAGCATCGCGTAGAACGTGGGCGACTCCACCGCGATCGTGTCACCCGGTTTTGCCACCGCCTGCAGGCACAGATTGATCGCTTCCGTCGCGCCGATGGTCACGATGATCTCGTTCGGGTCGACCGGCTGGCCGTTCTCCAGATAACGTCGCGCGATCTGCCTGATCAGTTCCGGATTGCCCGGCGGCAACTCGTCCGCTGTCCCGCAGGGCGGATCGCGACGCGCAGCGGAATAGCCGTAGGCATTGATCTTCTGGACCGGGAACAGCGACGGGTCAGGATAGGGCGAGCCCAACGGTATCGCATCGTCGCCGCGAATCGAGCGCAGCGTGGAGAGGACGAGACGGCTGACGTCCACCTGTGCCGACACGGCAATCGGTTGCGACGCCCGCAATTCGCGCGCAGCGGGCGGGCCCGGCAGGCGGCCCGCCTGCACGAAATAGCCCGACTTCGGGCGGCTCTGGATCACGCCCTTGCTTTCAAGCAGGAGGTAGGCGTGCAGCACCGTCTTGATGCTCAGACGATGCTGCTGACTGGTCTGCCTGACCGATGGAATGCGTTCGCCGGGAAGGAAAACGCCGCTACGCACCTGATCTTCGATTCGGCTAGCCAGCGCCTCATACAACTTCACGGCCTTCACGTTCGCCTTGGCTTGTTCGGCGTGCCTGGTGTTCAACATGGGCGGAATTCAATTTCGGTCGGGGACACATCCCGCGCAGCATCATGGAGGGCCAAAACCGTAATATACCATCGGATATAACGGTGAGTGTTTTGCAGGCCCGCTTTGCATGGGCCGCTGCATGGGCCGCTGCATGGGCCTTTACACGCCGGCAGCGTGGCGTCACGCGCCTTGCCGCGCCTTGCCGCACTTCACCCGCGCGCCGCTGCATAAGCCACCGGACGCTTATGTGTATATTACGAACCCATGGCGTCGCAGCACCATCCACCCTGCGACCGCGCGCAACACGGCCTTCGGGTCCGCCGTTTATTCAGCTTGAATGCCTTCTGGAGGAAGCATGCTCATATCGCATGGGGTTTTGCGTAAGGCCGCAGCGGCTTTCGCAAGCTGGAGCCTCGCTGCCGCGTTGATAGGCTGCAGCACGCCCGAAGCCTCCGTCCAACCGCACAAGGTCGCCGTCGATGCGTTGCCGAACGGCATTGCCGTACGGCCCGGCGATGGCGCCGTGTTCATCACGGATGACCGCACCAGCAGCGTGCTGACTTCGACCGGCGCGACCTATACACCATACGCATCGATTCCGGTCGAAGCGGGTCAAGGCAAGAGTCTTAGTCAGTTGAGCCTGACCCGCTCGGGCGAACTGGTCGTCGAGCGCTTCGGCTTTGGCAGCGCGAGCGCGATCTTCGACATTGGGGGCAGCGGCATCGCGGTTCCGCTGGCGGGCCTTAATCCGGCCCGGCGCAGGCTCGGACTGATTGAGCTCGCCCCTGGCCAGTTGCTTTCCACCTGGTTCATCAAGAACGGCAACAACCCGCCGCTGGGTGCGCTGACGCTGGTGACGTACAACCCGGCCACCCACACGGCCAGCGAACGCGATTTGCTGACGGGGCTCGGCAAGCCGGTGGGCATTGCCGTATCAGGGGGCGATGTATTCGTCTCGGATCAGGCCAACAACACTATCGTGAAGGCGAATCTGAGCGAACTTCTGAATGCGGCCGCACCGGTGACGCCTACGGTGTTCGCGCACGTCGACAGCCCCGATTTGATGACGGTGGATGCACAAGGGCGGCTCTATACGAAGTGCAACAAGAACGGCCTCTGCGAGATCGCACCGGACGGCACGATCCGCGTGCTTGCCAACGACTTCCAGGATGCCCGCGGCGTGGCGATCGACCCCGTGCGTCATGTGCTGTACGCGGTGGATCGCGCGACACCGTCAGGCGGGACCAGCTACGTGCGCACCTTTGCCATCATCCCGTGACGGCAACGCTTGTGTCGCGATAGCGGCTCGCGGGCCTAGCCCGGTTATTGATCCACGCCGACGATCACGCTCGACGCCTTGAAAATGGCGGTAGCGGCTTTGCCGGTGGCGAGACCGAGGCGGTCCACGCTTTCATTGGTGATGATGGCCGCGATCTGCGCGCCGCTTGCGCCGGCGATCGTGACCTCGGCATTCACCGCACCCTTGGTCACGGCCGTTACCGTCCCGGCGATGCAGTTGCGCGCCGACACCTGATTGCTGCTGACGTCCACCATGACGATCACCGACGACGCCTTCACCAGCCCGAACGCCGGCTTGCCCTGGGTCAGCCCAAGCGATTTCGCGCTGCCATGCGTGATGACCGCCACGATGTCGAGACCGTCTTTGGTCCGCAGCGTGATCTCGTCGTTTACGGCGCCGTGTTCGACGTTGACAACCTCACCTTCAAACTGATTCCGTGCACTGGTTCGCATGTTCGATCTCCTGATATCGAGCGTTCACGTGATAGATCGAGCGCGCTCTGTTTAAGGTCAGCGAACAAGTGTACTACCTACCGTCCGGCCACACGCATGCGCGGCGCAATCCGCTTGCGCGCATGCTCGAAGCGCAGCGCCGCAGCCGCCCCCGTCGCCCCTTGGCGCACCGGCAACGCGCTCACCTTGCTGCGGGCCTGATAGCGGCGCCGCACGAGATACACCGGCCGCTCTTTCGACTCGTAGTAGATACGTCCGATGTATTCGCCCACCACACCAATACCGATCAGTTCGATGCCGCCCATGAAAAGCAGCACGCACAACAGCGACGCATAACCCGGCACCGGATTGCCGAACAACAGCGTGCGTCCGATCATGAAGCCGCCATACACGAACGACAACGCGGCAATCGCGAGACCGATATACGTCCAGCAGCGCAGCGGCACCGTGCTGAAGCTCGTGATGCCTTCGAGCGCGAAATTCCACAGCCGCCATCCCGAGAACTTCGAATGACCGGCGCTGCGTGCTTCACGCTGATACTCGACGATTACCGTGCGATAGCCGACCCACGCAAACAATCCCTTCATGAAGCGACGGCGCTCGGGCAAGCGCTTTAGCGCGTTGACCACCTGCCGGTCCATCAGGCGGAAGTCGCCCACATTCTCCGGCACCTTCAGATCGGACAGCGCGTTGTGGACGCGGTAGTACAGCGCGGCCGCGGTGCGCTTGGCGAACGAATCGCAGGCGCGGTTGGTCCGCCTGGCGGCGACCACGTCGGCGCCGGCGCGCCAGTGTTCGATCATCACCGGGATCAGGCTGGGCGGATCCTGCAGGTCGGCGTCGATGGGGATCACCGCGTCGCCGAGCGCCTCGTCGAGGCCCGCCGTCAACGCCGCTTCCTTGCCGAAGTTGCGCGTGAGGTCAACCACGCGCACTCGCGCATCTTTCGTGCTGGCTGCGATCAGCTTGTCGAGCGTCGCGTCCTTGCTGCCGTCGTTCACGCAAACGATCTCGAAGCGGATCCCTTCGATGCCTTCCAGCACCGGCACGATCTCGGCAAAGAAATGGTCGACGGCCTCGCCCTCGTTATAGAACGGCACCACCAGCGAAATCAGATTTCTAATGTTATGTGCGGACATGATGCTCCCCTTCCCCTTTGATTCACTTGTTTTGACTCACCTGTTTTTGACCGGTGCCTAACGTCGCCATCCTCGCAGCGGGGCAAGCGGCAAAGCGGTATGCTCGCCGCCCCCTTCCAGCACAACCGGTCCTTGCCGTTCCTGCGCAATCCGCCGCATCAGCATCCACAGCGTCGCCGCAATCACCAGCGGCATGAACTGGAATTTCACCTGCGTCACCACGAGGACACCCGCAATGGGCACGCACCACAGCCCCACCAGCCATTCGCGCTCATAGCGCTTCCAGCCGCGGGCAAGTCCGTGCCGCGCGCACCACGCAATCAGCACGCCCAACCAGGCGAAGTCGTAGTCGAACAGATACGGGCTGACCAGCAGACTGGCGCAGATCAGCACGGCGGCGCGCAGCGCATAGGACGATTCGCGGCCCCATGCGTTGCATACCGCTGCTGCGGCTGCGAGCGCGGCTGCACCCTGTGCGGCATACGCCCATGCGGCCGGCACATGCGCGAGCGTCGCCAGCGCAAACACGGTGGGTATCCGGGCGAGTGCGGCGCGGCCTGAGGCGACCAGGCCAGCCATCATGCCGGCGTTGTGCAGAAAGGCCACCAACGTCCCGCTGCCGAACATCAACACGGAAACCGCCAGCATGAGCGCCGCCGTCGCCGCCATCGCGGCAAGCGCGCGCCACGACCGCGAACACAGCAGCGCAAGCGGAAACAGGACGGCCAGATGCGGCTTCATGCATAGCAATCCCAAACAAATACCGGCCATGACGGGATAACGCCGCAGCAACACCAGACCCAGACCCGCGATGGAAGCGGTCAGCAGGCCATTTTGGCCGCTGACCAGGACGAGGGCTGCCCCCGGAAACGCGACAGCCAACAGCAGCGTATGACGGCCCGGCACGATCGCGCACACGACTCTCACAAACAGCGCCAGCGTACTGCCGAGGAACGCCACCGCGGCAACCTTGAACGGCAGCAGTGCCAGCGGATACACCACCAGCAGAAAGGTCGGCGGATAGAGCCAGGGCAGCATGCCCGGCGCGCGTGCAATCGCCTCTGTTTCGACGGTGGTCAGTGCCGCGAGGTTGTAGGCGTCGATGGCGTGACGATGCAACGCAAGGAACGACGCGCTCCAGAACGGCAGAAAGTCCATCGCCAGTGGACCGAAGTCGGGCCGGTGCTGCCACTCGGTCCGATACAGATACACGAGCAGGAACAACGCATAACAGGCCAGCGCGACCAGCGAATAGGTACGCAGACGTCCGCTGTCGAGCCAGTGTTGCCCGCGCGGGGCATGGGGGGTCCGGCTAGCGTGCAGCGGCGAGGGGCGCATGGCCCGCAGAGGATTCGGCGAAATCGGATTCATTGCACGCTCCCAGCGCCGGCGCGCACGCGCTGCACGATCATCAGGAGCATCAGCAACAGGATGATCGGCCCCACTTGCGGCCATTCGGCGACGCGGTTGAAGAACTCATACAGCGGCAGGATCCACGCAAGCGCGAGGATCGTCTGCTCGCCGCGTGCCCAGCCTCGGCGCAGTCCCGTCGCGACCATGCACGCCAGCGCGATCCCCAACCATGTCAGCTCGTAGTGCCAGGTATAGGGATTGGCGATCAAGGTCGCCACGGCGAGAATCGACGCACGCGCGCCGATCTCTTGTGTGCGCCGCCACACATAGCAGGCAGCCGCCGTTGCGACGAGCGCCACGCCCGCTTGCGCGAGATAAGCCAGCGTCAGATCCATGCCGGCGAGCCGGAACGCGGCAAACGGCGTGGACGACGCGAGCCAGAAACGATCACCGTGTTCGAGCGTGATATCGCGCGCCAGGCTGGCGCTAGCAAGAAACAGATGCAGCGACTGCGGCCCGCACACCGCCAGGCTCAACACCGTGAACAGCCCCGCCGTCACCGCCGCGACTGCCATCACGCGCCATGCGCGCGCCGCAATCAACACCAGCGGAAACAGCAGCGCCATCTGCGGTTTGGCGGCCAGCAAACCGATGCAGAGACCGGCAAGGACCGGCTTGCGCTCGACCCAGTACACGGCGAACGCCGCCAGCGCCGCCGTCAGCAACGCGTTCTGTCCAAACGTCGCACACACGAATACACAGGGACAGGCCACCACGACGAGCCGGGCCAACTTCGCATTGCCGAGAGCGTTCGCGAGACCCGACACACGCAATACCGCCGCCACGAAGACCGCCGCGCTTGCCGCCACGAACACAAAGAACGCCGGCCAGAACGGCAACAACGCCAGCGGCGTGACGAGCAGAAGAAACATCGGTGGGTACAGCCATGGCAGAAAGCCGCCGTGCTGATAGCCGTCCAGCAACAGCCTCTCGAGCTTGCCGAACGCGACATAGTCGTAGACCTGCGCCGGCGCGCCATGCAACATCACGTGAGAGGCGACCCAGAATACCGAGAAGTCCGTACCAGGACGATAGCTGCCGCTCGCCGTGAAGCCGTCGCTACTCCAGGCCCACAAGCCCAGAATCGTGGCATGGACCACGAGCGCCACCATGCTATACGCGACCACCCGGTCGCGTCTCACCCAGTCGCGAATGCGGCGCTCTGTGGAGGCTAGTCCCCGAAGAAAGATATCCATCACCCCGCCCTATGTATGCGCCGAATGGCAGTTCGGCGTATCCGGTCACTTATGATTTTGTTTCGATTCCTAAGCATGCACGCTGTGTTTCGCACGCCCACGTTGGGTTCATTGTTGTAGGAAAACAATCCAACTTTCAAGCTCCGCGTTTTCCATCGTGGACGTCAACTGACACTCGTTGCCCTCGGAACGGACGAAATTCACGCACGCACCGCCTCGACGCTCAGGATTTGCGTCAACCGTGAGACATCTTGTCCAAACGGCCCATTTGAAACTCGGCCGTTTTTCGCAAAATCGTCGTTCGTGCGAACTCATGGAAAGTCCCTGGTCGAAAGACGCGAGGCAGACAGCACGGGCGTTTCCGCGCGGTTGGAGAGATCGCCTGGCACCTCGATTCGTCTCAATGTTGCGACAAACCGGACACGGACGCCTCGCCAGGCGCGTGAATCGGCGGGCACCCCCAATGTTTTCGCGGTTTTGCGCGAGCTGGCCCACCCCTTGCGTAGGGATGAGCGCGGCAGTCGAACAGGTCCTGTGCAGATAACGGACCGGACACCGCGGACAGGGGAGCCGACCAGCCCCATGCCCTAGATAAGCAACCGAACACGGGGAAACATCATGAACAACGACACCTTGACGCGGAAGACCCACCGCCTTCACCGCGACCCGCTGAACTGGACGCCGCTGGCAGCTGCCTCGAAGCGTCGCGGCGAGCCGGCCGCCAGCGGTGCGTTCGTGTCGTTGCCCGCATGGCCGGGCTACCGCGATGGCGGCACCCCGACTCCCCTCGACTGCAATGCTGCTTGCCAACAGCTCCCTGTATCTGACGATACGGATCCGCCGCGCGAGATCAGCTAAGCCAGTCCACCATTTTTTGCTGTACCCGCAGTCCCTTCCCGACGCCAATTCCGGCTCAGGGTTATATCCGTAGTAGTCCTCTTGGAGTTAATCATGCAAAAGATCCTCAACAACGCAAAGCGTTTCCTCCGCGACGAAGACGGCGTCACCGCCATCGAGTACGGCCTGATCGCAGCGCTGATCGCCATCGTCATCATTGGTTCGGTGAAGACCCTCGGCACCAACCTGAACACCGTGTTCAGCGACATCGCCGCTTCGGTTTGAGCCTCCCGGCGGCGGACGACTCCATGCCTCGCGTCGTCCGTCCCGCCTGTTTCCGCTGCTTGGGGTCCGCGCCGGCCCATCGACCAGGAGTCAATCGTGAACACAGTCCGTTTCGTTTTCCGAATCGCCCAGCCGATGCCGGTCGCGCCCATTCGTTGGCTTCGTGCCGCCACCGCCGCGCAAGTCTTTGCCGGCGATGAAGACGGTGTGACCTCCATCGAATACGCGTTGATTGCCACGTTGATCGCCATGGTGATCATCGGTACCGTCCTCACGCTCGGCACCAACCTGAATTCGCTGTTCGGCAGTATCGCAACGTCGGTTTGAACCCAGTCACGAGGCTCATGATGCCAGGCTTCCCGCTTCCTCCTCACCCGATCCCCGCATGCGTCGCCTTGCTGGTGATCGTGACGGCGAGCACGGATCTCGTGAGCCGCCGCATCCCCAACCCGATCATCGTGGCGGGGCTCGTCGGCGCCCTGCTGGTGCAAGGTTGGCTGCATGGTCCGCTCGCGGGCAGCGTCACCTGGTTCGCGGGCGCCCTCACCGGCTTCGCGTTGCTGCTGCCGTTTTACCTGCTGCGCGGCATGGCAGCCGGGGACGTCAAGTTACTGATGATGGTGGGCGCGTGGGTCGGCGCATTCATGACCTTCCATATCGCGCTCGCCACCTTTGTGATCGGCGGTATCTGGTCACTGGCGCTCGCCGCCCGGCGCGGGCGGATCGGGCACCTCGTGACCAACCTGCAGTACCTGATGACGAGCGCCACGCAACGCGGCCTGAGCCGCGCGGCAGGCGAGCCGCCCGCGCTCGACTCGGTCGGCTCGCTGCCCTACGGCGTCGCGATTGCGGCAGGAACCCTGGGCGTGCTGTTCACGACGCTCGCATGAGCACGCTGCCGCACCACGCGAGCCGGGCAGAACGCCGCGCGGCGGCGAAGCAAAGACGGCACCGGTCGCAGACCGGCACCGGGCATCACGAACACCAGGCAGGCAGCGCTCATGGCGGTTTCGCCGCCCTCATCGCCGCCCCTTTCACTGTCACGCTGGCCGGACGTCAGACAGGCGCTAACACGCCGGACGACCGTCGAGTTTCACCCGCTTTACGAGGAGTCACGTCATGAAGAACAGTCGCGCATTCGTCATGCTGGCGGTCGCCATGCTGGCAGGATTGGCCGCCGTGGTGTTCGCTTCCCGATGGCTGGTGCAAACCTCGTCGGGGGCGGTCACCCAGGTGGCCGTCGCCACCGACGACCTCAACCTCGGCGAGCCGATCAGCGGCGCCATGGTTCACACCGTCAGCTGGCCGACCAACAGCATCCCACCGGGCGCGTTCACCGATCCGAAGTCGCTCGACGGTCGCGTGCTGCGCGCCAGTTTGCAGCGCGGCGAACCGGTGCTCGAATCGAAGCTCGCGCCGGTCGGCACCAAAGGCGGCCTGTCCGCGGTAATCGGCGAAGGTCATCGGGCCATTACGGTGCGTGTGAACGACGTGGTCGGCGTGGCGGGCTTCGCACTGCCTGGCAATTATGTCGACGTCATCGTCAACACCCAGCAGGACCAGGCCAACAAGAGCGACACGCAGCAAAGCATTTCGAAGACCGTGCTCGAAAAGATCCTCGTGCTGGCTGTGGCTCAACAGGTCAATCGCGACGACACGGCGCCGAAGGTGGTCAACGCCGTCACGCTCGAAGTCACGCCCGATCAGGCGGAAAAGCTGGATCTGGCGCGCAGTGTGGGCACGCTCTCGCTGGTGCTGCGCAACCAGGTGGATGCCGACACGCTCGCGACCGCCGGCGCCACCAAGCTGACCCTGCTCGGCGCTTCGGCTCCTGTGGTGGCGTCGGCTCCGGTCGCCGCGCCGCAACCGACCCGCGTGAAGTACGTCGCCCGTGCGCCGGTGAAACGCGACTGCATCGGCGTGCTGTCCGGCGTGAGCGGCAGTCAGGAATGCTTTTGACGGAGACCGGGATAGCGCAGCGACGGCCTGAAGCCTCGCGCGCCAACCGCAACCCGCACGAACACCACACCAAACAACGACCGCGGTCTACAGCATCTAGCAACGGGGGCACGACAAAATGACTAGCAAACCTGATTTCTCGTCCGGCCAGGCGCCGCGACGCACCAGAGCGAGCCGCGCGGCATGCGTCGCGTGGCTGAGCGCGGGACTGTTGCTCGGCCAGGCCGCACTCGCAGGGGATGAAGGCGCGGCCGCCAAGGCGAGCGCCACCGCCCCCGTCCCGACCGGCCGCCAGCCGCTGCAGATGACCATCAGCATGGCGCCCGCTCCCGCCAGCGCCGCGGGCGCAGCCGCCGCCACCGCACCGCTGCGCGGACCGAACTGCACCGGCTCGATTCGCGGCGAAAGCACCGTGTTCGTCTCGGTGGGCAAGTCCGCGCTGGTGCCGGTCGACGAGCCGGTGCGCAATCGCACGCTCGGCAATCCCGCGGTCGCGCAGGCCACCATGGTCTCGCCACAAACGCTCTACGTGCTGGGCGAGTCGGTCGGGACAACTAACATGATCGTGCAGGGACGCAGCGGCGCATGCCAGATCATCGACGTGGTGGTCAACGTGGATTCGGGCGGCCTGCAGGCGTCGCTGACGCAACTGATGCCGGAGGAACACGGCATTCGCGTCTCCACCGCGGCGGACAACCTCGTGCTCGCGGGTCATGTGTCGAGCGCCCAGGCCGCACAGCAGGCGGTTGAAATCGCCACGGTCTACAGCAGCCACACCACCGCCGACGGCAGCGGCGCGGGTGCCGGCGCCGGCAAGTCCGGCGGCGTGCTCAACATGCTGACGGTCGATTCGCCGCAGCAGGTGATGCTCGAAGTGAAAGTGGCCGAAGTCGACAAGACGCTGATCAACCAGCTCGGCGCATCGCTCAATATCCAGGGCGGCTTCGGTTCGTGGACCGGCGCACTGGTGAGCAGCCTGCTCGCGGGTGTGTCGAGCGGGATCTCGGTGAACAAGAACAACAAGCTGCCGTTCCAGGTGTCGGTGGATGCGCAAAAGACCGACAACCTCGTGAAGATTCTCGCCGAACCGAATCTGGTGACGATCAGCGGTCAGGAAGCCACTTTCCTCGCCGGTGGCGAAGTGTTCATCCCGGTGCCGCAGAGCAGCAGCACGGGAGCCACCTCGATCGTGCTGCAGCAGGAAGACTTCGGCGTCGGCCTCAAATTCACGCCGACCGTCCTCGGCAACGGCCGCATCAACCTGAAGGTCGCGCCTGAAGTGTCGGAACTCTCGCCCACCGGCGTGACGCTCTCCGCCACCAACATCAGCGGCACGACGATCCTGCCGCTCATCACCACACGCCGCGCCTCGACCACGGTACAGATGAGCGACGGCGAGACCTTCGCGATCGGCGGGCTGATCAGCAACAACATCAGCGGCGCGCTGAAGGCGCTGCCGGGGATCGGCGAAGTGCCGGTGCTCGGTGCGCTGTTTCGCAGCACGTCGTTCCAGCAGGATCGCACGGAACTGGTGTTCATCATCACGCCGCATCTCGTGAGGCCGCAACGCACCGCCAACGTGCCGCTGCCGACCGACAGCTTCACGCAGCCCAAGGACGCCGACATCTACGCGACCGGCAACATGGAAGGCCGCGCGGCGACGCCGAGGATGGATGCGCCTGCAACGGGCAATGCGCCCGTGCCGGCACCGGTGAGCGCTCCCGCCAACGTAACGCCCGCAGCACCTGCAACGCAACCGCCGGTGAACACGAGCGCCGCACCGCAGGCCGCACTCACTGCACCGCAGGACCTTGCCAACGCGGGCAGCACCAACGCCGCGCCCGCTCACTGATGTGACGTAAAGGGGAATTCCATGAAACTCACCACCCTCCTCTGCGCGGCTCGCGCCGCGCTGATCGTGCCGGTGTTCGCCGCACTCGGCGGCTGCATGACCAGCACGCCGATCTGGGACGCGCATTTCGGCGAGGCCGAAAGAGCCGCCACTCAGGCGCAGATCATCGATCCGCAAGCCGCCGAGCACACCGCCTCGCCCGACGGCATCGACGGTAAATCCGCTGCCTCCGCGATGACCCAGTACGACAAGTCGTTCTCGCAACCGGCCACGAACACCAATCCGTTCGTGATCGGCGTGAGCAGCGGCAGCAGTGGCGGCAGCGGCCAATAACCTCAGACAGCGTGGCGCAGACGATCATGATCGACATCCTCATCACCTCGAAAGACGCGGCGCGCCTCTCCCAGGTCGTGCACGTGCTCGGCGAATGCGGCGACTACCGCACCACTCGCGCCGCCGACAGTCCTTCGCTGCTGGTCGAGCGCGGCGACAGCCTCGATGCCTTCGATGTCCTGATCGTGGATGCGGCGTCGACCCAGGATGCCGAGCTGCCCGTGGTAGCGCAGTTGTGCCAGAAGCACAAGCACCTCTCGTGCATCCTGCTCACGCCCGATGCTTCGCCTGAGACCTTGATCGCCGCGATGCGCGCCGGCTTTCGCGATGTGCTGAACTGGCCGCTCGAGCGCCGCGCGCTGGCCGACGCACTGGTGCGCCTCGAAGCGCAGCGCCTCAAGACCCACACGCACACCACCGAGATCGTCTCGTTCATGTCGTGCAAGGGCGGCGTGGGCACCAGCTTCATCGCTGCGAACGTCGCGGACATGATTGCCGGCGCGCGGCAAAAACGCGTGCTGATGATCGACCTCAACCAGTTGTTCGCCGACGCCGCCTTCCTCGTGACCGGAGAAACGCCGCCGTCGACGCTGCCGCAACTGTGTTCGCAGATCGATCGCATGGACGTAGCGTTCTTCGATGCAAGCGTGCTGCACGTCAGCGACACCTTCCATATCCTCGCCGGCGCCGGCGATCCGGTGAAAGCCGCCGAGATCAAGGAAGACCGGCTCGAGTGGATCCTCGGCGTGGCTGCGCCGCGCTACGACTTCGTGATCTTCGACCTCGGCCAGACCATCAATCCGATCTCGATGCTGGCGCTCGACCGCAGCGACCAGATTCACATCGTCCTGCAAGCCACCATGCCGCACGTGCGCGCCGGCCGCCGGCTCCAGGAGATTCTCGGCTCGCTCGGCTACGCGGCGGAACGCACGCGGCTGCTGCTCAACCGCTACTCGCGTCACGAGGAACGGGCCCGCGCCGCGATGGAACAGGTGCTCGGCATGCGCCCCTACCAGGTGATTCCGGACGACGTCGCGGCCGTATCCGAGGCGATCAACCAGGGCGTGCCGGTCTCGAAGACGGGCCGCAAGAGCGGCGTGTCGCGCAGCCTGCAGACGCTGGCCGACAACATCGCCGGCGGCGCGTCGAACAGCGGGGCCGAGCGGCCGAAGAGCGAGTCGCTGTTCGCGCGCATGCTCGGCCGCCACCCGGCGCCGAACCTTGAAATGCAATAGGACCAACAGGGGAATCATCATGTCGCTTCGTGAGCAGATCACCGCCCAACGTGTCCAGCCCTTCGTCGAACGCTCCGAGATGAGCGGCGCCCAGGGCAGCATGATGCGGGCCGCCTATCAGAAGCTCAAACGCGAGATCCATCTGGCGGTGCTCGAACGCGTCGAACTGGAGCGGCTCTCGCGCATGCCGCCCGACCAGGTGCGCCAGGAAATCGCCGCGCTGATCGGCCGCATTCTCGACGAGCAGAAAGCCCCGGCCAACGACCTCGAACGCAAGCAGCTGGTAGTCGACGTGCATGACGAAATGTTCGGCTTCGGTCCGCTCGAACTGCTGCTGCGCGACCCGACCGTCTCCGACATTCTGGTCAACACGTATCGCCATACCTACGTCGAACGCCGCGGCCGGCTCGAGCCGACCGACGTCACGTTCTACGACGACGCGCATCTGATGAAGGTGATCGAGAAAATCGTCTCGCGCGTGGGGCGGCGCATCGACGAATCGTGCCCGATGGTCGACGCGCGCCTGCCCGACGGCTCGCGGGTCAACGCCATCATCCCGCCGTCCGCGGTGGATGGCCCTCTGCTGTCGATCCGGCGTTTCGCGGTCACGCCGCTGCAGGTCTCGGACCTGATCGAACTGCAGACCTTGACGCCGCCCATGGCGGAAGTGCTCGACGGCCTCGCCCGCGCCAAGGTCAACATCCTCGTCTCGGGCGGCACCGGCAGCGGCAAGACCACGCTCCTGAACATCCTGTCCGGCTTCATTCCGGCCGACGAGCGCATCGTCACGATCGAAGATGCCGCGGAACTGCAACTGCGGCAGGAGCACGTACTGCGGCTCGAAACGCGCCCGCCGAATATCGAAGGACGCGGCGAGATCACGCAGCGCACCCTCGTTCGCAACGCGCTGCGCATGCGCCCCGACCGCATCATCCTCGGCGAAGTGCGCGGCGACGAAGCCCTCGACATGCTCAACGCCATGAACACGGGCCATGAAGGCTCGCTCGCCACGATCCACGCCAACACCCCGCGCGACGCCCTCACGCGCCTCGAAAACATGATCAGCATGGGCGGCCTGTCGTTGCCGACCAAGACGATGCGCCAGCAGATCGCCTCGGCGATCTCGGTGGTCGTGCAGGCCACCCGCCTGACCGATGGCCGCCGCAAGATCATCAGCATCTCGGAGCTGACCGGCATGGAGGGCGACATGATCAACATGCAGGAAATCTTCACGTTCCGGCGCTCCGGCGTCGATTCGAAAGGCAACGTGCAGGGACATTTCTGCGCGACCGGCGTGCGGCCGAAATTCTCCGAGCGCCTGCAGGCGTTCGGCGTGGCCCTGCCCGAGCGCATTTACGACCCGACACGGCACTTCGACACCGCCTGAACCGCGCGGGCAGCAAGCGCACCCGCACCCTTAGCGTCTGGAGACTGGCATGGCCCCGATCTTCTATGCATCCATCGTTCTGCTGTTCGCCGCCATCGTGCTGTCCATCGAAGGTGTGTACGAGTGGTGGAACAGCCGTCACGGGCCCGCCGCACGGCGCATCGAATCGCGTATTCGCGCGGTGTCGGCCGGTGGGCACCTCGACGGCGAACGCCTCTCGATCCTCAAGCAGCGTCTCCTGAGCGAGTCGTCGCTGCTCGACAAGGGCTTGATGTACCTGCCGCGCGTGCATGCGATCGACCTCTTTCTGCAGCAGTCCGGCGTCGGCTGGACGGTCGGGCGTCTGCTCGGCACCTGCGCCACCCTGCCGCCCCTCGCGCTCGCCATTCTGCTGTTCGCCGGCGTGCCGCTGCTGATCGCGCTCGCCGCCGCGCTGGCGAGCGCCGTGGTGCCGCTGCTGTATGTGCGCTTCCGGCGCGGCAGACGGCTGCGCAAGCTCGACCGGCAGTTTCCGGACGTCTGCGACATGCTCGCCCGTGCGCTGCGTTCGGGGCATGCGTTCACCGGCGCAATCGGCATGGTCGGCACGGAATTCGCCGAGCCGATGAGCAGTGAATTCCGCATCACGTTCGACGAAATCAACTACGGCATCTCGCTCAACGACGCCTTGCTGAATCTCGCCACCCGTGTACCGATCCGCGACCTGCGCTACCTGGTGATTGCCGTGCTGATCCAGCGCGAGACTGGCGGCAATCTCGCCGAACTGCTCGACGGCATCACCGCGCTGATTCGCGAACGCTTCAAGCTGTTCGACAAGGTTCGCGTGCTGTCCGCCGAGGGCAAGCTGTCGGCATGGATTCTGGGACTGCTGCCGTTCGGCACGGCCGCCATCATGATGACGATCAATCCGGGCTTTCTCGATGTGCTGTGGCAAGACCCGGCCGGCCTGAAACTGCTCTATACCGTGCTCGGCTCCATGGTGTTCGGCATGTTCTGGATGCGCCACATCGTCAGGATGCGCGTGTAGCGGCACACCCGTTTAATCGCAGTACTGATCGTTAATAGAATAGTTGGGGGATACCATGCAAACGCCAGATCCGATGCACATGTTGATGCTGTTCGGCGTGTTCGCCATCGTGTGCGGCGCGGCATTCTTTGCGATGCATGCCTTCGCGCCGCGCGACATGCGCCAACGGATCGAGCAGGCCGGCGGCGCGAATGCCGCGCCCGCCGCCGCTACGCCCGAGCGCGACGAGTCGTCGGGCAGCGACTGGCTCGAAAAGCTCGCGGACATCTCGAGGCCCATCTCCCAGTTGTCGATCCCTAAGGAAGGCTGGGAACGTTCCTCGCTGCGCGTGCGGCTCATGAACGCGGGATGGCGCGCGCCGGGCGCCGCGCCCGTCTACTTCCTGGCCAAGACCGCTCTCGCGATCGTCTTGCCGCTGTCGGCCATGCTGTGGCTGGTTCACACCTCGGTGGCGCAAGACACCTACGAATTCTCGGTGGTGCTGTTCGCGTTGGGCGGCATCGGCTACTACCTGCCGAACCTCGTGCTGGCGCGCCGCATTGCATGGCGCAAACGCACACTGTTCGAAGACTTTCCCGACGCGGTGGACCTGCTCACGGTATGCGTCGAAGCGGGCCTGAGTCTCGATGCCGCGCTGATGAAGGTGTCCGCGGAAATCCGCATCAGCAGCCCGGTCGTGGCAAGCGAGCTCGATCTGATGCTGCTCGAAATGCGCTCGGGTTTTACCAAGGACAAGGCGCTGCGCAACTTCGCGCTGCGTACCGGCGTCGACGATATCGATTCGTTCTGCACGCTGCTGATTCAGTCGGAGCGCTTCGGCACGAGTATCGGCGCGTCGCTCAGGGTGCTGTCCGACACGCTGCGCACGCGGCGCCGCATGCGCGCCGAAGAGCAGGCCGCGAAAATCGGGCTGAAGCTGCTGTTCCCGCTGATGTTCTGCATCTTCCCTGCCCTCCTCGTGGTGTTGCTGGGACCGGCGTTCATTCACATCTATCGGGTCCTGCTGCCCGGCATGGCAGGCGCCTGAAGGCGCTACGACACGACACGGAGGACCTATGAAACGTGAACGTCAACGCGGTGCGACAGTGGTCGAGTTCGCACTCGTCTTGCCGGTCCTGTTCCTCGTGCTGTTCGGCGCGGTCCAGTTCAGCTGGCTGATGAACAACTACCTCATGCTGACGGATGCCGCCTCGGTAGGCGCGCATCTGCTCGCCTCCGAACGCGGCTATACCACGCCCTATAGCGACACCGAAGCGGCCGTGCTGGCCGCAACGTCGACGCTGAAGAACACCTTGTCGATCACCATCAAGGTGGGCGGCGCGACCTGCACCAGCGACTCGGCCTGCGCCAGCGCGCTCGGCACCCAAACCCAGCCGCCCGCGACGGGGACGCAGGCCAGCGTGTCGCTCAGCTATGCGTTCAGCGCGCCGTACAAGGGTGCCTTATACAGCCTCAAGTCGATGATGCCCTCGTCGTTGAGCGCCACCATGACGGAGATCGTGCAATGAACACCGGCACCGTGCGTCTCAGGAAGTGGACCTCGTCGCGACCGGCAGCGTCCACGCCGGCACACGCGCGCAAGGCCGCGCCGCGGCAACGGCAACGCGGCATTGCCGCGGTCGAATTCGCGCTGCTCGCGCCGCCGTTGCTGGTCATCGTGCTCGGCATCGCGCAGTTCGGCTGGTTGCTCGGCAACTACGTGATGGTGACCAACGCGGCCTCGTCAGGCGCGCGCTACTTCGCGGCCCAACGCGGCACCGCCACGCCGTATACCGCCACCAAGACGCAGGTGGTGAGCTCGGCCGCTTATCTGAACTCGGGGAATCTCTCGATCACCACCTACGTCAACGGAACGCAGTGCACGAGCGATTCGGATTGCGCGACCGCGCTGTCGGCCGCCGCGAGTGCTCCGGCGACCGTCACCGTCACCTACAGCTCGTTTTCCGCACTCTTCAAGGGCACGTTGACCGGGCTGATCGGCATGCCCGGCTCCCTGAACTCAACGATGGTGGAGCGTGTGCAATGAACCCAACAAGCCATCCGCCTGGCCGGAGGACCAACATGAACAAGACTCTTGCACGCCACCGCGCGCGCGCCGGACAACGCGGCTCCGTGTCCGTCATCGTCGCGCTGTCGTTGATCGCGCTGCTGGCGTTCACGGCCGTCGCCGTGGATGTCGGCTATCTGATGTTCAGCCAGCGGCGTCTGCAGGCCGCCACCGACGCGGCCGCGCTTGCCGGCGCGATGGATCTGTGGACCAAGAGCTGGGCAACCGCCTCGGGCAATGCACAGAACTATGCCGCGGGGCAAACCGCCAGCACGAGCAACACGCTGCCGGGCAATGTCACGGTCACGAGCACGTCGATTCAGGGGCTCAAGCTGGCGAGCGTGACCTTGCCCTATGCGCAGGCGGTCTCGGGCTACAACGGCATACAGGTGACGCAGCAGGCCAGCGTGCCGACGTTCTTCGCGCGGGCCATCGGCATCAAGTCGTCGACGATCTCGGCCACCTCGAAGGCGGGCGCGGGCGGCGGCACCCAGGCGGCCCAATACAACGTGATGATCATTCTCGACACCACCGCGTCGATGAATACCACGGACAGCAACTGCAAGAACGCCAAAGGTGTGGCGCAGACCCGGGAAAATTGCGCGAAGGCCGGCGCCCTTCAGCTACTGACGGGGCTGACCAACGCCGGGGACAACGTCGGCCTGATGGTGTTTCCACCCATGTCCTCCACCTACAACTTCTCCTGTTCGAAAACGCAGCCCGGCACCGGCAGTAGTTATTCCGCCATTGCTTCGGGTGCCAGTTCAACGCTGGCGGGGTACCAGATCGCTTCGCCGTCTTCGGGCTTTCTGAGCAGCAGCGGTTCGGCGAATACGAGTTCCGGCGTGGTGCAGGCGCTGGGGGGCGGCAGTTGCGGCGGCCTCTCGGCGATAGGCGGTCTCGGCACGTTCTACGGCGACGCGATCACCCAGGCGCAAAGCGCCTTGAGCACGCTTTCGGCATCGCAGAACCCGGCGGGACAGAATGTCATCGTGCTGCTGAGCGACGGCGACGCGACATCCAGCAAAGCCCAGTTGGGCAGTACCTTTAGCAGTACCTATAACCAGGAATGCCAGACCGCCATCAACGATGCGGGCGCAGCCAAGACGGCGGGGACGCTGATCTATACGGTCGCGTATATCGGCGGCGAGTCGGCCTCGTCCACCTGCAGCGACGGCTCGGACAGTCTTTCGCCGTGCGCCACGATGGCGTCGATCGCGACCAGTTCGGCTTATTTCTACTCGGACACCTGCTCCAATGCGACGGGCGGCACCGCCAGCCTCAGCACGATCTTCGGGCAGATCACGTACACGTTGACCAAGCCGCGGCTGATTCCCGGAGGCGCGACCTGAAGCCGGGCGCAGGATGCCGCGCCGGTTTTGGCGCGGCGCGTCCCTCGTGCCTGTACTTGCGCTCGTGCTTGTTACGCGGCGGCCGGCCGCGCCAAAACCGCCGTTCCATAGCACAGCACTTCCGTCACGCCAGGGGCCACTTCAGTCGCGTCGTAGCGCATCCCCACAATGCCGTTAGCGCCGAACCCAACTGCCTGCGCCAGCATCCGCTCATACGCGTCTTCCCGGGCGCGCTCGCACAGCGACGTATAGAGGGAGATGTTGCCGCCGAAAATCGTCTGCAGCGACGCACCGATCGAACCCACCACCGAACGCGAACGGACAATGATCCCCCGCGCGATACCGAGCGACTGCTCGACCGTGTACCCGGGAATTTCAAATGCGGTCGACACCATGTGACGTTCTACCATTGCGCGCTCTCAAGTTGGATGGCCAGTGGTAGGCAGCTTGCCGTCACGGCGCACGCGGCGCAAGAGTTTTGACGCACGCAGCTTGCGGACGCGTTTGATCAGGCGCAACAGCGGCGATTTGTGCAGGCGTGCCAACTCGCTCCTGACCTCGGCCAATGCCGCGCGTGTCGAGGCGAGTTCGCTCAGCAAGATCTCGTCGATACCCACACCGTCGATCAGCGCGACATCCACCATCCGGGTGGCGCGCCCCGCCGATACCTGCGGCTGCGGCCAGTTCGCCGCCGCGCCGAACGCCATCACCTGGGTGGCCTGGGCCAGCTTGCTGGTCCAGAGCACCAGCGCATCGGCGTCGACGCTCCCGCTGCCCGCCAGGGTCCGCGCGAAATCCAGGGCTTCCAGGTGGACCTGCAATCCTTCGACGGCATCGAAGCCCACGCTGCGTTCGGCCGCCTCTTCGCGGCGTGCGCTGCCGAACGACGGCTTGAGGCCGGTGAGCTCGCCGATCCACTGTTCGGCGCCCGCGATATATGCCGGTGAGTGGCCCGCCAGATCGCAGTCGAAGATCGCATGGGCGTGCGTCGCCGCATCTCTTAGCGTCAACAGCCAGTGCGCGAGAAAGGCCCGGTAGGCCTGCAGCGGCGTGATCGCCGCAATGTGTTCCTTATAGACGGCGAGACACGCTTCGACCGTCTGTGCTTGCGCATCGCCGGTCGGCGGCGGCAGCACGACGCCCAGCGCAGCCATGGTCTGCTGGACGAGCGGCACGTGCCGGTTCAACGCCAGCACCACAAACGGCACGGCAACAAAGTGCGGATTGCGATGCGCGGCGAACAATTGCCAGCACGACTGCCACTGCGAGATCGGATTTTTCTCGACCACGATATGCACGGCATCGGGAAAGGTGGCGCGGAACCACTGCAGGCGGCCTAGCGAGCGGCAGAACTTGAGTACCGGCACGCGGCCCTGGTCGTGCGCGCTGCGCATGAGACCGCGCACATAGGCCTCGAGACGTTCGGCGGCCTCCGGGGTTTGGCCGTCGAGGCGGTCGATCGAGAACACCGCGTCATAACCGGGGATGCCGCGCCCCTGCGGGCCCAGCAGGTGAGCGAACTCGGCAAAGTACGGCGCCTCCAGCGCCGGGTGACCCGAACGCCAGCTATTAGCCGTACTGCTCGCCAACTTGTCCGTGTCGATCGTCGCCAGCATTTCGTGCAAGGGCTCGTAGTAGGCGGTGACGTTGTCGAGCTTGCGAAAGCATGACCATAACCACGTTCCGGCCGTTCTGTAACCGGTATGAAGGAAGACGGCCTGGCATTGAGCGTTCATGGTGTCTGGGGAAAAGGCATGCGGTTGCACCGGACAGGGTCCGGGCAAGGTTGAGGGAGCGCGGGGGTCATGCGAAGCTTGGATTGGCGCGCATCTGGTCGAACGCGCGAGAGACCTGCCTGACGGACAACATGTATTTCCAGTAACGCTCTTTCAGAAATCCGGTGGGCAGAAAAGTGCTGCCGATCAGCACCTGCCCCGCCCCCCAGTCCGGCCGCCAGGTATGCGCAATGCCGCGGCGCATGAACAGCGACAGCGTGGGAATATGCAGGCTCGACGCCAGATGGCCGATTCCCGAGTCGTTGCCGATAAACCAGCCGGATTCGAAAACCCACGCGGCGACGTTGTCGAGCGAACCCAGGTCGGGCAGCGCGAGGCCAAGACGTTCGATGTGAATCCAGTCGGCGCGCTCTTGCGGGGCGACGACGAACTCCGGACTGAAGCCCAGTTCGCGCAGTTTGATGGCAAGGCGGATGAAACGCGAAGGCAGCCAGCACTTGTCGGCGGTGCTGGCGGTGGGGTGAATCGCCACGCGCAGCGGGTACTTCCTGTGTTGCAGTCCGGCAGGCGCCGTCATGCCGTTGCTCTTGTGCGCGCTCGCCAGACCGAACTCGTCCTGGCAAAAACGTGCGAGCCGGTCCGCCATCGAATGCGACGATCGCACCCGGCAAATGTGATCGAGCAGGATCACGCGCGGATGGGCCTGCTCGAGGCCAGCGAACGGCTTGTTTCGATGCATCTGGATGACGCGGTCGAAGCCGCCCAGCCTTGCCGCGAGATCGCCGGCGCTCAGGTCGTCTTCTGTTGCGACATCCGGAAACCAGTCGCGCAACGCATGGATCTGCCGGCCGAACACCGTGACCGCAATACCGCTTTGCTGCAGATTGCGCGCAATCGTCATCATCAGCAGCGAATCACCGATTGCTGGCGAAAGAACCAACGCTACGCTAGAGATTGGCGGTACAGCCGGCCACATAGGTCAATCCGGATAACGCGCCCAATGATGGGAGAACGCTTGCCCGCCCGGAAATGCATCACCGCCTTCCGAACCAGCAGCAGTCTAGAACCGATGCATATTATTAAAGTTACAGAATCGGTTACGGTCGTTTACGTCTGCATAACTTGACGGGGCGCCGCAGCACGGCGAGGCACAATGTCAAATTGACTTGACGTCGAGACCATCTGGCTGAAAGAATGAAGAAACGCGACGGGTCATATCAATGCGCACACGACGGGGAAATCCTGGACGCCCTGTCCAGGCGGCAACGCGCAATCTCCGCACCCGGAAAATCGGCGGCGACGATCTTCTGATCTGGGGCGGCGTATCGATCGGGGGCTTGTTCACGGTCGTGCTGGCGATACTCGTCTGGTACCTCTGAGCCTTTAACGTTCGGAGTCCGTATCGAATGGCGCGGACCGATCGCCGCGCTGCGCATCATTCTTCGCTCCACTTGCGCCGCTAGCGCGACGCGTGTTCTCCCGACTTACTCCGCACCGTCGGTCTCGATCGCCGGCGTGACAGCATGGGGCGCGATCGAATTCGCGAATACCGTCGAACCGGGAAAGATGACCGGGATAATCTGCTGAAGCTGGACGGCGCACGCCTGTGCTTCGCCGGGCGCATTTAACTCCAGCGCTTCCAGAAGATTGACGAAGGTCGCGAGGAAAGCGTCGGCAACCGGCGTTGCACGCGAGCGTTCGCGCAGGTAAGCGACGTAGCCGAACAGATCCTTGATGAACTCCACTTGCCGGGCGGCAAATTGCTCGCCATCCAGTGCGTCGGAAACAATAGCGTCCGAGGCAAGCGCATGTAATGCGACGGGCAAACGGATGGAGGAGAATTCGCTCATGTGGCAGGCCTCGAGAGCGCAGGCGCCCGTCGAAAATGGTGAGCCCTATCGCGTCTCCGCGAGACGTGCGCAGCTATGATATAAATGTCGAATGAATTTGACAGATTTAGCCAATTTTTGATTCTTTCATTCGACTCAGCGCGCGTCAAGTGAATTTGACACCATTCTAACTATCGAACACCATGAACGATTGGAACGCCCTATTCGATGAAGTAAAAGCGAAGGGCCAGTTCGGTAGCGACGCCCAACTGGCGGAGAGCCTCGGCCTGACGCGCGCGCAGATTTCGGCCTGGCGGACCGGCAAAAGCGACCTCGGTACGCTGACCAAGCTCAAGCTGCTCGACGTGCTCGGCTATGCCGACCTCCGTTCGGCCGTGCTGAGCCTGGTGCCGGAGAAGAGCCGCGATCATATGATTGCGCAGCATCTGTTGCTCGCACAGCGGGTCACGCGTGGCGCGCAAGTCGTTGAAGAAGAAGTGCAGCCTATCCAGGTGGGTCAGCACAAACCCGAGACCAACCGGCTGCTGGCAGCTCTGCCGGCCGAGGAGCGCGAGCGTCTCACCCCGCACCTGTCACCGGTGTCGCTACCCTTGGGGCATGTCGTCTACGAGTCGGGGGATCGTCTGAGCCACATCTACCTGCCGACCACAGCGGTCGTGTCGATGCTGCATGTCATGGAAAATGGCGCGTCGGCGGAAATCGCCGTGGTCGGGAAAGACGGCCTGCTCGGCGTCACCATGTTCATGGGCGGCGAGACCATACCGAGCCGCGCCATTGTGCAAAGCGCGGGCGAGGCTTACAGGCTGAGCGGCGATGTCGTGCGCCAGGAGTTTGCGCGCGGCGGCGCGGTCCAGCATCTGTTTCTGCGCTACACACAAACACTGATTACGCAGATTGCGCAGACCGCCGTCTGCAACCGCCATCATTCGATTGCGCAGCAATTCTGCCGCTGGCTGCTGCTGACGCTCGACCGGGTCGAATCGAACGAGATTCGTATGACCCAGGAGTTGATCGCGAACATGCTGGGCGTGCGGCGCGCGGGGGTGGCCGAGGCGGCGGCCAAGTTACAGGGCGACGGTGTGATCCGCTACCGGCACGGCGTCATCGAGGTACTCGACCGGCCGGCCCTTGAAGCGCACGCCTGCGAATGCTACGGCGTGGTCAAACGGGAATGCGACCGGTTGTTTAGCCGCTTCCTCTGAGAGGGGTCCGGTCGTCAGACCTCGCTGGTCCCCAGCACGTCCCCATGCTTGACGACCGTAGCGATCCAGCTATGCAACTCATGCCGGTCCATCTCAAGCAGCAGCTCCGGCAAGCCGGGTGTGTCGGCTACCGCCAGTACGTTATGCAGCGCGAGAAACGCCTTGGTTTGCGAATACATCACGTGGGCGAGACGCTTGCGCGCTTCCGGGTGAGCCACGCCGGCCGCGTGCGTATCGATGATGGCGTGCGACAACTTTTCGCTGACGTAGCTGAGCGGCACGCCCTGTCGAATTTCGCGTGCCGTGTACGCTGGCCCTCTGGATGACAGATTCAGACTCACAGCCATTCCTCAAATATTTGCAGACGCATCGAATATCACTCTATCGGTATGCCTAACTACCTGCACGGGTGGACCGGCCGGTCGCAAAACGCTTTGAGGTGCGACGGCCTCAGCCTCATCAGGATAGCGCTGCGCGTTTCGCGCGAGGTTCGGAACCGGTAATGTCGGATCGTAAACGGAATGACACGATCGATCTGTGGATCGTTCGTCTATATTTGTGTCGATTTGTCACAGGTGCTTCACGTTCGCCCGGCGGCGCTCCGGCTTCTGCCCGAAGGACGCTCCCCGTCTACCCGGTTGCCGGCAAAGGGTGACTCGCCGCGCAAGCCCATCGTAGCGAGTATTTTGCCCGCACAGCCGCGGCGCCGATACGCTCCCACACCCTTATGAGGCGGCGCAGGTGGAAACATTGATCGGAGGAAATATACCGGTTCCGCCGCTTCAACGCCGCTTCTAACGCTTGCGCCGATTCTCCACGGCGAACTTGATCAGCTCCGCCTGCCCTTCAATCTCGAGCTTGCGTTTCATATTGAGCCGGTGGGTCTCCACAGTGCGCACGGACAAGCCATTACGTTGTGCAATCTGTTTGCTGGAGAGTCCTTCCGCGAGCGCATCGAGAATGTCCCGCTCGCGTGGCGTCAATTGCTCAACGGGCGTTGGCATGGCCGAAGCCTGGATCATCCGCTCCCCGAGCCCCGCACTGAAGAACGTGCGCCCATCGAGTACCGCGGCAATCGCCTGAACAATCTCCGTCGCGGGCGAATCCTTCAGCACGTAACCGCTCGCACCGGCCCGCACCGCCTGCGTCAGATACTCGATGTTGTCGTGCATCGACAGCATCAACACCCGGATCGCCGGAAACCGCTCATGGAACACACCGGCGAGCGCGATGCCGTTCATCCCGCTCATGCCGACATCCATCAGCGCGAGATCGGGATTTTGCTCGGCCGCGAGCGCCAGCGCGTCGTCCGCGCCGCCCGCTTCGCCAACCACCTCGAGATTCGGCACCGCTTCGAGCCGCGCGCGCAAGCCGTCGCGCACCAGAGGATGATCGTCGACCAGAATCAGCCGGGCTGCACGGGACGGCGCGTCGTTCATAGCGAGTTTTCCTGCAAGGTTTGCGGAGCCTGTGCACGTGCCCCGACCGGCACATGCGCCGTCACATTCGTATGACCCGGCTGCGACACCAGAGACAAGCTGCCGCCCAACGTATCGAGCCGCTCGCGCATGTTGCGCAGGCCGATGCCGCCACGCGGATCGGCAAGCGCGCGCTGCACATCGAAGCCGCAGCCGTTATCGGCAATCGACAAGGTGACGGCGCTGGCCGACACCTCGAGCGACAGCGACGCGCGCGAGGCCCGCGCATGCCGCACGATGTTGGTCAGCGCTTCCTGGGCGATCCGGAACACCACCGTGTTGACGGCATCAGGCAACACGGCGGCATGGGTGTGGGCGATCTGCGTGAAGCCGATTTCGATCCCGGCCTGCTCGCTCAGTTCGCGCGTGAGTTGCTGCAGCGCCGCGGCGAGCCCGAGGTCGTCGAGCATGGCCGGCCGCAGCGCATGCGAGATGCGGCGCACTTCGCGCAGCGTATCGCCGAGGCGCGCGAGGCTGGTGGCCAGCGCGGCCTCCGCCGCCGGCACGCGCGCCTCGCCGCGCTCGAAGCGCATCAGCGCCGATTCGAGCAGCAGCTTCACCGACACCATCATCTGGCTGATACCGTCGTGCAGTTCGCGCGACAGCCGCGCCCGCTCCTTTTCCTGCGACTCGACCACCTGCTGCGCGAGCCGCTTCAACTTCGCATCGGCACTGCGCGACTCGCTGACGTTCAGCACCAGCGCGCACAGCGCAATCACGCCCAGCCCGGTCAGCGCGATCGCATCGATCCACATCATCGTGCGCTCGATGTTGGCCGACGCGCGCTGGTCGATGCTCGCGAGCGTCGTATCGACGTCGTCCAGATAGATGCCGGTGCCGACCAGCCAGCCCCAGCGCTCGAGCGGCACGACATAGCCGAGCTTCGGCTCGAGCTTGCCCGTCGACGGGCGATGCCACACATAGCGCACATAGCCGCCGCCGCGCGCCGCCGCAGCGATCAACTGCTGGATCACCAGCGCGCCTTGCGGGTCGCGCATGGTCCACAGATCGCGGCCCACAAGATCCGGCTCGCGCGGATGCATCAGCGAGCGGCCATGCATGTCGTACACAAAGAAATAGCCGTCCTTACCGAAATCCATCTTCTCCAGCGCGGCGAGCGCGCGGCTGCGCAACATTGCGTCGTCCCGTGCGTTATCGCGCGAGGCGTCGTAAAGTGGCTCGATGGTGCTCGTCGCCAGTTCGACATAGTGCTTGAGTTCGATCTCCTTGCTCGCCAGATAGGCGGCCTGCATCGTCGCATGCTGCGTCCCGGCGAGCGCCGTCGCCTCCTGGCGAACACCGATTTCGATCCCGGCAATAGCGGCCAGAAACGGTACGATGGCGAGCAGGAAGATCTTCGCTTTGAGTTTCATCGCTGAAAGGACGGATGGGCGGTCTACGTAATTGTACGTAGCGTGCTTACGTAGTTGTGCGCTTGTAAGGAGGCAGACGAAAGCGAATACTACACGCCCAGGACGCGGCCCGCATTCGTCGATGCGCCGCGCCGTGCGGCGCGTAGCAATGCATGCGCCGACGATCGACCATTCCTATAAATATATGGCGTTTCAGTTTCAAACCTAAGGAGAAATTCGTGGAGACCACTCATCCGGCCGGCCGTTCATGGCTATGGCTCATCTTGCTGCTTCCGTATATCGCGCTGTTATGGCTGCCGTTCTATAACGACACGCGTCCTTCGTTCGCCGGCTTTCCGTTCTTCTACTGGTATCAGTTCCTGTGGGTCCCGCTCACGTCGCTGCTGATCTACGTCGTGTACCGAGGTCTCAAATGAGCGGATCGATTCCAGTCAACCCGGTCGCAATGGCCGTTTTCATTTTCTTCTTCCTGCTGGTTACCGTGGTGGGTTTCTTCGCGGCGCGCTGGAAAGCAGGCGACCTCACGCAGTTGCATGAGTGGGGCCTCGGCGGCCGGCAATTCGGCGTGGTGATTTCGTGGTTCCTGGTGGGCGGAGATTTCTATACCGCCTATACCGTGATCGCCGTGCCGGCGCTGGTGTATTCGGTGGGCGCCTATGGCTTCTTTGCGCTGCCTTATACGATCATCGTGTATCCGTTCGTGTTCGCAGTGATGCCGAAGCTATGGCAGATCGCCCATGCGAAAAATCACATCACGGCAGCCGACTACGTGCAGGGCGAATACGGCGGCAAGTGGTTCCCGGCTGCGGTGGCGCTCACTGGCATTGTCGCGACCATGCCGTATATCGCGCTGCAACTGGTGGGCATGCAGGTGGTGATCAAGGGCCTCGGCGTGGACGGCGAACTGCCGCTGATCGTCGCGTTCGTGATCCTCGCGCTCTACACCTACACCAGCGGCCTGCGGGCGCCGGCGATGATCGCCTTCGTCAAGGACATCATGATCTACATTGTCGTAATCGCGGCAGTGTGGCTGATTCCAGCGAAACTCGGCGGCTACGCGCATGTGTTCGATGCAGCCGATACGTATTTCAAGGCCAAGGGCGGCGCGACCGGCATCATCCTGAAGCCGACCCAGTTCACCGCGTATGCGTCGCTCGCACTCGGCTCCGCGCTGGCTGCGTTCATGTATCCGCATACGATGACGGCGGTGCTGTCGTCGTCGTCCGCGGCAACGGTGCGCAAGAACGCCATCTTCCTCCCGGCGTACACGCTGCTGCTCGGCCTGATCGCGCTGCTCGGCTATATGGCGATTGCAGCCGGCGTGCATGTGAAGTCCGCTTCGGATGTCGTGCCGGCGCTGTTCGGTACGCTGTTCCCGTCGTGGTTCGTCGGCTTTGCCGCGGCGGCGATTGCGATCAGCGCGCTGGTGCCGGCCGCCATCATGTCGATTGGCGCCGCTAACCTGTTCACGCGCAATCTGTGGCGTCCGATCGTCTCGCCGGATATGTCGTCCAGCGCCGAAGCCTCGACGGCGAAGATCGTCTCGCTGGCGGTGAAGTTCGGCGCGCTGCTGTTCATCGTGTTCCTGCCCACGCAGTACGCGATCGATCTGCAGTTGCTCGGCGGCGTGTGGATCCTGCAGATTTTCCCGGCCATCGTGTTCTCGCTGTACACGCGCCGCCTGAATACGCCGGGGCTGTTCCTCGGCTGGCTGGTGGGGATCGTGCTGGGGACCGGGCTGGCGATTTCGCAAGGCCTGAAGCCGGTGTTCGCGCTGCATCTGGGCGATGCGACGTATCCGCTGTATATCGGCCTGATTGCGCTCGCAGCGAATATCGTGGTGACGTTCGTGGTGTCGGTGGTGACGCCGAAGCGCGTGAGCGTTAGCGCTTAAGAAGCTGGTTGAGCGGGCCGGCCTCGATTTCGCAGGCCGGTCCGCGAAGTGGCGTTGCGTTAGTGGCGTTAGTGGCGTTAGTGGCGTTAGTGGCGTTAGTGGCGCTGGCAGCGTCCACGGCATCCGAAGCGTCCAGGGCTCCCCTCAAGCGGGCTCGCCCTTCGCCTCACTCAGTATCCCGGCAAGAACGGCGCGTTCAGATTGAACGCGCTCAACCCAACATACCCCGGCGGTTCGTCAGCCAATACCACGTCGCTGCCCGGTTGCCATGCAGCAGCGGCCCGTTCGGCCTGCTTGCGCTGATCGAGCGAGACGCCGGTCCTGCCCTCCGCCAACGACGTCTTCGCAAGCGCGTAACCATTCGCTGCCGAAACCACCAGCCAGGCACAACCGCGTCGCAAGTCACGGCTCACACCCGTACCCATCAGGTAGGTCCAGCCCAGGTCGTACTGCGCCTTGTTATTGCCGCCACGGGCGCCGAGCGTCAGCCACTTGAGCGCCGCGGCGTAGTCGAGCGTCGCATACTTTCCGTGCTGGTACACGCTGCCCACAATGCCTTGTGCGTTCGCGTCGCCCTGCTGCGCCGCGCGCAGCATCCAGCGCATGCCCTCGGCGTTGTCTTCGGCCACCCCACGTCCAAGCATGTAGAAGCGCCCCACCGAGATTTCCGATTCCGTATAGCCGCTATTGGCCGCCTTGCGATACCACGCCAACGCCTGGGCATCGTCCTTCGGCACGCCGGCGCCATGCTCGTAGAGATAGCCCACCCCTGCTTGACCCACCGGGTCGCCCAGCGCGGCAGCTTTCGCATACCAGGTCATCGAGGCCTTGTAGTCCGGCTTGCCGTCGATGCCTTTATAGAACAGGCTGCCCAGTTCGTCATAGGCCGCCCCATCGCCGCGATCCGCGCCTTTGCGAAGCCAGTCATAGGCTTGCGCACCGTCGGCCTTCACGCCAAGACCCGCGGCGTAAAGCCGGCCGATGCCCGTATAAGCCTGCGCGAAACCCTGTGCCGCAGCCTGTCAGATACAAGCCGCCTGGTCCAGCCTGCGCCATTGCGTTGCCTTCCAGCGCGTGCTTGCGGTAGAGCGCTTCCGCCCTGGCATAGCTTTGCGGGCCCGGCTGCCGCAGCACATAAAACGACGCGAGTCCAAGGTCGCCCAGCGGATCGCCCGCTTTCGCGGCCTGGTTGAACAGGGTGAGTGCCGCCGCGTCGTCGCGAGGCAACCCTTGACCGAGCATGAGGAGCGTGCCGAGGTCCACCTGCGCTTGCGCGTTGCCCGCCTTCGCAAGCGGCTGCAGTTCGGCCAGCGCATCGGCAAAGCGCTGTTGCTGCATCGCCTGCTCGGCGCTTTTGATATCGGCGAATACGTGCGGCGCGTAGAGTGAAAGCACGCCGGCAATGAGAAGCGCACTTGAACAAACGGGGCGCAGCGTGGCGATAAAGTTCGGTCGGGTCACGGAGCGGTACCAGGCGAATGCGTGTTGAGTGAGATGCGCTGTCACGAGGCCGCCGCGCTACAGATAGTCGGGCATCGTCAGCGGCGCCCTCGGACGCGGCACACGGCTCATCTGCAGCATCGTCAAAGCGAGCGCGCCGATGATCGACGTCAAGGCAATCGCGACGCCCCACAGCATGTCATAGGGACGGTAAGCCGGGCCCAGATAACGCGCGAGTGCCGGCGCATAGGGCAGATATCCGAGCAGCGCGAAAGCGTCGACGACAACGAACACCATCAGCGCAACACCGCTGCGCCACACGCGCGAACCCTTTTGCGACAGGAGCGCCCCGACAGCGATCAACACGGTCGATGCGATCAGCGTGGTCCAGGCCGGCCAGCCGGGCAGCACGCGCACGATCCAGCCCGCCGTCGTGCACATGGTGAGGTGGGTCAGGTAGAGCAGCGTGCTCGACAGTACGAAGCACAGCGTGGCGAAGCGCGCGCGCCATCCCGAGGCGGCGTTGTGCCGCGCCGCGTCGTCGCGCAGATAGTGCGTGCCCGCACGGCTGAACAACACCGCTGTCGTCGCTTCGGCAACAGGCACCGCGCACAACGCAAGCGGCCACGGCGCCACGATGAAATACGCAAGGAGTGCCAGGCATGCCGCGCACGCGTACGACACGCGTCCCCAGCCGCGACCGCGCAGCAGCGCGAGGCCGGAGATCAGCGTGACCAACGACCACAGCAGCGCAATCAGCCACAGCCAGCGCTGCGCGACAGGATAGGCGGCGTAAAGCGACGCCGACGCATGCCGGTACGCCCGCACGAAGCTCGCGAACGACACGAGTGACAGAGCGGACTGCAGGATCATCGAGAAAATCGCGATCCGCACGGTGGTGTAGCGCCTCACGGCACTATGCGTGGACGGTAAATTGGCTGAGGACAAGGCGTAGCGAGGTGGGTAGAAAGGTCTAAGCGGAATGCTTTCTACCCTGCTATATCGGCCCCTCCGCTCGCAACTTGAGGGCACGCGCTCGACGCAAACGTCAAACGCTGCTGTCCCGCGACCGGGCATCCACCCCGCAACGCCCGGTCGCGCACCGCCTCAATTAATGCTTCGGCTGAAAACCCGGCTCGCCCATCTGCCACAGCGCGAATGCCCACTCGTCGGCGAGCAGGTTGGCGTACTGCGACACGCTCGAACCGAAACCGTGACCCGCGTCGTAGTCGATGCGCAACAGCACCGGCCGCCCGCTGCTCGTCGCCGCCTGCATCCGCGCCGCCATCTTCAGCATGTGCCACGACGAGACGCGCGGATCGTTGGCGCCGGTCGTGAAGATGATCGCAGGGTACGGCGTGCCGTCATGAATGTGCGTATAGGCGCTCATGCCGTAGAGCGCATGAAAGCCCGCCTCATCCGATGACGAGCCCATCTCCGGCACGTTCGGCGGTCCATTGGGTTCCGTCTCGAAGCGCAGCGCATCGGACAGGCCCACGTCGTCCATCACGACGCGGAACAGGCCCGGGTTGATCTCCATCGCGCCGCCCATCACGAAGCCACCCGCGCTGGCGCTGTTCGCCGCCAGATACTTCGACTGCGTGTAGTGCTGATCGATCATGTACTGCGCGCTCGCGTTGAAATCGAGCAGGGTGTTGATCTTCCAGAGCTTCTGACCGGCACGGTGCCAGGCATCGCCATATTCGCCGCCGCCGCGCATATGCGACACCGCGATGATGCCGCCCTGCGCGAGCCACGCTTGCCACGCGGGACGATACGCCGGATCGATCGACACCCCGTAGCTGCCGTAGCCGAACACAACCGTCGGATGCGAGCCGTCGCGTTTCACGCCCTTCTGCGCGATGATCGACACCGGAATGCGCGTGCCGTCATAGCTGATGGCAAACTCGTCGTGCGCTTCGACATCGGCCGACTCGGACTTCGCCGGCGGAATCAGCCCCGTATCGGTCGCGGCGTTGCTCTTCGGATCGTAGGTGAACTCACGCGGCGCCTTCACCCAGCCCTGCAGGTTGAACATGACGCCCGGCTCGCGCGGATCCGTCGTCAAGCTCGCCACCGTGCCGCCGAAGGGCAACGCGATGTCCTGGCTCTCCTTGCCGTCGAAGGACACCCGCTTTAGCTGGAAGCTCGCACCCGCACGTTCGCCGACATACATCGCATCGTTAGCCAGCACGAAAGCGTCGATCACGTTCGGGCCCTCCGGCACGACGACGTCCGCATGCGCGAGATCCGGATGCGCGGCCGGCAGCGAAAGAATCTGGAAGCGCGAAGCACCCTTCTCCGACAGCAGATACAGGCGGTCGCCGTGCAGATGCACGTCAGTCACGCCGTCTGCGGTTTCCGCAAATTTTTGCCAGGGCGTGTCCGCACCATGGATCTGATCGAGTCTCGCCACATAGAAGATGTTGGGGTTGTCATCCATGTTGTGATTCACCACCGCAACCGCATAGGGCGAATCCGGCGACAGCAACACATAGGTCGCCTGACCTTCCGCCACCTCGAGCTTCGCCGACACGCCGCGGCCAAACACGGCCTCGTCGCCCTCGCCGTTGGGATTCTGGCCGAGCACGTGGAGATAGGTCACGGCGTTGTACTTGCTCTTCGCCAGCGGCGTGTCCGGCCCCGGCTTCGGATAGCGCAGATAGAAGAACGAGCGGTTGTCGTTGCGCCATGAGACGACGTCGTCGCCGGCACGGTCGATGACTTCGGCGGTATCGCTGCCCGACTGCGTGTCGATCACATGCAGCACGCTGTTTTCCGAGCCGCCTTCGGAGATGCCATACGCCACGTAGCGGCCATCCCATGAAGGCGAATACCAGTCCAGCGCGGAGTGGTGGGCGCTGTCTTTCGCCAGCTTGGCCGGGTCCACCAGAATGTGTTCCTCGCCGTTGACGCCGTCGCGGTAAGCGAGCTTGGGCAGATTGGCGCCCGGCTCCCGCACCTGGTAGAAGATGCGCTCGCCGCGCCGCCTGAAGTCGCCGCGATGCAGGTCGTTACCCGTCAGCGCATCGATGCGTTGCGCAAGCGCGGCGAGGCCGGGAATCGCATCGAGCACCTTGCGCGTGTAATCCGCCTGCGCTTTCATCCAGCTCTGCACTTCGGGGTCCTTCAGGTTCTCCATGTAGCGGTAATTGTCGACGACCGGCGTACCGAAGTAGGTATCCGTCACCGGACGCACAGGCGCCACCGGCGGAGCGTCGGCGGCATGCGCCGCAGCGGAGGCGGCGAGCAGGACAGCAGCAAGCGTGACGGCCGTGAAAGACTGGGTTGGTTTCATTCGAGCTTCCAAAGATACGAGGCGCCGCAAGATTAACGCGACTTGCGGCAGCCCGGCTAGAGAGTCAAAAATCGCGGACGTGAACCCCGCCACGCCCGCTCGACGTGTGCGCTACGGCTACGGCTACCGCTACGGTTTCGGTTTCGGCTCCGGCTGAAAACCCGGCTCGCCCATCTGCCACAGCGCGAACGACCACTCGTCGGCGAGCTGGTCGGCCGCTTGCGAGAGACTGGAGCCGATCCCATGGCCCGCGTCGTAGTCGACCCGCAACAGCACCGGACGTCCGCTGCTGGTCGCCGCCTGCACGCGCGCCGCCATCTTCAGCATGTGCCACGACGCCACGCGCGGATCGTTGGCGCCGGTGGTAAACATCACCGCCGGATAGGGCGTGCCGTCCTCCACGTGCGCATAGGCGCTCGTCGAGTACAGACCGTGAAAGCCGCTTTCCGTCGAGGTCGAACCAAACTCGGGCACGTTCGGCGGTCCGTTAGGCTCGGTCTCGCCGCGCAGGGTATCGGAATCGCCGACGTCGTCGAGGATCACATGGAACAGTCCCGGATCGATCTCCAGCGCGCCGCCCATCACGATGCCGCCCGCGCTGGCGGCGTTCGCCACCAGGTACTTCGACTGTGTGTAGTGCTGATCGATCAGGTATTGCGCGCTCGCGTTGAAGTCGAGCAGCGTGTTGATCTTGGTGAGCTTCTGACCGGCCCGATGCCACGCCTCGCCATATTCGCCGCCGCCGCGTATATGCGTCACCGCGACGATGCCGCCGTGCGCGAGCCACGCCTGCCATGTTGCGTCGTAGTACGGGTCCATGGAATCGCCATAGCTGCCGTAGCCGATCACCAGGGCAGGATGCGAGCCGTCGCGCGTCACGTCCTTGCGCGCGATGATCGACACCGGAATGCGCGTGCCGTCGTAGCTGGTGGCGAATTCATCGTGCGCCTCGATCTCGTCCGACTCGGTCTTCGCCGGCGGGATCAGTCCGGTGTCGATCGCAGCGTGGGTCTGCGGGTCGTAGGCGAGTTCGCGCGGTGCCTTGACCCAGCCCTGCAGATTGAACATGACGCCGGGCTCACGCGGGTCGACCGTCAAACTGGCGACGCTGCCCGCAAACGGCAAACCGATTGCCTGGCTATCCTTACCGTCTAGCGATACGCGCTGGAGCTGGAAACTCGCGCCCGCACGCTCGGCGAGATAGATGGCGTCGCCGGCGAGATCGAACGAGTCGATCACGTTGGCGCCTTCCGGCACCACCACCTCGGCATGCGCGAGATCCGGACGATCGAGCGGCATCGAGAGGATCTGAAAACGCGACGCGCCCTTCTGCGACATGAAGTACAACCGGTCGCCGCGCAGGCGCACATCGATCACGCCGTCTTCGGGCGCGGCGATTTTTTGCCACGGTGTCTGAGCACCGTCGATCTGCGCGAGCGGCACCACGTAAAACGTATTGGGTGCGTTGTCCATGTTGCGGTTCGCGACGGCTACCGCATACGGCGAATCCGGCGCGAGCAGCACGTAAGTACCCTGTCCTTCCGGCACGTCGAGGCTCGCCGATACGCCTTTGCCGAACACCGCCTGGTCCGCATTGCCGTCGTGATGCTCGCCGAGCACGTGGACGAACGTCACCGCGTTGTACTCGGTTTGCGACGGCGGCGTGTCGGGGCCGGCCTTCGGATAGCGCAGGTAGAAGAACGAGCGGTTATCGTTGCGCCAGGAGACGACGCAGCCGCTTGTGCGATCGATGCGCTCCGCGAGCGTCTTGCCGGTGCTCAGATCGACGACATGCAGCACGCTTTCTTCCGAGCCGCCTTCCGAGACCCCATAGGCCACATAGCGGCCATCCCAGGAGGGCGAAAACCAGTCGAGCGAGACATGATGCGCGCTGTCTTTGGCGAGCTTCGCCGGGTCCACCAGAATATGTTCCGCGCCATCGATGTCGTCGCGATACGCGAGCCTGGGCAGATTGGCGCCCGGCTCCATCACTTCGTAAAAGAGGCGCTGGCCGCGGCGCGTGAACTGATCGCGGTGCAGGTCCTTGCCGCCCAGCGCGAGGATGCGTTGCGCGAGGGCAGCGCGGCCGGGAATCGCATCGAGCACCTTGCGCGTGTAGCGCGCTTGCGCTTTCATCCAGCGCTGGACTTCGGGGTCCTTCAGATTCTCCATGTAGCGGTAGTTGTCGACAACGGCCGTACCGAAGTAGGTATTTGTCACGGGCCGCACCGCTGCAACGGGTGGACCCTCAACCGCTTGCGCGGCCGTGGATGAGGCGAGTACTGCAACTGCGAGAGAGATGGCCAGGAAAGTCTTTGTTGGTGTCATTCGCGCTTCCAGAAGTACGAGATGCTGCTAAGCCTGGCCCACCGGATTGCTCCAGTCGCTCAGGCCTTCTCTTGCATTGAGTTCGATGAACGACGGCAAGGCGCGCACGCGGATGATGTAGGGCATGAGGTTCTCCCGGCTTGTGGCCTTGCGCGGCATGTTGCGGGTCCAGCGCATCAGCATCAGGGCGAGGAAGTCCGCGGTGCTGAGCCGGCCGCCTACGAGGAAGGCACGGCCGTCGGCAAGCGTTGCGCCGAGGCGCTCCCACGCTTCTTCGATGCGACGCTCCGCAAGTGCACGGACCGCTTGTGCGCCGGCCGGGTCGCCGTCGCTATCGGCGTAAAACCAGTCGCGCATCGCGGGCAGCAGTGTGTTGGCAAAGAAGACCATCCACTCGAACCACTCGGCGCGATCGGGCGAACCCGGTGCGGGTGCAAGACCGGCCGTGGGATGGCGCTCGGCCAGCAGCATCAGCAAGGCGGCGGACTCGTGACGCGGCACGCCGTCGACGATCAGCGTCGGCACGCGCCCCGCCGGATTCAGCCGCCGATACTCGGGGTCGTGCTGGGCGCCGGTGTCGATGTCGATGAGGCGTGCCTCGAACGGAATGCCCGCTTCGATCAGCATCCAGTGTACGGCCATGCTGGCCGCACCTGGCGAGTAATACAACACATAGCTCATGTCTCGACTCCGTTTCTGTGTCTTGCGACAACGTCGCCATACCCGGAATATTTGTCTACCGTGCCTTTCGACAACGCTTGCGTCCTGAGGCATCATCGGGATCGGCCAAGGGCGCAAGGGCTAGATGATCGGACAGCATGACGCCTTGCGCAAGCTGATTTGCGCGCTTATCGAGCGTGCAATGCAACATCCGATTCGCCGTGCATAGAGCCGAACGACAACGGCCTCACACGGCGGTCACTCTCTCCCATTCCAACGCGAGGTATGCATGCTTTTCAATCCGGCCCGTCACGAACCGCTGCAAACGATCGCATGGGATGAGACTCGGGTGCGCCAGTTCATCACGCGGATCGTCAGGCAGACCGAGGCGCACATGAACGTGGACGGACTGTGGCCCACGCATCCCAACGACGGCGACGGCGAAGACAATCCGCGCGAGCCGCTCACGCCGCTCTATCACGGCGCATGCGGCGTAGTCTGGGCACTCGATTACCTCGCAGCCGTCGGCGCAGTCGAACTCGAACGCGATCCGCTGGCGCATGCCGCGTCATTGCAAGCGTTGAATCGCGCGTGGCTCGAAGCGGATCACAACACCTCCTTCGGCGCGTGGATGATGGGCGAAACGCCCTGGCTGATGCTCGCGTACGGACGCGCGCCCAGCGAAGCGCTTGCCGACCAGCTCGCCGGACTGATCGCCGGCAATATCGACAACCCCACCCGCGAACTCATGTGGGGCTCGCCCGGCACGCTGCTGGCCGCGTCGTTGCTCCATGAGCGCACCCACGACGAACGCTGGGCCGAACTGTTTCGCCGGACCGCCGGCCAACTCGCGGCCGAACTGAAGTGGTCGGAAGAGCGCGGCTGTCATTACTGGACCCAGGATCTGTATAAGAAGGAGTGGACCTTCCTCGACGGCGTCCACGGTTTCGTCGGCACCGCACTGCCGCTGATACGCGGCCGGCATCTGCTCGACGCCGCCAGTTGGAGCGAATGGGAAAGCCGTATCGTCAACACACTGCAACGGACCGCGACGCTTGAAGGCGGCGCGGCCAACTGGCCGGCATTCCTCACGCCGCCCGAAGGCCGCAAGCCGACCATGCTCATGCAGTTGTGTCACGGCGCGCCGGGGTTCATCGTTTGCGTGGCGCATTTGCCGAGCCGCGAGCTGGATCCACTGCTGCTCGCGGCAGGCGAGGCAGTCTGGGCAGCGGGACCGCTCACCAAAGGATCCAACCTGTGTCACGGCACAGGCGGCAATGGCTATGCGTTTCTCTGCCTTTACCAGCGCACGGGAGACATCAAGTGGCTTGAGCGAGCCCAGGCCTTCGCGATGCACGGCATCGCACAGACCGAGGCCGATGAAGCAACGCACGGGCAATTGCGCTACTCGCTGTGGACGGGCGACCTCGGCTTCGCGATCTATCTGTGGGACTGTCTGCGCGGCGCAGCGGCCTTCCCGACTTTGGATGTGTTCTACGGCGCGGCGGGGTGATCGGTTTGCGTGGCGTGGCGCTACCGCCGGCGCCACGCCGCACCAAACGGCCAAATATCGGGAAATTTCACGATGTGGCATGAGTCGCTGCACTACAAAAAATCGTGGTGCATGGCACAAAGCACCCGTTTCGCAATGCCGTCCCACATTCCACAATCCGGAACAAACTCAATAAGCCACTGTTTTATAACATTATTTTTTATCTGAACGATCACACCACCAGCGCTTTCCCGGCGGCTCGCTGACGTAGACTCTTTTACATGAGCTGGCGTTCTGAGCGGCTGGATCGAGCGGCCTACCGCAACCGATCCGCAAAGCCTGCTTTTGAACCGGCCCGCGTCCCGCACGCAGGTCAGCCACGGAATCGCATTTTTTATGATGATCGGGAGAGAAAAAATGAAAGGCTTTCGCTTTGGCTCGACGGAAGGATCGTTCTACATTTTGCCCGGCAAGGACGGCTGGGAAGCGTCGTTCGGCAACGAAACGCTTGGGGCGTTCGACAGTCCCCAGCAGGCCGCCGACGACCTCGCACGCGGCGTGTGCTGTCCGCATCTGTCCGAATCCGATACTTCGACGCTTGAAATACCGGAGAAGATCGCCGACTGGGAAATCGTGCACGTCTGAGTGAATCCCACGCGCAAATGCGCCGCGGGCGGGTTGCAAGGCAGGGCTTAACGACCCCACCTTGCAACCCGCCCGCGGCGTTTTAACCGAAGCTTATTGACGCAAGCTCGTTGACGTCAGCTCATTGACGTCAGCTTCCTTACGCAACCGCATCCACGATCTTGTTGAGCGTAGCGCTCGGACGCATGGCCTGGCTCGTCAACTCGACGTTCGGACGGTAGTAACCGCCGATGTCCACCGGCTTGCCTTGCGCAGCCGCCAGCTCTTCGACAATCTTCGCTTCGTTCTCGGCCAGCGCCTTCGCCACACCGGCGAACTGTGCCTTCAATTCAGCGTCGTCGTTTTGCGCGGCCAGCGCCTCGGCCCAATACGTCGCCAGGTAGAAGTGGCTGCCGCGGTTGTCGATACCGCCCACCTTGCGTGCCGGCGACTTGTCGTTGTCGAGGAACTTGCCCGTTGCCTGATCCAGCGTCTTGGCCAGAACCTGTGCCTTCGGGTTGTGGTACGCGTTGCTCAGGTGTTCGAGCGAAGCGGCGAGCGCGAGGAATTCACCCAGCGAGTCCCAACGCAGGAAGCCTTCTTCGACGAGCTGCTGCACGTGCTTCGGCGCCGAACCGCCCGCGCCGGTTTCGAACATGCCGCCGCCGGCCATCAACGGGACGATCGACAGCATCTTCGCGCTGGTGCCCAGTTCCATGATCGGGAACAGGTCGGTCAGGTAGTCGCGCAGCACGTTGCCGGTGACCGAGATCGTGTCCTTGCCCGCACGAATGCGTTCGATCGAGAACTTCGTGGCTTCGACCGGCGTCAGGATGCGCAGATCCAGACCGTTCGTGTCATGGTCCTTCAGGTATTGCTCGACCTTCTTGATGATCTGGGCGTCGTGCGCGCGCGCCGCGTCCAGCCAGAACACCGCCGGCGTGCCGGTCGCGCGGGCGCGGTTCACGGCCAGCTTGACCCAGTCCTGCACCGGCGCATCCTTGGTCTGGCACATGCGCCAGATGTCGCCTTCCTCAACGGCCTGCTCGAGCAGCACCGTGCCGGCTTCGTCCGTCACGCGGACCACGCCGTTCGCCTTGATCTGGAACGTCTTGTCGTGTGAACCGTATTCTTCCGCGGCTTGCGCCATCAGGCCGACGTTCGGCACGCTGCCCATCGTCACCGGATCGAATGCGCCGTGCTTCTTGCAGTCTTCGATCACAGCCTGATACACGTCGGCATAGCAACGGTCCGGAATCACAGCCTTGGCGTCGTGCAGCGCGCCGTCGGCGCCCCACATCTTGCCGGACTCGCGAATCATGGCGGGCATCGATGCGTCGACGATCACGTCGCTCGGCACGTGCAGGCTCGTGATGCCCTTGTCCGAGTTGACCATCGCCAGATGCGGGCGTTGTTCGTATTGGGCCTTGATATCCGCTTCGATCGCTTCGCGCGTTTGCTCCGGCAGATCCTTCAGGCGCGCATACAGGTCGCCGATACCGTTGTTCGGATTGAAGCCGACCTTCGCCAGCGCATCCGCGTGCTTCGCCAGCACGTCCTTATAGAACACCGAGACCACGATGCCGAAGATGATCGGGTCCGAGACCTTCATCATGGTGGCCTTCAGGTGCACCGAGAACAGCACGTTGTTAGCCTTCGCATCGGCGATCTGCGCTTCGATGAAGCTGCTCAGCGCCTTCTTGCTCAGCACCGACGCGTCGATGATCTCGCCGGCCTTCACCGCCGTCTTTTCCTTCAGGACCGTCTTGCTGCCGTCAGCGGCCGTCAGTTCGATCTTCACGCTGCCGGCTGCGCCGATCAGCGCCGATTTTTCGCTGCCGTAGAAATCGCCGCTATTCATATGTGCGACGTGCGACTTCGAAGCCGCGCTCCATGCACCCATTTTGTGCGGGTGCTTGCGCGCGTAGTTCTTGACCGACAGCGGCGCGCGGCGATCCGAATTGCCTTCGCGCAGCACCGGGTTCACGGCGCTGCCCTTGATCTTGTCGTAGCGCGCCTTGACGTCCTTCTCTTCGTCCGTCGTGGCGACGTCCGGATAGGACGGCAGCTTGTAGCCCTGATCGCGCAGCTCGGCGATCGCAGCCTTCAATTGCGGCACCGACGCGCTGATGTTCGGCAGCTTGATGATGTTCGCTTCCGGACGGGTAGTCAGCGCGCCCAGTTCGGCGAGATCGTCGGCCCCCTTTTGTTCCGCCGTCAGATAATCCGGGAACGCGGCGATGATCCGGCCGGCCAGCGAGATGTCGCGCGTTTCGACGGCGACGTCCGATGAGCGCGTGAAAGCCTTCACAATCGGGAGCAGCGAGTAAGTCGCCAGAGCCGGCGCTTCGTCGGTGAGGGTGTAGATGATCTTCGGCGTTGTAGACATAGCTGATGCGTTGCTTGATGAAGTGATAGACAGAGCGTTGGTCGCGCTGGGCTGGCAAGGCGGCACGGTCGGAACGGCAGACCCATGCGCACCGGACCGGCGCGGCCCACGGACTACTTTTAAGGCGCGCCCGTGAGTATAGGCGTGTTTACCAGAATACGCTTCCGGACCTTGACATAACGGCCGGGATTCGGGTGAGGTCGGCCATGCCGATCCGGCACCTTTCCGGCCTCCCGCATGCACCTCGCCGAGCCAGTGAAAGCGCCGTGCGGCGCGGCTTTCGGCGATGTGGAGCCATCCTGGACGCGCGGGCCGGCCCGACGATTCGACGTCCGGCGGGACTCGCCCGCGTTTCGTCAAGCGCCGAAACAGTGCCTTGCGCGCCACGCGGGCAATCGGGCCCGGGCGGTATTGTAAGAAACGGAAGGGTAGTGATTTGAACACGACAAATTTCGTCGTGCGAGGGGGACGACCGGCAGGTGCAGGTATACGGTCAACGGTCGGGCGCACCCGGTAGATGCGCCCGACCGTTCCAACATGACACTACGCGCTGCGTCAGCCCAGCGCGGAGGTTTCCAGCAAGCCGCGTTTTTCCAGCATCGGCTCGACCGACGGATCGCGCCCGCGGAAGCTTCTAAAGGCCGTCGCCGGATCGATCGAGTTGCCCACGCTGTAGATCCACTTCAGCAGACGCTCGGCGGTGGCGCGGTCGAACGGATCGCCGGCCTCCTCGAAGGCGGCGTAGCCATCCGCCTCCAGCACCTCGGCCCACATGTAGACGTAGTAACCCGCCGCGTAGCTGTCGCCCGAGAACAGGTGCTGGAAATGCGGCAGGTAGTGACGCATGCCGATATCCTCAGGCACACCAAGCCGCGCAGCCTGCTCTGCCTGGAACTGCGCGATATCCACGGGCGTGTTGTCGGTGCGCGCGTGCAAGGCCATATCGAGCAGCGCCGGGCCGACATACTGCACGGTGGTGAAGGCCTGATTGAAGCGGCTCGCCGCCTGCAAACGTTCGAGCAGTTCCGCCGGAATCGGCTCGCCGGTTTCGACGTGACGCGCATGACGCAACAGCACTTCACGCTCCCGCGCCCAGTTCTCGAACAACTGCGACGGCAGTTCCACGAAGTCCCTGAGTACGTTGGTACCCGCCAGGCGCTCATACTGCACGTTCGACATCAGGCCGTGCAGCCCATGACCGAACTCGTGAAACAGCGTGCGGATATCGTCGAAGCTCAACAGCGCCGGCGAACCCTTGGCGAAGTTGTTGTTGTTCAGCACGATCGGCAACGTGCCGCCGTTGCGGCCCGACTGCGAGCGCAAGAGGCTCATCCACGCACCGCTGCGCTTGGTCTGCCGCGCGAAGTTGTCGCCGATGAACACGCCGATCATTTTTCCTTCGGAGTCCATCACTTCCCATAGACGCGCGTCGGGGTGATAGAGCGGAATGCCGTGACGTTCCTTGAAACGCACGCCGAAGAGCCGCGAGGCGCAATCGAACATCGCGGTCAACATCGCGTCGAGCGAGAAGTACGGCTTGACCTGCGCATCGTCGATGGCAAAGTTTTTCTGCCGCACCTTCTCCGACAGATAGCGCCAGTCCCATGCGGCAATCGGCGTCGGCTGGCCGAGCTCCACCGCTAGCGCATTCAGGCGCTCGCGGTCGTGCTTCGCCTTGCTGATGGCAGGCTTCCAGGCACGCTGCAGCAGTTCGTCCACAGCCGCCACGGAAGGCGCCATGCGATCGGCCAGCTTGTACTCGGCATAGGTCGCATAGCCCAGCAGTGCCGCTTGCTCCTGGCGCAGCGCCACGATCCGCGCCGCCAGCGGGCGGTTGTCGTGCTCGCCGGCCTGGGCACCACGTGCGCCGCGCGCGCGCCAGACCTGCTCGCGCAGATCGCGCCGCTCGGAGAACGTCAGAAACGGCTCCGCGAGCGACGGCGACAGCGTAATCACATGCGTGCCTTCCGGCAGACCGCGTTCGCTCGCCGCCTGCAAGGCCGCGTCCAGAACGAACGGCGGCAGGCCGGCACGCTCGTCGGGCGTGGCAAGCGTCAAGGCGAAAGACGACTCGTCGGCAAGCACGTTCTGCGAGAACTGCGTGGACAGCGCAGCCAGTTCCTCGACGATCGCCGCGAAACGCGCTTTGTCCTGCGCGGCGAGCGTGGCGCCGGCGAGCTCGAAGTCCAGATGAAAACGTTCGAGCAAACGCAGTTGCTCGGTCGTCAAGCCGAGACTGTTGCGCTTTTCATAGAGCGCATGGAGTCGCGCGAACAACGCTTCGTTCTGGTAGACCGCGCTCGAATGCGCCGCCAGACGCGGCGACAACTCGCGCTCGATCGCCTGCAACGCGGGCGAAGTCTCGCTTGACGCGAGGTTGTAGAACACCATTTCGATGCGGTTCAGCCATTCGCCGCACGCATCGAACGCGGCTACGCAATTATTGAAAGTGGGTGCGTCAGCGAGTGTGGCAACGGCTTCGATCTCGCGCTTATGCTGCAGCATCGCGGCATCGAAGGCGGGGGAGAAATGCTCGGGGAGAATGCGATCGAACGGCGGTAAACCGTAAGGTGTTTGCCATTCTTCGAGTAGAGGATTGGCTTCTTGCGAGAGGGACATGGATGGTTTCCTTAACGCGGGGTCACCATTCTATTCCTCGCCAATAGGCGTTTGCATAAATCTCATAGAGGCGAGGCTCAGCGCGCCCTGCCGTCCGGCAAGGCGCGCTGCGTTATGCAGAACACATCTTCTGTAAGCGCGCGTTAAGGTGCTGCGTTCGTCGGTACGACATGCGGATATTCGTAGTCGAGGTATTCCGCACCGGTCCTCACGCATTGAAAACCCGCGGACTCGTAGAGGAAGCGCGCCGGGTTGCCGAGGAACACACTCAAGGTCAGTTTCGCAAAACCGCGCGCACGCGCATCGTCAATATACCGATCGAGCAGCAGACGGCCGAGACCGCGTTGACGACACTCGTTCACTACATAGATCGAGGCGAGACAGGCTGCGCCGTCGATCGCTTCCCAGAAGCAATATCCCACCGGCACACCGTCCTGCTCGACGACGAACATGCGCTCGAGTGCGGAGGTCCACTGTCGCAAGTGGGAATGCATGGCATCCTTCCAGCGCTGCTCGTGCTCGGGTTCGATGGTCTGGATGTAATGGAGCTCGCCCTTGTAGACCATCGGCAGATCGGTTGGCCGCGCTTTTCTAACTGTTTGCTTCAGATTCAAGCCGCACTCCTTTTGGCGGAACATCATTCCCGCCGAGGTTGCGCGGACGGCGCATTCTATAGGCGATCCCCGTATCGTGTTGGCGTGGTCAATATTCGCGCGCGATGGTTGCGCGCTCAACCAACCTCGGCGCTCACGGCTCGGCGTCCCAGTAATCGAGCGAATTTTCCTTGCGCTGAATCGCGGTGAACAGCCCACCGCGTGCGCCGCGCACGATAGCCTGGTACTTGCCGGAATCGGGATACTCAACCACCTCCGGATCGTCGCGCGTGCTGATGGACAGATACTTCAACGGCGCCTCGGATGAGTTGACGATCTGATGCGGATATTGCGGACCAGGCGGAATGAAAATGACGTCGCCACCGCGGATCGGCAGCAGCTCGCCCGCCACTCTCAACGTGCCTTCGCCATCGAGGATCACGAACATCTCCTCCTGCGCATAATGAAAGTGATAGGGACATGAGCACTTGCCCGGCGCGACGATATCGATCGAAGCACCGAGTTTCTGTGCCGCCGTCCCCGACGCCAGCCGGGTGCACAGCGTTTCGTAAAGCGGCGCCCGGACTTCGGCATTCAATTCGACCTCGTTGAAGTTTCTGATGAGCTTGGCCGCAAGCTCCCTGGCGGTGTCGTTCACGTTTCCTCCGGTGGACGTTGCATTAAAAACGGTGTGCGCGCACGCAATGGCTACGCCGTTATTGTCTGATCTTTCGGCACCGCCCACCAGGTAAAAGCGCCCGCTGACCCGCACGACCGTGCAGGGCAACTTTACTTCCGGACGCGGGCCGGCAAGCCGTTGACTCACGCCTCACGGCCAATCTTGAGATACGTTTTCTTTTTTGCCAAACGTTTGCGTTCTGCATATCAAGTTCCCGCCTAAGCCTGCCGAAAACGCGTTCATAGCGTCGACGACACTTAAGGGAGCCTCTTGTGAAGCAGCTATGGTTTTTCGTGGCCCTTCTCGCATTGGCCGGATGCGCGCAAATGCCTCCGGTGACCGCCACGCAAGCGCCGAAGCCGCCGGTCAGCAACGAGATCATGAGCTTCACGATTCCGCCGGATGCACTCGGCGCACGCGATCCGCAACTGACCGCCGTGCTCGCCAAAGCGGGCGCGCTTGCTGCAGCGCAAAAACAGCCGACCACTATTCTCGTGACGGCGCTGGGGCAGGACCTGCCGTACCTCAACCAGGCCATCTGGCGAGGCGTGCCGGCCCAACATGCCGTCCGGCTGAGCCTCGATAACCTGACGGCCGGTGCGAATCAGCCGTACAGCGTATCGATCAAGCCCACGCAATAAGGAAGCCGAGTTTATGTATCGCCTGACCTTACTGACAACCAGCCTGCTGCTGGCGACGTCCGCGTTTGCAGGCCAGCCGGGCAGCGACGTGCAGCCCGGGGCAGCCGTGACCGTGGCGTCCATACCGCCCGCGGCGGCTGCGGCGGACAAGGTGTATCCGCCGCTGCCGACCCTCGCCATGCTGCCGCCCGCCACCGATGACGACGACGAGCCGCCCGTCAAACCGTCGAGCAAGAAAAAGAAGGTCCGCACCCAGGACCGGAAATGGGTGCCGCCGACGGCGCACCTCGTGGTCTCGGATGCCTCGCATGCGTACCTCGGCGGCATCGAAAAGCAGCTCGATCTCGCGCTTGCCAAGTAGCGCCGGCACGCCGGCTTCAACCCGCATCAACTCGCACTGACCTGCGTTACCCGCATCACCCGTCATTCCCGAGTAACCGCAAAGCGCCCACGCCACACCGGGCTCCATCACCCATCGCCAGCACGCGGAGGCTTCAGCCGTGTCGAACGAACAACCCATCGCTCCGGCGGCTGCACGCCGCCAGGCCACCCATGCGGGCCATGCCGTGCGGCATGCCTACGCAGCCCTCGTCCTGTCGCTGTTGTGCGGCGCCGCGCATGCGGAGGATTGCTTTAACCAGGCCGCCGCCTACCAGGGGGTCAACCCTTCGGTGCTGCGCGCCGTGGCATGGTTCGAATCGAAGGGCGACGCGAGCGCGATCAATCGCAACGCGAACGGCTCGATCGACGTCGGCCAGTTGCAGATCAACTCCATCCATTTCGGCGATCTCGCCCGCGAGGGCGTCCCCCATCGCGCCCTCACCGATCCGTGCGTGAACGTGTATGTGGCGGCCTGGCTGCTCAAGCAAAAGATGGTGAAGTACGGCAACACCTGGCGCGCGATCGGTGCGTATCACTCGGAGTCGCCGAGGCTGCGCGATGCGTATGCGCGGAGCATTCAGAAGATCCTGGTAACGTGGGGTGAGTTGCAGGTCGCGCAGAAGTCGGATTAGGTTGGGGTCGATCCGTTGTCCGGCCGGGTCTGAGTGGACGGCTCGGGCCGGGTCCGCCACGTAGTTGGGGACGGTGGAACAGGGATTGCTGCTCGTTCCATACCTCCACTCCTGCCAGGGAGATCAACGTGACGAGCGCGCCCCGCGATGCAGAGAAGGACCCCGAGCAACCCGCTGACGAACCTGCCACTCCGGTCTCAAAACCGATTGGCGACGCTATTCCCACGCCCGTCGAACCGGGCCTCGATCAGCCACTGCCGGAGAAGCCGGCGGATGAGCCGGCGGAAAGGAAGCCTTGAAGCTTGAGCCCCCGCCGACTTCCGGAGACGACACGCGGTCTTGAGGGCCGATCTGCTTCGTTAGCAACGGTCCAACCTTTCCCATTTCCCAAGAACACGCATTCAATGATGCGGAGCAGGCGGCGACGCCGGCTCGTGTGGCGCCTCGGCGCTGGGCGCCGTCGCCGGTCTGCGCTCCGTCTGGGCCTCATGCATCGCCTCGGCGACGATACGCTTCGCGTCCGCGCTGCCCGAGTCGATCACCAGCGCGCTGCCGGCATTGTGCCAGGCACAGGTCCAGCGGCTCATGTATTCGCAACCGCGCGCGACATCGAGCGCGGCGTCGCGTTGCTGTTCGCGCGCGCTCAGGTCGGCGCGCATGCTGAGTGCATCGCGGTTCTTCGGCTGGACGTTGAGGACCGCCGCGAGCCGTGATTCAGCAGCGGACAGGTTGTCCCGCTGCAGCATCGCGCGGGCGATTTGCAGATTCCTCGCGACATCCGCCTGTACATCGGGGCGCGTCGGGCTCTGGCTGCCTGCGATGTCGCGCTTCGTTATAGGCGTTGGAGCTGTTGGAAGCGCGGGAGGCGTTGCGTGATGAGGCGTCGCTGCGAACGTTTCGACAGGCTTGGGAGAGGTGGTCGGCTTGGGCGCGGCGGCTGGCTTGGGAGCCGTGGATGGCTTCGCGGCAGCAGGGTTTGTGACCTGAGCGGCTTGGGTAGTCGAGGTTTGAGTAGCCGCGGTTTGTTGGGTCGAAGTCTGCGCGGTTGAGGTTTGTACCGCCGAACTCTGCGCGCCAGGACTGCGCACCCCCGAGGCCGGCACGGCCGCGCTCTGACTAGTCGTGACCGAGCCGAACACGGCTTTCGGCGCCACATTGCCCACCTCGCGACCCGACCGCAATCCAAAGTACGCCACCCCAGCTACAACCAGCAACGCCAACCCCGACAGCAAGACCAACACCACACCCGGCAGCCGGCGAGATCGCCCCGGCCCGCCCCACGGATCGTGCCTGGCGTAAAAGCGGTCGTCCTCAGCGCCTGCGGGCGTGTTCCACGCAGCGGGCGCGGCGAGTTGCGGTTTGATGGAGGCAGCAGAGGCAGGCAGACGGGCTGTCGCCGACGAGGAATTCGGTGGCAACCAGCCGAGCGGGTCGAGCGAGTCGGCCTGGTTGGCGCCACAAGAAGGACAGGACAGCAAACGGGTGGCTAAGGTCGCACCACAGTGCCGGCACTGTGTGAAATCGGGCTGATCGGAAGTGATATCACTAAGCATTGGCCGAACCGCCACTCACGTTGCGAGAACAGACATGTCCGCCTGTTGAGCGCGGCACGCGCAAAATATGACTGGCTTGCGCACAAAGATCAATCGGCGATTTCGGCCAATTGGCGGATGAAGGATATTCGCGCGCGTTAGCGACTCAATACCGCGCAATAAGGTGGGATGAACCCCATCCTCAAGACCCGATGTTGAAGCGAGGCAAGCGGTGCGGCACAACGTCCGGCTTGCTGGCGCAAATGTTGCGCGACAGCGCAGACAATTCAGCGCACACTGAGTGGAGGCTCGGACATTTCGCCGGGCACACATGCAAACGGGAGTCTTGTCATGGCAAAAGGTCAAATGCGCAGCAATCGCGAAGTCAAGAAACCGAAGCAGGACAAAAAGTCCGCGCCGGCCACGTTGCCTTCGGGCGCGCCACCCATTCGGGTGACGCCGGCTTCGTCGTCCACAACCAAGAAGCATTAAGCCAAGGTCGATAAGGACTCAGGCTAAGGACCCAGCCGAATCGCAGTTCGATTCGGCAACGCGTGTGGCGGGCAGCGCACATGAACGCCACACGCGAGTTCATTGAATTAGTCGCGCTCAACCGCGCTGTCCAGCAGTCAACACCCCCGCCGTCAGGCGAGCGGGTTCTCCCCTTTCCAGCCGTGCAATCGCCGCCGCCGAAATCGACTGATGGGTGTTGCTCGCACTGCTTTGCCGCACGTTCGGGCGATAGACCGGGGCCCCCGGCAAAATGGGTTCGCCACTCACCGAACACACGCCCTTACGACGAGCCGTACGCAAATTCCAGGTCTGCTCGCCATACCGACCTGACGTCGCGTCGGCCCAGGAAATCACGATCGAAGTGGGTGAAAGACGCTCCAGTATCTCGACGCAGGCAGCGTTTCGTCTGGAGTCCCGACCTTTGCCATGCCGTGCCGTCGAAGCCAGGCGAGCTTCGGCATCCCGCTCGGCCCAGGGCGACGACACCGGGGCAAGCAAGGCCAGCATGTGCAACCACCGCTGATCGTCGGCACTGCCGTTGATGAGTCCCATGTCCATGGTCGCGACGCCTCAATGCGGGCCAGTCCTATAAGTTTTCGCGGATCATCGCGAACACGTCGGCGGACTGTCCCTGCAGCAGGGCTTTCGCCGAATACAGGACCATCCCGTACGCCGCGCCCCACTCGATCTTCGGCGGCATCACGAGCGTCATCGTATCCACCTTGACGTTGAGCAGCGCGGGGCCAGGCTCGTTCAGCCAGGCGACGACAGCGTCTTCGAGCTCGTCGGATTTCGTCACCGTGCGCCCCCACAGTCCGATCACTTCCGCGACCTTGCCGAAGTCGGGGTTTTGCAGGCCCGTATAGAGCGGCAGCATGCCTTCGGACTTCTGCTCGATGTCGATAAATCCCAGCTTGCCGTTATCGAACACCACCACCTTGATGGGCAGCTTCTCCTGCACGATCGTCATAAGCTCGCCGAACAGCATGGCGATACCGCCGTCGCCGGACATTGCAATCACCTGGCGGCCCGGTTGGCACTTTTGCAGGCCCAATGCCATCGGCATGGCCGCCGCCATCGTGCCGTGCAGCAGACTCGAAAACACCCGGCGTTTTCCATTCGTCTCGATGTGCCGATAGAGCCACACCGTGGGCGTGCCGTCGTCGGCGCAGAAGATCGCATCGTCCGTTGCGTGGCGGTTGATCAGCTCGGTCAGATAGATGGGTGGAATCGTCCCGCGGTCCGAGGCCACAGCCTTGGAGCGGTGGGTTTCGAGCGCCTGAGCATGCCGTGCGACGAGCTTGTCGCGGAACTCGGTCGACGTGCGCGGCTTGAGGCGCGGCAGCAATGCCTCCATGGTGGACTTGATATCGCCCACCAGCCCGAGCGTGACCGGATGGCGGCGGCCGAGATGATCGGGCGCAAGGTCGATCTGGACGATTTTGGCCTTCTCCGGATAGAACTGCCGCCACGCGAAGTCGGCGCCGAGCAGTAGCAAGGTCTCGCATTCGGAGACCGCCAGATAGCCCGCTTCGCCGCCGATAATCCCGGTCATGCCGACGTTGTACGGGTTGTCGTGCTCGAGCACGTCCTTGGCGCGGGACGTGTGCGCAATCGGTGCCTTGAGCCGCTCGGCCACCGCGAGAATTTCAGCGTGGGCGCCGCGGCATCCCGAACCGCCATAGATCGCAATCTTGTCGCCCGAATTGAGGATCTCGGCAACGCGGTCGAGGTCGGCGTCGCTCGGCCGGACCATCGGCACGTTCGTGTGCACGGAATACGGGACGTTGTCGTTCGCACTGGCGTGGGCAATGTCGACCGGCACGATCAGCACGGCCACCCCACCCTTCGCAATGGCGGTCTGACAGGCGATCACCGTCTTGCGGCGCGCCTGCTCCGGCGTAATGATCATGTCGCAGAACACGCTGCACGAGCCGTAGATCGCCTTGAAGTCGACCTCTTGCGGAAAGTTGAAGCCGAGTTCCTCGCTCGCCACCTGGGTGGCGATGAGGATAACCGGCGCCCGATTGCGGTTGGCGTCCACCAGGCCGTTAATGAAGTGAAGACTGCCGGGGCCGCAGCTTCCGGCGACGGCCGTCAGGTTGCCGGTCAACATGGCTTCGCCTTCGGCGGCGAACGCGCCTGCCTCCTCGTGGCGCACATGGACCCACTCGATCTCGCTCTCGTTGATGTGGTGGGCGATGAGATTCAGCGTGTCGCCCACGATTCCGTAGCAATGTTTGACGCCGGCTGCAGCGAGGGTCTCCACAATGATCTCGGCAACTTTCTTGCTCATCTCCACTCTCCTGAAAGGGATCCATGCACCATGTGCGAAGATTGATTTTGCATGGACCCCTTATCAGCAGATATCACCCCGATGGGGGATCGGTGCCATGCCGATGGCTCCGTGAAAGCAGCGGACACGCTGACCCGCCAGTTTTGCGACAATAGCGCCTTTGCCGCACCGGTTCGCGCCGCGAATCCCACCTCTGCCGTGGGACGCGTCAGGCTCGAGGATGCGGTTCGCAACCCCATACGACCGGTAGCGGTCCGCCCCATGGCACTCCCCCATATCGAACTCCTGTATTCGTTCTCCGGCCTGTTCGTCGGCTTCCTCGTCGGACTGACGGGCGTCGGCGGCGGCTCGCTGATGACGCCGATCCTGGTCCTGCTGTTCAAGATCCACCCCGCCACCGCGGTCGGCACCGACCTGCTGTACGCCGCCGCCACCAAGGCAACCGGCACGCTGGTGCACGGCCTGAAGGGATCGGTGGACTGGCAGGTGACCACGCGGCTTGCCGCCGGCAGCGTCCCCGCGGCCACCGTCACGCTGATCCTGCTGCACCGCTATGGCATGGATACGCCGGGCGCGAGCCGGTTGATCCAGATCGTGCTGGGCGCGGCCTTGCTGATCACGTCGGTGGCGCTGGTGTTCCGGCCACAACTCGCCAAACTCGGCGCGGGCCGCGAGAGCTCGCTCACCCAGGGCCGCACGCTCGGCTTGACCGTACTGACGGGGGCGGTGCTGGGGGTGTTGGTATCGCTGACTTCGGTGGGCGCGGGGGCGATCGGCGTGACGGTGCTGTTGCTGCTGTACCCGCGGCTGCCCACGACGCGGATCGTCGGCTCGGACATCGCCCATGCCGTGCCGCTGACGCTACTCGCCGGCGCCGGCCACTGGCTGCTCGGCTCGATCGACTGGTCGATGCTGCTGTCCCTGCTGGTGGGCTCGCTGCCGGGCATTGCGATCGGCAGTTACCTATCTGCGCGGGCGCCGGATGCGCTACTGCGCAACATCCTCGCCGCCACGCTGACGCTGGTGGGCGTGAAACTGGTGATGTCCTGAGGCGCGGGGCGCCGCGCCTTGCGGCCCTACCTGCCCCCGCCCGCTACTTGAAGAACCGGCAGGTCAGGTCGGTTTCGAACTGCCGCACCCAGTAGCCGGCCTCGTCGGCACGATACGACTGGGCCCAGCCGCCGCGCCGCACGGTCACGAGCCGGCGGTGATGGTCGATATCGTCCGGATCCGCCGACCCGGTGATCTCAAAGTGCGCCGGCGCAAAGCCGTGCCGCGCGCACACCAGTTCGAAGGCTGCCCGATCGCCGATCGGCAGGTCCGTATAGCGCTGTTGCGTGGTGTCCATTTCGGTTCACTCCGGGTTCACTCCGGTTCCAAGCCCTTACAGTACGCCTCAACCCGCGAAATTTGTGTGTCATAGCGCACTGCGCATATCGCTCGCATCGGCCAGCTTCGCGGCATCCTCTACTGCGTCGCCCCGGTCCCCAAAGCAGAACGGGCTCCGGCGAAACGCCGGAGCCCGTTCCAGACACTGCGGCGCACGCGCCGCGGCCGATCAGTTCGGCAGAACCACCGTCAGCTTGTTCGACACCGACGTCACGCCGTCGACACCCTTGGCGACTTCGCCGGCCTTGTCGACCTGACCCTGGTCAGGCACCGAGCCCGTCAGCGTCACTGCGCCGCCACGCGAGCGCACGGCGATGCTCGACACGTCGATACCCTGAGCCTTGGCCAGCGCGCTGCGCACTTTGCGACCCAGTGTACGGTCCGCTTTCTTGACCGTCTTGGCGCTCGGAGCGGCCGGTGCGGCGCCCGTCGTGCCCGTTGCATCGCTTGACTGCGCGTACGTGTTGCACGCGACAACCACCGCCACCACACCACCCAGCGCCTTCAGAAAATCGACCGATTTCATGATTTCTCCTGTTTACTTCGGTTATGACCGCATCTAACAAGCGGCTTCGTTACGACTTCGGGCGGCCGTTGCGGCGCACGCATACGCGCGGCTGGGCCACGGCCGATTTGAGGCTTCGACACGGTGTGCGAGAGGCGAGAGAGGCCGGCCCGAGCCATCGCATTGCGACGCCCAGCCGACGAGCCGCGAAGTCCGCCAACGCGCCCGGTTCTACTTTGTCGTGCCGGGTCGCGCTGCGCAAACGTTGAATCGCAGCAGCGATGCACAATTTAATCTACGCGCGCCAGAAGCGCAAAGGGTTTAGCGCAGGACGCCGGCCTTCATGTTGGGTCCCCGCCGGGTTCCTGCGGGGTTGGCGTGGGGTTTCAACCAGGGTTCCTGCGCGGTTCGCGTGGGGTTCGCGCGCGGTTCACGCGCGGTTCACGATTTGTTACGGGTTTATGGAACCGCACCCACACCGCGCCTGCCGCCACCGCGTCAATCTCATGTACCATCGGCGCGAGTAAGCCGCCTGGCGCGGCCGCCCGGCCTCCGGAGAGAGGCCGGCAGAGGTCTCGTCGAGCCGGACGGGCGGCCCCCGTGCACCACGACGCGGCTCGCCGCCGGCCTGAAGCCGCTCCATTCACCGAACCATCGTCGCCGTCACGTCATCCCATGAAGTCTTCCACCGGCCGCAAACCTGCCCGCCTCGTCGCCCGTTTCGTGGCGATCTCCTGGCGCGATCTGGCGGTGTCGTTCGGTCCGATCCTGTTGATCGCCGCCGCCGCCATCTGGGTCGCCGTGCGCCTGATCCAGCCCGCGCCGCCCGACACCCTGACGATCACCACCGGTCCTCAAGGCAGTTCGTTCTGGAATGCCGCGCAAAAGTACAAGGCCATTCTTGCGCGCAACCGCATCACGCTCAACGTGCTGCCCTCCGAGGGCTCCGCCGAGAACCTGCAGCGCCTGGCCGATCCGCATAGCAAGGTCGACGTCGGCTTCGTGCAGGACGGCGTGGCGGCCGGCCCGGTGCCGGACGGCCTGATATCGCTCGGCAGCGTGGCTTATGTGCCGCTCGCGATCTTCTACCACGGCGCCACCGTGACCCGGCTGTCGGAGTTCAAGGGTCAGCGCCTCGCGATCGGCGCAGAGGGCAGCGGCACGCGCCAGCTGGCGCTGGCGCTGCTGAAGGCCAACGGCATCGAGCCGGGCGGCGCCACCAAACTGCTGCCGCTGTCCGGCGACGATGCGGCTGAGGCGCTGGTGTCGGGCCAGGTCGACGCGGCCTTCCTGACCGGCGATTCCGCCCAGCCGCCGGTGATGGGCAAGCTGTACCGCACGCCCAACGTGCAGTTCTACAATTTCACCCAGGCCGAAGCCTATGCCCGGCGCTTCCCCTACCTGACGCAGATCCATCTGCCGATGGGCGCCTTCGATCTCGGCAAGAACCTGCCGTCGGCGCCGATCCAGATGGTCGCGCCGACCGAAGAACTGGTGGCGCGCGACTCGCTGCATCCGGCGCTCTCCGATCTGCTGATCGACGCGGCCCGCGAAGTGCACGGCAAGGCCAACGTGATGCAGCATGCCGGCGAGTTCCCGGCGCCGCTCGCACACGATTTCCCGATCAGCGACGACGCCGCGCGCTACTACAAGTCGGGCAAGAGCTTTCTGTACCGGATCCTGCCGTTCTGGATCGCGAGTCTCGCCGACCGTCTGCTGGTGGTCGTGGTGCCGCTGATCGTGGTGCTGGTGCCGGCGCTGCGGCTGGTGCCGTCGCTGTATGCGTGGCGCGTAAAGTCGCGCATCTACCGCTGGTACGGCGCGCTGATCGCCATCGAGCGCAGCGCGCTCAGCGAGACCTCGGCCGAGGAGCGCGTGACGCTGATCGAGCGGCTCGATGCGATCGAGGAATCGGTTAACGGACTGAAAATGCCGCTCGCCTACGCCGACCAGTTCTATGTGCTGCGCGAGCATATCGGCTTCGTGCGCGATCGGCTCACGCACGGCGGTGAGCCGCCATTGGACGCGGCCCGGCCATCCGTGCCCAACGAAAGCTCGGAAACGGCCTGAGCGCCCAGCACTTCAGCAAGCGCTGAAGATAATGCGGACTGCACGGGACCCCGGCTCCGCGTAAGATCACGACAATCTGGATGGTTTAGCAGACGCGTGTAACAGACGCGCGTGTGCAATCGCTCCGTCCAGATCCGAGCAATCCGGGAGACATTTATGACCGATGGCATCGACGCCACGCAACCGTTGTGGTTTTACGACTTCGTCTCGCCGTTCACGTACCTGTTGCTCGAGCAACACGATAAATGGCCGGGCTTTCCGTTCGTCGTCACACCGGTTGTATTGAACGATCTCTATCAGCACTGGGGCCAGCGCCCCGCCTACGGCGTGGCCGCCAAGCGCGTGTTCATGTACCGTCACGCGCTGTTTCGCGCGGATCAGCTCGGCATCCCGTTCAAGATGCCGCCGGCCCATCCGTTCGATTCGACGAGGCCGCTGCTGCTCGCCGTCGCGGCCAAGGCGGACATCAACTGCGTGCGGGAGATTTTCCGCTTTATCTGGCGCGAGGGACGCGATCCGTCGAGCGACGAAGCGTTCGCCGAACTGTGCGAACGGGTCGGCTTGCCGGACGGTCCCGAGCTGATCCAGCAAGAAGAGGTCAAGGCACAATTGCGCCGCAACACCGCCGATGCGATCGCGCTGGGTGTGTTCGGCGTGCCGACCTTCTGGCTCAACGATCAGCTGTTCTGGGGCGAAGACGCGCTGCCGATGGTGCTGTACTGCGCGCGCACGCCGAACTGGCTGGAGTCGAAGGAAGTGAAGCGGATCAGTTCGCTGCCGTCCGGGCTGAAGGGTTGAAGAACGGAATAGCCAGGAGGCCACGGCGAGTCGAGCTGAAAGCCGGATGTCAGCGCCTTCGCCGCGCATCGAAGCGGCATGGCGCCACGATGCACGCCACCTATGCCCTGGCCGCCCTGTGATCCCGGCCATACCGCGTCCGCTATGGCGGCCGCACGGCAAACAGGCCTAAGGTTATGCACTTCGCGCCCCGCTCCGCGAGCCGCCTGGGTGGGGGCTCCGAACGACGCCTCTCCCGAGTCTGATCCGCGCACCTGATCCATGGACGACACTGCCGCCTCCCTCGATATCTGGCTCGTGCGCGTGCTGCGCACGCTGCTTGTCGAGCGCAGCGTCACGCAGACGGCGCAGCGCCTGAACCAGACCCAGCCCGCCATCAGCACCGCACTGCGCAAGCTGCGCGAGACGCTGAACGACCCGATCCTCGTGCGCGGCAAGTCCGGCATGGTGCCCACGGAATACGGCGCATCGCTGCTGCCGTCGGCGCAATGCGTGCTGCGCGAGGTGGATTTTGTCGCGACACCCCATGGCGACTTCGACGCGGGCCGCTCGCGCCGCACCTTCCGGATCGCCGCGCCCGACTATCTGAACGATTTCTTCATGCCCACCGTGATCGCGCAGTTCCGCGAAGCGGCGCCGCACGCGCGTCTGGAAATCGATTCGCTGAACCCCACGCTCGACCACGCCGCCGCGCTCGAAGCCGGTGAACTGGACCTCGTGATCGGCAACTGGCCGAAGCCCGATACGCGCTTCGAGAAAAGCGACCTGTTCGCGGATACGGTGGTGTGTCTGATGCGCGCCGACCATCCGCTCGCGCAGGCGCCGCTGACGCGGGAGACCTATCTGGCGGCCCCGCATCTCGCGCCGACGCCGTACAGCGGCGCCAGCAGCGGCGCGATCGATATCGGCTTTGCACGGGCGGGCGCCGAGCGGCGCATCGTGACGACGCTGCCCTACTTCGGCCTCGTGCCGCAAACGCTGCTGCAATCGGATCTGATCTTCACGACGACGCGCCGCTTCGCGATGCACTACGCGAACATGCTGCCGCTCGCGGTGGTCGATGTGCCGATTCCGTTTCCGCGTATCCGGTGCTACCAGTTATGGCATCCGCAACCGGATCGGCCGAGCGATGTCGGCTGGTTGCGGACCTTGATGTCGCAGGTGTCGGAGCGCCTGGTGGCGCAAAAGGCGCGGCGCGTGAAGAAGCCGGGCGCGGTGGGGAATGCCACGGGGAAGGCGGCGGGAACAGAGGCGGCGTAAAAGCGCGCCGCTACGCGAACTCAAACGCTTGCGCAGACCTCACGCGCCATCGACGCCGCCGGCCGCGCCGCCTCTCGCGAGCGCACCTGCAGCAACTCGGCGCACACGGCCACTGCGATGGATTGCGGCGCCTTGTCGACGATACCGCCCACGCCAATCGGGCAGGTCATCTCTACCAGCCGCTCCAGATCCACCCCACGTTCGATCAACCGCCGCTCGAACTTCACGCGCTTGGTCTTCGAGCCGATCATCCCGAAGTAGGTGAAATCGCGCCGCCGCATGATGCGCGCGGCGAGCGAGAAATCGAGCGCATGGTTGTGCGTCATCACGAGGAAGTACGCGCCCGCCGGTGCGGTGTCGACGATCGCCTCGGGCGTGTCGGTGGCCTCGACCTGCACGTTGGCCGGAACTTCGTCGGGGAACAGCTCGTCGCGCTCGTCGACCCATTGCACGACGCACGGCAGGCTCCCCAGCAAGGCAATCAGCGCATGACCGACGTGACCCGCGCCGAACAGCACGATATGCATCGGTGCCGGACGCGACACAGCATGGCTGCTGCGCCGGCCGATCTGAACGAAAGAAGACAGGTCCATGGCGGGCATTCCGGTAGCGCTTCGGTTATTGACGCGGTGCGGCCGTAGCGGCGCGCACGGCCGCAACCGCTTTCAGGATCTCTTCGCTCGTCGCGGGTGCGTTGAGCGGCGGATTGACCTTGTAGTCGCCCACGCTCGCCACCGCATCACGGACTGCGAAGAACACCGAGAACGGCAGCAGCAGCGGCGGCTCGCCCGTGGCCTTCGAACGGTGGATGCTGTCTTCAGCATTTTTGTTCTTGAACAGCCTGACGCGGAAGTCCGGCGGCGTATCGTTGACGGTTGGGATCTTGTAGGTGGATGGCGCATGCGTCATCAGCTTGCCACCGGGGTTCCACCACAGCTCCTCGGTCGTGAGCCAACCCATGCCCTGAATGAAGGCCCCTTCCACCTGACCGACATCGAGTGCCGGATTCAGCGAATCGCCCACGTCATGCAGCGCATCGGCGCGCAGCACGCGCATTTCGCCGGTCAGCGTGTCGATCACGACCTCCGCCACCGCCGCGCCATACGAGTAGTAGTAGAACGGCCGACCCTGCAGCTTCGACTGATCCCAGTACAGCTTCGGCGTTGCATAGAAACCGTCCGACCACAACTGCACGCGGGCGAGATACGCCTTGGCGATGATCTCGTCGAACGGCACCACGGCGTCGCCCACGGCCACGCGGTCGTGACCGAAGCGCACGCTGGCGGCGCTCACCTCGCCCGCGCCGTAGCGATCCGCGGCAAAAGCGGCAAGGCGCTCGCGCAACTGGCGCGCGGCGTCCTGTGCGGCCTTGCCGTTCAGATCGGAGCCGGTCGAGGCCGCCGTGGCCGAGGTATTCGCCACCTTGCTGGTGTCGGTTGCCGTGACACGCACGCGGTTGAAGCTGATGCCGAGTTCATGCGCGACCACCTGCGCAACCTTCGTGTTGAGCCCCTGTCCCATCTCCGTGCCGCCGTGATTCACCAGCACCGAACCGTCGGTGTAGATGTGCACCAGCGCGCCGGCCTGGTTGAAGTGGGTAACGTTGAACGCAATGCCGAACTTCACCGGCGTGAGCGCCATCCCCTTCTTCAGCACTTCGTTGTTCGCATTGAACTCGCGAATCGACTCGCGACGCGCACGGTATTCGCTGGTCGCTTCGAGTTCGTCGATCAACTCGTGGATCACGTTGTCTTCGACGACCTGCCCATACGGCGTCTGATTGCGCTCGGTCTTGCCGTACAGATTGCGACGGCGCACGTCGAGCGAATCTTCGCCCAGCGAACGCGCGACGTTGTCCATGATGTATTCGATCGCGAACGCGCCTTGCGGACCGCCGAAACCACGGAACGCCGTATTCGACTGCGTGTTGGTCTTGCCGCAGAAGCCGTCGATCGTCACGTCCGAGAGCCAGTACGCGTTGTCGAAGTGGCACAGCGCCCGCGTCATCACGGGACCTGACAGGTCGGCGGAGAAGCCGCAGCGCGAGGTCATGTCCACGTTCACACCTTCGATCACACCCTTGTCGTCATAGCCGACTTCGTAGGTGTAGTGGAAATCGTGGCGCTTGCCGGTGACCATCATGTCGTCGTCGCGGTCCGGGCGCAGTTTCACCGGACACAGCAGCTTCCACGCGGCAATCGCCGCGCAGCAGGCGAACAGGCCCGATTGCGATTCCTTGCCGCCGAAGCCGCCGCCCATCCGGCGGCATTCGACCAGCACGTTGTGCGACGGCACGTGCAATGCGTGCGCCACCAGGTGCTGCATTTCGGTCGGGTGCTGAGTTGAACAGTAGACGTGCATGCCGTCGTCGTCCTTCGGCACTGCGTACGAAATCTGTCCTTCCAGATAGAACTGCTCCTGGCCGCCGAGCAGCATTTCGCCGGCGTCATGATGGGCCGCACGCGCGATCTTCGCGCCGGCGTCGCCGCGAGCGAGCTTCATGGGCGGCAACACGTGCTGATTCGCGGCGCGGGCCTGCTGCGCGGTGAGAATCGCCGGCAGCTCTTCGAAGACGGTTTCGGCGCGGCGCGCGGCGAGCCGCGCTGCTTCATGCGAAATCGCGACGACGATGAACATCGGCTGACCGACATACTGCACCACACCGTCCGCGAGGATCGGATCGTCGCCATGGATGATCGGGCCGACGTCGTTCACGCCCGGGATGTCCTGCGCCGTGAAGACGGCGACCACGCCGGGCGTCGCGCGCACCTTGTCGAGCGACATCGAGACGATCTTCGCATGCGCTTTCGGCGAGAGGCCGAGCGCCGCGTGCAGCGTGCCGGCGAGCACCGGAATGTCGTCGGTGTAGGTGGCGCGGCCGCTCACGTGCAGATGCGCGGACTCATGCGGCCGCGAGATGTGTACCTGGGTGAAATCGTCGAAGTCCTGAACGTCTTTCAGGAACGGTTCTGCTTGCTGATTCATTCGAGTGGTTCTCCGTATCCGGTTGACTGGGTCAGGCGTTCGCGCAGGCGGCCTGCACCGCGCGCACGTCGAGCGCGGATTTGGGCAGCGGATTGTGCGGCCGGGTCTCCAGCCAGAAGCGATACAGCGTGTTCTTCGCCGCCTCGAGGCGATAGTTGCTGGTGGCGCGCATGTCGCTCAATGGCGCGTAGTCGTTGCCGAGCGCGATCATCGCCGCCTGCGCGGTGGCTTCGTGCCATTCGGCGTCACGCAGCACGGTTTCAGCGTGCGTCGCGCGCTTCGAGGTCGCGGCCATGCCACCGAAAGCAATGCGCGGTTCGCGGATCGTGTCGCCGTCGGCAATGAACGAGAACGCCGCGCACACCGCCGAGATGTCCGAATCGAAGCGCTTCGAGAGCTTATAGGTGCGGAACTGCAGGTTCTGGCGCACGCCGGTGCGCGTAGGCACCTTCAGTCCGACGACGAACTCGTGCTCGGCCATGTCCTTCTTCTGATACGCGAGGTACAGGTCTTCGAGCGGCATTTCGCGTTCGATCTCGCCGCCGCGCACCACCACATGCGCGCCGAGTGCGATCAGGCCGGGCATCGAATCGCCGATCGGCGAGCCGTTGGCAATGTTGCCGCCGAGCGTGCCGGCATTGCGGATCGGCAGCGAGGCGAAGCGCTTCCACATCTCCGTCAGTTCGGGATAGTGCTTCGCGATCTCCTCGTAGGCCGCCTCGACGCTCACGCCCGCGCCGATCTCGATCCACTCGTCGGAGACCTCGATGCGCCGCAAGGCTTCGATCTGGCCGACATAGACGATATTGCCCAGCTCGCGCATCTGCTTGGTGACCCACAGGCCGATATCGGTGCTGCCGGCGAGGATGCGGGTGGCCGGTTGGGCCGCCTTGATCTGCGCGAGCGCGGCGACCGTGCGCGGCGCGTCGAACTGCTGGCCGGCGAATTCGTAGTGGAAGGTCTCGCCGCGCTTGAGCGTGGCGAGCTTCGCCGACAGCGCGGCGAGGTCGACCGGCGCCTTCGGAGCCGGCGCTTCGAACATGCGTACCGCCGCGTCGACGATCGGCCGGTAGCCGGTGCAACGGCACAGGTTGCCGGTCAGGGCATTGCTGATGTCGTCGCGCGAGGGCACCGTCCTGTTGGCGCAGCTCTGTTCGTGGCCGTGCTTTTCGTACAGCGACCACATCGACATCACGAAACCCGGCGTGCAGAACCCGCACTGCGAGCCGTGGCATTCGACCATCGCCTCCTGCACCGGATGCAGCGAGCCGTCCGGCTGGCGCAGGTCCTCGACCGTGAACAGCGCCTTGCCGTCCAGGGTAGGCAGGAACTGGATGCAGGCGTTGACCGCCTTGAAGTTCACGCCGCCCGCTTCGTCGCGCTCGCCGACCACGACCGTGCACGCGCCGCAGTCGCCTTCGGCGCACCCTTCCTTGGTGCCGGTGCAGTGGGCATCTTCACGCAGGTACTGCAGCACGGTGCGGGTGACGGGCGCATTCGCGATCTCGCGGATCGCGTTGCGGTGGTAGAAGCGAATCGGCTGGGTCATGTCTCTTACTCTTGAGTTGTTCTGTCCGTGGGGACAATGCTGCGGTGACGATTCGAACGCTATCACCGTCAATATCTGCAACCCATAGCGAAGGGCACATGCGGGACATATCGTTGGGACGATAAGGAGACAGGTTTGGAGCGAAGTGCACTTATATGAGATGCGTTAAATTGCAGCATTTATTATCAAAATACCGCAATTTAGCCACGGTATTCGCCATCTAAGCGAGCCCGGCGCGTGAAGCGACACCGAAATCCGTCCTTTATATCGATCCGGCACCGTATTTTTGGCGCAAAAAGTATTAAGCAAGTCCTGCAAGGGAATCGGTTCCATGGGAAAATCACGCCTTCCCGCCGATTTCAAGTCTCGTTTTCCCCATGTCCGCCGACACCGCTACACCGCGCAGCGAATTTGCGACCACCCTGCAGATCATTCCGGTCGTTTTTTTCACGTTTATTTGTTATCTGACCATCGGCATTCCGCTCGCGGTGCTGCCTGGCTATGTCCACGACGACCTGGGCTTCAGCGCGATCGTCGCCGGGGCGGCGATCAGCGTGCAGTACCTGGCCACCCTCGCCTCGCGCGCGCTGGCCGGCCGCTCGGCCGACACGCTCGGTCCGAAGCGGACCGTCGCCATTGGACTGATCGGCTGCGGCACGAGCGGCGTGATGCTGCTGCTCGCCGTGCTGTGCGGGCACTGGCCGGGTCTCAGCCTGACGCTGCTGGTGTTGAGCCGGCTGGTGCTCGGTTTCGGCGAGAGCCTGTGCGGGACCGGCGCCATTCTGTGGGGGATCGGCCGCGTGGGGGTGTCGCACAACGCGCGCGTGATCTCGTGGAACGGCATTGCCACTTACGGCGCGCTGGCGATCGGTGCGC